>CAZSXM010000015.1:0-92467 GCA_964610435.1 uncultured Pirellulales bacterium | reverse complement strand
AAAAAATGAACCCTGGAACCCAAATTATGCTTGATCCACAATACAGTCGCTACCACGTCGCGTTGCAACGGGCGGGAGGCTGGAGACGGGAGGCCGCAGGTCTCGGATCTACGCTTCTACCCATCTGCGCTTCTACGAGCCACGACCCAACGTTCCGCATGGGCTACGGCCGGAGGTTGGAGCGAGCGACGAGCGACGAGCGACGGCCCTTATGTGGCGGCGGGCCGTGGGGGAAGTTGAGGGTGGCGAAGGGTCCGTGGTGGCGACGGGCGGCGTTGTCGTAGGCGAGAGCGGCGTCGATCTCGTCGTCGAAGTAGCCCAGGGGGATGGTGCGGCCGTTGACGCCGATGCGGGCGAACCACTGGTCCATGGCTTTGTGGCGTGTCACGCCGCGATAGGCCGAGTGGCCGCCGGTGCGGCCGGCCCGGGCGCGGTTGCAGGTGTTCTGGGCGGGCGTGGCGCTGCGGAGGTTGGCTTTGCGGTTGTCGAGTCCGTTGCGGCTGATGTGATCGACGACGAGGCCATCGGCGACGGGCAGGATCTCGCGGTGCATCTTGATCGTGACCTCCTTGCGGGCGACGGGGTCCCAGACCTTGCGCTGGGCGTAGAAGGTGGTGCGGCCGCGTGTGGCGTGCCATTTGTAGCGGGCCAGTGCGGCGTAGTCTTCGGGATCGACGAGCGCGAAGAGGCCCTGGGTCAGCGGGATGCGTCGGAAGGTGTAGCCGTAGCGGAGCCGACGCCACAGCAGCACTAGCGGCACGACGAGGCGTTCGAGCCAGGCGGGCACTTCGATGGGTTTGAGGATCGTCAAGGCGGCGGCCCGCGAACCATCGGGGTCCTGCTGCCTCGGCCCGTCCCGGCGGCCGTGCAGCACTCGCGGCCGAACCAACGTCGGCCTCCATAAGGGGGCGGCGCTGCACGTTTTTGATCAAAAAAAGTGCGTCTTGCGCTGGCGAGTGGCTCGTAAGTGCCTTTTGCAGAGGGGATAAAAGAATCTTCAATGTCACGATGGGCATGCAAAAAGGTGTTGCGTGTTTGTGCGCTTCATGGCCGAGCAGGCCTGAGAGGATGACAGCGGGCACCGGGGCGTTCGCGCCTCGCGGCCGGGTCGGCCGTTGGGTGGGCCGTTCGTCGTGGCTCGCGCACGGTCCACCTGCAAGCGTCAAGTGCGCCCGGCCACCTCGCAGCAAGCGCGTAATGCTTGCCGGTGCGTTCCATAGACCATAACTGGGTGGGTAAGTATAACGTCGCCGGCTGATTCTCCCGGAAATCGATCTGCAGGGTCACCCCCTGTTGTGTCCCATGATGGGGCCGAATCCTGTACGGGCGGGGCGGCTTGTCGAAGCCGTCCATCCGCGTCGGCACCTGGCCGTGATACTGGTAGTCACCTCAGCGTGGCGCCGAATCCACAGTCTCGGGAGATCCCGACAGGGCAAGCCCATGCCGGAAAATGGCTGCTGTACGTGTTGCAGAGGCGGTCCAATGCAGGTAAAGTAGCAGGCCAATGTGCTTGCATGCGCCGTCGCGCGCAAGACGTCCGGGCCCGTAGCTCAGCGGTAGAGCAGGGGACTCATAATCCCTTGGCCACTGGTTCGAATCCAGTCGGGCCCAGTCAAAAACGCGGTTTCGAGGGCAAAAACGCCGATACCCCTTTCCTGTAGTGTGCAATAAGATGCAATAAGATGTGTATGTTTGGTCATAATTTGGTCATAGTAAAATGTCACGCTGTCCGTTCGGCTGCCTGCTCGGCTGCCAGTTCGCCGGGCCACGGATACTCCGGCAACCGCTCGATGGCCGCCCGGATCTCGAGTTCGCTTACGTGGGTGTAGATGCGTTTGCCGATGCCCTGGGGCTTGTGCCTCATGATCCGGTCGATGACGGCCTCGGATACCCGCTGGCGTACGAGTTCGGTCCTGAGCGTGTGCCGAAACGAATGAAACACCACTTCTTGCCCGCCCGGACTCCGGGCCGGTATGCCCGCCTCGGCAAGGTCTTCATGGAGCATATCCGCTGTCCGGGCCCACTTGCCCAGAGCGAATGCCTGTTCGTCGTCGGCCCGGTCCTTGAAGTATTCGCCCATGTGGGCCGCCAGGGCCAGCGTAACAGGCTGCTCGGCCTTGCACCGGTCCTTGGCCGCCTTGCCCTCCAAGCGAATCACCGCCCGGGCGCAATCGAAGGCGCCCACGGTCAGGCTCGCCAGTTCGCCCCGGCGTAGGCCCGATTCGATGGCCACACGATACAAAACCGCCCGCTGCAAGCCGGTCATACCGTACCGATCGGAGGCCTTGACGGTCGCTGCCAACAGCCGATGGACTTCCTCTTCGCTCAGGGGCCGCCGGATCTCTTCGGTCCTCACTGTGATTCGGTCCATGTACTGTACGGGGCTGTAGGCTGCCAGACCGTTCTTGACACACCACGAACAGAAGTGCCTGAAGGCCGTCAAATAGGCGTTGTAGGTCTTACCCTTGACGTGGAGCGTGCCCAGGTAGGTCTCGACCGACGCCGGTTGAATATCTGCGAACGTATCGAATCCGCAGCCGTCCACGATTGCCCGGATACGGGCCAGGGTCTTCTGTACGTGTTCTCGGTTGCGCAGGTAGCCGCTCCGGGTCTTGCTGGTGGACATCCACTGCTCGAACGCCGCAACGTGCTCTTGGAGCCCCTGGGGCTGCGATAGACGGCGAATCCATCGGCGTTCACAGAGGCCCAGGCTGATAAGCTTCTCCTGCTCCGTAACGGGCAGGTCCTGCAACCAGAGCCAGAGAGGTTCGATCGGTTCTGCCCGCCGCCGGCGGGTCTGTGCCAGTTCCCTCAGTTTGTCCTCGATGCGTTCGGATTCCCGCTTCTTGGTGCTCGCCGCCCAACGCAAGCGCCGCCCGTCGTGGCTCCTGAAATCAATCGTCCATCGGGGCGATTCCCGCTGGTTCCCGGAGCCGTCAATGTAACTCTGTTTGTACAAGCTCATGCTGTCACCTTCCTTCAATCTCTGGCGCGTGGCCTTTGAATCGCCCCAGACGTTGAACGTGGACGATCTGCTCTCTCAGCCCGCCGCTTTGCCGCATGATCCACGGCACAAGACAACGCCCGATTTCCCACAGGGCCATCTCGTATGTGTTCTGGTAGGCCGCCGGGGAGTCACTCGGAAAAACCGGCTTCAGCTCGTGGATGTTTTCTGCCATTTCCTCGTGCTCGTACTCCGTCAGTGGGTTCACGGAAACGGTGATGATTCGATAGAGTGTGTCGTCAGCGTCGCTGCCTGCCTGATAGTATTCCTCAATCGTTATCGGAATTGATACCGTTGGCGTTGGCGCAACAAGAGGCATATCAGGTTTTTGGTTTTGTTCATCATGATTCATGATGTCACCTTCCTTTCACGCCCCGGGGCGGCTTTACCCATTTGTTGGGTTTCGCCAACCACGAACGATGCCCCGGCCTGTCGAATTTCGCCCAGTCGATTGCATGGCCCTCACGGGATAGCTCGATGATCCAGTCTTCCGCCTGCTCGACCGTGGACTCGATCATCCAGACGACATCCGGCAGACGTTCCCAGACGGAGGCTTTCACAGCGCCGCCCTCCATCATCCCGCTGCCTTCGGCCCAGTCCTGCAAGGTGATACGGGCCGAGAATTGAGTGTCGGTTGCTTGCGTGATAGACACCGCCGTGATATGCCTGCCAGCCCGGGCCAGTGCCTCGCACCGATCAAGTAGCGGATTCATGGCGTTACCTCCCTTCTTTGCCGCCGGCGGCCAGTGGCTTGATCTCATCGGGCCGCCAGCCGGCCCGCTCGATGGCCGCCAGGATCGACGCGCCCCTGCACCAATAATTGTCGTTGCGCGCCTGCACGGCCCAGGTGACGGACGATCCGCAGAAGCCGTCTCCGGCCGGGGCGTGGCCCGTGGGCGTGCACTGGATGTCCCGGCCTGTGGGCGTCTGCGCCGCGACGATGCAATAGCCAGCCTGTGCCAGGACCTCGGCCACCGTCTCGATGCAGCCGGAGACGTGGGCCCGCTGGCCGGCGGCGCCCTCATAGGTCACGTCCAGGCCGCTGAGGCGCACCAGGTGTTTCGTCGCCTTCAGATCGAATCCGACATCGATCGGCAGCAGGCTCACGGGGGTGGCGTTGGTCTTTTCCCAGGGCGGATCATCATCGAAGACAAGCCCGTCCTTGATCTCGCTCTGCCGTTGGGCCATGCAGCCGAAGCAGGTGCAGTTGCCCCGGCAATCGAAATAGCTGTGACCGCACCGAACACAGATACCGTCCCAGGGCTCTGCCCGATGTGCGTAGTAGTCGCGTCGGTTCATGCGTCACCTCCTTCGTCCAATTGCGGACCGTCCGGCCACTGACAGAGAAACCGCCGGGCCGCCTCGCGCTCTTCATCGGTCCGCTCGGGATCACTGGCCCAGGCCGCCACGATGTTCGCCGCCGGCAATAGGCCTTGGCCGATACCGCTGAAGTCGATCAGGTCCGCCGGGCCGAATTCGCCGTCAATGTCTTCGGCGTCGATTTGCAACACCGGTGCGCCGTAGTGACTGTTCGGGCTGTTGCACGTCAGAACGGCCGTGCCGCCGTCCGGGTCCGTGATGATCGTGATGTCGTCGAGCATCGTGTCACCTTCCTTCAAAGTGGGGGCCAGCCGCATGGCGAGGCCGGCCCCCCAAACATAAAGACGAATGTCTTGGTCGTTTCGATGAAGAACGGTAGGGGCCGAGTTGCCCCGGCCCCCACCTGAGTAAACCGCGTCTTGTCTTGTCTGGTCTCGTCTTGTCTTGCGACACGACCAGGCAGACATTTGAAAAGCCTTGCCCTGCCTCGCCATGCCGTGTCATGAGTGTTCATCTGCTCCTATTCGATCTCATACCCCGATCGACGCGCCAGTTCCTCGAAGGCAATCTCTGCGATTCGAGGCCAGCGCTTGAGTTCGCCGCCGTGTTCCCCGGCAGCGCCATCGACAATGCTCTGAAGACAAGCATCATCCAGATGATCCAGGCCGACTTTCTCTTCAGACCGTGTACTCATGATACTCCCTTTCAAGAAAGGGTTAACAAGACGCAAACCGCACATCGCGGTCTACTTTCTTCAGTTGTCAAAGAGGTGGTTCGCCGATCAGGAGACGGGAACCATGCCATCCAACCACCCGATCAGCCAGTCTCGATAGGGGTGATTGTCGGGCAGACCTTCCGCCGCCTCGGCGCCCGTGCCCGGAAAGTACACCGCGTGCAGAGCCAGGGTGTCATTGATCCGGTCGATCAACCCCGCCTCGTTGTAGTGCTCTAAATCCTGGCTGATCCGATTGCAGAACGTGTGCATGCGAATCCAGAACTTGGTTTCCGCCGGCAGGCTCTCGAACATGCCGACGATGCGGTCCACCGCTTCGAAGCTCGCGTATTCTTCCTCGTCGGCAGTGGCTTGTGCGTTTCCCATGATAGACCTCCTTTGGTTTCGTCTACAGCGCCTCGATCAGTTCGAGCATGCGCGACAGCAGGACCGCGTCGGGGTCATTTGGCGACTCGGCCGCCAGCCGCTCGACGGACTCCGTGCCGGTGAAGAACGCTTCGGTCAACGGCCCGTGCCAGGTCAACGGCAGATCGTCGTCGGCGATGGATTCGACCTTCGAGAGGATCTCGAACAGGGCCCGGACCTTGATCGGCTGCGCCGCCAGCAGCGTGGCGAACGGACCGCCCAGGTCCTGAAGCTCGGCCGCGATCCTGGTGCGCTTGGCGTGGTCCGCCATGACCTTCGCCCGAGCCGCCTGGACGATCTGCCGGCGGTGCTCCGGGCGATGGTGGCACAGTTCGATCAGGGCCTCGCGGACGGTGTGCTGCATCACGCGGAGGCCAGGGCGGCCGTGCGTGGCCATCTCTTCGACGACCGCCTCCTCGATCTGCCGCGAATCGATGTCCGTCAGCCGGTCGGCGTGCTCGAGGATCGCGTCCAGGTCCTCGATCGTGCACGTGGGCCTGTGCGCCGCGAACAGGGCCACCAGTTCATCGACGGCCGCCGCGTTGGGGTTGTGTCGTGCGTTCATGGTATGCCTCCCGATAGAAAAGCGGCCCGGAGCTGAAACGGTTCACTGGATAGAAAACCGCCCGCGCGTTACCGCAACGGGACTCCGGGCCATCAATGCTGAGTCGGGATGCTCCAGTGAATTCTTTCATGCCTGCGATCCTACCGCCGCCGCTCCGATCTGTCAACTGGAAAAATCCGCCGATCCGGGAAAATTCCGATTGCGCCAGATCGATTCTAAGGGCCGATCTCGGCCCGGAGGGTGTCAGGGTACCGCCGTAGACGACTTCGGACGGCCTGCAACGGCACGTGGACAGGAACGGCCCGGCGTGCGACCGCGTCAACGGCCCGAACGGCTCAGGCCAGCCGACGGCCCGACGGGATGAACCGTATCCGCCGGCCGGCGTCCACGTCGGCGCTGTAGGCCTGGACGCGGGCCTGGCGCTCGGCAGCGTCCTTGGCCCAGGCGGGCATTATACCAGAGACTCGCGCGGGTGAATCGGGTTCTCAAAGAGCGGCCGCTCCTACTCGACGATGCGAATCGCAATCGCTAAGTACGAGGATTATCAAGCACTTATGCTGCTTGAATTTAAGCAGACGGTCCTCACCCCCTCGCGCGGGTGCGCGAATCGCAGGATTCCGATGGACTTGCCAAAGAACGTTTCCAGCTATATCCACGCCTTTTTCATTGCCCCATCACTGACTCCCTCGATCCTTCGAGGGGCTTCGCCGGTCGGCCACCTTCCGCCTCCCGAAGCATTCGATGGGCCGCCAGCAGGGCGGCCAGCAGAATGACGACGCACAGGCCCGCCGCACGCAAGCCCGCCAAGCGTTCAATCTGGACGCCCAACTGTTCGCTCTGGCGACGATCCGGCAAACCCGCGAACCGACGGACGATCTTTCGATGGTCGCGCAGCTCGACTGTGAAGTGCTTCGCGTCGGGGCGCTTTCGGAATACTCTCATCGTGTCACCGTCCTTCCGGCTTGTCTTTGCCCACAAACTGCGAATCCGAGTAGTCCGGGCTCTGCAACAGTTTGAGACAATCGGCGCACGTCACTTCGCCTTTGTCGCGTGTGCGAAGCTTGGCCCATCGACCGCACAACGCAACACCCGGCTCGTTGGGAGATATGCTGTAGTGGATGCTCCGCTTCGTCGTCACAATGTCACCGCCTTCCAGAATGTGGGGGGCGGTCGGATACCCGTATGCAACCGGCCCCGTGGTCGTGGTCTGCTACTCGTCCACGTCGTACACGTTTTGGCAGTCCAGCACAAATCGGGCGATCCTTCCATCGTTCGTGGGCTCGCTTGCTATGCGGACGACATCCTTCCGCCAGTCGCGACGAAGATCGTCGCCGATTTGGCCCGCGTATCGCTCGGTGTCCTCGATGTTTTGCTGGACGTCGCCCAGCATGAGATTCGCCAAGGCGATTGCCGCCAGCTTCTCGCGTGGCGTTCGGTCCAGGAGCCAGGCCACAATCGGCTTGAAGATCGGCGCGGCCTTGTCCAGCGTGCAGTCAGGTCTGCCGTTCGGCGCGTGTTCGATACGTTCCATTGCTGCACCCCTTCAAATAGGTGGGCACGGGAGTTAATGACGCCGTATCGCGGCGCGGCCAGCCTTGCGGACAGACCTTACCCGTGCCCGGATGTTTGGATTGGATGAACAGATTTGATGCGATACGTTTCATGCTGTGCATTCTATCGCCGACGGGCAGCCCGTCAAGGCAATTCTCGAGTTTTTCGATCCGCCCGGCCGCCCATGATGGACGCGCCCCCAACTTGACGCCAGGGGGCCCCAGGGCCCCGGATCGGTCCAGGTTGTAGAGCAGACTCAGACCGATCCCCAGGGCCTTGGCCGTGGCCGGCCCATCCAGCAGCAGAGCACCGCCGGCGTGGTCACAATCAGAAGTCTGGACCGTGCTGTCAACAGGCATGATCGCGTGGGCTCCGACAGGCGACGGCTTCAATTTCGCAGATTCGGCGAAGGAACGCCGCGCGGTCTTCAACTGGCCGCGATGGGCGGATAGCCCTTGGGTTGACAGACCCAAACCAGGTGAGAACGGTCCCCGATGCAGTGTGCCATAGCGGTCGGATAGACGGCCGAAATGATGTCTATCTCCGGCCTTGCCTCCATCGTATCGAGGAGGATGTCCAGGCCGTTGTCGGGCAGGACGATGTTATTGTCCCACATCATCGCGTAACGATGTCCCTGGTTCATTGCGTGCTCGACGAGCGTGTTGTGATTCGCTGCAATGAACGGTCCAGACCGACAGTACCAACTCGCCCCGCGTGCGACGAGATCGGCGATGGCATGGGCTGCCTGGAAATGAACGGCCCCGCCCGGCGGGATGCACGTAAGAATCGCCCAGTCGGAAAGATTCATTTGGCTTCCCCGTCACGCTCGGTTTGATCGGCCCGCCGTGCATCGTGCCGGCAACGGACGATCCGGCCGTACTGCCGCCGAAGCGTCTGCCTCTGGCGACGAAACGCGGCAACGAGTTCTCGCGATTCGGGGCCGTCGCCTGTCTCAATCAAGAAGCGGTTCAACTCGCGTGTGAGGGTGACGTGCGCGGTCTTGATTGCTTCGATGTCACGGAGCAGGCCCTCGACGGCGCCAAGCGCCCGTTGCGCGTTCGTGAATCGCTCCCCGGCCTCGGCCAGGATGTGGCCGGCCTCGCGCTTGCGCTTTTGATACTCGGCCAGGCGGGCGCGGGCCTCTTGGGTGAGTTCATCGGCGTGCTGGACAACCGCGTCGATCTTTCGGCCCAGGGCCGCGATGTCGTCGGCGTGCCGGTCGATTTGCGATGTGAGGTCGTCGGCTTCCATCGGATCTCGTTTCCTGAGGCAAAACCTGAAAAAAGCCGGACGCCAGCAGAACCAAACCGGCGCCGGCTTTGGCATCGGGCCGGTCCACGAGACCGGCCAAACCGAATCGATCATCACGCCAAAACGCGATACGGGCCGTCGGGCATTTTGGAGATGGGGCCGTCGGTGTAGTCGCGCGCAGGCACAGCCTCGGGGGCCGGAGCGGGCGACACAAGCCGCCGGGCCTCATTGATCTGGCCCAGCAAAGCAGCGCAGCGCGACAGGTCCGCTTCGGCCGCCTCGCGCGCCGCGCGGGCACTCTCAAGGGCTGCCTCAGCATTGCGCGACCGCTCCCGCGCGACTCCCAAGACCTGCTCGCGGCGCTGGTCGAGGTCACGCAGTTTGTCGGCCAGGGCCACCCGCTCGGCTTCAAGACGCGGGACATCGACAACGGCCTTGCGGCTGGAAGCCAAGGCCGCGCTCATTCGCTTTTCATCGCCGACGGCCAGGGCCGTTTCGTATCGGGCCTTCGCAGCCTCGCGCGATGCCTCGGCTTGCTCGATCGCGCCCGTGAGGCGTTCGTGCTCGGTCTGGAGCCCGGAGAGTTCGCCCGCGATGGTGGCGACGGTCGCCGGGATGTCGATCTGTTGTTGTGGAGTTGCCTTTGCCATGCTGTGATTCCTTTCGTTGCGTGGTGATGTCAATGTCAATGTCACTTTTTCGGGTTGTGCCGCACATAGGCGACGTAGGCGTCGGGCCCGGAAAACTGGTCCCGCAACTGGGGCGTCTTCGCGAATTTGTTGCGCAATTGCGCGTCGGTTAAGTGGCGGTCGGTCGTGGACATTTCCAGGTCGATCAACTGCGCCTTGAGCCGGCCGCATTCCGCGCGAAGTTTCGCCAACTCGGCCTTTTTCGGCGCGTCGGCGATTTGCTGTTTGTACTTCGCGAGTTCGCGCCTCAGGGCCGCGTTTTCGGTGGCCTTGCTGGTCTCTTGTCTGCTTGCTGAGATCATGTGTGACTCCTTTCGTGGATAGAAATCCCGTCGTGCGGATCGGCAGGCCAGGGGGGGGGAGAGACGACCCCTCTGGCTGCCGTCCGCGCGAACGATACATCACGGCGACTCGCGTGCCGCGCGACAATGGAGATGTGTTTTCAAACACGATCATTCGTCACCCTCTGTCTTGCTGAGCATTGTCATGAGATCGGTCCAGAGTTTGCGCGCAGCGGGCGGAAGACGAAGCTCTTCGTCGAGCTGACACGCCGCGCGTTTTGCCTCGATGAAGAACGCCTCAATGATACGCGCGATCTCCGGCTCCGGCTGACCGCCCAACCGCTGACCCAATTCGGAGGCCTTCGTCGCGCTGAGCGTCTCGGCCAGTACGCGGGCGCGGGCGGCCAGGCCGGCCATCACCTGCTCGCGCGGCCAGAGCCGCCCCTCCAACTCGGCGACCTGGATCGCCTTCTCGCGGGCCTTCTGCGTCCGCAGCGGGTCGGTGTCGCTGTTCTTGCCCACGCAAACCTGACTCAGCAGGTGGTCGCGATACCAGGGAAGAAAGACCGCCAGGTCATAGGCGCCTTGGCCGTTTTGCCGAAGGCCCCGTTTTTGCCAATCCCAGATGCTCTTGCCGGAGACGCCGACGAGCCTGGCCAACATCGCGCCCGTGATGTTGTGGATGTCCACGCCAGGTTTGGCGATTGCCTCCCGCAGAGATCGTTCCACCGCACTGATGGCTTGGAGGGAGCCTTCTTTTGCCTTGGCCACTACGGCTTTCTTGACCGCGATCGTCAGTTTCAGCCTGGTCGAGTTCCATGCACGGGCGACCGTGGGGTCGGTGGCGAAGAGCTGCCTGAGATCGCCGGGCTCGATGCCGAGTACGCCGGCGGCTTCGTCGATGCTCGCGGCACTGCCGGCCAGCTTGCGGATGTCCGCGAGGAACTGACGACGGGTGCGGCCGCCATACTTCGTTTCCGGCGTGCTGGACGATGATTTGGTTTGCTTTGCCATAGTGTTGTTCACTAACTACTTGATTTTTTTCTCAGTTAGAAGCTGCTGCTTTTCGCCATGCCTTGAACTGCAAGTCACGACCCCTCAGGTAGGACCCGCGACTATCGCTCATCCCATGCAACGATGTCCGGCGATCCACAAGACCCGTGCGCGGTGACGAGGCCGCCGTTGACTTGCTTCTGCACGGGATGGTCGAACCCTTCATCGCACTGTGGGCAGTAGTAGAGATGCTCATCATCATCGGCAGCAGGGGCGTCGTCCTTGACTCCGTCGTCATCGTCCGTGGGCTGTTGTTGGTCCTCGGAACAGGCATCCTTGCTCTTGGCCAGCCGCTCCTTGGCCGCGGCAATGCCGCTGGGTGGCGGTGCTGCCGCGTCGGGTACGGCGCGGCTCTCGACTTGGCGACGCTCGCCCAGGTCCTCAATCTCATCGATGGTCTGCATACCCATCAGGACCTCGGGGCAGTGCATGCGGGCGAACCAGGCGGCCGCGCGGTAGGCGAACATCAGGCCGGGCATCGTCTTCCACTTCGAGCCCTGCTTGGAATGCCAGCCTTCGGCCTTCACAATGTCCCATGTGATCCAGGGGCCGTAGAGGACCTTGCCGGTCGAGGCCCTTGTGGCGTGGGCCCGGACCCGGTATCCGGTCTCGGCGGGGTCGTCGCCCTCGACCTCATACTCCAACGGGTCGGTGAAGCTGCCGCTGTTGTTGACCAGGGCGATCACCAACTTGGCCTCCACGCCGGGCCGGCCGTGCACGATATACGTGTTCTGGAGGAGCATCAGCGGCGCGACGCGCAGCCGCATTGCGGTGTCGATTGCGATCAGGCAATCCTCGGGCTTGCCCCGGTATGCTTCTGGCACGAACGCCGTGCGGCTCAGGGCCGTGGCGTATCGCCACGCCTCTTCCAGGGTCGCCGGCGTCAGACCCCGGTTGGTCATTGCCAGGGACGTCTTCTCGATCGCGGTTTCGTCGGTGGTACTGGTTGCGGTCTTCCTTGCTGCCATATCAGTTCTCCTTTTGCTGGTTCTTCGGCTTGACCACCCGCAACGTGCGGTGGGTTCCTTGTGAGACGATCTCGGCGTACAGGTCCGGGTGACGTAGCTTGAGGGCCTGCGTATCGACTTTCGGCGACGATCGCTGCTCTCGGTACGTGACCATCCGGCCGTCAGGCAGCCGTCCGGCCTCGGCGTCGAGCAGGGCGTCGATGATCCGGGCCTGTAGCGCCTGCTTGCGGGCGTCTGCGTCCTTCGCCTCGACCTTGACCTCGTCGAGCGAGTCGATCAGTTCGGCCACGCCACGGTCAAGGTCCACGACGACGCCGGGGTCGCGCCGCAGTCGCTTCAGGACTTCCATCGGCGGGGTCGGGTCTCCGTCGGGCACGACGCGGGCGACGACGTACTTACGCCACCACGCCAGCGCCGGGGCACGGAACATCTCGATCAGCTCGTCGTCCCTGGGGATCGTGTATATCCGCCGGTCGAGACCACCATGGGCCTCGATCGCCACCGGCACCCAGACCAGATCCAGGCCACTGACGAGAATCTGCTGCTGGCATTGGAGCACGACCGACGGCGGGATCTGGTCGGTCCCTTCGTCGCCCCATGCGTCGTAGTCCGGGTTCCATCGTCCGACCACCTTGGCCTCGATGCCGGCCCGGTCGCCCCGGACGAGCGCGTCGTGGGTCGCGCTGAAGACGCCGGCCCCGTCGCCGCTCTTGAGGACTCTGAGCTGGTTGCGGATGACGGAGACGCCAAGCTGGCCGGCCGCCCAGTCGATGAGGGCGTCCTCCAACCAGTGGCCGCGCTGCATGGCCTCAGTGGGCTCGTCGGCGATGTCGCACACCTTGCGCCAGTAGATGTCCCTCGGCGTCATGCTGTAGGGCGACATCCCCAAGATGATGGGCATCTCGGAAGCGCCCAGATGGTTCTGACGAAGCCGCAGTTGATGGTCAGTCAGAGGCATGGGGGTTCTCCTTTCGCCGCCGCGACGGCACCGGCGATCTCTTGGATGTCGTCCGCCCGCAAGACCAGCAGGAGGCCGGGACGGTTCTTCATGGCCAGGGCCAACACCGGCACTTTCTTCTCGGCCTTCGCCTGCAAAGCCGTCTGGTCGAACAGTCGATGGATCGACGATCGCGCCCGCAACTTGGTCTCGATGAAGACGTGCTCGTGCAACGAATCCGAGCGTGTATGACCAGAGGCGCCGCCGGACAGCGGCGTTCGGGTCGTGCCGAACAGGGCCGCAGCTTGTCGCTCGCGTGATTTCCATGTAGATCGGGCGGTGGTCATCGTGCCTCCGCAGTTGTGGTTTGCGTCGTTGCGCCGAGTTCGCGGTAGACGCGGCGGCGCTTCCGGCCGGCGGCGGCCAGGACGCCGACATTCACATCGACGTAGTCGAAGACCTTCGCGCCGGCCTTGCCGGGCGCCGGCCGGAGGATGCGCCCGAGCGATTGCAGCACCCGGCCGGAGAAGGTCATCGGCGTGGTCAGGAACAGGGCCGACAGCGAAGCGGCGTCGAAGCCTTCGCCGATCAGTTGGGCCGTGGCGACGACGACGGGGACCTCGCCGGCCCGGACGCGCTCGACGACGGCCTGACGCCGGCCGTTGGCCAGGTCGCCGGTCAGAAGGTCCGCCCGGCAGCCGCGCCGCTGTATCCGGTCGCGAAGATCTTCGCAGTGGGCCTTGCGGTCCGAGAGGACCAGGCAGACACCAGCCGTGCCGGAGGCCTCGGCCACGACATCGGCGGCGATCGTGGCGTTGCGGCCGGCGTCCCGGGTCAGCTCGGAGAGGACCTGAACGTACTCTTCGCTGGCGTCGAGGTCGGTGTCGAAGACCGTCGGGCGCTCGACGACCTCGATGTCGAACACAAGGTCGTCGTCGGTCAGATCCTCCCGGGCGATCTCCACCTTACGGCCCAGATACCAGCCGATCAGCCTGGTCAGGCCGTCGCGTCGCCAGGGCGTCGCCGACAGGCCCAGCATGCACCGGCAGTCGAAGGCGGTGACGGCCTCGGTGAAGGTCCGGGCCGGGCAGCGGTGGCATTCATCGACGACCAGGTGGCCGATCGTCGGGACGACGTCGCCGGCGACCTTGTACAGCGTCTGCACCGTGGCAACGGTCAGGGGCCGCCCCAGTTCCAGCCGGCCGCCGCCGACGATCCCGATCTCGTCGCGTGATAGGCCCAGGAAGGTCTCGGCCCGCTGCACCCATTGGTCGAGAAGCTCCCTGGTGTGGACGACGATCAGGGCCGGCTGCCGTCTCACGGCGATCGCAGCCAGGGCGACGACGGTCTTGCCCGCGCCCGTCGGGGCGTGGAGTAAGCCGAAATCGCGTTGCAGCAGTTCATCGACTGCGTTTTGCTGGTACGGGCGCAGAGACCCGTTGAATTCAAACGCGACCTCGTCCAGCGTCCGCCGGTGGTCGATCAACTTCCAGGAGTACCCCATGCTGCGAATCAGCCAGATGACCAGCCCCAGGGCCCCACGTGGTACAGCGAGCGAGCCGTCGGGGCGTAGGAGAGAGAGGTCGAGCGTCCGGGGCGTGTTGCCGTTCCACCGGCCGGCCCGGTCGTTCTCGGTCCACTTCGGATTGACCATCGTGAAGGTATCGACCAGCTTCTCGGCCAGGTCGGCCGGGCACGGCGGCCCGATGGTTAACTCGCGCCCGATGGTCAATGGTGTGGCGACGCCGGCCTTCCAGGTGGATCGCGCAGTGGTCATTAGTTTGGCCCTCCAATAGCGTCATACTCCCGTACAGCGCGAACGATGATCTCGGACGATTCGTGCTCTGCGTCGTAAGCCAGCTTCATGCACTCCCCGCAGATCTCGCCATTTGAGGTTCTCGCACCACACAGGGGACAGGGCAGCTCAGCCGTGGCCAGGTCATGAATGAAACGGTTCAGCCGGTTGTTTTCTTCTGCGAAGTAGCAGAGCCGTTCCTGTAACTCGGCGATCTGGCTCAACGCGTCTTCGAGGGTGGTTGGTTCACTCATGATCTTGTTCCTACTTCGTTCGTGTGGTTATTTAGACTCGGCAAGAGTCGGCAGCGCCCAGAGTAGTGCAAGAGTGTGCAAGAGTCGGCAGCTCGCGCCCCCCCCCCCTTTAGGGGGGGGCCGACTCTGTCCACTCTACTACTCTTAGACTCGGCAGTCTTTTGCCGGGTCTTTGCCGACTCTGCCGACTCTAAGGTTTCTGGTCTCATGTTTGGTCCCTCAGCTTGGTGATCTGGTCCGGGGTCCCGATGTACTTGTCGTGTTTGCCGGGACCTCTCGCTTCGTAGACATCGAGGGGGTCGTCGCGGGTGGTCAGGGCCCACTTGACATAGCGGTCGATCCGCTTCTGGCCGATGCCGGTCTTGGTCCGAAGTTGGTCCTTGAATTCGCCCATGTTCATAGGCACATCGCGGAGCATCATCAAGGCGACGGGGTGGCAGGCCTCGAAGGTGGCAGCGTCGGTCACTCTGGCGGTCATGCTGGTCTTCGGCGTCGGGGCCAGGTCGGGACGGACTTCGAATCGATACCCACCGTTGCCGGTGTCCGCCCATCCTGCTGTGATGGCGTGCTGGGGAGCGTAGTTCCTCAGTAGCGTCTCGATGACTACCGCATCATCCTCGGTCGCATGAGGCGTCAGGGTGAGGCAAGCATCGTAGTCCCGCCCGAGAACGCCAGACCCGCTCCCCCGGTCGCGGATGTCCCGGTCGCCTGAAAAGCCTTTGGCGTCGTGATGTACGTACACCACCGCCGCGCCAGTCCGCTCTGCCAGAACATCGAACAGCCCGAGGGTCTTCTTTGTGTCTTCTGCGGCGTTTTCGACACCTGTGGAGATTTTGTAGAGCGGATCGATGGCGATTACGTCCGGCTCGTCCGGCTCGACGGCCTGCAGAATGGCCTCCAAACCAGCCTGTCCGGTCAGGTCGATCCCTCGGCCGTTTACGATCTGCAATCGGTCTTGGAGGTCGTCCGGTTCGATCCCGAGGCCCGTGGCCATGCGCCGCGTCCGGCGGTGGAAATGATGCTTCTGGATCTCGAATTGTATCACGAGCACTCGGCGAGGCTTTGGCACGCGAAAGCCAAGAAACTCCAGCCCCGTGGCGATCGCCATCATACTGTGCAGCAGGAAGAATGACTTCCGCAGCTTGCTCGATCCGACGATTGCCACCTTGTCGCCCGCGTCGAACATGTCCTCGATGATCTGGTCAGATGCCGGCGGCTCGGTGACGAGGTAGTCGGCGGCATTGACGACGGTCAGGGTGATTTGGGACGCGGCAGATCTCCCCGCCGCCGGAGAGATCTCTGCCAGGTCCATCCGGGCGCCCGCCAGCTCGTCACCGACGTCGTGCCCCAGGTCGGTGGCGCCGCGTAGCAGTCTCTCGCCGGCCACCAACATCATGCGGCGCGCGTGTCGATCCTGGACGATCTGGGCGTAGTACTCGACGCTGGCCGCTGATGGGACCGTGTCCATCACTCGCTGAAGGTAGTCCGTGCCGCCGATCTGCTCCAGTGTCCCGCGCCGCTCCAGCTCCTCGCGGACCAGCAGACCGTCGAGGCAGCCGTCGCCGTTGCCGGCGGTGCGACCGTGGACCGCCAGGATGGCGACGAAGAGTTCCTTGTGCTCAGTGAGGTAGAAGTCGTCGCGGGTCACGCCACGAGCCATCACCCCGGCGATGCACCCGGGCTCGACGATCATCGAGCCGAGCACCGCCGCCTCGGCGGCCGGGTCGTGCGGTACATCGAGGGCCCGGCGGGTCATCGCGTCCCCTTCTGCATCGCCAGCCACTCGGCTCGACCGATCCGGCGCCCCTCGGCCCGGCACGTCTGCCACCAGTGGGCAACTTCTTCGCGGTCGAAGCGGGCCAGCCTGTCACCCAACTTGCACGGGACAGGCCCGATGCCACCGGTCGCCAGCCATTCGCGAATCTGCCTCTCGCTGACATCCAGCAGGGACGCCACGGAGCGTGTGGACAGTGCGAGTTTTGCGGGGGCAGGGGCCGTCATGATGTCGCCCCCTTCTGCTCTCTCTTTCGGGCCTCTTCTCGCATGGCCCGCTCTGCCTCAGCATATTCGACGGCCGCCCGGATGATCGCCCGTAGTGCGGCTGCCGCTCGGCGCTTTGTTTGCCTTGAATCCATGCGAGCAAGTCTACAGGCGCGGTTCCGCTTGCTTGGAGCGTTGGGGAGTTAATGGGGAGTTAGGGAGTTTGTAGACCGCCTCCGTAGGTGCCTTTCGTGGCGGAATTTTTTTTGAGAATTTTAACTCCCCGGAGAGTTGCAGCTCAATCGAGCAGTTCCCTTGCTCGCTTTTCAACGGCTCTCTGCGTCGCGTCGACTTGGTCTCTTTCCCGCCGCAGATAGTTCTGCCAATCGGCCTTATGTACGCGCCCGGCCGGCTTGCCAGTCCGTTTGCTCATGAATCGCACGCCGACACCGCGACGCCGAAGCAGCTTGTTTAATCCCCGCACGTCCAGTCCGCTCAAGTCGGGCAATTCGCAGTCGATTCCGCACTTATTCGCGAGTTCAACGGCATCGCTGTTCACTATCCATCCGTCGGGGCGTTTATCCGTCCAAGGTACTTCATATCCCGGCTGTGTGTGCCCTTCTTCGGTCACCTCGGCAACCGTGCCGCTCGACTCGCCGTCGCCCTTGCCGGCCTCGGCTTGTTGGGCCAGGAATTTCCGCGTCGTCTCACGACTGGCGCCAGAGGAAAGCATCTGGTCTATCTCCGGCAACGTGGCCATCTTGAAGATCTCCGGTTCGTATCCATACCGGGCCAGGGCCGCCCACAACTCTGCATAGGCGTCGGCGCCCGCGCGATGCCCACTAACACCGTTCGCCTCAGCCATCGGCCATTGCCGGAATCGTCGCCAAAACGGCACACGCAACAGCAAACCGGCCGCCAGTGGAAGGGCCAGTTCATCTTCCCTGGAAGCCGGGTCGAATGGCCGCTCTCTCCCGATGATCGGCACTTCATAATCACAGGCCCTCAGAGGCACTTTCACGTCGCGCGACCATTGCCAGCCGACAACCTCCCCGGCCTTCTTCAGCAACACGTGACACCCCGAAGGTATCGGCACTTCCTTGGCCTTCGAAGTCGTCGCGGGGGTCGTCTTCTTGGTCTTGCGGGCCTTCGTCGTGGTCGTCTTCTTCGCTGTTCGTGTCATTATTCACCTTCCCTTCTGCCCGGCCACGCCACGGGGGGAAGGTGAATCCCGTGGCGTGCCGAGCGAGTTTTGCCTACGGGCCGTCGCCCGCAGACACGTTCGTATCACAACATCACCGCGCCGTCAAGCCTCGCGCCCGCGTGGTCATAGCCACCGTCCCGATGCTCCGGGTGGTCATAGTAGCGGCCATAGTGGCGAGGGTCGCAATCACAAGTATCGCTTTGGCAGGGGTTTACACAATTGCAACGGTAGACTCATAATCCCTTGGCCACTGGTTCGAATCCAGTCGGGCCCAGTGTGGAACGGGTTGATGAGGAAGGAGTCATCGTATGGCAACTGTCTGGGGGTCGATGGGATGATGCATCGGTATGGCTTGATCTTTGATGTCGATGGCGTGGTTGCCGATACCGAGTCGGTGAATCGGCGTGTGTCGGTCCAGGTCTTCAACGATCTGTTCGGCGTCAAAGGGGTCAGGGATGAGGATTTTGCCGCCGGCTTGGGGCGCGGGGCGCACGAGTACGTCAAGGCTGCGGCTCGCGCGCATAGCCTCGATCTGACGGATGAGCAACTCGACAGGGCGGTACAGTACCGCCAGGATCTGTTTCTCAAGGTCCTTCAGAGCGAGCCTCTGGCTCCGTATCCCGGCGTGATGGAGCTGATCGAGGCCGGTCTGGCCAGCGACGATTTCGAGGTGGCGATCGCGACGTCGGGCACGCTGGAGAAATCGCGGGCGGCCCTGGTGGCGGCCGGCATCCCTTACACGAGGATGGTGTACGTCAACGGCGACGACGTGAAGCACAAGAAGCCGGACCCTGAGTTGTTTCTCGTCGCGGCCCGGCGCATAGGGCTTGCGCCCGTCCGCTGCGTGGTGATTGAGGATGCCCCAAACGGGGTGCAGGCCGCCAAGGCCGCCGGCGCCTGGTGTATCGCCGTGACCAACACGACGCCCGCCGAAGATCTTCAGGAGGCCGACCGGATCTGCGGTTCGCTGGAAGGAATCGACCTGACAGTGATCCGCTCGTTGGTGGACTGATGTGAAATGCCTCTGAGATGCCGATACCAGCGAGCCTGTGTGGCGCTTCTCTTCCTGGCCGTTGCAGGTCCGGGCGTCTGTGCCTCCGGTTCACTGGGCGAGTGGCTCGAACCGATTCGAGAGGCAAACAGACTGCCGGCCTTGGCCGCAGCCGTGGTGAAGGGAGGCGAGACGGTTGCTGTCGGCGCCGTCGGCGTTCGCAGGCACGATTCATCCGAGCCGGTGACGGTGGACGATCGGTGGCACATCGGCTCGTGCACCAAGTCCATGACCGCGGCGCTGGCCGCCATGCTCGTTGAAGAGGGCCGGCTGCGATGGGATACGACGTTGGACGAGCTGTTTGCCGACCTGGCCCCCCAGATGCCGCCTCCGTGGCGATCTGTGACGTTGGAGCAGCTTCTGGCGCATCGTGGCGGTGCGCCTCATGGCCTGGACGAGCATGGCTTGTGGAGGCAGCTCCGGCAGCGCGTGGACCGGCCGCCGCGCGAGCAGCGCGACTATCTGACGCGGGAGCTGCTCACCAGGCACACGCCGGCCGCGCCGCCCGGCACCCGGACCATCTACTCGAACGCGGGCTACTCCCTTGCCGGCCATGCGATTGAGACCCTGCTGGATTGTCCATGGGAGGATCTGCTTCGGGAGTGGCTCTTTCAGCCGCTCGGCATGGCCTCGGCGGGCTTCGGCGCGCCGGCGACCGTCGGCAAGGTCGACCAGCCTTGGGGCCACACGGTGGACGAAGACGGTCAATGGCAAGCGGTTGCGCCCGGTCTGCACGCGGACAACCCGGCGGCGATCGGTCCGGCCGGGACGGTGCATTGCAGCGTTGGCGATCTGGCCAGGTATGCCGCCTGGCAGTTGGCGGGCGCGCGAGGTGAAGGTCGTCTGCTTCACCCGGAGACCTTCGAGAGGCTGCATACGCCCGTCGACGCCGACAGCGAGTACGCCCTTGGCTGGGTCGCGACCCGGCGTTCATGGGCCGAGGGCACAGTCCTGACGCACGCCGGCTCCAACACGATGTTCTTCGCGGTGATGTGGATCGCGCCGCAGAAGGATTTCGCCGTCGTCGTCTGCACGAACGCTGGTGGCGAGGTGGCCGAGAAGGCCGTGGACGGCGTAGCCGCGACGCTCATCGGCGAGTTTCTCCCCTCGATTTAGAATCGACAGGGCCCGCCCCGAGGGTCATCGGGACGGGCCCTTCGAGCCTGCTGCCGATTGTGGAAGACAGGTCTTGCCAGCATCGCTGCGGAAGACTATTCCGTGGCGGCAGGGCGACCATAGCCGATGTCGTCTACGTAGATCACGCCGGTGCCTCCTGCGGATGGTGCATTGCGGTCGCCGACGCCGATGTACATCTTCCTGACCCGGCTCAGATTGACGCCGGTCAAATCGCTGAACGGGATTTGCCACTGGTTCCAGCCTGTCCGCGTCGTTGCAGCCGGGCTCGGGTGCTTGACAACCGTGATCGACCCGTTGGCGTCTTCCACCGCGACGTATACCGATTCCGACGAGTTGCCCACAGGCTGTGTGGCGCCGATCCCGGCGACCTGCCACGAGCCGCTGACGCTGCTGGTTGTGGTGATGTTGGAGAATTCAGCGCTCGTCGTCATGGCCGTACTATGGCTGGTCACGGCCAGACCGATGTAGACGTTGTTCGCCATCGGAATCTCGAGTGCCGGGCTGACCGGGATATCGACCCAGGTCTCGCCGTCGGCCGAATGTTGTGCGGTGAACACGTTGCCCGTCCGGGTGAGCTTGACCCAATACGGTGCGGCGAATCCGGGCGCGTCCGTATTGGCGCTGTCCTGCCCGGTGCCGGGACGGCGTTGGAAGCTGATGCCGTTGTCCGGCGTGACGCATACGAAGGCGTGCTTCGAGCTCGGCTCCAGCGTCTCGCGAATCATCACACCGGCCTTGGCCCACTCATGGCTGCGTTCCAGGCTGTCGACACGGGCCACGATCGATCCGTTGCCGCTGAGACTCTTGTAGGCGAAGCGGAACTGATCGCTTTGGTCCCAGATATCGGCGCCGATCCCGCTCATGACGATGTTGCCGCCGGCGTCTTCGGCGAAGGCCGGCGCGTTGCCACGAATATAGAGGACCAGGGCATTGGCCCCGTGCGTGGTCCAGTTCCGAACGGTTTCGAATTGGCGCGCCGTCTCGGAGTACCAGGGCGACTCGCTGTTGTCGTAGTGCAGCGGCATGGACTGTCGGCCGCTGTGGACGATCGTCCTCTCGGCAAATGGGGCCTCCAGATAGCCGACGGTCGAGCCGGTCTCGTTGACCCACCCATCGAGCCATGTGTCGAAGATCGCCTCGCCCGCGTCCACATCGTCCGTATAGGTTTCGAATCCGTCGATCACGGCAAATTCGCGCGTCATGAAGCTCCAGGTTTCGCTTTCCCATGAAGGGATCGCCTCAGCCTCATTGACCTCGACGACTTTCCAGTAGTACGTGCTCCCGAACTCCAGATTGGCGGGAGCTGCGCCGGGCTGGCTGACGGTATCGGCCAGGACGAGCGAGTCTTCATCGGGACCGAGGTAGACCTCGTGGGAGACCGCTTCTCGTCCGGGCTGCCATCGCAATGTGGCGTCCGGATCGACGTCCGTTGCGCCGTCGGTCGGCTGGGGGTTCTGCGCATAGGTGGGAATGTGCAGGAAACGGACTTCGCTCAGGCCGTACTGCCCCGTCGTGCCGTGGCCGCTGTTGACGATCAGGCGGACATACCTGACGGCTATACCGCCGAAATCGATTGTTGTGTTGGCCACATAGGTACTCCGGGCGGTTCCTCTTGCGAATTCGAAATCGCCCAGCGTCGTCCACTCGACGCCGTCTTCGGAGTATTCGATGGTAACGTCCTTGAGCCCAAGCCCGAGAATCAGCTCGAACTGCACGTTGTAGTTCCAGACCACCATCTGATGGAGCTTGTGGGTTCTCGGGAACTCATACTGCACCCAGGTCGGTTCATCCTCGGCAGCATCACCGAGCCACATGTCCGCTGCCGCAATCGAGTGCTGTCCCTGCTCGTTGAGTCCGGAGCCGTCGACGGTCCTCTCCGGTCCGGCGCCCTCTTCGCTGACGGCGTTGCTGGTGGCGATGATGTTCTCAACGGGATAGGCAAACAATTCGGCAGTAAAGGTCCAGACGTCGCCCTTGTGGATGGAACCGTCGGGCGGGGCGTTGACCTCGTCGATCCGCCAGTAGTAGGTCTGATCGAATTCCAGACGGCCGGGCGGGTCGTACGTCGCAGCGCTCTGGCCCTGGCTGACGAGCACGCCCATCGGGTTCGCCCGGTTGGCGTTGCTGACGTCCTCGAACACCGTGCCGAAGTATACATCGTGCGTGTGAGCAAATTCCCCGGGCGACCATTCGAGGACCACATCGCGCAACACGTCCGTGGCACCGTCGCTCGGGTTCGGCGCCGAGGCCTTCTCGCTGCTACCTTTGACCAGGATCGCTGTGCCCCAGGCCGATGGGACCTGCCAGTGGTCTCCGGCGGTGGCGAACGTGGCCACCTGGGCGTCACGCGAATCACCTCCGGTGTCGTCGTCGTTGATGAAGACGTCGATCCCGATGAGGTTTCCCATGGCGGGGGGCGAGCCCTGGAGCGACATCCACGGGAATTTCATCTCGATGCGCCAGCCGGTGTCGGTGGTCACCTGTGCGTGCTCGACGCCTTCGATGTTGGTGTTTGTGCCCTGGATGTCGGTGGCATCCCAGCCGAAGGTGTATTGGCGTTCGTTGCCGGACAGGGGCGAGCCCGGGCCTTTGGCGTTGCCTGCGTCGAAGTAGAATTCCACGCTGTCGTCCAGATACGCGCTGCCGGAATCGTTGATGAGAATGTCGTCGTTGACGTCCACGATGACATACAGATACTCACCATCCCACAGGGCGCGCCAACTGCCCGAGCAATCCTCCGGCGAACTGACGCTGCCGTCGATCGTTGTCTCGATGTACTGCACGCGCGCGATCGACCAGATCGGGTCGATTTCCCCATCGATGATCGGGGGCTTGTTCACGGACGGGATCTCCATATCCCAGTCTTGGGCCGAGACCAGACCGGCCAGGCCCAGAATCAGGACGAGCAAACAGATGGTTCTTCCGCACATACCGGGTCCTCCTTTCAATCAGTCTGTTGAATCACACTAAGCTGCATTCATTCGTGACCGACCTACTTACATCGCCCAGGGGCGAGATTCGTGCAGGGGCACCTCCTTTCCGACGTGACGACCTGAAGAACGGTCGGGACAGACGTGTAGACTGCGAGTGGATACAGGCGTAGCGCACCCCCCTTGCGCCATGTGCACAGCAAGACACATTGCATAAGGGCCTCCGAGTCCGATTTGCCGCGCGGTTGCTCGCTTCATGCCGCAGCGGCGTCAGGAACCCACACATCCGTATTCTACTTTATACCAGATCCGACGGCCGCACGCAACCCGATTCCGGAACGAATGCGTGGCTCGAGTGCACTCGTGCCGCGTTTGGCCTATGGAGTGCGGCCGGTTCGCCGAACGGACGATCGCGTGATCAACGCGATCCAGTCCTTGTCGGTATCGATCATCGGCTGGCCGATGTTCACGACGCCGGGGCCGCCGGTCAACGCCAATGTCCCGATCTGCAGAGGGCCGCCTCTTCGCGGATCGAACCATCGAATGCGAAAGGTCTCCGTCGCGGCGCCGAGGTCCAGATCGGTCGTCCCGCCTGAGGGCAGGTAGACCGCGTACACCGACCCGAGCTCGGCGAGACAATAGCTGTCCTTGGCCGTCGTCAACTCGTCGTGGCGGTTCATTCGGGCCAGCGGGAGATCCTGGAAGAATTCCACGGCATATCGCGTCTGGTCCCACAGACGGTCCCGGCTGCGCCAGCTTTCGCAGTTCAGGTGGTTGTGTGCGAAGCGGTGGTCGAACGTCCATTCGACACCCGCGCCACCGGCCATGAGGTTGGGCCAGAGATACCCCGTCCTGGCCTCATCGTGCAGGGGATCGTCGTTGTCGGGCTTGACGCCGGTATGGGCCGGACCGATTTCGTCGAGCCAGACGAACCATTGCCGCCCGGCCGCTTTCGAACCCTCGAGCCACTTGACCGTTTGGCGGTGCGTGTTGTTGGTCGCGAGCGAAGCGCCCTCGAAATCCGGGAAGTCCAGCAGCGGCCCATAGACCTCGTCGTGCCGGCCCGCCGCCGCACGATAGACGATCGGATGATCGTACGGGTCGATGTCCCGAATGTACTTGCAGAACGCCTTGCGCTTAAGGTCGGTGTTGGTGTTCTCCTTGCCCAGGTTCCAGACGAGCGCCAGGTGGTGGCCGAACCGCGCGATCAGCTCGCGGTAGTAGAGCTTGCGCCGTCGGCCGAGTTCGCCCCCGTCGAGGACCCGATCGTTTCCGGCCTCCTGGGTCACGATGTGGAGCATCAGGCCGAGCCGGTCCATGTGCGAGAAGACGATCTCCCATTGATCCAGCTTGCTGCAATCGAAACGATGCTTCTCCTGCGGACTCGTCCACATCCAGACGTCCCGGCCGGCGCCGCCGTCGATGGTATAGGTGAGGAAGCCGACGCTGTTCATGCCCTTCGCCGCCAGGTAGTTCAGGGCGCCGATGATGGCCTTGCCTTTGCCGTCCTTCCAGGTCGGGTCGCCTTCGCACCAATCCTGCAGGTGCGGCTCATAGCGGTGGAGGAACGCAGGGGCGGCCGGTGCGCCTTGCCGGCGCAGGTCTCCGGCGCCAAAGGTGCCGTCGAAGTCGGCGTAGGCCAGGAAATTCTCCGGACTGCCGGCCCCGGCTTTGAGGAAGGATTCGCCCGTCTGGGCGAATTGCAGGTACCGCTGGCCGGTGTATCGCAACATGCCTTTGGCCCGCAGGTCGGGCGCCAGCTTGTCGGTCGGGCCGACGAGGAAGCGGCCCGTCGCCCCGTCGAAGGCGGCGGGGACCCCGGCATTCGGATCGGTGACGACGGCGATGTCCGTGCCCGTCCGAAACGACGCCGTGTAGGTCCACAGCCCCATCTCGTCGGGAACGAAGTGGACCCGCCAGCGATTGCCGCTGTCGGCGCCGGTGTGGGCGGCGTTGCCGTCGGCCGCATAGTAGCCCGGCACGAGGTATCGCCTCTCGCCCCGGCAGAAGACCACGTTCAGACGGTAATCGAGGAAGGGATTGGGCTCGGCGCTCTCGCTTGTCTGGGGCCCCTCAAAGGTCAGCGTGACGGTGTGCCACTGCTTGAACTGGCCGCTCACGGCGACTTGGGGCTCCTGGGGGCTCGTTGCGCAGCCGGCCGCCAGGGCCAGGCAGACGAGGAACGCTCCACACAGGCCCCTCGCACCCTGTGACTCGTATCTGGCGGAAGCCGCGAACCCCCAATCCGCACTCTCCAATCCGCAATCCCCATGCCATTCCATGCCAGCGTTCCTTACCCGACGAGTGTTCGACAACGTCCCAGCATGGTATAAACGACGCCCGAGGCCCGCAACAGAATTCCCCGCCCGCCGACACGACCGTGTCTGTGGAGATTTCCTGGCATGGGGATGGTCATTTGGGGTGGCGTCGTCTGACGCGATCCTCGCCCGTTTGTAGTGACGCCGTAAGGCGTTATCCTCATTCCGTGGGAGGTATGCCCTGACGGGCACACTACAAACGGCCACCGGCGGCTCTCTGTGCCCGAAGTGCCGTCGCCCGGAAATCTGCACAGACACGACACGACGCGACACGAACCACGCGGCCATGATTGCGGCCGGCAGACAAGCGCCTATCCCCTGTGAAGATTGGGTATGAGAAGACGCAGATTTCTCCCTCCCGCCGTCCCCCAACAACAGACGCGCACGAAAAGGGCCGGACCTCCGCGGTCCGGCCTGGATCGATTCCGGAGGGTTTCACGCCTACGGTGCGACCGATGTGCGAACCTGTCGGGCCAGATCGAGGACCTTCTGATAGGTCACATCCGCCGGGGCCGTGCCGTCGTCGGCGAGTTCGGCCATCGCGCCAAGCACCCATTCGTCGAATTCTTCGGCCGTCTCGATCGTGAACTCGGGCTTCACGGTCAAGTCGTTGCTGGTAAAGTTGAAGTGATGTGCGAACTCAAGATTCCATCGGTAGAGCATCTCGTACCCGGTCGCTTGGACATCCACGGGAGGTGGGCCGTCGGGAACGTACAGACCCCACTCGACGAATCGGCCCTGTTTGCGTGTGAAGGCCAGATGGTACCCTGTATAGAGGGGTTCGCTGGAGCCGCCGGCCGGTTGGAGGGCATAGAATTCGATAGGCAGCTTCGGCAAGGGCCCGCCGAACGTCACACCTTCAAAGAGCACTGCCTGCTTTTCTGCGTCCATGGGGTCGAAACTCTGCCACCCGAGAACGATGCTCCCATCCGTCAGGGCAAAGGCCAGCTTCGGGCCGCAATAATAGTACCAGTCATCATCCCTGAATCCGGGGACCCCGTTCTTGCCGAGATCCATGGAGTAGGCGGTTTCGGGGGAATTGTCCGCTGTATAGCCCTCGGGCGGCTCCAACGAGAAGGTGCCCTCGGGCGGCTCGACGTTGTACTCGATGACCGAGTAGTCCGTTGCGACCTTCCATTCGCCCGAGTCCACCTCTCGCAAGAACTGGGCCCGCACCAGCCGGCCGGTATCGGCTGCCAGCCACTTTCTCCATCGTCCGCCGCGAGCATCATCCGATTGCCAGATGTCACAGGCGACGCCGTCGATTTGCTCGGCGCCGACCACGATGGAATTGGAGAGCTGTGTGATGTCGCCGAACAGTTGTCCCGAAATCAGCTTCGAGATCTGTCGCACGCCCAGCTTCTGTTGATATTCGCTCACATGAAGGTACGTGACCGACCTCCTGTCGTGCTCAATCTTCATCCAGGACGGACCATCGCGGACGACTTCGCTTACGGACACGTTGACGCCCACGTTGACACCGCTGGCGCCGCTGGTCCATTGCGTCGTGGTGAACCGGACGCGGGCGTTCTCCACGTCGGTCCAGTTGTCGATCGGCGACGGGGGGACGGCGCTGCCGTCGGGCATCGTGAATTCCGGGAAGTAGTGCCAGCCCTGCACGTGGATGGTGCGGGCCTGCTCGAACTGGGCGGGCAGGTCCGTGATGGCATAGGCGGGCGCGCTGGACCGGCTCCAGAACGTCAGACCCAGCGCCGCCACGGCGATGACCGCCGCGACGGAAGCTACTTTTGCGATTCGAGTCTTCATGATTCGTCTCCCGATACCCGGCCCGCAAGGGACCGGTCTGATTGGCATGGATTCTTCTCGTGCGTTCATGACATCCGTCAACAGTCGGTCGCGTAGCGTCGAGCCGGCGGCGAACCGCAGCTTGTTGCGAATGGCGTTTTCGACTTTCTTCTTCGGTTTCACTCTTCTACCTCACCGTTCAAGGTGCTTCGCAGTCGATTCAGGCCGTACCGGTACCGGCCCAGGACTGTGTTGACGGAGGTTTGTTGTAGCTTGGCGATATCGCGGAACTTCATGTCCGCCTTCAGCCGCAGCAGCACGACCTCACGCTGTTCGTCAGGCAGTTGGGCGACAGCCTCGTTGAGCTGAGCCGCCTGCTCGGTGAAGCTCACTACGTCGTCGGGTTCGACCGACTCGCGGGCGGGTCTGGCGTCGCGGCTCGACGCCTGCACGTGCCGCCGCGAACGCCGGCGATGGTCTCGAACGCGGTTGACCACGCTCGTCGCTAAGTAGCCGCTGAGCCGGCCCCGCAGGCGGAACCCCGGACCCAGTCGGGCGAACGAAACGAACACGTCGTGCACCACGTCCTCGGCGGCCGCCCGGTCGTTCAGCAGGCCCATCGCCAGGGTCAGCATCGAGTCGAGGTACTTCTCGTAGATCCGCGCCAACGCATCCGGGCTGCCCCGGCGGAACTTCCATTTCAACAGCTCATCTTCGGTTATCGCCATCAGCTCCCGTTGCCATCAAGAACGATCATTCTCACAATGTACCACGCACGAACCCCGCGTTTCGTATCCTGCCCGCGAATTTTCTCCGCGCAAAAGAAAAGACCGAGCCAACGGCCCGGCCTGGGTTTGACCTTCCGCATACGACGAGGGCCATTTCCTCAGGGTCTTAGACGGTGACGGAGGTGTCGGTGCGGCGGCGGGGGTACTTGGGGGGCTGGGTCTCGACGATGCGGGCGGCAGACGCTGCGGCGGGCCGTGCTGCGACGCAGCGCGACCGCATATTGTCCAGGACGTTCATGAAGTTGATGTAGGAGTCGTAGGGCGTGTCGTACGGGTTGAAGTACTTGTGCACGTCGCCGTCGGCGAAGTACTTGGTGCACATGTAGTAGAAATGGTCCGAAGTCTGGAGCCGCCGCCAGTCGCGCAGGATGTCCGGATCGCCGGTCTGCTTGACCACCTGCTCCATCCGATACAGCTCGGCGATGGCGTTCTGCTGCATGGCGTTGCCGAGCCAGGCGGACAGATCGCGCTCCGTGTCGGCCCAACTGATCAGGTGGGGCACATCGACGACGTCCACCGCCTCATAGGCATCGGCCACCTCGCCGGGGGTTTTGAAATCGTTGTCGGGATGCTTGAGGATCTCTTCCGGCAGGACGCGGAGAAACTCGAAGATCCCCGTGTCTTCCCACTGGTGTTCGCCGAAGGTCTCGTAATCGACGAACAGGTTCACGACGTACCCGTTGCCGTTGACGGCGTTGACCCACTGAGCGAACTTGCCGACGCTCAGCGGCCACTCGCTCCAGTGCCGGTTGGAGAAGCGGAAGGCGATGTCGTCGCTGAGGCGGTAGTTCTTCAGCAGCAGTTTCAGGCCCGGCGCCTCCGGGGGTTTATAGACGTAGTTGGGGCTTCGATAGCCCAGAATGTGGTCGGCTCCCTCGGCGAGAATGGCCTTGAACCCGCCGATCCGGGCGACCGCCTGGGCCAGTTGGTTGCTGTAGATCAACTCGGTGTTGCGGAAGACCTGGGGCGTCTGGCCGAAGAGATCGTGGATCAACTTTCGGTGGGCGGCGACCTGCTCGGCAAACTCGTCGGGCGAGAACAGGAAACTGAGACTGTGGTGGCACGTCTCGGAGAGGAACTCAACGCAGCCGGTTGCCGCCAGACGCTGGAAGCCGACCAGAACCTCCGGGGCGTAGTCGGCAAACTGCTCCAGCGCCGTTCCAGTGATGCTGTAGGCGACCTTGAACTGTCCGGCGTGGCGCTCGATCAGTTCCAGGAGGAGGCGGTTGGTCGGCAGGTAGCACTTTTTGGCCACTTTGCGGCAGATCTCGGCGTTCTTGTATGCGTCGAAGTAGTCGCTGCCGCTGTCGAAGATCGTGTAATGACGCAGACGGTGAGGCTGGTGAACCTGAAAGTAGAAACACACCGAAGCCATTGCACTCTCCCTGTATGACTCGCCTATGCGACGCCCAGCGTCTGGTGATAGATCTCATTCATCCGTGCGGCCGAGTCTTCCCAGCGGAACTTCAGCGCCTCACGCCGCCCCTCGCTGCGGAGAACACCTTGAAGCGGGGGGTGTCGCAACACCGCGACCATCTTGTTGGCCATTTCCTGGACGTCCCAGAAGTCCACCTTCAGGGCGTTGCGAAAGGCCTCGGCGATGCCGCTTTGCTTGCTCAGCAGCACCGGCACGTCGTTCTGGAGCGCCTCGAGCGGGGCGATGCCGAACGGCTCCGAGACCGACGGCATGACGTAGAGGTCCGCCAGTTGATAGACCTTGCGGACGTCGTCGCCTCGCAGGAACCGGGTGAACAGCACCCGGTTGCCGATGCCGAGTTGGGCGGCCAGTTCGATGCTCTGGTAGAGCATGTCGCCGTCGCCGGCCATAATGAACTTGACGTTGTCGATCTTCTCCAGGACGCGTCGGGCGGCGTGGAGGAAATACTCCGGGCCCTTTTGCATGGTAATTCGGCCGAGAAAAAGGACGATCTTATCGGACTTGTCCGGCCAAGTCTGCCGCTGGCCCGACCAGCAGCCGTTCTGGTGTTCGACGCCGTTGTAGACCACTTCGACCTTCTCGGCCGGCACACCGTACCGGCTGATGATGATGTTTCGCGTGTAGTTGCTCACGGCGATGATCCTGCTGGCGGCGTGCATGGCGTGCCGTTCAATGTCGTAAACGTACTGATTGACGTGCTCGCCGCTGCGGTCGAATTCGGTCGAGTGGACCTGGATCACGAGCGGCCTGCCGCTTTGCGCGGCCAGCGCGACGCCGGCGGGAAACGTCATCCAGTCGTGCGCGTGGATCAGGTCGAACGGCTCGGTCAATCCCAGCGCCAGCACCTTTCGGGTGTAGCGTGCCACCTCCGCGTACATGTCGGGGCCGTAGTTGCCCTGGTCGCATGAGTCGACGTCTTCGTCCGGCAGATCGGCGTCGGCGGATTCCTCCGTCAGGGTGGTTGTTCCGCTCAGGCGTGTGGTGGCGTAAGGGTTCAGCAGGGCCGCCACCGGCCGGAATTGAACGTGACGAAAGGCGAAGCCACCAGGGTTCTCACTCTCGAACAGGGGCCCCGAGCCACTGGACAGGTGCATGGGCTTGGCCCTGGGAAGCACAAATGTGATGGGCATGCCGAGACGGTCCATCGCCTTGGTCAGGCCGAGACACGCGGTGCCCAACCCGCCGCTGATAAACGGCGGAAACTCCCAGCCGAGCATGAGCGTCCTTATCTTCATTCTCTGTCCCTCCCTGGGCAAAGCCGAACAAGAACAAGAAATCACAGCCCTGTCACTTGGCTTCGACACAACACCGGGTTTTTTTGCGACGGGGCATGTCCTTTCTCAAGCGCCGCAGAGCATGGCAAGACTGAAGTTATCATTTATACGGATGCGGTCAAGAGGAATGTTCGATAATTTGTCTTTGCAGCCGGATTTTCTCGGGCCCCGGTCGAGCGTTTGCTGTCTTTGAGGGCGTGTGTGTCTCATTCCACCGGCCTTCAGCGGGATGTTGATCGGATGGAGAGGAGTGCTTTCAGGAATTTCCCCGTTCACCGATGTGGTCGAATGGGCGTATGATGCGCAGACGAAAGGCGCTATGCGTTGAACAGGACCGAATCGAAAGGACGTGAAGGAGTTGTACATGGCGGACAGAACGGTCGAACAGTTGTTGGGAGCCGAAGCGGAAAACCTTTTGGGATACGAATGTCGGGCGATTCCCAGGGAGATGTTGCACCTTCCCGGGGCGGCATTCCTCGACGATGTCTTTGCCGCTTCCGATAGGCCCAACCGGGTCCTCCGAAATCTCCAGGCCATCTTCGGCCACGGGAGATTGGGGGGGACGGGGTATCTGTCGATCCTTCCGGTAGACCAGGGGATTGAGCATTCGGCGGGGGCTTCGTTTGCTCCGAACCCCGAGTATTTCGACCCGGCACGTATTGTCGAACTGGCGATCGAGGGCCGGTGCAACGCGGTCGCCTCGACCCTGGGCGTGCTCGGCTCGGTTTCCCGCAAATACGCCCACAAGATCCCGTTTCTCGTCAAGATCAACCACAATGAGATGCTCAGCTACCCGAATTCTTATGACCAGCGGCTTTTCGCCTCGGTTGAACAGGCCTTCAACATGGGGGCGGTGGCGGTGGGAGCGACGGTCTACTACGGCTCGGAGGAATCCCGACGGCAAATCGAGGAAATCTCCGAGGCCTTTGAACGTGCCCACGAACTGGGCCTGTTCACGGTGCTCTGGGCCTATCTGCGGCACGAGGCGTTCAAGAAAGATGGTGTGGACTACCATACCTCGGCCGATATGACCGGGCAGGCCAATCACCTGGCGGTGACGATCCAGGCCGATATCGTCAAGCAGAAGCAGCCGACCAACAACGGCGGGTTCAAGGCCATCGGATTCGGCAAGACCCGTCCGGAGGTGTATGAGAAGCTGGCGTCCGACCACCCCGTCGATCTGACGCGGTATCAGGTCGCCAACTGCTATATGGGCCGGGTGCCTCTGATCAATTCGGGCGGCGCTTCGGGCGCCGACGATATCGCGCAGGCCGTCCGGACGGCGGTCATCAACAAGCGGGCCGGAGGGACCGGACTGATCTCTGGACGCAAGGCGTTTCAGAAGCCCATGAAGGAGGGCGTGGCGCTGCTCCACGCCATCCAGGACGTGTATCTGGATCAGCAGATCACCATTGCCTGACCGGTTTTGCCCCGGTGGCGAGGATTCGCTCCTTGTTCTTCGTGGACCGGGTCGTATAATCACCCATGCACCGGATGTGTGCAGAACCAACGAATTGGATGAACAATGGATTGGGAGGATCGCGGAATGTTTGAGACACTGGACAAGATGATGTTGGCCGGGCTGGGGGCTCTGTCGATGACGCGGGAGCGGGCCGAGCAGATGTTCGACGAGTACGTCAGCAAGGGGAAGACCGAGAGAGACAATCGCACCGGGTTCGTCAAAGAGGTGATGGACAGCGCCGACCGCACACGATCGGAACTGGAGAAGATGATCTCCAAGCAGGTGCAGGAGACGGTCACGACACTGCATCTGGCGACGCAGGAAGACGTCCAGCGGATCGAACAGAAACTCGATCAGTTGCTTGCGCAAGGGTAAGTTCGTTGAGTCTCTGGCGGCCTCGTCTCAGGGGTCTTCTGACCAGACTGCGTCGCTACCGGCACATTATGTCCGTGCTGATGAAGTACGGGCATGGGGAAATCGCCCAGGCGTTGCGGGCGAAGGTTCTGGTGCGCGTGGGCGAACGTGCGGCGCCGTTGCGCGTCAAACGAGAGGCTGTGGGCAAGAGCCGTCCGCATCGCGTGCGGTTGGCGCTGGAGGAGTTGGGGCCCACCTTCATCAAATTCGGCCAGCTCCTGAGCACGCGGCCGGATATCGTTCCGGCCGACTACGTCCAGGAATTCGAGCGCCTGCAGGACCAGGTCAAGCCGGACGATTTCAAGCGAATTCGCGCCGAACTCGAATACGAGTTGGACGGGAAGATCGAAGAAATCTTCGCCACTTTCGACCCCGAACCGCTGGCGGCCGGGAGCATTGCGCAGGTCCACCGCGCGACGACTCGGGAGGGTGATTCGGTCGTGGTCAAGGTCCGCCGGCCCGGGATCGTCGGGATCATCCACGCCGAGTGTGATATCCTCGAGGAGCTGACCGCCATCCTTAACGCGACGATCTTCGAGCACGGAACCGTCGATCCCCGCCAGATGGTCAAGGAGTTTGTTGACGCCGTTTCGCAGGAGACCAACCTCGCGGAAGAGCGGCGCAATCAGTTGCGTTTCGCCGCCAGTTTCAAGGACGACCCTACCATTCATATCCCGCGGGTCTACGAAAAGTACTGCACCAACGGCGTGCTGACCATGGAGTACATCGACGGGATCAAACCGGGCGATCCGAAGCTTCTGGCCGAGCACGGGATCGACGGCAAGATCATCGCACAGCGCGGCGCCGATTTCGTCCTGCGCCAGATCTTCGAACTGGGGTTCTTCCACACCGACCCTCACCCCGGCAACTTCTTCCTGCTGCCCGACAACGTCCTGGCCCCGATCGACTTCGGCCAGGTGGCGCGGATGAGCTCGCAGTACCGCCGGCTGTTCAACGAGATCGTTCTGGCCATTGTTGAGAACGAAAGCTCGCGGGTCATTCGTTCGCTGGAGCGCGAGGAAATGACCGATGAGCGAACGGACATCAACAAACTGACCGGCGAGATGGAACAACTCATCGACACATACCGCAACCTGCCACTCAAGAGCATCGCGTTTGGCACCGTGGTGACCCGAACATTCGACCTGTTTCGCAGCAACTACATCCGCTCGCCTGCGCAGTTCACCCTGATGCTCAAGACGCTGGCGACGGTGGAGTCGTTCGCGCGGTCGCTGGATCCGGACTTCAACATCATGGAGGCGATGAAGCCGTACGCGCGTCGGGCGATGCTGCGCGACCTCGAGCCCAAGCGGATGGTGCGGCAAATGCGGCAGGTGGTTCAGGACGCCGGCGACCTGGTCATGCGGCTGCCCGAGGATGTCAACGTGATCCTCAGCAAGTTTCGCCAGGGCCGCTTTCAGGTCCGCATCCACCACGAACACCTGGAGGACCTCACCAGAACCGTGCATCGCAGTTCGAACCGGATCAGCTTCTCGCTGATTACGGCGGCGCTGTTGGTGGCCTCGAGCATGCTCGTCGCCCAGGAGGGGACGGTCCTGGGGCTGTTCCGGCTGCAAACGATGGGGATCTTCGGCTACAGCATCGCCGCGGTGATCGGCCTTTGGCTGCTGATCTCCATTTCCCGCAGCGATCGGATGTGACGGCGGATGCAACCTCGCTACGACGGCGTGCAGCAGGCGCCTCCGAGCGATTCCAGTGCGGCCTGGCGGTCGACGGCGAACCGGAAGAGGCTCCGCAGGCCGACGCACGTGAACATCCGCATGATGTTGTCGGGGACCGAGCAGAGGATGAGCTTCTTGTCGTGGGCATCGAGCTGTCGCTCCATGACCATCAGTTGCGAGAGGATGCCTGATGTTATGACCTGAGTGCAGGAGAAATCGACGACCACGTGTCGCTGCGGCCTCGTGTTCGCGATGCCGCCGGCGATGTCCAGCGCCTCGCCGCCCCGTGTGTGGCGGGGCAGTGTGATGACAAGGATCTCATCGCACGGCTGCCCGGTGCTTGCATCAATTCCCCTTGCTTCGCTCATCGTTCCACGCCTTCCCGACGTCCCATTGGTGGAGAAGCCCCTCGACATAGCACCTTCTCCTACGTAAAGTATATGGTCACTCCCGCCAAATCCAAATCGGTCGGTCGTGCATATTTCTTCTGCTCGCGTCGAGATGGGTCCGATACCACTGTGATTGCCGCCGCCGTTGTGGAGTCGCCCAAGCGGAGAAACCAAAAGAGGCCGTCGCACGGAGCGACGACCTCTTGAATGGCTGACAGACCGTATGCATGCCGGTTACTGGACGGGGGCCCGCAGCAGGGTGATGCTCAGAGGGCTGACGACGATGGTGCCGGTCAGGTCCGTGGGCTCGGCGCCTTTGATGTCCACATTGCGCGGCTCGCCCGGCTGGTTATAGGCCATTGGATCGTCGCCGGCGATGACCCAGGTCTGGGCCGCGCCGCTCGCTGAGACGTTGCTCAGATTCAGCTTGAGCCGATACGTGTCCCACGTCGGGTTCACGATGCCGATCGTCAGCGCCTTGCCGTCGGCGGTCAGCGCCGCCGAGACGTCCAGCGGGGCCGCCTCATGCTTGACGGCCACCGGGACCGTCCCGAATTGCCTGCGGTACAGCATCAGCGGCAGGCCCGTCGAGTCAAAGTCGGCCGCCGTCTTGGTCGTCTTGATGCAGCCGATCACGTTGACGGTCTGGGCGTAGTTGGCCATGTAGATGATGTCGCTCTGGCGGAAGTACTCGTGCAGGCCGGCGGCGATGCCCAGTGCGTCTTTGAGGAAATAGCGCGTACCCAGCTCGCCGAAGACGTGCGGGCCGTACCAGTAGTTCCATTCGGTCATCGCGATGCGAATGTCCTTGCCCTCCAGCGAAGGCAGTTCCTCGCGAAGGGTGCGATGTCCTTCGGCCTTCCGCCGGATCTGGTCGGGCACCTGTTGGACGTGCTCGGCGATGTCGTCCCGGCTTCGGGTGTAGAAGTGCTCGCTGATCAGGTCCATGTGATCGGCGCAGTGGGTCAACATGCCTCGGCTCCAACTCCGCGGCCCGGCGTCGCCCAGATCGCCGCTCGCGACCGTCTCGATCGTTGGATCGACCTCGCGCATCATCTGCTCGACCCAATTGTGCTTGAGGACGTAGTGATTCAGGGACATATAGCCGAGCTGCCAGTTGCCCCACATCTCGTTGCCGACGCACCACCACTTGACATCCAATGGCGCGCGCTGACCGTTGTTGGACCGGAGTCGGCCCATCGGCGTGCTGCGAGGGCCGTTGGCGTACTCGACCTGTGCGGCGGCCGAATACGCGTCGCCAAAGCCCGTGTTGACCGTGATCATCGGCTCGGCGTCGACCAGTTGACAGAAACGAACGAACTCGTGCATGCCCATGTCGTTGGTCTCGATCCCGGTCCAGGCGGGATTGGTGCGCGTGGGGCGTCGATCCCGATCTCCGATCCCGTCGCGCCAGTCGTAGCCGCTGACGAAGTTGCCGCCCGGCCAGCGATAGAGCGGCGCATCGAGCTGCCGGAGCAGTTCGAGCGTGTCGGCGCGAAAGCCTTCGACGTTGTCGGCCGGCATCAGCGAGACGCAGCCGATCTTGAGCGTGCCTTCACCCGTGGCGACGATCTCCAGGCGGGCATCGTCGGTGTTCTTTCCCGCGGTGAATTTCAGCGGGACCTTGGTGTACCTGCTGCGCACTCGCTTGATCGTGACGGTGTCTCGGTCGGCGTCGGCGTCGCCCCAGATGAGACTGACGGTGACGGGCCCGGCCTTGCTGTCGCCGGCCAGGTAGAGATAGCCGGTGTAGCGCTTGCCGCTCACGACGCCGAGTTCTTCCTGGTAGATGCCGACACGCGTGCCACCCGGTACGGTGATGTGCGGCGTGTGGTCGCCAACGAAGGCGTCTTCCTCGACCATCTTCACGGTGCCCTCCGGGCCGATCACCTTCCAGGGCGATGCGGCCAGCACGCGGGCCTGGGCGCGGGTCAGACGCCAGATGTCCCCTTCGGCCGGCACGGGGAAGTGGAACTTGCGGTCTTCGAGCATCTCGGCCCAGATGCCGCCGTAGATGCAGCGGCCCAGGTGTTCGATGAATTGCCCGTAGATGTACGGGCTGATCGGCTCGAACGTGTTGCCCGCATCGATCGCGACGGTTGCCTCGATGGTTGTGGAGGCCGGCGTGGCGTCTTGTGCGCTGACGGCGGCGGTCAGGCCCAACAGCACGCACAGGCCTGCCCAGAACAGAACGTGGGAGCGGATGTGTGGCGTCATGACGGTCTCCTTCTCAAAACAGTGACATCAATGGGTTCGACCTTCTTGTCGAGACACGAGCATACCGATTCGGCAGGGGGCAATGCAAGCGTTCTTCCCGCGCAAATCCGATAAAGCGCTTCCCACTCCTTGCGCGCACGGGCATAATTGCTGGCGAAGGCGATGCGATCGCCGCCGAATTCGCCCGATTGCGGCTCGGCATACGCCAAAATGCGAAAAAGGATGGACAATGGCCTCATCTCGACAGTGGATTTGGAGTGGACGGACCATGAAGTACGGACACGGGAAGGGAACGGCATTGCTGCTGGTTATGCTGACGTTGGTTGCGGCTGCGGGGGGGTGTCGAAGGGGGGCTCCAACCGCCGAGTCGGACTACACCGGCGCGTGGGCCCAGGTGCCGGATATCCTGGCGCACATCGGCGAGTTGAGCATTCCTGATCGGGACTTCAATATCATGGCGTTCGACGCCGTGGCCGACGGCGTCACGGACTGCCGTCCGGCGATCATGGCGGCGATCCAGGCGTGCGAGGACGCCGGCGGGGGACGCGTCGTCGTTCCGGCCGGCACGTATCTCGTCAATGGCCCGCTCTATCTCGTCAACGACATGAACCTGCACCTGGCCGAGGGCGCGCACGTGAAATTCGGCACGAAGTACGACGACTATCTGCCGGTGGTTCTGACGCGGTGGAGAGGAACGCAGATCTACAACTACTGTCCGTTCCTCTACGCCTACCGCCGAACGAACGTGGCTGTGACCGGGACCGGGACGCTCGACGGCCAGGCGAAGGGCACGTGGAGCACCTGGACGGCGAAGGAGGACAAAGGCGCAGAGACGGCCCGCCGACTGAACGCCGAGGGTACGTCCGTTGTGGACCGGTTCCTGGGCGACGGGTATTTCCTGCGGCCGAGCATGATCGCGTTCCTGGGCTGTGAGAACGTGCTGGTGGAGGGCGTGACGATCGTCGATTCGCCGTTCTGGTGTCTGCACCCGATCTTCTCGAAGAACGTCACGATCCGAAACGTTCGGATCGAGTCGGACAATCCCGACAACGACGGGGTCGCCCTCGACTCTTGCGGGTACGTGCACGTCCATGGCGTGACATTCGCCAATCGCGGCGCCGGCGTCGCCGTCAAATCGGGCCACGGCCGCGAGGGCCGTGAGCTCGGCTGGCCCAGCCGCAATATCTACATCCAGGACTGTACGTTTGACACGGAGACGGCCATTGCGATCGACAAAGGGGTCGCCGGCGGCGTCTACAACGTCTTTGTGGAGAATTGCGGCGCGGCATCGGGGCTCCAACCGACGCTGGCGATCGCAGCCGGCCCGCCGGCAGACGGCGAGGTCGCGCACGTATGGCATCGGCATCTGACGTTTGTTGAGACGCCGGAAGAGACGAACCGGCCGCCGCACGTCTATGCCGGACCGGATATCCAACTGGATGAGAGGGGCGGGACGGTGACGTTGAAGGGCTCGGTCGGTGGCGACGGTGTGCCGAGCTATGCGTGGTCCGTGATCCAGGGCGACGCGGACGCCGTCACCATCGCCAACCCGGCCGCTCTGACCACCCAGGCGACGTTCTCCCAGCCGGGTGTCTATATCCTCAAGCTGGAGGCGAGCGACGGCGAGGCCGTGGGATTTCACTTCCTGATGGTCAAGGTGGGCGAGCAGCCCGACGGCATGGGGGATGTGGCCAAACCGATTTTCGCATCGGGTCAGTGAATAATCGAGGCAGGCGGAAAATGAAGATGGCACGCAGGGATCTCTTGAAGACGATTGGAGCGGCGAGTCTGTCGGCGTCCGCCAAGTCGCTTTGGGCCGGCGACGGTCCGCGCGTGGCGTTCAGTGTCAAGCGTTTGACGCTCAAGCACACCTGGACGATCGCGCGGAATTCCAGCGACTACAAGGACAACGTGTTCGTTCGGATCGAACGCGACGGTGTGGTCGGCTGGGGCGAGGCGGCGCCGAATGTCCGCTACGGCGAGAGCGCCGAGAAGACCCTGGCGGTCCTCGAACGGGCCCGGCCGCTGCTGGAATCGGCCGACTGGTTCGAATATGTGGACCTGCGCCGGGGGTGGGAGACCTTCACGAACGACCAGACGTGCGCCGGCGCAGCGCTGGATATGGCGGTGCTCGACTGGGTCGGCGGAAAACTGGGCGTGCCGCTCTGGCGGCTGTTCGGCCTCGACAGGAGCAAGGCGCCGATCACGACGTTCTCGATCGGGATCGACACGCCGGACGTGGTGCGGCAGAAGGTCCGCGAGGCGGCGGACTTCCCGGTTCTCAAGATCAAGGTCGGTCGCGACAACGATGCCGAGATCCTGGCCGCCGTCCGCGATGTCACAGACTGTCCGCTTCGCGTCGATGCCAACGAGGGCTGGCGCGACAAGCACCTCGCGCTCGATCGCATTCAATGGCTCCAGGAGTCGGGCGTCGAACTGATCGAGCAGCCGATGCCCGCCGCGATGCTCGATGAGACCGCCTGGCTGCGCGACCGCGTGGACATCCCCATCATCGCCGACGAGGCGGTCAAAGGCGCGGCCGACATCCCGAGGCTGGCCCAGGCGTACGACGGGATCAATATCAAGCTGATGAAGTCCGGCGGCGTCCAGGAGGCGATGCGCATGATCCACGTCGCCCGGGCCCTCGATCTGAAGATCATGCTCGGCTGCATGATCGCCAGCAGCGTCTCCATCACCGCCGCCGCCCACCTGAGCCCGCTGATCGACTACGCCGACCTCGACGGCAACCTCCTGATCGCCGACGACCCCTTCATCGGCGTCACCGTCGAGCGCGGCCGCCTGGTCCTGCCCGACCGCCCCGGCCTCGGCGTCGCCGAACGCAAGTGGTGACATCTCACTGCTTTGTCTCGATCCACCATCGCCAAGCGCTGCGGGGCCCATGCGACTTCGCTGGGCGCCAGCTCCCAGGCGGCCGCCGGCGGCTCTCTGTGCCTGAAGGGGCCTGGCCTGGCGGCACCCACGAATCTTCTCAACGAGGCGAATTTCTCTTGCCACCCCGCGAGGCGCAGCGTAGCATAAGGGCGGTTGAGGCCTGAACGGCGGCGGTTTCGGCGAGCGGGTCTCGAATCAGCGGTAGCGGCCTCTGGCGGCCGCCAACAGGAGCGCTCCTTCCGGGAGAAGGGAGCGACAAAGCGATGGGTTGCAGGACGAGACGATTCCTATGCGGATACCCGGCGCTCGCCGGGGCCGGGAGACGTATGATCCCCATATCGAAGGAGAAGACCATGAAGTGCAAGCGAACCTGGATTGTGCCCGTGGTGTGGCTGGCTGTCCTGGCGTGTATAGTCGTGTGTTTTGGCGCGGGCGCTGCAAGCGGGCCCGGCCAGGGCCCCGATCAGGGGGTCCCGCCGCTGTCGCAGCGTCCGCTCGACGCGAGAGCTCTGGGGGAGGCGGCCATCAACCGTCTGACCCTTAAGATCGACTTTCACGAAGTGGATGCGGGGATGCAAGGCAGGGAACGAGTGGATTTCATGCTGACGCCCGCGCTGCTGGTACAGGAGGCGATCTCGGACGGAGTGATTCTGACCTATCCTGTGGAGTAGAGCCATGAGAACGACACACACCCGACGCCGCCTGTGGATCGTCGTGTGCCTGGCGACCCTCTCGCTGGCCGCTGGCATCGGCAGGCGGCGACCGATTCAGCCTTCCGGCCAAAAGACCGGCCTGGTCCGATTCGACGTGGTCAGCGAGATGAATCTCGATTGGATGGGATTGGACAACGTCGTGGTGTTCGCGCGATACTGGGTCTGCCAGGACTATTACGTCGTCTCGGTGATCTGGAACGAGTACCCCCGACTTGGCTGGGACATGCGGACCCAGCTCATCCTGAGCGATGAGGCCAGCTTTCGCATGGACCAGCGGTGGTACCCCAACTGGTTTCCTACGAATACGACCTATCCCAAGCCGGTCGGCGAACGCCCGCCGTACCGCTGCAGCGCCCCCGTCCATGGCGATGACTACATGCGGTTTGCCGAGGTAGAGGCACTGGCCCGGCGCGTGTATGCCGCCGATCTTGGCTCGGCGGGCGATGGCCTGGTCGACGTGAACGTGCCGGCGGGGCCTTCGGACGTCGCGCGGACGCTGGCGCGTCTGAAGGCTCGGATCGCCGACGATCGGATCGAGTCGATGGAGCTGTTCGACGATTCGCTGCGTCTGCTGGCCTCGATGACGTACGAGTACGAACGCAGCGATGGGCCGCCTCGCCTGGCCAGGCTGATCGCCGAATTGCCCGTTCGGCCCGAGAAGCTCGCCATGGAAGGCCACGTGACGGTTCCGTCCAAGGACACGAAAGCGACCTACGCCAACCCCGACGTCAACTATGTCTCGCACAAAGGGGCAAGGACGTGCACGGTCACCTACCAGGATGTGACCCTGGGCGAGACGGTCCGGCGGCTTCCGGTGCAGGTGGCGGTGCACCGCACGGAGGACCGATGGCCCATGCGGTCGGCGCGGCTGATGAACTTCCAGCGCGTGGAGCTGGACAAGGACGGCGTGTGGGAGGCGGCCAAGGCGTTTGGCGGCCTTGACGACGCCTATTCGACGTGGGGGAAGCTCGAAGAGAAGTATCTTTACCATGTGCCGGATCTGGGGCCGCTGGAGGTCGATCCCAACGACTTCGCCCTCGTCCGGACCTTGATCGCAAAGTATCCCGTCTGGGAGATGCCGGCGCCGCCGGACAGACCCACCCGAGCCGATCGCGGGCCAGTTCCTCTGGACCCCGCAGAGGCGGCCAGAGAGCTCGACAGGCGGGACCAAATCCGCAGGCAGGAGGCGGCCCAATGGCAGGAGCAGATGCGCAAGTGGCAGGAGAAGGTGGATCGGATGCCCAGGCCCCCCAAGAGGGACATCGAGCCGGCCGACGCCAGGCGGATCCGCCGGCTTCGCGACCACTATCGGAACATCCTGGATACAAGAACCGAGGAACAGAAGACCGGACGGGACAGAAGGCCCGCCGGCATCTCCGCCGAGCCGGGAAGCAAGCGCGCCGAAATCATGGAACTGGGCCGTAAGTTGAGACTCATTCTCGGCTACCACCGCGCGCCGGTGCTGCCGGAGGACCGCCCGCCGCAACTCAGTGACGCCGATCGCGTGCCGATCGCCGAATTGAAGCGGCACTATGAGAAGCTCGTCGGCGAGTCCGACCGAGGGCTCGGCGGCCGGTTCAAGGCCCTCCACGCCCTGACCAGTCTGACTCTGATCATTGGGGACTATGACGCGCTCGAGCAGTGCGCCCATCGCTACTGGCGGATGCTGGACGAAGCCGACCTGCATCGAATGGTTCTGATGGGCGGGTATCGTTACATCGACCGTCTCATCGAGGCGGGCCAGTGCGAGAAGGCCAGCGCTCTTCTGAAGCATTGGGTGGAAAGGTCCGCCGCTGCCAACGACGCCGACGGGGTCTATCGTTTCTGCCGTTCCATCCAGGGCTCGCCGTGGGCGAAGGTCCAACTGCTGGACCGGTTCCTGACCAGGCCGGGGCTCTCGCCCCTGGAGCAATATGAGGGACTGGCCCTGCGGGCCATCAGCCTGGACAATCTGGACAAGGCGCTGGCCGATCGCGAGGCCCTCCAGGACGAGTCGATGGCGGCGCAGATTCGCTGGGTTCTGACGAACACGACACGGACCCGCATGGCCGCGATGGTCGAGCCGGCGGTCCGCCGGGCGCTGGCGGCGTGGGAGGCCCTCGGTCCGGCTCGAATAGACGAGGCCAGGCCCTATTCGTCCGCCAGCGTGGGGGCCGAGCAGAGAAACATCTTCGAGATGCCCGACGCCACGCGCCTGCAGGAGGTCTCCGCGCAACTGGACCAGATCACCCGCGAGCGAAGCGCCCGGCAGACGCCCCCGGCGCCCCACCCGGATGCGCCAAGGCGCCGCAGTCCGACGCGTCGATGATACCTGAGAATGAGGAGTGCAAACCATGATGACCGAACGAGGCCACCCCATCGGCTAAGAACTCTTGGATTTTGTTGTTTTTTTCCTTGCACACGCAATGGGGGGGGTGCTTTAGTAATAGTATCGTCGAGACCCGAGCGAGAATTGTCATCCATCCCTGGCGGCGGGCGCTTGCATCGGCGGTGGCGGCTTGCTGTGGAAGGCCGCGACGACGAAGGCTCCTTGTGGGAGAAGGGAGCGAAAACGATGGGACGTAACAGCGGGCGAACGGGCGGAGGCGGGTTGCTTGTGCGTCGGCCCCACCGGGGCGGCGATGCAGCGAGGCATGGGCCTTCGGCAGCGATCGACCTGAAGGGCTTTACCCTCATCGAATTGCTTGTGGTTGTCTCGGTCGTGGCCCTGTTGATTGCCCTGCTGGTGCCCGCCCTGCAGCGGTCTCGCAAGCAGGCACACGCGGTGGTCTGCCAGAGCAGACTGCGCCAGTCGGGCCTGAGCTTGTCGATGTACGTCCAGGAGAACGACGGGCGTTTACCGCTGGACGCCGGGGGTCAGATCTTCTGGTTCCTCACTCAGCGCGGGCATCCGGAACTGACGAAGGTGGCCCTGTGTCCTTCGGCGTCGAAGCCTTCGCCGGACAGAGAGCTGCGAGAACGCAATGCGGGCGACACGTTTCACGCCTATCCGTGGTTGATGGACCGGCCGGACCTTTATGGCAGTTATGGCCACAACCGCTACACAGGAGGCAGAGCGACTGACCACCCCGTCTTCCGTCTGTACTGGTTCACCTCGGACATCAAGAGAGCCGGAACGATTCCCGTGTTGTCTGATTCTCGTCTCCAGGGGGTGATGCCCACCGACGCCGATGCCCCGCCGGAGTCTGACGGGGGACCGTACACCTATACCCTTGGCATGAGCAATCTGTGCATTAACCGGCACAATGGCGGCATCAACGTGCTGTTTATGGACTGGTCCGTTCGCAAGGTGGGCCTCAAGGAGTTATGGACGCTCAAGTGGCATCCGGACTACGACACGGCGGGCCCCTGGACCACAGCCGGCGGCGCTCAGCCGGAGGACTGGCCCGAATGGATGAGGAAATTCCAGGACTATTGATTGCGAAGCAAGGAAAGGAGGTGATTCCAATGTGCCACGTGTCGAGGCTGCCCTGAGGGGCGTGACAGGAGGGGACCCATCGCATTCACAACAGAAGAGAACACAGAGAGGTGAAGCTATGGAACGCAAGCATTTCTGGACTTATACGATTATAGGCAGCGTTACACTGCTGGCTCTGATCGCGGTCGGCGATAGCCGGCTGCGGGGACAGAGTGTGGATCTGGCAGTGGATTCGGTTCACTCTGCCCGCCCATTCTACTACTTCTCGCTTGAGATCGGCGGGCAGGATGTGGGTATCTACGAGGACTGTCGCGGACTGGGCTCGGGCAATGACGTCGAAGAGGCCCTTGTCGAGACCGAAAGCGGTGTGATCGTGCGCCGGCAGTCGCCGGGTGCACTTGCATGGCACAACCTGAGGCTCCGGCGAAGCGAGCCGAGCCAGCTACTGGTCTGGTTCTGGCGCAAGGCAATGGAAGACGGCGATCTTGAGGCCGCCATCAGAGACGGCGCAGTGACGTTGTGGGGAACCGACCGCGCAGAGCCGCTGGCACGCTGGGAGTTTCGCAACGGCTGGGTCGCCTCCCTGAGCTTCGACGGATCGAGCGAGGAGATGACGATTGTCCATGAGGGCCTGACCCGCATAGACCCTGCGTGGAGTTCGCCAGCGCGACCTATACCTGGGCGATAGCGATTCCGCGATGTATCGAAGGCGACTCCGATGCAGATCAGTGCAATACGTTTCAACCAGATAACTCCATGTCATGAGTGTGAGCACATTGGAAGTCAGGAGGTCCAGGCGATGTTGAGGAAGCAGAGCAGTCAGAGCAAAGGTGACCATGACCGTCATGCCGTTGGCATGGGGATGTCCCGACGTGCCGCGATGAGATGCACGGGTGCGGCGATGCTGGGTGTGCTGTCGGCTTCGGCGCTCGGGCAGGAGCGGCGTGAGCCGCCGCCGGAGTTTCGCGAGATGGCGGAGCGATCGCGGGCCTTTTCCGAGCGGATGCGGCACGCCCGCGATCCGGAAGAGATGCGTAAGATCATGGACGAGCAAATGGCCCTGCAGCGCGCCCGGGCCGTTGAGAATCTGAAAGAGCAACTCGGTGTCTCCGAGGCCGAGTGGACCGTGGTGCGGCCGCGGCTCGAAGCGGTCTACGAACGGGTCCACGCCCAGCCCGTGCGAGGCAACGTCGAGCCGACCACCCCGGTCGAGCAGCGTAGGAAGGAGCTGCGCGAGTTGTTGCGCGACGAGAACGCCGAGGCCGAGCAGATCAAGGCCAGGCTGTCGGCCCTGCGCGCCGAGAAGGAAAAGGCCCGCCAGGAACTTGCCAAGGCCCGGCGGGAATTGCAGCAGATCATGACTCTGCGTCAGGAGGCCGTACTGGTCCTGGCCGGGCTGCTGGAATAACCGGTCACCTGTGGGCCGTGCGTTGTCGATTCCGCAGGGGTTCGACGGCGACTATACCGAGCAGGACTGGGGCAGGTTCTCCCGGGCGTAGCGCACGGCGTTGCGGAAGATCTTGATGCCGTCGGGGTCGAGGTCTTCGCCGAGTCGGGTCCAGTGGGGGTGCTGCGTCCGGCGGACGAACCGCTCGGGATGCGGCATCAGGCCCATGACCCGGCCGGTGCTGTCGGTCAGCCCGGCGATGGATTCAACCGAGCCGTTCGGGTTGATCGGGTAGGGGCCTTCCTCGCCGTCGGGGCCGACGTACTTGTAGGCGATGAAGCCTTCGGATTTCAGGCGGTCGAGCGTTGCGGCGTCGGCGGTGACGACCTTGCCCTCGCCGTGGGCGACGGGCAGATAGATTTGCCGCTGGGGCTCGATGAAGACACACCGGTCCGTCTGGGGCAGCAGGTGCACCCAGCGGTCCTCGAATTTGCCGCTGTCGTTGTACGTGATCGTGACGTGCTCCTGCCTGAACGCTCCGTTGCCCGGCAGGACGCCCATCTTGACGAGGACCTGAAAGCCGTTGCAGATGCCCAGCACGAGCTTGCCGTCGTCGATGAACCGGCGGATCGGCTCGGCCAAGTGGTGCACGATCTGGTTGGCGAGAATCCGGCCGGCGGCGACGTCATCGCCGTAGCTGAAGCCGCCGGGAAAGACGACGATGTGGTACCGATCCAGCAGCGTCTTGTCTTCGATCAACCGGTTGACGTGTACGCGGTCCGCTTTGGCCCCGGCCACCTCCAGCGCGTGGCGCGTTTCCATGTCGCAATTGACTCCGGCCGCCCGCAACACCAATGCTCGAATCTCTGCCATGTCAGACCTAACCTCCATTTTGTACAAGTCCGTTACCAGTCCAGCGTCTTCTGCCACACCTGCTTGAGGACGTCGATCTCGGCGTCGATGGCGATGCCGCCATCTCGGGATCGAACTGCGAGCTTCGAGCCGGCCGTGACCTTGCCGATCTGCCCGAACGGCAGATTGAGCATGAGCTTGGCAAAGGCGTCGTAGTGGCCGGGCTCAACCTCGACCACGTAGCGGCTGTTCGACTCGCTGAACAACTGCGAGTCGAGCCGGGTGCAGTCCTTCGAAGCGGGCAGGCCGCGCAGGTCCGCCTCGATGCCCAGCCCGCCGGCAAAGGCCATTTCCGCCAGCGCCACGGCCAATCCGCCTTCGGAGCAGTCGTGACAGCTTGCGACGAGGCCGTCGGCGATGGCCTGCGCCACCTTGCGAGCGATCCGCGGCGCCAGTTCGAGGTCCAGCTTGGGCACGTTGGCGCCGAGCTGGCCCCGAAGCTTGTAGTAGTGCGATCCGCCCAGCTCGTTGCCGGTCCGCCCGACGACGAACAGCAGGTTGCCGGGCCTCTTGGCGTCCATTGTGACGCATCGTTCAACATCGTCCACGATCGACATGGCGCTGATCAGCAGGGTCGGCGGGATGCGGATCGTCGTGCCGTTCTCGCAGGCAAACTCGTTGTTGAGCGAGTCCTTGCCCGAGATGAACGGGGCGCCGTAGGCCATGGCGCCATCGTAGCAGGCCTGTGCCGCCCGGACCAGCGTTCCGAACGTCAACGGATGCGTGCAGTTGCCCCAGCAGAAGTTGTCGAGCAGGGCGATGCGGTCGGCGCGGCCGCCGACGCAGATGAGATTCCGAACGGCCTCGTCGATCCCCGCCAGGGCCATCCAGTAGGGGTCGATGTCGCCGTAGAGCGGGTTCATACCGCAACTGATCGCTAAGCCGCGAGAGCTGGTCGGTTTCGGCTGAATCACGGCCGCGTCGCCGGGGCCGTCGTTGGTCACGCCGACAAGCGGCTTGACGACCGAGCCGCCCTGCACCTCGTGGTCGTACTGGCGGATGACCCACTCCTTGCTGGCGACGTTGTACGAGGCCAGGACGCCCAGCAGTTCGTCGTTGTAGTTGTCCTTCTCGGCCTCGGCCGGCTCGCTCAGGGCCGGCGCCGCCCAGACCGCCTTGCGGCTGTATTTCGGTACGCCGTCGTGGAGGAAGTCCATGTCCAGTTCGGCGACCTGTTGGCCGTTGTAGCGCAGACGCAGCTTGCGATCGTTGGTGAAGCGGCCGATGACGGTCGCCTCGACGTTCTCGCTCTCGAATATCTTTAGGATGGCGTCGCGGTTCTCCGGCTTGACGGCGATCACCATCCGCTCCTGCGCCTCGCTGATCCAGATCTCGGTATAGCTGAGGCCCGTGTATTTGAGCGGGACGGTGTCGAGATCGACCTCAGCGCCGAGTTCGGCGCCCATCTCGCCGACGGCGCTGCTCAATCCGCCGGCGCCGCAGTCGGTGATCGCCTCATAGAGGCCGGCCTCGTTGGCCTGCAAGAGCACGTCGAGCATCTTCTTTTCGGTGATGGCGTTTCCGATCTGCACGGCGTGTGAGAAGACCGTCTCGTGCTCGTGTGTCATTTCTCCGCTGGAGAAGGTCGCGCCGTGAATCCCGTCGCGTCCGGTGCGCCCGCCGACGACGACGATCAGGTTGCCGCTTTGCGGATGCTTGAACGCCTTGTCCTTGTCCATCAGGCCGATGTTGCCGCAGTAGACCAGTGGGTTGCCCAGGTAACGCTCGTCGAAGTAGACCGCGCCGTTGACGGTGGGAATGCCCATGCGGTTGCCGTAATCGCGCACGCCCGCAACGACGCCTTTCATGATTCGCCGTGGGTGCAGGACACCCTTGGGGACCTCGGCGAGGGCCATGTCGGGCTCGCCGAAGCAGAAGACGTCCGTGTTGGCGATCGGACGGGCCCCCATGCCCGTGCCCATCGGGTCGCGGATGACCCCGCCGATGCCCGTGGCGGCGCCGCCGTAGGGATCGAGCGCCGACGGGTGATTGTGGGTCTCGACCTTGAAGCAGACGGCCGAGTCCTCGTCGAACTCCACGACCCCGGCGTTGTCGGCGAAGACGGAGATGCACCAGTCCTTGGCGAGGTCCTGCGTGGCCTTGAAGACGGTCTCCTTGAGCAGGTTGTCGAAGTGGACCGTCTGCCCATCCATCGCCAATTCGACGGCGCTGCGCAGCGTCTTGTGGACGCAGTGCTCGCTCCAGGTCTGGGCCAGGCTCTCCAATTCGACATCGGTCGGTTCTCTCTCGATCCGGCGAAAGTATGCCTGAATCGCCCTCATTTCGGTGAGGTTCAGGAACAGGTCCCGTTCTTTGCTGAGGGACTCCAGGCCGGCGTCGTCGAGATCGCGAACGGGCCAGTGTGTGATGTTGAGTTTGTACGGGCTCAGGTGTGGGCTGGGCGGCTCGGCTTCGTCGCCGACGACCACGTCCTCAATGCAGTCGTTGGCCAGAACCCGCTTGGCGATCGTCTCGATCTGGGCGGGACGGACCTCGCCCAGCAGGACATACTTGCGAGCGGTCCGGACCTGCGCGCCGACAACGCCCATGTCGGCAATGGCCGCCGTGACGGACTCGGCCACCGGGTCGGTGACGCCGCTCTTGAGATGGACCTCGATCAGCGTCGCGCGGGCCAGCCCGGCCGGAGCGCTGCTGCGCCCGATGTAGTACTCCTCACAAACCGGATCGCTGAGCAGCTCTTTGGCCACGCGCTCGGCGAAGGCCGAATCGAAATCCGCTTCGATGAGAAACACCTTGGCCGACTGCACCGCCTCGATCGAGGTGACGCCAAGCTCGCGAATGTCCTCCAGCACTCCGTTGCCGTGCACGTCGGAGAAGGCGGCTCGATTGAACACTTCAACACGCCATTGCTTCACGACAGTAGTTCCTTCTTCTTGATCTTGTATGCGACCAGAGCGGCTCGCTTCTTGCGGGCCCCCTCGAGCAAGGCCTCGATGGCCCGTCTGTCCTCGGCCTCGAGCGCCTGCTTGATGGCGGAAAGCTCGACGAGGACGCGGTCGATCCCCTCGATGAGATTGTGGGTGTTGGCCAGCAGGACGTCGGTCCAGACGTTGGCGGGCCCGGAGGCGATTCTCGTGCTGTCGAGAAAGCCCTTGCCCGCCGATTTCATATCACGCGGATCGCTGGCGTTGACCAGACCGGTCGCGATGATGTGCGGCAGGTGGCTGACGTTGGCCAGAACGCGGTCGTGCTCGGCCGGACTCATCGTCTCGATGAAGCAGCCAAGGCCCGACCAGAACTGCTTGAGCGCTTGGAGGGCGTCGCGGCGCACGCCCGGGTCAGTCGTCAGGATGCACCGGGCATCGACGAACAGATCGTCCCTGGCGAACTCGACTCCTCTCTGTTCCGATCCCGCGATCGGGTGCGAGCCGATGTAGAGGCCTCCATCGGTGAGTCGTTCGGCCGCCCAGCGGTGCGGAAGCATCTTGGTCGAGCCCACGTCGGTAACGATGCAGTCGGGCCGGACCCGCCCGTTGATCTCAGCGAAATACCGTTCGAATGTGAAAATCGGCGTCGCCAGAATGACCAGATCGGCGTCGGAAACCGCCGTCGCCAGCTCGTCGGCGACCTCCGGGGCGATCGCCAGGGCTCGGGCCTTGGCCCGCGTGGCGGCCCGATGGCTGTAGCCCACGACCGAGATGCCCGGCAGGCGTTGGCGAATGGCCGAGGAGATCGAGCCCCCCAGGAGCCCGAGGCCAATGATGCATATACGCTCTAAGTCTCTCACGGAAAAGACCTTATATCTGAAGGATAGGAGCCGGCCGATGTCCAAGGGTATAGCTGGTGCGTGGGTGTGTCAATTTTTTTCTTTGCTTTGCCTTGGCAAAATGTTAGCATCAGCCGCTTGAAACCGAGCTAACGGATCTGGCAAACAAATGGCGAGTCCCCGCCGGCGGCGTGGGGCGTTTTTTTTGTGAACCCGCCGGCGCCGGACGAGCGTATGGGGCGGTGGCAACGGAACAAGACTGAGCGACGGTATGGCGCGCGAGAACAACAAAACGAACAACGGAGGCTGCCTGGACTTCGAGCAGAAGGTGGCCGATCTGGAACGACAGGCCGAGGAGTTGCGCATTCTCAGCGCGAGGAAGGGGATCGACTACTCCGTCGAGATCCGGCGCGTTGAGAAGGACCGCATCGTCGAGTTGAAGCGGACGTACTCCAATCTCACGGCCTGGCAGACGGTCCAGGTGGCTCGGCACGCGCAGAGGCCGATCCTCAGCGACTACCTCCGCCTCATGGTCAAGGACTTTCGCGAGTTGCACGGGGACCGGCTGTTTGGCGACGATCGCGCCATTGTCACCGGCATTGGGCAGATCGCCCGCAACAAGGTCCTGATCGTCGGGCAGGACAAGGGCAAGACCACCAAAGAGAAGATCGTGTGCAACTTCGGCTGTCCGAACCCGGAAGGGTACCGCAAGGCCCTGGCGAAGATGCGATTTGCAGAGAAGTACGGTCTGCCGATCGTGACGCTGATTGACACGCCGGGCGCCTATCCGGGCGTGGGCGCCGAGGAGCGCGGTCAGGCGCAGGCGATTGCACTGAATCTCAGCGAGATGTCCCGTCTGAGAGTTCCCATCGTCTCGATCTGCATCGGGGAAGGCGGTTCCGGCGGGGCGCTGGGCATCGCCGTGGGAGACCGACTGGCGATGCTGGAGTTCTCCTATTATTCGGTGATCTCTCCGGAGGGCTGTGCCGCCATCCTCTGGCGCGACGGCTCGCGCGCGTCGGATGCGGCCGAGGCGCTCAAGCTGACGAGTAAAGACCTGCACCGGCTCGGTCTGGTCGATGCCATCATTCCCGAACCGGTCGGCGGGGCCCACCGCAACGTGCACGATACCGTCTACAACGTCGAGACATACATTGCTCGAACGCTCACCCAGTTGCGGCGTGTCTCCATCGACGAGCTGGTGGACGGCCGCTATCGGAAGTGGCGCGCGTTGGGCAGCAAAGCGACGGTCGAAGGTGCGCCGATGGCGCAGCGCGGTTCTCGAATTGTCGCGACCGGGCGAGCCGCCGGCGCCAAACAGGCCTCCTCAACCGCCAGGGTCTAACTGGCCGGACGCGCCGCTGTCCCTTCTCGTCGTTCCTGTGAACGGTGCCCGAAACGGCTTTGCCATAGCATCTGGGCAGATACTCCGCGATCGATCGCTTGCTTGACGAGGCACACCTGGTGCCTTATATACTACGCTTGGCCTTCTGTCGGGGAGGCTTCGTTGGCGTGGAATCGAAGGGGATGTTGGATGACCCAAAAGAGTCAATGCGACAAGTGCACGGGGCTGTGTTGTCGGTATTTCGCACTGCCGATCGAGACGCCGGAGACCAGGGAGGACTTCGACGACGTCCGATGGTACTTGTGCCACAAGGACGTCACGGTGTTCGTCGAAGACGGCGACTGGTACGTGAACATCAAGAACAAGTGCCGCCATCTGTCCGAGACGGACTACCGGTGCCAGATCTATGCGAAGCGGCCGAGCATCTGCCGCAAGTACAAGCACTCCGATTGTGATTTCGTCGAGGGCGAATACGACTACGAACTCCATTTCACCAGCGACAAGGAGATGGAAGAGTACATTCGGATCAAGTTCGACAACAACGTGATTGAGAAGCAGCGCGCCACACAGCACAGAGGGAAGTCCAAGAAGGCATGAAGATACCACCGGTCAAAGGGACGCGGGACTTCTACCCGGCCGAGATGGCCCGGCGCAACTGGATCATCGACGGATGGAAGAACGCGTCGATTCGCAACGGCTTCGAAGAATACGATGGGCCGATCTTCGAGTATCTCAAGATGTATCAGGTCAAGAGCGGCGACGAGATCGTCGAACAACTCTTCTCGCTCCAGGATCGCGGCGGGCGCGATCTGGCGATCCGTCCGGAGATCACGCCCACCCTGGCGCGCATGGTCAATCAGCAGATCAACTCCCTGCCCCGGCCGATCAAGTGGTTCTCCGTGCCCAGACTGTGCCGCGCCGAGCGACCGCAGAAAGGGCGGCTGCGCGAGTTCTTCCAGTGGAACATCGACATCATCGGCATCGACCGCCCCGAGGCGGATGCGGAGGTCATTTGTACGTCGTTGGATTATCTCCGCATGGTCGGCCTGACTCCCGCCGACGTCCGCGCGAAGATCTCCAGCCGCAAGCTCCTGGCACTCGTGCTGCGAGAGATCGGGATCGACGAGAGCCGCCTCGACGCCATGTATGCCCTGCTCGACAAGAAGGCTAAGCTGCCGGCCGAGACGTTCGATGCCATGCTGGCCGAGCAGGTGGCCGATACCGAGCAGGCCCGGCGCATCGGTGAGTTCATGGCATTGGATTCGGTCGAACAGCTCGATCGCGTCGTTACGCCGGACGACGAGATTCGCGCCGCGACCGAGCAGATGCAGAGCGTCTTTGCGACGCTGGAATTGATGGGCGTGGCCGATTACTGCGTCTTCGATCCGAGCATCGTGCGAGGCCTGGCCTATTACACGGGTGTCGTGTTCGAAATCCACGATATCGTCGGCGAGCTGCGGGCCATCTGCGGCGGCGGGCGGTACGACAACCTTCTCCGCGATTTCGGCGGTCCGTCGATCCCCGCCACGGGGATGGGGATGGGCGACTGCGTGTTGGAGATCCTGCTCCATCAGAAGGGGCTCCTGGACAGCCAGGTCCCGCCGCGGCGACTTGAGTTCTTCGTCGCCTGCGCCGACGGCGCTTTGGCCAGGGCGATGTACTCGGTCGCGGCCAAGCTGCGCGCTGTGGGCCGATCCGCCAATTTCAGCTACAAGCTCGGCGGACTCTCGAAGCAACTGAAGGAGGCCTCCTCGCAGAATGCGAGTTACTGCGTGATTCTCGGGCAGGAATACCTCGACCGCCGAGAGCTGGCCGTCAAGGACATGACCAGCGGAGAGCAACGGCAAGTCGGCGCGGATCGCTTTCTGTCGGAACTGGCCGAGACGTGACATCGGCGGGTTGTGAGGTTGTGCGCCGCCGGCGTCGGCAAGTGAACACCCACGACGGCAGGAGGGAGCGGCATGAGAGAGGGTGCAGCCAATCACTACGAACGCGCGTTTGAAAGTTGGCTGATCGATCATCAGATGGCCTACGTCCGCGCCGATGAGCACCAGCGGATCGGCACGGTGGGGCGGTCCGTCAAGAACTTCGACTTCCTGCTCTACGCTCCGTTGGGCCGGCGTGTCATCATCGAGGTCAAGGGGCGGACGTTCGCCGGGACCACGCTGGCCGGGCTGCGGGGTCTGGACTGCTGGGTGACGCGCGACGACGTCTGGAGCCTGCGGGCGTGGCAGAAGGCCCTCGGGGCCGGTCACGAGGCGGCCTTCGCCTTTGCCTACCGAGCGATCAACGTCGATGTGGATTTCGACGGGCACGATGTCCTCTGCCTCGATGGGGATCGGTACTTCTTCCTCTGCATTCGCATCGAAGACTATCAGCGGCACATGAAGCGGCGAAGCGGCCGATGGCAAACCGTGGCGCTGCCGGCCGACCGCTTTCGGGAGCATGCGATCGATCTCTCAGCGCTGCTGCGATGATCCACATTGCACTTGATGGGCTTGGCCAACGAGACGGGCCGGATCCGAAGACCCGGCCCGTCGTGAACTGAGCCAACAATACGCTATGGACGAGGCAGCGTCTTCTCAAGCTCCGCCAGCACCTCAGCGCTGACGGTCTCGGCGTGCAGACTGCCGAAGATCACGCGGTACTCGGTCTCGGAAACCTGCCACCGCATCAGGACCTGATCGGCATCCTCGGGCGTGACGACGTCACCGTAGTAGGCCGGGTCCTTGTCATCCGCGAGGAGCATGGCGTGGAAGGTGCCGATGGCCTGGATGGGCATCAGGATGTCTGTGAGCTTCCTGATCCTCTCGTCCTCCGTGAGGTTCTTATTCTCGTCTCGAAGCTGCTTGAACAACGGATTCTCACGGTTTTGGACGAGTCCCATCTGCGACATGAGGCTCATCATGTCGAGCTTCTCCGGGTAGCGGCCCGTCAGTTCCACGCAGAGCTTCAACCCCTGGATGGCCGTCTCCTCATTTATGGCCGGCATCTTGAGCGGCCCGCCGGCCAAAGGTGTGTAGTCGTCCGGGATGACCGGATTGAACTCGGCCGCGTCGACCACCACGTCCCACTGGAAATCGTGCATCGCCGTATGAATGCGCGTCCCTTCGCCCATCCGGGCGTCGATTTCCATGCGCACAGGCAGTTGGGTCTGCACGTCCACGTAGATCATGACTTCGGGCCGATCCATCACGTTGCCCAGGAAGTTGGGGTCCGTGCTGCGGAACTTCTCGACCGCGACACCGTCGAGCATGACCCGTCCCAGGCTATCATAGCCCTGTCCTACGGCGAGCTGAACGATGGCGCTCGGGTCCTGATTCTGTCTGCGCATGCGTTCGGCCATGCTCTCGTCGTATTCCATGCGGATGTACCTCTTCTCTTCGGGCATGATCGTCAGCATGGTCCCATTCTGGGGCGACATGTACATCTCCTGAGTCATGGTCCTCGCTCGGCCTGGATCGGCGGTCTCCATGACCATCTTGGTTCCGTGGTCTTGCGACGTCATGACGATGCTATGGGATTCTGTATCTACTGTTGTGTCACCAACCTTCAGCCCGGTAATCGTCGCGGTGCAGTGGAATACGTAGGCTCTGACCTCTTGCATTCGGATCAGGACGTCGGCTAAGGCGACGCTGGATTGCGTGCCCGTCCACAGGAACAGACCCATGAGGCAGGCGACGACAACGGCTGCTGCAATGGCAAGTTTGGCGAATGGACTCTTCATGATCGATCTCCCTTTCACAATCAATGTCTCTGGTTTCTGTGTGTGTTCCTGCTGGGCCTGGAGTATGTCCCGAAAGACCCGCTCGTCGGCCTGGGGCCCAATGCCGAGCCGGGCCTCTTGAAACAACCTTCTTATGTGGTCTGCGGATTGCATTGTCGTACCTCACTCTCAAGCAGAGACCGCAGTCGTTCCATGGCGTAGCGATATCGGCCTTTGGCGGTGTTCAGCGGTACGCGTTGCACCGCCGCGATCTGGCGGAAGCTCATGTCCATCTCCATGCGAAGACTGACCGCTTCGCGTTGTTCGTAAGGCAACTGCTGCAGTGCCTCGGCCAGCAGGGCCAGTTGTTCGCTGAGAATGGCCCACTGCGCGGGCCCCGGGCCGCCGGACGCAGGCAGTGACGCAGCTTCCAGGCTGACTCCCCCGTGTCGGAGGTTGTTTCGCCTCTGGTTGCGGACGCGATTGACCACGCTCGTGGTCAGATAGCTGCGGAGGCTGCCGGTCAGTTTGATCCGCTCGGCCGAGCCGGCAAACGACACGAAGACGTCGTGCACGATGTCCTCGGCGGCGTTGCCGTCGCCCAGCAGCACTGTGGCCAGCTTGAGCATCTGGACCTTGTACTTGTCATAGATCCGGCGCAGGGCCTGTGGCGAGCCTCTCTTGAACCGGAGAATCAACAGTCTTTCCTCGACCATCCTGCGCACCTGACTGAAACGCGATCGCTGTTCGGCCTATTACACACCAATGCACTGTGATTGGGTATGGCGATCTTCCGGTGAACTGTCCTTTTCTCACAGGTGGTCACTGGAAGATTGGGCGGCGGATGTTACAATCGCCGACTCTGGAGCCCCATAGAGATGACACGAGAACGACAGACAACGAATTCGGCCGGAACCGGTCGCAGTTGGCCCTTGTACGGCGCGGCGTTTTCCACGGCGCTGAGCCTGGGCATCTGCTGGACGGCCATGCCCTTCGTCCTGACCGCCATTGGCGGTACGGAGACGCACGTCGGCTACGCGCTGGCGGCCAACAGCCTGGCGTACATGGTCGCCCTGATCCTCACCGGCTCGCTCCTGGGGCATTTGGATGTCCGATGGGCCACGCGTCTGGCAACGGTTGTAGCCTTCGTCGCGGCGGCGGCGATGGTGGCGGCGGTGTTTGGTGCGGGACGCCGGGACGCCGACGGGCTGGTGTGGATCTGGATGATCATCGTTGCCGGAGGGCTCGGCGGGGCCTCCATGACGCTGTACTGGCCGTTCCTGATGAGTTGGGTCTCCGCCCGCTACGAGGGGGTCGAGCTGAATCGACGGTTCGGACGCTACAATGGGTCCTGGTCGAGCGGCGGGCTGATCGGACCACTCATCGGCGCGTGGCTGGTTGAATGGAATACGCTTGGGCCGATGATTGCGGCGGCCGTGTGCTTTGCGGCGTCTTTGGCCATGCTGAGTTTTGCCAAGAACGGCGCCGGACATGCGAGCGAGACGGGGCCCTCCAATCCGGCGGCCGAGCCGATCCCCGATGCCCGTTCGCTTGCGGCCTATCGCTGGATCTCGCGAATCGCGCTGTTCTGCGCCTGGGCGTCGCAGGCGATCGTGCGATCGCAATTTGCCCTGCTCTTCGTCGCACTGGGGTATTCCGAGGCCCAGTACGGTGGCTACTATGCGGTCTTCGCGTTGTGCAATTTCCTGACGCTTCTGGCCGCGGGCCGTTGGGCGTTCTGGCATTTCAAGGTGGTCCCGCTCCTGGCGAGCCAGGCGATGCTCATGCTGGCTCTGCTGATGATGATCTACGGGCGCACGCTGGGCGTCTTCGCTGCCTCGGCGATCGTGCTCGGTCTGTCGTTTGGGTTCGCCTACAGCAGCCACCTTTACTACGGCGCTGCGACCAGCCGCAATCGCTCGACGCGCATGACCATCCACGAAATGGTGATATCGATAGGCATCGCTGTCGGCGCCGGGACCGGCGGCCATCTGGCGAGAAACGTCGGGCCCTATGCGCCGTACTGGTTCGCCGTCGTGCTGGTCGGCCTCGGCCTGATCGCCCAACTGGCGATCCACTTCACGTCCTCCTGTCGGGCGGCTCGTCGCCAAGCAAGCTGACAAAAGTTGGCCGCGGGGCGGAGAAATTCCTTGCAGAGATCGTCTGCTGCTTGGTAGAATTCGGGAAATGAGACATGAAGGCGGGCAGAAGCGTCTACTATAAGATTCTGGTCTGCTATCATATCATCTGTTTCGTTCATACCCGCCTGCCTTTGTGACCCGGTGAGTTTCTCTGCGGCTCGGACGCTCTGCAATCAGGGCTTCCCGATGCACGAGGTGCGACATGCGCGGAGAACTCCAATCTGGTCGCAGTCTGACGTCTGCACGGAGCGACAGCGGTGGCGGTCTGCGCGAAGCGGGCATGGGTGTGGTCCCATGCGATGTCATAGTCATCATTCATATCGAAAGGAGCGGAACATGGACAGGTTAGGGAGCAAGCGAATCATGGTGGCCGTGTGCGTCCTGGTTGCAGGACTCACGACGGCCGGCTGGGGCAGAGTCATCTATGTCGATGACGATGCTGCCGGCGCCAACAACGGCACGTCCTGGGCAGATGCCTTCGTGCATCTCCAGGATGCGCTGGCCGTCGCCGGCAGAGGCGACCGTGTCCACGTGGCCCAGGGCGTCTACACGCCCGACCGGGGTATCGGCATCATTCCTGGCGACCGCGACGCGTCGTTCCACCTCGTCAGCGGGGTGACGCTGGCGGGCGGCTACGCCGGCCTGACCGGCGACGACCCCGACGAGCGCGACGTCGAACGCTACGAAACGGTCCTCAGCGGCGACCTGAACGCCGACGACGGCGAGGTTGAGGAAGCGCATCACCTTGCCGAGTCGCCGAGACGACACGACAATAGCGTCAATGTCGTTGTGGCTGAAGGCGTGCTTGCCTCTGTGCTCGATGGATTCACTATCCGAGACGGACACGCGCCCGACCTCACTGGCAGACATGCAACAGACGGCGGCGGAGGTCTGCGTATCATCGGTAGCAGTCTGACCGTGCGACGCTGCACGTTCACATGCAATTGGGGTCCAGAAGGCGGCGCCCTATTTATCCGTCACGCTCGGGGAGACATGGAGACCCTTTCAGAGATCCATGACAGCAGATTCCTCGTGAATGCTTCAAGAGAGTGTGGTGGGGCCATGTTCGCGCAGGGGGGGCGTCTGGCACTGGTGGATTGCGAATTGGGCATGGCCTACTCCGCCAGGGGCGGGGCGATGTACACCGAAGGGGTCGATCTGTCCCTGTCCGGCTGTGTGATCTGGGGAAATGCGGCCGTCAACACGGGGGGAGGACTGTATCATGTCAACGGCAATCTGAGCGCGACGGATTGCACCTTCACAGCGAATACCCTCCAACCACAGACGGCACCCGGCGCTCGGAGTTCGGGCGGGGCCATGGCGATCTACATTGCCTCCAACTACCAGGTGTCTGTGGCCGACTGCGTGTTCCGCGACAACTGGGCCGATAGAGGTGGCGCCATTTCAGGGAACCTGAACCGTGTCGTGCGTTGTCGCTTCAGCGGCAACACCGCCTACCAAAGCGGGGCGGCCTTCTATGGTTTTGGCGGCCTGTCCAGCGAGCAATGCCTCTTTGTGGGCAACAGGGTGCTGGATGACGGCGCCGTGATCGAATCCCAGACTCCTCTGCTGCTGACAAACACCACGATCGCCGACAATCGGACACCCAACGGTTCGCTGTTTCGCGTGGTGAGCCGTGCGCCGGCGAGTGTGGTCCTTCTCAACAGCATCGCATGGGACGAGACACCGATGTTCGAAGATGGACGCGTCCGCTACATGAACGTATCGGTGAGCTACAGCAATACTCTGGGCGGCTGGCCGGGCGAGGGCAATCTCGACGTGGATCCGCTGTTTGCCGCCCCTGGGTATTGGGATGCCGACGAAGATGTGTGGGTCGATGGGGACTATCACCTCCGCAGCCAGGCCGGACGTTGGGACCCGGTCACGCAAAGCTGGGTCCAGGATGATGTGACCAGTCCGTGCATCGATGCCGGCGACCCGACCGCTCCGGTCGGCGATGAGCCGCTCCCCAACGGCGGCATCGTCAACCTCGGCACCTACGGCGGCACCGCCGAAGCCAGCAAGTCCTGGTTCGGCGGTCCGACGCTCGATATGCTTCCGAGGGTCGCTCGCTGATGTGATCTGACGCCGCAACGCCACCCTGTGCGTTGCGGCGTCCATTTCTGCCGACATCATGTGGAAAGCAAAGGCGCACCACGCAGCGCGATGGTTGCCGTCCGCCCGCAAGATGCTACAATGGCGACGGACCGGATGCACGTGCCCTGACTCTCAGGCCCGCTGCAAGAAAGGACACTGTGAGCATTGTTGACGGGAAGAAAGCGGAAATCCACTCCCTGTGCCACAAGTACGCCGTCAGAGAGGTGTACCTTTTTGGTTCGGCGCTGCGTAAGGACTTTGGACCGCGTAGCGATATCGATCCGGGGGTCGTCTTCTCGCGAAACGGCGTGGCAGGCAGCTTCGACCCGTACTTCGATTTCAAGAGCGAATTGGAGCGTTTTCGTCCAGATGCCGCACGTCCGGTAGTTGGCTATCCGTGCGACAGGCAATTCGTGTTGGGTTCCTGGGTCGGTTGTGGTAGACTTGCCGGAATGAAATGGAGTCATTCAATAGAGCACGATGCTCCAATCCAATGATTGAGGTGTGAACATGGGTGACCGCAGCAAGATGACATCGAGACGGCAGTTCGTCAAATCCGCCACCGGCGCTATCGCCGCCTTCACCATCGTTCCGCGTCACGTGTTGGGCCAGGGCCGGACGCCGCCGAGCGAGAAGCTCAACGTGGGCTGCATCGGCGTCGGCGGTCGGGGCGGGGCCAGCCTGCACGGCGTGCGAAATGAGAATATCGTCGCGCTGTGCGACGTTGACAGCCGCCGGGCGGCCGATGCTTTCGCGAACTTCCCCAGGGCGAAGGAATATCGCGACTATCGCAGGCTGCTCGACGAGATGGACGGCCAGATCGACGCCGTGACCATTGCCACGCCCGATCATACGCATACGGTCATTGCCCTGGACGCCATCCGGCGGGGCAAGCACGTCTTCTGCGAGAAGCCGCTGGCCCATTCGATTCACGAGGTCCGCACCCTGATGAAGGCGGCGCGCGAGCACAAGGTGGTGACGCAGCTCGGCAACCAGGGCCATTCGTTCGATACGATTCGCATGTTCTGCGAGTGGATCTGGGACGGGGCCATCGGCAACGTCACCGAGGTCCACGCGGCGTGCGGGTCGGTCTACAGCGCCATCGACAACCTGTCGAGGCTTCAGGAGACGCACGAGGTCCCCGAAGGGCTGGACTGGGATCTGTGGCTGGGGCCGGCGCCGTTCCGGCCGTATCACCCGATGTACGTGCCGGGCACATGGCGGCGCTGGATGCCCTTTGGTTGCGGCGTGATTGGCGATTGGGTCTGTCACGTGGTCGATCCGGTCTTCTGGGCCCTCGATCTTGGTGCGCCCAAGACGGTCCAGGCCCAGGCCAAAGGCTACGATCCCAAGGCGCACGGCGAGACGTTCCCCAAGGGCAGCGTCGTCACGTACGAATTCGAGGCCAAGGGCGACCGTGGACCGGTCAAACTCGTCTGGTATGATGGCGTCGAGACGATTCCCCGGCCGGACGACCTGGAGCCCGGACGCAACGTGCCCGGCACCGGCGCGATCGTGATCGGCGACAAAGGCAAGATCATGTACGGTTCGCATGGGGCCGGCGGCGCCCGCATCTTCCCTGAAGAGAAGATGAAGGCGTATCGGCAGCCGGCCAAGACGCTGCCGCGTGTAGCGGACCATTTCGCTGATTGGCTCGATGCGATCAAGAACGGCGGTAAGGCCGGCTCTGACTTCGACTACGGCGGGCCGCTGACGGAGATTGCCTTGCTGGGTGTGGTGGGCATCAAGAGGCTGGGCCAGACGCTTCAATGGGACGGCCCGAATATGCGGTTCACCAACTGCGACGAGGCCAATGCGGACCTCCATCCTCCCTATCGGGACGGCTGGGTGTTGTAGCTTGGGCGTGCGGTACGGCCCGTGGCGGCTCCGTGTGTCTGGAGATCGAGGAGCGGAGCGACCGGCGGCGTCTTCCAGACGCGGCACAGCGGCCTGTCCATTCGTTTCCAGCCCGGTGCGTTCCACTGGGGATTGGTGCTGTAGCGGACCCGGGCGGAATCGGCATGTCGGTATGGATACAAATCGACGATGTGCGGGCGCTCGCCCGAGGTCTCGGCCACCGGCAACGCGAAGAACAGCGGGGCCGATGAAGGCGATGGTTGCTGTGTGGTCAGATGCCCCTTCCGTTCGCTCTCTGCGTAGATCGCGATGAGGTCATCATCACTCGCCCGACCGGGCTCGACGGCATGGAAGGCCACGGATTGCACGCGGTCCCACTGTCTGGTCTGCGTGACGGCGTCACGAAGCAGATGGCGGTTCTGGCCCGCGGTGTCGCGGACGCGGTAGACCGGCGCCGGCAGGGTCAGTCGCGGGTCGTCCAGGTCCAGGCGGTACATGATCTGGTTGTAGTCGTAGCGGGGCGTTGCCGCTTCTTCGGAGCCGGAGAAGGTCCACGTATACGTGCCCTCGAAGTAGATCGTGCGGCCCCCGTCCTGGTCGAACAGCGGGTGATGCTTGGGGTTATAGAACGAGTACTTCTCGTGCGTGACGATCTTGCGGGCGTAGGCCCACGGGCCGACCGGCGTATCGGCCTCGGCGTACCAGATCTCGCCCAGATAGGACGGATCGCCGAACTGCTGGCTGAAGACGCCGATCCATCGCTGCCGGTGGGCGTTGTAGTGCACGGTTCCGTTGTGCGGTACGACGGCCTTGCCCGATTCGGCATCGTAGACCCGCAGATCTTTGGCCTCCGCCTCGAGGGCGTCGATGACGGCGGTCTTGCCGGTGTCCATCCCGGCGAGGGCCTCAGCAAACGTGACCCATCGGGGCCTGCCTTCGCCGGCGTCCGGCAGCAGGGTGGTGAGCACCTCGTAGCGGTTGGCGTCGATCACGTGATCCCACGTGGCTCGGACGCGCAGGCGCGGGTTCATTGGCGAAGGGGCTGTGAAGTAGTAGTAGGGCTTGCCGTCAACATCGACGCGGAATGCGTGTGCGGTGTTTCGGTAGGGCAGAAACTCCAGTCCCGGTCGCACGAGCGGCTCGAACGTCTCGGTCTCGTCATTGAAGACCATCAAACCCCGTTCGAGCACCTCCGAGAGACTCTGGAGCCGGGCGAACTTGGCGAGCATCCGCTCGTTGCCCTGCCGGTCACGAACCGTCAACAGTCGATCGAGCCAGACCATGCCCGACTCTTCCAGGGGGGCCATCCTTCTGCCGAAACCGGTTTCATCGACGAAGTAGTCCAGATCGACACCGACCGCCGGGTTCAGCCCGCCGCGATCCGGCAGGTCCGAGACGGCGCCCGACATGGCGAAATTCCCCAGTGGATACGATGGTTTGCTCGTATCGCCCCACATCCAGAAGATTCGGCCACGATAGCGGCACGTGAACACCGAGTCCTGCCCCATCACCTGTCCGTTGAGGACGGGGTTCTTCAGCGGCGCCGCCCGGCCGGTCAGGACGCTGTCGCGGTAGATGCCCTGGCCCGTGATGCGGTAGAGCCGCTCGGCGATGTTGATCCGATCGATCCGGATTGTGGCCGTCGTTCCAGGTGTGGTTCTGACGCGCGCCCCCCGGTAACCGAAGCCGTTGGGGGCGAGAGCATAGCCGTGGCTGTTGACATGGAAAAAGACCTCCCGATCCATCAGGCCAGGCTCGAGAAACGCGACGATACCGTGGCTGTCGGTATAGTACCGGATGCTGTTCGTGGTTTTCAGTTCCACCAGCGGCACGCCGCGACCGGTCTGCCGGTCCACGACCTGGATCGCGAAGTAGGTGCAATTCGCATTCGGATCATCTGCCGCCTTTGCGCCGCCGGCAAGAACAAGGGCCATGGCGGCGAGTACAGCATGGTTCCGCATTGTGGCCTTGCGCATCGTGCATACTCCTCGGTTGTCGGGTACGTCGTGCGTCCTCGCCGGACTTCAAGTTCAGGCGAACGAGGATGTTCGTCCTACATCTAATCGAACGAGCGGCGTAGAAGGTTCCACGACAGGCGAAAAATTGGAGATTGCCGTCGGCGCGATCATGACTCAGGTTTGGCCGCCGTTCGCTTACCGGCTCAGATCCTTGACCTTGATGTTGCGGAACTGAACCTCATCGTTGTGGTCCTGAAAGCCGAAGAACCCGCGTCGTGCCATGTCCTTGTAGGCGATGGTGAACTTGTTCTTCGTCCCTTGCGGATTCTTGCCGGCCTCGGTCCACTCGTCCAGATTCATGTCGATGATCTGTTCGCCGTTGAGCACGACGTAGATCTTCGGGCCCAGGGCCTTGATGCTCATGTGGTTCCACTCCCAGGCCGGCTTGGTCATGTCCTTCGACGGCGACAGAACGTCATAAATCGCGCCGCACTGGCCGTGCTTCGTTCCATCGGTGCTGTCGTGAATCTGCACCTCGATCGCCGTATTGATCCAGTTGGACAGGTCGGCCGTCCGAATGAACACGCCGCTGTTGCCGCCTTCTTCGACCCGGTACTGGAGGTCGAGAATGAAATCGCCGTACTTGTCCTTCGTCCAGATGTCGCCGCCGCCCTTGCGCGTCAGGACGCCGTCTTCATACTCCCACGACCCCTCTCGGAAAACACAGTTGTTCAGGTCGTCGGCCAGGAGGTTCTTCCAGCCGGTCGGCTTGAGTTGCGAGGCAATTGCGTTGAAGTAGTTGACGCACTGCTGGACCTCGGGCAGCGAATTGTCCCAGTTGTGTTCGTATTCGACCGAGAAGTATCCCTTGAACCCGCTGTCGTGCAGGTAGTGCAGGATCTCCTTAACATTGGCCTGGCCCGTCCCCCAAGGGACGTCGTGGGCGCCGCTGCCGAATCTATTGAGGTCCTTGAAATGGAAATACTTGAGTCGCCCGGCCTCCTGAAACTTCTTGACCGCCTCAAGCGGATTGATGTCCGAACGCATCCAATGCCCCGTGTCGGCGCAGGCGCCGATCCATTGGCTTCGCCCTTCGCAGGCCTCCAGCACTATGTCGGGGTCCCAGTAGCGGGTTGGCTTCGGATGATTGTGCAGCGCGACGGAGATCTCGTATTCCTGGCACAGCCTGTCAATCAACGGCAACGCGCGCTGATCCGGCTCGGAGGCGATGGTGTCAATCCCCATGTCCTTGGCAAACTCAAACACCCTGCGGTTCGCCGCTTCGTCGCTGCCCAGACCCACCACGCCGTAGCTCGCCAGGCGAATGCCACAGGAGGCCAGCTTCTCCTTGACCCGGTCTCGGATCTCTTGCGAGGCGTTGTGGTCGAATCGCGTGTTGTCGTCCTTGCTCAGGCGCTGGCCGGGATAGATCTCCATCCAACTGACGCCGAGCGATTGGGCCTTGTCAATGGCCTCGAAAAGGGTGAAGCGATTGAACGTGTAGGCCTGCGGGCCGATTCGCCACCCGTCATACACACTCGTATCGGGGTGACTGGTCAGCGGCGCCGCCTGGGCCGCAAAACAGATCGACAAGGCAAGCAACCACAGCAATCCGGTCCTCTTCCAATTCATCATTCATCTCCAAAAAATTACCCGTTTGTTTCGTAATCTGGAGTTCTGTACGATCCCCCGGAGCATGACGCCGGGAACCGTCCACGGACAGCGGTTGACCGGGTTTCGGTCCATCCCACTGTCGCAGAGAACGCATGGCGTGTCAAGCCATTCGCCGCGTCTTTTCCAGGCGGGGTCCACGAGCGGCGGGGCTTGCTCACTTCGGTTGCCGCAGGAGGATTCTCAGGGATTCTCGGACCGGCGCCGAGTTCGGGTCAAGCCGCAGGGCGGCCTGCAATTCCTCAATCGCCTCGGCCCGTTGGCCTTGCCGGGCCAACAGGGTGCCGAGGCTGCCCCGCAGGACGGCGCTGTCGGGCGAGAAGACCAGCCCCCGCCGGCAGATTTCCGCCGCCTTATCCAATTCGCCTTCCTGCGCCAGGATCCGGGCCAGGCTGTTGTAGGCGGGTATGCAGTCGGGTTCCCACCGTATGGCTTCGACGTAATGCTTCTTGGCCTTGTCGATGCGGCCTCTGTTGTGCCATTGCTCGCCGAGGAAGTAGTGCGTCCGCCCGGACGTCGGCTGGAGCTGCACGGCCCGCTCGTACAGCCGCATGGCTTCGTCCGTGTTGCCCATCGCCGCCAGCACAGTTGCCAGACTCTGATGGGCCAGCCAGGAATGGGGCAGATGATCCCGTACCCACCGAAATTGCTCGGCGGCGTTGCGATAGTCCCTTCGGGTCTCGACGAGAAACTGGCCGTATTTCCAGCGAAGCAGCCAGTCGTCGCTGCGGTCCTCGACGGCCAGACGGTACCGCTCGGCCGCCTGCCCGAGTGCCGGCGGACTTGCGCTCGCACGCAGCGCGGCCAACTCCTTCTCACGTTGCCCGATCTGCTCGTTGTGATAGAGCCGGTTGCTGAACGGCGGCCGCTTGAGAAAATCGTTGAGGATCTTCTCGGCGATCCGGTAATGGTCCAGGTCGGTGTAGGCCAGACGCCGGGCGCATTGCGCATCGGTGAGCGGTCCGCCTCTCTCAGCTCGCGCCTGCTTGACGCGTTGCGGCAGGGCCTGCTCGACCACGTCGAGGACAGAACGGGCGAGCAGGTAGTTGCCGGGGAAATTCATGTGGACGTGCTCGTGGAACAACTCGTCACCAGGCACCCCGTGAGGGCTGTCTTGTGCGAAGATCTGAGCGGTATCGACCAGATGGACGCCATCGGAGTAACCGGCGGCTGTTGTGCGGATCGTCTCGTTGATCCCGCTGTCGGCGCGGAAGCGCAACGTATCGGCTTCTCGGGCCGCGACGTACCGTTCAAGGGCCTTTTCGTATTCGCCCGTTCGCCAATAGCATCGTCCCAGGCGGAATTGCAGGTCGGCGTGGGATGCGTCGAGTCGGGCCGTCGCCAGATAGGCATCGATGGCCTCCAGATATCGGCCGGCCTCCTCGTGCGTGACGCCTTGCCGATAGGTCTCATTCCAGCGTTCGACGTCGGCGGCGCTGAGGTCGCGCCGCAGTTGCGAGCCGAAGGGCGGATTGTCCTTGAGGTTGGTCGCCACGGTGCAGAGAACCACCTCGGCGCCGCTGCGCAGGCCGGTCCGGACGATGTCGCCGAGGTTGCTGGCGAAGTGATCGTAGACCGCCTGGAGGCCGGCATCGTCAGCCCGCACGTGCTTGTCGACGAACATCTCGAGCCCTCGCCACATTTCAGGCGTCCCGTCTCGTGCCGTGATGGCTGCCAGCACGTCGGTCATCAACTGGCCGAGCCGCGTGCCTTTGACGGCAATGGCCGCACGGATCACCGACAGGTTGCCCGCCAGAGGCGCGAATACGCTGCCGGCCCCATAGGGTCCTGTGACCTCATTGTTGCCGAGGTACACCACGAAGACGTCCGGCTCGTAACGGGCGCAATTCCGAGCGATAGGCAGGATGCAGTGTGAGTTGATCGCGGCCATCGCCGTGTTGATGACCTCGAACCGCACACCGGGATAGCGGTCCGCGAGCATGACGTGCAACATTCGTGCGAAGCTGAAGGCCGGTTCGGGCACGCCCATCGCCGCCGATTCGCCCAGCACGAAGATGCGACACGTATCGTCCGGCTTGGCCTTGGCAAAGATGTAGGGGCTGGCCTCCCTGGCCAGATGCCGGGGGAAGAACCGCCAACCGAATCGGCTGTTGTCGCAGGCATACGTCCGCCCGTCTTTCTTGATCTCGAGGATGGCACCGGGAGGGTATCCATAGCCAACCCCGCGCAGACCCACCTCCGCCACGATCAGGACCAGAAGGGGCACGCCCACGGCGGCCGTCAATCGAAAGGCCCAGAGACGGCGGCCCGTCGGCGCAGAGACCGCGCGCTCGGGCTCCCTCTTCGAGGCCGGTCTCGATGTCTGGCTACGCCGCGGCGATCTCTTCTTCTTACGTTGGCTCGTCACGTGTTGCGTTCCTTCGTGAACCCGTTGCCCATGGGATGCGGATGGTCCCTACTATAGCAGCGACGGCGCGCACGTGCCCACCTTTTCTGAGATGGTGAAGACACGATGTTGATGGCGATGGAGATCGGTGTTACCATTCGCCGTGAGCCGTGCTGTGTGGAGACCAGAGACGATTCGCTGAAAGGAGCCATCCAAATGGAAACGTCAAACGAACGAAGCGAGACCGGGTGCTGTCCGCGATTCGATCCGGGGCCGTGGGAGGACAGGGAAGTGGTGTTCGAGGGCAAGCCGTTCGTCAAAGACCGCGTCCGGAGCATTCTGCACATTCCGCTGAACTTTGGCCAGGTGATGGTCCGCAACATGGAGCGGATTCAGGCGGCCGATGCGCTGCCGCCGGAGCCAATTGTGCTGTCGGACGAGAACTCGCTCTGGGGCGCCGACGTGTACATCGCCGTGACGAAGGATGTGCCGGGCGCCGAGATGGCGCGGATCTCCGGGACGTTCCTGTCGCGGGTCTTTGAGGGGCCCTACAAGGACATTCGCAAGTGGGTGGCCCAGATGAAGGACATCGTCGCGTCGCAGAAGAAGACGCTGGAGAAGCTGTACTTTTTCTATACGACCTGTCCGAAGTGCGCCAAAGTCTACGGCAAGAACTACGTCGTCCTCCTGGCCCAGGTGTAGATCGCGCGTTGCGACCGGACTTTGCCTGTTGCAACGATCTCAGTGGGCGATGCCGAATTCGGTGTATCGGGGATTGTGGGGGACCGGCTCGATCCGCGTTTCCCGGATGTAGCCGGCGAACGAGTCCTGCACCTCCCCGATGCAGCGGTCCACCTCGTCGGCTGGTCCTTGGGCCAGCATTTCGACCGTCCCATCAGGCAGGTTACGGACGAACCCGGTGACATCGTACCCTCGGGCGGTCCGGTACGTCGCATAGCGGAAGCCCACGCCCTGGACCTGTCCGGTGAAGATGATATGCTTTGCGATCTGGTCCATTCGCCCACACCCATTCGGTCTTGACGAATCGCTTCGTGCCGTTATCCTGTGCCGGAAGTTCGCGTACGGCTCCATTGTACTCGTTGTCCGCAGTGCCTTCAAGGACTCTGGTGAGGCCAATGGGGAGCACGCCGGGGGCCGCCGAATCTTCTGGAAGTGAAGTTCTACCCGATGCAGCGAACGGAACAGTTGGGCCAGGATGGCCGGATGTGCATCGCCGGGCCGTCCACGAACGGGACCGTCCGGGCGACGGCGACGGCGTGGCTTGTGCGCTGGCTCGGGTCGCGATACCTGCCCTTGGTCCTGGCGGTTACGACCGTTGTCGTCTCGTTGCCCGCGGTGAGAGCAGGCTTGCTGAACGACGACTACATGCAGCGGGCGATGCTTGTGGGGCCCTCGCCGTTCGTCGAGCGTCTGGCGGAGAAGGGATTGGCCCCGGATCGTTCGGGCACGCTGAGACGGACCCTGTCTCATCTCTATATCGCCGTGGCTCCCGGGACGAACCTGGAGCCGCTGCAGGCCTACGGTGCGCTGCCCTGGTGGACCTACGAAGGCTATCGCGTGGCGTTCCTTCGGCCCGTTGCGGCTGTGACACACTGGCTGGACTACCGGCTCTTCCCCGATTCGCCGGCCCTGATGCACCTGCACGGCATTCTGTGGTTTGCGGCCGTCGTCTGGCTTGTCGCGATGCTGTACCGCAGGTTCATCGACGCGGCGCCGGTGGCGGGGTTGGCGGCTCTGTTGTTCGTGTTGGAGGACGGCAGTTTCTTTCCGACGATGTGGCTGGCAAACCGCAATCTGCTGATCAGCCTGTTCTTTGGATTTCTGTCGGTTGTCGTACACGACCGCTGGCGGCGCGACCGCTGGCGGCCGGGAGCCGTGCTGGCCCCTCTATGCCTGCTGCTGTCGCTGCTATCGGCCGAGGCGGGCGTGGCGACCGTTGCCTATCTGTTCGCGTATGAGGTGATGATGGCGACCGGACGGCGGAGGGACCGGACGCTCGCCCTGGCGCCGGCTGCGGGCGTGGTCATCGTCTGGCGCCTGTGCTACAACGCATTGGGTTATGGTGCTTTCGGCGGGGGCTTCTACTTCGATCCGGCGCGCGAGCCGGTCGGTTACGCAGCGGCCTTTTTCCAGCGAGTTCCATTTCTGCTGGCCGGCCAATGGATCAAGGTCCCGCCGGAACTGTACAGCTTTCTGCCACCGACCAGCAGGGGCGGGCTCTGGCTCGCACTCAGTGTCGCGACAATCTTGATCCCGCTGGTCCTCTGGCGTTTCCTGCGCTCGCACAGGCGAGGGAGGTTCTGGTTCCTTGGGATGGTGCTTGCGGCCGTTCCGTTCTGCGCGACGTTGCCGATGAGCCGGTCGCTGCTGTTCGTGGCGGTCGGCGCCTTTGGTCTGATCGCCGAATTCCTCGCCGGCTGGCTCGCCCACAACTGGGACGACGGCGGAACGGTGGCGCCCATTCAGGCCGACTATGCCAGGCCCTCATGGCTGAGGGGATCGGCTCGCAACCTGTTTGTCGTGTTCATGGTTGCTCACCTGCCACTGGCCGCCGTCGGCCGGTGCTTGGCCCCCAGCGTGACCGACCGGATACGGGAGAGGGTGGCCCGGACGATGGATCTGGGCCCGATGGAAGGCATTGAGAACCAGGACCTGGTTGTAGTCAACCCTCCAAATCCCACATCATTTCTGTATCAGCCATTCGTTCGGGCTTATGAAGGCCAGTCCTTGCCGAGGGGCTTACGCCTGCTGGTGCCCGGCTTCGACGAGGTCGAAGTGGTCCGCCCATCTGCGCACGCACTGGTGGTCAGATCGGTCTCTGGAAGTCTCTTCGACTGCCAGCGGGAGGGTGAGCGGGCGGATTTCGTCTTCTTCTATCGCTATCTGAGCGACGTTCGCGGTCCCAGGCATCCGCTGAGGGTCGGAGACCGGATCCGCCTCGAGCGGATGGCTGTAGAGATCCTGGCCGTCGATGAAACGGGCTTGCCGCAAGAAGTCGTTTTCGAGTTTGCGGTCCCGCTGGAGGACGCCTCGCTGCGGTGGCTCTGGTGGGATTGGGACAAGCGCCGATATGAGGCGTTCACACCGCCGCCAGTCGGGGGAGCGGTGACCCTGGTCGGGCCCTTCTGATCTGGGTTCAAGGGTCGGTTTTGTGCTTGGCGCCGAGTTTGCCGTTTCCGACGGGCCCGATGTCGCTTATAATGCCCCGCTGAAAGGGTGGAATTGCCAGAATATGGGTAGAACCAAGAGAGATATCGAACGAAACGAGCAGGTCTATCAGCTCAGTACGCTGGTCGCGGGCGAGTTCTCGCTCCAGGAGGTGCTCGACCGATTGGCCGAAGCGGCGGTCAAAATCGTCGGCGCCAGGGCCTGCTCGATCCGCCTAGTGGACGAAGAGACCAACGACCTGAAGATGCGCAGCACCTACGGACTCAGCGAGGAGTACCGCAACAAGGGGCCCGTGACGAAGGACGACGAGGTCATCCGGGCCGCTTTTGCCGGCGAGGCCGTCGTCATTGACGACATGCGGGACGACAGTCGCATCCAGTACAGGGAGGCGACACAGAAGGAAGGGTTGGTCAGCCAGTTGACGGTGGCCATGCAGTTTCGCAACCAGTCGATCGGGGCGCTGCGTCTCTACAGCCCGCGGCCGAGGGGCTTTCGAGAAGCCGATACGATCGTCGCGCGGGCCGTCGCATCGCAGTGTGCGGTGGCGATCACCAATGCCAAGCTCTACGCAGAGGCGATTGCCGGCCAGCGGATGGCCGAGCAGATGCGTCTGGCCGGCCTGATTCAGCGCCGGATGATCCCGGAGAAGGCCCCGAAGATCAGCGGATTGGACATCGCGGCGACCTATATTCCCTGTTTTGACGTGGGTGGCGATTTTTACGATTTCCTGCCGATCAGCGGTGGACGGATTGTCATCACCATAGCTGACGTGATCGGCAAGGGCGTTCCGGCGGCGATCATGATGAGCTGGTTCCGAGGCGCGCTCCAGGCCTATACCGAGGGGTTTCGGGAGGTGCTCAAGGATATCGGCCCGATCGAGGGCGACCTGAACAGCGGCCTCCGGACGGCCGTTCGGACGAAGAACGCCATTGAGAATTTCAACAAGATGGCGTGCATTGAGTGCCGTGAAGGTGAGTTCATTACGCTGTTCTACGCCACGATCGACGCCGTCGAGAAGACGATGACCTACTGCAGTTGCGGACATGAGCCCACGGTGCTGATACGAAACGATCAGGTCGAGGACTTGGACAAGGGCGGTCTGGTGCTCGGCGTCGACCCACAGGCGAAATACGAGATCGAGACGGTCCAGCTCGAAGAGGGCGACTGCCTGCTGTTCTATACCGACGGCCTGGTCGATGCGATGGACTTCAACGGAATGCTGTGGGGCCGGGACCGGATGGTGGAGGCGGCCAGGCAATTCGCCGATTGCCCGGCCGACCACATGGTTCACAACGTCCTGGCCTATCGGCGTAGGTTTTCCGGGCTGGCCCGACAGGTGGATGACACCAGCGTGATCGCCGTCAAGGTGGGCCCGCCTCGCCGAACAGAGGGATGCTGCGACTGTGACCGGCCGGCAGACACCAGGAGGTAGCCCGAGAGCGATGGCGTCGTTCGTGGTGACAATCGACGGTCCGGCCGCCAGCGGCAAGAGCACGGTGGCGCGCCAGGTGGCGCGCCGGATCGGTGCGACGTTCCTCGATACGGGTGCGATGTACCGCGCCGTGACCTTCGCAGCGATGCAGGACGCCGTCGATTGGAGCGATGAGGCGCAGTGGGTGGGCGTCGTGGAACGGCATGCCTTTGAATTTGCGGGCGACGACGACGCGATGCGGGTCTTCGTCGATAGGGTGGATGTCACAGATCGGATTCGGGCCCCGGAGCTGACGGCCAACGTTCGCCACGTCGCCGCCTCGCCTCCGATGCGGGCCAGGCTCGTCGAGATGCAGAGGCAGTTCGCCCGTCGCTTCGGGCGCGTAGTCACCGAGGGCCGCGACCAGGGGACGGTGGCGTTTCCCGACGCCGACGCCAAGTTCTATCTCGTCGCCGACGCGACCGAGAGGGCCCGCCGGCGCAAGATCGACCTCGAAGCGCAGGGCGTCGCGGCCGACCTCGACGAGCTTCGTCGCGCGATCGAAGCGCGCGACCGCAGCGACGAGAGTCGCTCGGTGGGCCCCCTCAGGCCGGCGGCCGATGCGATCTGCATCGACACCACCCGCCTGACTGTCGAGGAAGTCGTCGAGCAACTGCTCGATCGAATCAACCCCGGGGGCGAGCAGCCTCTGGAATAGGTTCTATGAGTCCTATCGGTCCCATAGGACCCATCGGACCGATAGGACACATGCCGAACGCTTCGCGTCCGGGTTTTTGCCATGCTGAAGGAAACGATCAAAGTCAAGTGGTACTTCGTAGCGCGGTTCCTCTGCCAGGTGTTCACGCTGCTGTTCTTCCGCTACCGCGTGTACGGCCGCAACCGCATCCCCACTGAAGGCCCTTTTATCATCGCCGGCAACCACCAGAGCTTCCTCGATCCGGTCTTCATGGGCATCGGCGCCAAGCGTCGTTTGCTGTTCATGGCCCGCGATTCGCTCTTCCGCTCGCGACTGTTCGGCGGCCTGATCCGTTCGACCAACGCCATCCCGCTGGCACGCGACAAAGCGGACATCGGCGCGATCAAGCTGGTGCTCGCCCGGCTCAAGGAAGGTCACGGCGTCTGCCTCTATCCCGAAGGCACCCGCAGCACGGACGGAAAGATCACCGCGTTCAAGCCGGGCTTTGGTTTGCTGTGCCGCCGCTCCCAGGCGCCCGTCGTTCCGGCCCTGGTCGATGGCGCCTTCGAATGCTGGCCCCGCCACCGCACGCTCTTTTCGCCGGGCCCCATCGTCGTCTGGTTCGGCGAGCCTTTGCCCCCGGAAGAGATTCGCAGGATGACCAACGAGCAACTCGCCGACTGGCTCACCCAGACCCTCCGCCAAATGCAGCACGACTGCCGCCTCAAGCAAGGCAAGCAACCCTACGACTACACCGACGAACCACTGCCCGACTCCCACCAGAATACAGAATAGCCTTCCCGTCGAGCAGCCCTCCTGGGGCTCCTTACAGCATGTCCATGGTGCCTTTGTAGAAGGCGACGTCGAGCGTCATGACCATGGCGCCGCGGGTTTTGTCGAGGTCGCCGGTGATCGACTCGATCCCGTGGACGATCCTGGCCTCGTCCTGTTCCGGAATCAGCGTCAGGATGGTATGGCTGATCTTCACGTCCTCGCGCATGAACCCCAGAAAGCTGGCGAACAGCGGCAGGTTCGAGATGTATGCGCCCATACCCTCGGAGCGGAGGATCGTCGCGCCATCGACGTTCACATCGATCAGGTACTCCAGCACGTCGTTGAGCAGTTGATCGTAGTACAGTACGATCAGCAGCAGGCGGCGCTTCTGCCGGTCGCCCTGGACCACAGGGGTCTCTCCGCTGAGATGCCGGACCAGCACCTCGTAGAGAATCTCCGGCGTGCGGGTCTTGATCGCCTCTTTGCGGAAAGTGGCCTGGCTCAGGATACGCGCCAATCCCGCCAGTACCTTGAGGTGTTCGGCGACCTTGTCCGACGGGGCCAGCACGACGAAGAAGATCTGCACCCGCCGGCGGTCGATCGCATCGTAGTTCACGCCGTCGGGAGCCAGCAGCACGAAGATGACGAAGTCCTTGAGGCCGTCCAGTCTCGCGTGCGGAATCGCCACGCCGTGTCCGATCCCCGTCGAAACCGCCGCCTCGCGCTCCGCCAGCAACTGGTGTATCTGCTCCTCGGGAATCCCTTTGAGCGGTGGCGCCTTGGCGGCCAGAGCGGCGATCTTGGTCAGGGCCTGCGCCTTGTTGCGCGCCCCGAAATCGACGCGGATCAGGTCTTTGTGGATGTAATCGGCGATGTTCATTCGGTCTCCATTTCGTTGCCCCGGAGTATGGCATGACGCAGCAAGAACGGCGACGCTATTTCGTTTACGAAGATGGACGCCAGGACGATGTTGACCATTTCCGGGAAGACGCCGTAGAGCGGGTCGCCCTCGATCAATCCCACAGCCAGCGGCGACGACTGGATCAGCAGGACGAACCCGAGCGCGATGCCGCCCTGTGAGAACATGCACAGCCCGAGGTTGCGGCGAACCGGCGCCGCCAGGCCGCAGGCCAAGGTGCCGGCGTAGGTGCCCAGGTACTTGCCCGCCGCACGCACGGCGATGTAGAACAGCCCCGCGATCAGCACGGTCCGCTGGAGGAAGATGCCGGGATTCATCTCGATGCCCGCAATGACGAAGAACAGGGCATAAATGGGCGGAGTCAGCGGCTCGATCTGGCGGAACAGCCGGTGGTTTCCGCTGGACAGGTTGATCAGGACCGCGCCCATCACCATGTTCGCCAGCAGCGGCGAAAGGTGCAGTACGATGGCGAAGCCGGTCATGATGAACAGTACGCCGATTGTGGCGACCAGGTGTTCGCCCGGATTCTGGATGCGTCGGGACAGCAGGTGCAGAACCAGGCCACCAATCGCTCCGGCCACGACGGACAGGGCGATCTCCCGCAGCGACGAGATCAGGGTATAGGATGCGGGAATCTCCACGTTCAAAATATTGGTCACGACCGTGAAGGCCAGGCCAAACACCACAACCGCCACGGCATCCCCCAGCGCCACGACGCCAAAGAGGTAATCGACGAACCGCCCGTGCGCCCGCAGGTGATGAATCTCGGCGACAATCACCGCCGGGGCCGTCGCGCAGGCCATCACCGCCAGGAGAATCGCGTAGGGATATCCGACCGGCAGCTCCGGGAAGACCCGGCTCAGAGCCATGCAACTGACCAGCACCACGAGAAAGGTCACGATCAACCCGATGAACGTGATCCGCACCACGTTGCGTCCGATCCGGCGCATCTTGCGGATCGAGAACTCGGCCCCGACGCTCAGTGCCAGCAGCCCGATGGCCGTCTCCGTCACGATGTTCAGCGATGCGGTCAGTTCATGAGCGACCAGGCCGGTGGTGAAGGAATTGACCATCAGGCCCGCAAAGATGAAGCCTGCGATCTCGGGCATGTTCAGCCGACGGAAGAGCTTGCCGAGGAAGTAGCCGATGATCAGAAGAAGGCCCACCAGGAACAGGGGGTGTTCCATGAAGAGCGTTTTTAGTTCTTGCCAGTATGACCCTTGCGACCACATGATTGGATTCCGTACTGCGGCTTTCGAGATCCGGTTGCTCCCGCACCTTGTCCTGCCGTAGACCGGGCGGCTTGGGCCAAGTGCGTCGCCATGCGGCCCACGTCGTAACCGTGCCACTCTATGCGCCACCCCTCGAAAAGTCAACGCGCCCATTCCCGCAATCATGACGAGCGAACGCAACAGGCGTCTCCTGCCGCCACCGAATCATCTTCATGTCGGATCCTCCTCCATGTGCAGAGGGGGCCATCCGGAAAGTTTGCCGCAAGAGGGTCGAGTTTCACGAGCGTTTGCAGTAGAATCGTCTTCGGGCAGGGCGTGCTCGGTGCCGTATTGCCGTTTGATGGGAGGACCTGGAGTATGAAGGCAGGACGATGGATGGTCTTGGCGGCGCTGGTCGTGTGCCTGGTCGCTGTACGTCTGTGCCGGGCCGAGGCGCTGCCGACGGGCCCGACGCGCCCGGCGGTTCCTTTGAGGCACTTTCCGGGTCGGTTGCACGCCTTCATCTGGCGCAACTGGGAGCTGATTTCGCTCGAACGCATGGCCGAGGTGCTCCAGACCACGCCTGCGAACGTCCGTGACATCGGCCTGTCGATGGGCCTGCCCGCCCACATACGCCCGCCGGCCGAGTATCAACAGCGGGGCTACATCTCGATCATCCGGCGGAACTGGCACCTGCTTCCGTACGAGCAATTGCTGACGCTGCTCGGCTGGGACGCGCCGAAGCTCGCCTTCACGCTGCGCGAGGACGACTTTCTCTGGATCAAGCTCGGTTCGCTCAAACCAACGTGTGCGCCGATCCGATACGCCGAGCCGAACGAAGTGACGCAGAAGCGCTGTGCCGAGATTCGTCAGATCGTCTCGTCCCACTTCGGCGAGGCCCTCGCGGCGCCGGCAAAGGCGAGATTCGACTTCTTCCCGGAGACGGGTCCCGCGACGGGTGCGGAGGCCGTCAGACGCGGGAGCCGGGACGGCGAAGAGCCGATCCGCTTCTTGTATTCGTATGCAGGGCTCTTCGGCGACCCTCTGCTCCATCCGGAGTTGGACCCGTATCCCGATGCGTTGCTGCGTCGACTTTCGCAGTCGGGCGTCAACGGCGTCTGGCTGCACGTCGTGCTCTCGCAACTGGCCCCGAGCGATGCGCTCGGCCGACCTACGGCCGATCACGAAGTGCGTCTGGCCAACCTGGCGAAGATGGTCGAGCGGGCCGCCCGTCACGGCATCGCCATCTACCTCTATATGAACGAGCCGCGCGCCGTTCCGGCTTTGCTGCTGGAAGGCAGGGACGAACTGCGGGGCGTGCGGCAGGGAGACCACGTGGTGCTCTGCACCTCCGCGCCGCAGGTGCGGCAGTGGATCACGGATTCGCTGCGGCACGTGTTTTCTCGCGTCAGCGGCCTTGGCGGCGTCTTCACGATCACCGCGTCGGAGAATCTGACCAACTGCTACAGTCACACCCGCACGGCTGCCGGGTGTCCACGCTGCTCGAAGCGGTCGGGCCCGGAGGTCATTGCCGAGATCAACGCCGCTATCGCTGCCGGCGTTCGCGCCGGCGACCCCAAGGCCAAGGTAATCGTCTGGGATTGGGGCTGGCCCGACGGCACCGGCGCCGGATGGGGCAGCCCGGACTGGGCCTCGCGGATCATCGAACGGCTGCCCGACGACGTCTATCTGATGTGCGTCAGCGAGTGGGGCAAGCCCATCACACGAGGCGGCGTCGCCGGCGCGGTCGGCGAGTATTCGATCTCAGCCGTCGGCCCGGGACCCCGGGCGCAGAGGCATTGGGCGCTCGCTCGAAAGCGAGGGCTCAGGACGCTCGCCAAGGTACAGGTCAATTGCACGTGGGAACTATCGGCGGTGCCGTATCTGCCGGTGATGAATCTGGTCGCACAGCATTGCCGCAACTTGAGCCAGGCGGGCGTCGACGGCCTGATGCTGAGCTGGACGGTGGGCGGGTATCCGTCGCCGAACCTCGAACTGGTCCGGCGGTTCCAGCAGCCGCCTGCGCCGACGGTCGAGCAGGCGCTCAGCGAACTGGCCGAGGCGCGGTACGGCCGCGGGGCCGCTTCGGAGATGATGGCCGGCTGGTCGAAGTTCAGCGAGGCCTTCTCGGAGTTCCCGTTCGACGGCAGCTATGTCTATCGCGGTCCCAGCCAGGTCGGCCCAGCCAATCTGCTTTATCTCGAACCGACCGGATACCCGTCGACGATGGTCGGTTTTCCCTACGATGACGTGGACGGCTGGCGGGGGATTTATCCGGCCGACGTGCTCGCCGGACAGTTCGAGAAGATTGCAGCCGGCTGGCGGGAGGCCCTGGCCATCTGGACCGAGGCGCATGATACGATCGAAGGGCCGCAGGAGCGGGCAAACGCCCGCAGCGATCTGGTCGTTGCTGAGGCAGCCGGACTGCACTTCGACAGCGTGGCCAACCAGATTCGGTTCATCCTGGCCAGGAATGCGCTGCGCTTCGGCTCGCTGGATCAGGCCGAACGCGATGCGGCGGTCGGCACGATGCGGGCGACGGCAGATGCCGAGATCCAGAACGCCAGACGCCTCTTCGCGCTGACGCGCCAGGACCCGCGCATCGGGTTCGAGGCGTCCAACCATTACTACTACCTGCCTCTGGATCTGGCCGAGAAGCTCATCAACTGCGAGTTCATCCTCGATGAGCTGTCCGGCCGGAGGCCAGGTTCGGACAGATAGCGACAGTCGATACACCACGAGAGACGGAAAGGGAAAGGCCCATGAGCGATCGCATCAGCAAGACAATGACGCGGCGGCAATTCCTGGCGCGCGGGGCAACGGCTGCAGGCGCCGCTGCGTTGCCCTATTATGTCCAGGCCTCCGCGTTGGGGCGCGGCGGCGCCGTGCCGCCCAGCGAACGCATCGTCATGGGCGGCATCGGCCTGGGCGGACGCGGGTCCTACGACCTGGCCTACATGCTGACCCAGCCGGACGTGCAATGGGTCGCCGTCTGCGACGTTGTCAAGGGCAAGCGTGACACCGCCAAGAATATGGTGGACCGCAAGTACGAAAACAACGACTGCGCCGCCTACGGCGACATGCGCCGCTTCCTCGCCGAGCGGACCGACGTCGATGCCGTCCTGATCGCCACCGGCGACCGCTGGCACGCACTGGCTTCGGTCATGGCGATGCGGGTGGGCAAGGACGTCTATTGTGAAAAGCCGGCCTGTCTGACGATGGCCGAGGGCCGCGCCGTCGCTGAGACCGCCGCTCGTTACGGTCGCGTCTACCAGACCGGCGCCCAGCGGCTCAGCGAGGCGCACCATGTCTTCGCCATCGAAATGGCCCGCACCGGCCGACTCGGGCCGATCCACACCGTCTACGCCGACTGTCGCTGGCGCGACGGGCTGCGCCACGACTGGCTGGACGCCCAGCCCGAACCACGCAAAGACGAGTTGGATTGGGACCTCTGGCTCGGGCCGAGCCCGTGGCGCCCGTACAACGCCGGTTACGTCCAAGGTGGCGGTTGGTACCGCTTCCACGACTTCGCCACCGACGTGGCGATGTGGGGCGCGCATACGGTCGCCCAGGCCCTGGCCGGACTCGACGCCACACAGATCACCTCCATCGGGTTCGAGTTCGCCGGACCCGATGCCACGATGGTGACGCGCCTGTCCAACGGCGTCAAGCTCGTCCTGTTCCGCGTCGCCGGCTCGGTCTGGGACCCGTGCGAGTACTGGCACGGCGCCTGCGGCGAGCGATTCGACGGCCCCGAAGGATGGGCCGGCGCCGCCGACGGCTATTCGGCGCCTGACGTCTCTGCGCCGCACCTGCTGCGCGATTACCGAAAGATTCTCGCCGATTACACCGCCCGCACCCAGCGCCCGCTGGATCACGTGCGCGATTTCCTCGACTGCGTCCGCTCGCGCCGAACCCCGGTGGCCGGCCCGGAGGTCATGGTCCGGTCCATGAACATCTGCCTGGCCGCCGACGTCTGCGAGCGATTGCAGCGGAATCTCACGTTCGACCTGGCCAAAGCGGAATTCGTCGCCGACCCCGAAGCCAACCGTATGCGTAGCCGGGCCATGCGCATCCCCTACACCGTCTGAGACGGCCCGTGCCAGGGCGAGCGTCGGCCCTCGCCGGCGACGTCGGGCAGCGGCGTGCCAGTTCAATGAAGACAATCGTTCTTGGATCGAGACAGACGGTGACGGCCAGCGGATCGGATCACGGGCGTCTTCGAGCCGTGACGAAATAGCCGCAGCTCTCCAGCGTCCAGTCGATGTCCAGGCGATCCAGGAGCGGGGCGACGCATTGTCCGAGCCACCAGAGGACGGCCAGAAGATGTCGGATCAGCCAACGCAGGGCCCTGGGGCCGCGAATGAAACGAGCACTGAAGTAGTTGGCTTTGAGAACGCACATGGTGCAAAACCCACCCTGCGGCTCGATCTGGACCTCCCCGAATCCCGCCTTGCCGAGCAGGTGCCTCAGACCGTACGGTGAATAGCGGAAATAGTCATGCGGCCGCTCGTGCAGCCACCACTGCCACGGGACCTCAAGAACCAGAGCGCCATCGGGCTTGAGGATGCGATGAGCCTCATCGAGCAGGGTTTGCGGGGCGTACACATGCTCCAGCACGGACAGACAGACCACCGCATCGGCCGACTCCGATTCGACCGGTATGGGCTGGTTCAGATCCGCCACGATGTCAGCCTTCAGGTCGTGATAGGATTCGGCCCAATCGATCCCGATGTAAGAGTCGGCGTATTGTGTGAAGAACTCGCGATACGGCGCCGAGCCGCAGCCGAGATCGTAAATCGCGCCCCGATACAAATCCGTATGACCCAGAAGGAATGCGTCGAGCATATCATAGATGAGCCAATTGTGGGCTCTGCGATTGGGATGCCGCTTGCTTGGTTTCATACCCTGTCCATTTCTTGTCGACCCAAACAGAAACCACTTCCCTCGTGTACGACGGTCGTAGAGCCCAAAAGTGTGACTATACACAATCTGGCCGTTTGCGGCCAGCGGCTTGTCGTCCTCACCCGGCGGGTGTCCGCCTATCGAGGGGCCAGGTGCTGTGCGAACAAAGCGGTTGACGCTTTGGCCCCCTTGCGGTCCAATCGCGGCATGGAGGGTCCGAGCCATGCGGGGCCAAAGGTTGTTGTGTCCGAGTCCGGGAAAGGGGATGACATGATACGATCGAGATGGACGCTGGTTGTGATTCTTGCATCAATGCCCATGGCTGCTTGCGGCCAGGACGCCGCCTCACGCGCCAGAGAGGTCTTCGCCTATCTGCGGGGCCTCGGCAACGGATCCTATCTCTTCGGGCAGATGGCGACCTGGGTGCACGATGAGAACCCGGACATGGACCATCCCAGCAACTGGCTTAGGAAAGTGTACGACCACACGGGGCACTGGCCCCGCTACGGCTGTGTCACCTATGATTTCGACGACGACCCGTATCCCGATCACGAATGGAATCGCGGGGTCAGGAAGATGTGGGATCGCGGCCTGATCGTTGGCGTCTACTCGTTCTACGCCAACCCCTCCGGCGGGGCCTGGAACGACCCCGTCGAGATCGACCGGATCTTCGAGGCCGAAGACAATCCGACGAAGGCGCACTTTTACCGCCAGATGGACCGCATGGCCGCCAATCTGCAATGGCTCAAAGACCACGGCGTCCCCGTGATCTACACCCCCTTCGTCGAGAGCGACGACCGCAACAAGTGGCACGCCAAGGGCGGCAGCAAGCGGATCATCCGGCTCTATCGCCTCGTGCACGAGGTCTTCACGCGAGAGAAGGGCCTCGACCACATTCTGTGGGCGTACCACACCACGCAGAACCACGGCGCGCTGGAACGGGACTATCCGGGCGACGAGTATGTCGATATCCTGGGGAAATCCGCCTATGGGACGGGCCTGCCCTTCTCGGAGTACGACTGGGCCGTCCGGAAGAAGAAGGACGCCGGCAAGGTCATCTGGTGGGCTGAACTGGGTGTCCGCGGCCGGTCCGATCCGCCCGTCGATTGCATGGCCGTGCTGGAGAGACTGGAGACCCGCTACCCCGAACTGGCCGGATTCGTCTTCTGGAGCGACGCCGGATTCTACAACGTCGTCGGCAACCACAACGGCATCGAGCTGATGACGTCACCAAAGACCGTCATCCTCGAATAGGAGCGCGGAACGGTAGAAGCGAATCCATCCGGGCCACGCGGCCGCAGGCCGATGGTTGCCGAAGCGCGCTGTGGCTGTTATTCTGCACGGCGTGGATGTCCGCAGCAAGCGGCCGATCGTCGTGTGTTGTTCGTATGGAAGGAAAGGGGATTGTCGATGAGCCGAGCTTTGCGATTCAGACTGATGGTGGCGAGCGTTCTGGTGGTCCTGCTGACGGCGGGCACGCTGGGAGCACAGACCCGACGGGAGATTCAGTTCCCGGACATACTGGGATACAAGACCCTGAAATGTGATCTGCACATCCACACGGTGTTTTCCGACGGCCTGGTCTGGCCCACCGTCCGCGTGGACGAAGCGTGGCGGGAGGGCCTGGATGTCATCTCGATCACGGATCATATCGAGTACCAGCCACACAGGGCGGATATTCCCACGAACCACAATCGGCCCTATGAGATCGCTTTGCCGAGGGCGAGGGACCGCGGGATTCTGCTGATCCGGGGCACCGAGATTACGCGGGACACACCGCCCGGACACTTCAACGCGATCTTCCTCGACGACGTCAATCCGCTCGATACGCCCGACCTCCTCGACTGCATGGAGGCTGCGGCCAAGCAGGGGGCGTTCATCTGGTGGAACCATCCCGGCTGGAAGCCCGACAAGAAGGGCTGGTTTGACATCCACACCACGCTCTATGAGAAGAAGTACATGCACGGGATCGAGGTCGTCAACGGCCGCAGCTACTACCCCGAGGCCCACGAGTGGGCGCTGGAGAAGAACCTGACGTTCCTGGGAACCTCCGATATCCACGCGCCATCGATGCTCGAGCAGAGCAGCCCGGAGAAACATCGCTCGATGACGCTGGTCTTTGCGCGGGGCAAGACCCTCGCCGCGGTGAAAGAGGCCCTGGTCGCCGGCCGGACCCTGGTCTGGTATGAGAGCCAGCTCATCGGCCGCAAGGAGTACCTGGATGCCATGTTCGATGCGGCGACCACGATCATGGATGTCGAATACAACCGGGACAACACCGTGCGTTTCCGGTTGAGAAACCACTGCGATGTTGTCCTCGAATTGGAGCGGACCGGGCAACTGGGGCCGAAGTCGGTCACGGTGCCACCCCACACGAGCACAATGATCCGGGCGAAGGTGCCGGCCTCTTCGGAGGCGCATGCGTTTGAGTACGTGGTCCGGAATTTCCGGGTGGGCCCGGCCAAGGGGCTTCCGGTTCGTCTGGAGATTCCTCCCCAGATTACGATTGAGATCGACGTGGTGACGGAGAACTGATTCGGACCCGTGTGGCCCTGCGCTATTTCGAATCGCGGTTCATGGCGTCGATAAACGCGTTCGCCTCGGCGATGGAGGCCTCCATCTCACGGATCAGACCGGCGACGTCCGTCTGGATGGTGGTCAGTTCGTTCTGAAGCGAAGCCAGCGCCTGTGCATTGAGGTTGTGCTTGAGAAACAGGACCTGATCGCGAAACGCCGTGAGGACCGGCTCGATTTTCATCTCGGCACTGCGCATGGCGGCGACCAGGCGGGCGTACCGAAGCCGCGTCTGGCCCAGCCTATCCTCACTGGCCCGCCGCAGGTCGGGGCTGGAATATTGATCGAGCTCGGACTGCCATTCCTTGAACAGGGCCTCGCCGACGCTCTCGACGTCGTCGATGCGCTTGCCGACTGCTCTCGCCTTCGATTCACTACGCTGCAATTGATCTCGGAGCTTGTTGTACGTCCTCTCCAGATCGCCGCCCTGAAAGTTGGTCACGGCGATGAATTCCTCCAGAGCCGACTGAAACTGCTGCTTGGCCTCTTCCTGGGCGTCTCGCGCCTTCTGCACGCGATCGACGAGGATCTCTCGCTTGGGGTAGCCGAGCCTTTCCATCGTGCTGTAGTAGACTCGGCCGCAGCCGCAGAGCGCGACCAGCGCAAGGCAAAGGGCGCCCAAGGTTAGCGATCTCATGTCTGTCCCCTTCAAGAACACTAAGCCGGTATGCATCAGCTATTGTAGGGTGTGTCGAAGTGGGATCAATCAGAAAAAGACGGCTGGCGGCAGATTCAGGTGGGCGGGCCGACCACCAGGGCCAAGCCCCGTCCCATGCGAGACGGGGCTTGACTGGTGGAGGCAGGTGATAGAGAGCTGCTACCGTAACAGAAGCGATAGCGGGCAAGATGTCGACTGTGACCTACGACCTGACCTGGGTTCACCTGGGTTAGAGTTAGAGGCTGTGAGGGCCTTTCTGGGTCGTTTCAAAACGAGGTGTGCGGACGACAGACGGGATCGGCCGGCAACGATGCTGCCGTCGTCCCAGCCCTGCGGTACGTCGATTCGCCGCTCTCTGCCGTCCGTCATCGTGCCACCTCCTTATTCCGAATGCTGCTGTGTTCTGCGGTGCCTTCACCCTATAAGTGCCACACCGCAGACTGTCGGTAACGCGATTTTCGTGAATCCGGCCGGATTTTTTCGGACGTACTGTAGGCCATTTGTGGCAAAGGACTTACATTCGGGCTGTTCTGGGCCCCGTTCCGGGCTCCTGGGTGGTTATTTTGGGGGCCGGACGCGGGCCAGGGTGTCGAGCAGATAGTGGTGGAGCGGGGCAGTCAGGCCGAACCCGGCCTTCAGATCGTCCGCCAGGTTCGTCACCAGGTCGCGCAGCGGCTCGAGCAGGTGCCGCTCGTAGTCGGTGCGATGGGCCTGGAACCAAGCCTTGTCGTTATGTGTTCGGATGTCCTTCAAGAACCGAAATGCTTTCGGGCCAAATCCCTGGAACCGTCGCTGCCGTTCGCGCATGTCACTCACGGCGACCTCCTGTCTCTTCGCCTCTTTCGTACTTCGTCAGGTTGTCCAGGATTCGCTGCAAACATGCCTCGAATCGATCCGCTTCGGCGTCGGTGAAGCCTCGGTACCAGATTTCGGTCATCTGCTCGGAGAGCTGCACGTACTGCGTCTCTGTGGCCCGGTCCTTTTCGGTCCGGTAGATTAGGATCTGCCGCCGATCCTCGTCGGATCGTTGCCGGCGCAGGTAGCCCATCGTTTCAAGCCGATCCAGCATACTGGTCAGCGTGGACTTGCCCAACTGCGTCTTCCGGGCCAGCTCCTGGATGGAGACGCCATCCTTCTGCCAGAGGGCGAACATGATCCGCCCCTGGGCCGGGTTGATCTCGATGCCCGCCTCCTTGAGCCGGCGCAGGAAGAGGCGCTCGCCCACCTGGCGAATCTTCGCCATCAGGAAGCCCGCCTGTCGCTGCTGTTTCATGCTGTCGGTCATGGAGCCGTACGCCTTGCCGGGTGGCAGCCTCAAGCGCAGCTTGGGGATGGGACACTCTGGATTCAGAAAGGTCGCCCGTTCGGAGAACCATCCCCAAGCCCTTCGAGCTTGAGGTGGCCACGCTCATTTCACTTGTTCCTTGATGTCGATCAGGGTTCGGATCGCTTTCAGATCGGTGGCCTTCTTGACCGTGACCGTCACGCCTCGGATCTTGCCATACCTCTTGCCCTGAGTGAACTGGTCGATGTATTACACCTCCTGAATGTCCTTGGAAGCCTGCATACTCGATTGGTCCATTGTGCTTCTCCCTTCTCCTGCGCGTTGGCACAGGTCATTGCCCGCCGGCATCGCTCGTTCGTACGGCATCGCCCTGCGGACTGTTGTCGTTGTTGCTCGGACCGCCGCCGGATACTTTCGTCGGGGCCAATTAGTTCGCCATAGAATAGTACTATATAGAACTATCTGTCAAGAGAGAGTATCCCAGATTTCCAAGAAGAGATCGTGGCCGAAAGCAGGGCGGTATGCACACCTTAAGGCCCCGCAAGGCGAATTGGCCTTGCCCGCCGATAGGGTTTCTGGGATTATGCAGGCCTCGTTTAAGAGAATGACCGATGGAATTGACGCCTGATCCCACGAGAGCTGCCTTGGCCGAGCGCGCCGCGGCCCAGGAGGTTCGGCGGCAGTCTCGCCTGTTCAGCGAGCGGATGCTGCTGCGAACCCTGCCTGAGGTCGTGCCCTGTGCGCTGGTCGTGCTCAACGCCCAGCGGCAGATCGTCTTTGCCAACGATCGCTTCTTGGACTTAGCCTATCCAGGCAAGCGGAGAGATCAAATCTACGGGCTTCGTCCGGGCGAGGCCCTGGGCTGCATCCACGCCTCCGAGGATCCGGGGGGTTGTGGGGCCACGGAGTTCTGCAGCACCTGCGGGGCCGTCGGGGCCATCCTGGCCAGCCAGCAGGGGCAGGCGGAGGTCCGGGAGTGTCGCATCCTTCGTGGCGAGAGCAGCGAGGCCCTCGACCTGCGGGTGTGGGCGAGTCCGGTGGAGGTTGAGGGCGAGTCGTTCTCGGTCTTCGCGGCCCTGGACATCAGCCACGAGAAGCGCCGCCAGGCTCTGGAGCGCATCTTTCTGCACGATATCCACAACGTCGCATGCGGCCTGTCCTGGTGCATCGGCTTTCTCGACAAGGCCGGGCCCGGTGAGCGCGGCCGGCACATCGATGATGTTCGTCGCCTGTGCCGGGAACTGAACGAAGAGATCGGGGCCCAACGCACGCTGCTTCAAGCCGAGAGCGGCGAGCTGGTCCTTGCGCCGGCCGAAGTCGGCACGCTCGCCCTGCTGAAGGAGGCCGTCGATCTCTATCGGGGCCATCCTGTGGCCGAAGGTCGTGTGCTTTGCCTCGATGAGCGGGCTCAGGACACGATGGTTGTCAGCGACCGGGTCCTTCTGCTGCGCGTCGTGTGCAATCTGATCAAGAACGCACTCGAGGCCTGCCGTGAGGGGCAGACCGTCACGGTTGGATGTACTGCCGCCGACGGGGTGGCCGAGTTCTGGGTGCATAATGCCGGCTTTATGCCGCGCGAGGTCCAGTTGCAGATTTTCCAGCGGTCGTTTTCGACCAAGGGCCTCGGGCGGGGGCTGGGCACCTACAGTGTTCGGCTGCTGACCGAGCGATACCTCAAGGGCCGCGTCTCGTTCACCAGTTCAGCCGACCTCGGCACCACCTTCCGCGTCCGCATCTCAGCCGCCGGCGCAGCCTGAATGCCTGCCGCCGGCTTGCCACGTATCGTCGTTGACAGAATCCCGTTCGGGCACTATAGGAGTAGGCCGTCCCGTGTGTTAAGGAAACGGCAACCGAAGGAGATGCCATGACCAGGATCAATGCCGTTGCAGTGTTATCGCCCGTTCTCGTGTTCTATCTGTCGGAGACCGCTCCGGGGCAGATGCGAGAGCGTTCGGAGATTGCGCCGGCGTATCAATGGAAGCTGGAAGACCTTTACCCGTCGGACCAGGCGTGGGAGCAGGCGAAGGAGGAACTGGCCGGCCGGTTGGAGGGGATCGAGCGGTATCGCGGCAAGCTGGACGATGCCGCGACGCTGTTGGCCTGTCTCGAACTGGACAGCGATATCTCCAAGGCGTTCGGCCGTCTGTACAGCTACGCCTCGATGAAGTCCGACCAGGACACGCGGGTCTCGAAGTATCTGGCGATGCGTCAGGCGGTCGAGCAGCTTATGACCGAATACGGCAGCCGGGCGTCGTATATCGAGCCGGAGATCATCCGACTGGACGCCGAGACCATCGAGCGGTTCATCGCCGCCGAGCCGGGACTGGAAGTCTACCGGATGGGCCTCATGGATATCCTCCGCCGCAAGGCGCATAAGCTGTCTGAAAAGGAAGAGAAGATCCTCGCAGAGGCCGCCTTGATGGCGGGCGGCCCCGGCTCGATCTATTCGGTCTTCAGCAATGCGGAGATGCCCTACCCTGAGGTCACACTGAGCGACGGGACGCGGGCTGTGCTCAACCAGGCCGGCTATGCGCGGCATCGCAGCTCGACCGTCCGCGACGATCGCGAGGCCGTCTTCGAGGCGTTCTGGACCGCGATCAACCAGTTTCGGCAGACCTTCGGCGTGCAGTTGTACTCCCATTTGCAGGGCCACGCGTTCACGATGCGGACACGAAACTACGAGAGCTGCCTGCACCAGGCGCTGGATCGCAACAACATCCCCACCGAGGTCTATCACAGTCTCATCGACAACGTCCGGGCCAACCTGGACACCTTCCACCGCTACCTGCATCTCAAGAAGCGGATGCTGGGCGTCGAGACGCTCACGTATCCCGATCTGTATGCGCCGGTCGTCAAGGACGTGGACCTGAAGTACAGCTTCGACGAGGCCAAGGCCCTGGTCCTCGACGCCGTCAGGCCGCTGGGACCCGACTACGCCGGGGTCGTCGAGAAGGCCTTCAACGAGCGCTGGATCGACGTCTATCCCACGCCGGGCAAGCGGTCCGGCGCCTATTCCAGCGGCAACGCCTACGACGTGCACCCGTACATTCTGCTGAACTACAACGGCCGGTTCGACGACGTCAGCACGCTGGCCCACGAGCTGGGCCACACGATGCACAGCTACTACAGCAACAAGAACCAGCCGTTCCCGCTGGCGGACTATTCGATCTTCGTGGCCGAGGTGGCCTCGACGTTCAACGAGGCGCTGCTGATCCACAAGATGCTCAACGACATGAAGGATGACGATGTGCGCTTGTCATTGCTGATGAACTACCTCGACGGGATCAAGGGGACGGTGTTCCGGCAGACACAGTTCGCCGAGTTCGAGCTGCGGATGCACGAACGGGTCGAGCGTCGCGAGCCCGTAACGGGAGACGCGCTGACGGAACTCTACGGCGGGATCCTGAAAGACTACTATGGCCACGAGAAGGGCGTCTGTCATATCGAGGATCTGTACGCCGTCGAGTGGGCCTACATCCCTCACTTCTACTACAACTTCTACGTGTACCAGTACTCGACGTCGTTCACCGCAGCGACGGCCCTGGCCGAAGAGGTCTTCGGCGGCGTCGATGGGGCGGTCGAACGCTATCTCGACTTCATCTCGGCCGGCGGCTCGGATTACCCGGTCGAGATCCTGAAGGAGGCCGGCGTCGATATGACGACCTCCGGTCCCTTCGAGAAGACCATGCTCGCCATGAACCGGACGATGGACGAGATCGAAGCCATCCTGGCCCGCCGGGGCGGGTGAGCATGCGATCTTGCGAGGGCTGCGAAGCGACGTTGGGCCTCCGACGCCCGTTCGATGGGGAAGAGTTTTGATCTTGATTTCCCTCGCGGTCGCGGGCATATAGTGCATGTGGCTGTGAGCCGATGGCGGCGTGCGGCGGCGTCTGCCCCCACGACGGGTCGGGTCGAAATGGATTGGCTACGAATTAGTGAGGGCAGAATGATGCGACGGACTGTGGGCAGGATAGCGATGTGGGTGGTCGTCGGAGCGGCCATTGTTGGGCTGACGGGGTGCAAGGGGGTTCTGAAGTCGGGCTCGGACGGGAAGAGGGTGGCGTTGTGGAACGGCCGGGATTTCACGGGCTGGCAGCGTGTGCTGGTCGATCCGATGGTCGATGTCGATGACGTCTGGCGGGTCCAGGGCGACGTGATCTACTGCAAAGGAGAGCCGTTCGGTTACCTTCGCACGGAGAAGCGGTACAGCAACTACCATCTCCACGTGGAATGGCGATGGCCGGAGAAGCCGACGAACAGCGGCGTCTTGCTCCATATGACCGGGCCGGACACCGTCTGGCCCGAGTGCATCGAGGTCCAGCTCAAAGCGGGCAACGCCGGCGATTTCGTGTTGATGAACGGGGCCGGCCTGACCGTCGACGGGACCGATCGGAAGGACCCTGCCAGGCAGTTTGTGGTGATTCCCAAGAGAGCCGCCACCAGTGAGAACCCGGCCGGGCAGTGGAACAGCTACGACATCTACTGCAGAGGCGACTCCATTCGCTGCTACGTCAACGACGTTCTCCAGAACGAGGGCACGAACGCCTCGCCGATGTCCGGCTACATCGGCCTTCAGAGCGAGGGCAGCCCCATCGAGTTCCGGAATATCTACATCGTTCCGCTGGACTGAACCTGGCACGTCCCGGTCTCTGAGCAGGCACACGCCCCGCGGAGCGGAGGGGGCGAGATCGGAATGTCCGAGAATGCCCTTGCCTGTGAGGTGCCGGCCTGCTAAAATAGGCAATGGCTGCGCAGGCCCAGTCGGGGCCAGGGGCAGTCCGTGAACGGTGAGCGTCCGTACTGAACGGGCCACAGAGTGCGGTTGCCGTGATAGCCAGAATCGAAGGCCTTGGCATGGTCGGTTCTTCAGGGTCGGCGGCTGGCAGAGGCAAATGCAATGGTTGCGCACTTCCGGGGCCGTTTGTATGTGGTTTACTGCTGTCAGGTGGTGTGTTGCATGCCGGGAAGGAGGTGCTCTTTCGACCTGAGAGAGGGGTTGCGCCAGTAGTGTGTCGTTTGCGCTGGAGTTGGGTGCATTCATTCGAATGCTGCCCAAGGGTAGGTGAATGTCACTATGTGAGGAGACGATTATCATGAGAAGGTTGGTGTTGTGGTGTGTGGTAGCGGTCCTGCTGGCGGGCGGGGCGGCGACAGGGCAGGAAATGTTCGATATCACGAATCCGGGTGACCCGATTGTAGGCGTCCCGGATGCCGGGAATTGGCCGGCTGGCGAGGAACCACCGAACGCGATCATCGACAATGTCGCCCAGAAGTACCTGTGTTTCGAGACGTCCTTCGTGGATATCGAGGGTAACCCAGATGCGGCCAACGGAGGCGCCGGCTTCCGGGTAACGCCGTCGGGGCCCAGGGTGGTGGTCAAGGCGCTGAACTTCGCCAGCGCCAACGATGCGACGGAGCGCGACCCGGTGGCCTTCCGATTTTCCGGCTCCGATGAGAGCATCGATGGTCCGTACACGTTGATCGCCGAGGGCACAATTGATGACTTTGCCCAGGCGACAGCCTGGCCTCGAAATAGCTGGATTTCGGCCCCCATTCCGATCGCTAACAATCGGGCCTATACGCACTATGAGGTTTTCTTTACGGACATTCGGGACCGGGGTCCGGCCAACAGCATGCAGATCGGCGAGGTGGAACTGCTCTCCGACGGCAGTCTGCCCGGCTCGGCCAGCAATCCTGTCCCGGCCGATGAGGCGATTGATGTGCCGCGCGACGTGGTGCTTGGCTGGGTGGCCGGTGAAATGGCGGCGACGCGCGACGTCTATTTCGGGACGAGCTTCGACGACGTCAATGATGCCAGTCGGGCCAATCCGATGGGCGTTCTGGTCAGTCAGGACCAGACGGCGCTGGCCTACGATCCGGATGGATTGCTTGCATTCGGCCAGACCTACTACTGGCGCGTCGATGAGGTCAATTCGGCCCCCGATTTCGCCATCTTCAAGGGCGAGGTCTGGACGTTTACGGCCGAGCCGTTCGCGTATCCTATTGAAGATGTCGTTGCGGCGACGAATGCGATCTCTGACCCGGGCGCCGGCATCGAGAATACGATCGATGGTTCGGGACTTAACGAAGCCGATCAGCACTCGACGGTCAGCAGCCACATGTGGGTTGGCGAGACCGACGATGGGCCTGTCTGGATCGAGTACGGGTTTGACCGCGTCTACAAACTCCACGAAATGCTTGTTTGGAACTACAACGTCGAGTTCGAGTTGCTGTTGGGCTTCGGCGTCAAGGATGTTACCGTGGAGTATTCAGTGGACGGCGAGGAGTGGACTCTTCTGGGCGACGTCGAGTTTGCCCAGGCCACAGCTCGGAGCACCTACACGGCCAACACGACCGTTGCGTTTGACGGCGCGCCGGTCAAGTACGTTCGGCTGACCATCAACAGCAACTGGGGTGGGATGGCCCAGCGTGGCTTGAGCGAGGTCCGCTTCCTGTATATCCCCGCGCACGCCCGCGAGCCGCAACCGGCCGACGGCGCAACCAACGTTAGCGTGGAGAGCCCGCTGGCCTGGCGTGCAGGACGCGAGGCCGTTTCGCACGAGGTGTACTTCGGCACCGATCCGAATGCGCTGGATCTGGCCGGCACCGTCAGTGCCGCCAGCTACGCCCCCGGCGCGCTGAATCTCGACAGCACATACTACTGGCAGGTCAACGCCGTCCAGGAGGACGAGTCGTGGGCAGGCGACCTCTGGAGCTTCGCGACACAGGCGTATCTTGTGGTCGATGATTTCGAAAGCTATACCGACGACATCGACGCCGGTGAGGCGATCTTCGACACGTGGCTGGACGGCTGGGTCAACGAGACCGGCTCGACCGTCGGCAACCTGGTGTCGCCGTTTGCCGAGCAGACCATCGTCCGCAGCGGCAGCCAGTCGATGCCGTTGTTCTATGACAATACGGAGGCCGCCGTCTCGGAGGCCGAGCTCGAGCTGGCGGCCGACTGGACGGCCAACGGCATCCAGAGTCTGACGCTTTATTTCTACGGCGATCCGGACAACACCGGCCAGTTGTACGTCAAGGTCAACAACACCAAGGTGCCCTATGACGGCGCTGCGGCCGATATTGCGAGGCCCGCATGGCAGCCGTGGAACATCGATCTGTCGGCGGCCGGCAACGTCAGCAACGTCCGTTCGCTGACGATCGGGATCGAGGGCGCCGGGGCGACGGGCGTTCTGTACATCGACGACGTGCGGCTGTATCCGAACACGCCGGACTACATCGTGCCGGTCGAGCCCGATGACGCGGGCCTGGTGGCGTACTACAGCTTCGACGGCAACGTCAACGACGGCTCCGGCAACGGCCACCACGGCACGATCAATGGCACGCCGACGTATGTGGCCGGGGTGCAGGGCAACGCGATCGACCTGAACGGCACGACGGATTACGTCTCGACGGGCAAGAGTGCCTCGGACCTTGGCATCGCCGGCAACAGTCCCAGGACCGTCACCGTCTGGGTCTACACCCGCAGCTTCGCCAACGGCGGCATCTACGACGTCGGCGCCCGCACGGAGGCACAGGACTTCTCCCTGCGGACCCTGGATAGCATCGAGAACCGCTGGCGGATCCAATACTGGGGCGGTGATTTCGATTTCACGTATGACACCGCCGAGCGATGGGTCCACTTCGCCCACGTCCACGACGGCACGCACACCAAGATCTACGCCGACGGTGTGCTGATCGTCAATTGGGAGAAGACCATCGACACGGCCGACACCAACCCATTCCAGATCGGTCTCTATGGCTGGCCCGATGCCTACTTCGACGGCCTGATCGACGAGCTGCGCCTGTACAACCGGGCGCTGTCGGCCGAAGAGGT
>CAZSXM010000014.1:0-97623 GCA_964610435.1 uncultured Pirellulales bacterium | reverse complement strand
TGGGCCGCAGTCAAACGTGAGCTATTTCCGAATCTATTGCCTTACGAGTCCTAAGTCCTGCCGATAAGGAGTCAAGGCACATATCGATGCTTGCCCACTTTCCTTCTGCGAATAGGGCTGCTACCATTTGAGTCGCGTCCGAACTATGAGGCGGAGCTAACTGGGGAGAAGCCATATCGGTATGCGAAGGACTGTCGACAATGCTCTGGACGGGCTTACTGTAAGGCGAGTATACTGCGAGCGCAAGAACGGACACAACCAGAGAAGGAACTGACAGAATCACGACCGATCTGAGTGACCTCACTCTGTGAATTCTGGCTGTAAACAACACGAATAGAGCTGCGCCCCCCACAAGAACTACAGCCCACGCATACGGCACGAAAAAGAACGTGATTGTGAAGCTGCACAAGCAGACAGTCCGCACAGTCTCATTAAAAGACCCGCTTCCGCCCGTCATCATGGCTGCTGAGAAGGTGGCAACCGAGATGAATGCCAGAGCGGCGGCCCAGGTGGTGACATTGGAAAGGAAGAGTCTGGCAGTGCTCGCGTTCTCACACAGGCATATCACGAACGCGGACGTTACGACGACCGCAAGGGTAGTCAGAAGCATACTGCGCAAGGCAGTGTGTTTGACGCGCGACTCCATTCTGTCAGCGAGCATATTAACCTTGGAGATGCAGTAGGCCCACATTGCTCGTGATGCGCAGATGAGGACACCTATAAAGGTGGAGCCAGCTTCTTTAAAAGTGCCTCGCATGCCATGACCCTCCAAGCCCTTTTCTCTTGCTGCTCCCTCTCTCAGATCATCAGGCGATTCATTCGCGCCTCTGTCTGTTCTAATGCCCATGGGGTCGTTCCTTATGCACTGACAGAACAGAACTCTTTCGCTCTCACGATGGTTGGCTCTCCGGCGGCCGGCAGGACACATCATACCGGGCACGGGCGCGCCTTTGTCGAGCTTCTCGATGCAGATAGTGATACAGTTCCATATCGAAATACATGGTGTACGCTATTGAGAAGGCCACCTTGACCTCGCGCCAGAGCGATCTAGAATGTCGTCTATCCGTGGAAGGCTCGGACGCCTCACACAACTGGAACGCAGCACCAGTCAGCGGGGCACTTCGTACCTTGGCAAGGTAGCTTCTCACCTCGATAGCAGCTGCGGCTTCGGGAATCAAACTCTCGTCCAAACCGTGCTCTCTAAGGTAGCGCCTCGCAAACCTGTCTGCACGATCTTCCATCGCCAGCGGATCCAAGAGTACACCTAAGAAGCCAACTCCAGTAAGCCCCACACGAGATATTATTCTTAGACATCTAAGCCATCTGCAGTCATATTGTAGATGGCCAAATTCGTGGGCCAAGATCGCTGGTAGGTACTCAGGATTATCTCGCAACAACTCTACTGCTCGAGGACTGAATACTATCACCCTTTTCGGGACAACACCGCGGATATCAGCGTATGGTGACAGAGCACTTGAGGAATCATCGCGATAGCAAAATACTCTCGATACCCCCACTTCACTTGCCATCCGATGGATACTCTCTGCCAGATCTGCGTCAAGGCTCGACCAAGACCGACGCCTCATTCTCGAGAGAATGCCGAACCGTACATGGCCAGCAACCAAGAAAAGAAACGGAAACAGCGTGGGGATCACCATTGTGGCTCCCCAGATTACGGCCGCGGTTTCATCGCCTCGGCGATTCAGGAGCTTCGACGCCAACGTCGTAGCGCCTTGCACGAGACATTCACCATCCGTGAGAATAACAGGATGTTTCCCGGGCCATATCAAGGCGAAAGCCAACGAGAGGCTTAATAACACGCCGAGCCAGCACACAAGCGCACATCCCAAGAACAGGCACCAGACCGCACACTTCATCACCCACGCCGACGTTCTGAGACCGCACACGCGCGTCTCCGCAGAGCCATACAACCGATGGATGCTCGCGAGAGCACGCTGATGTTCCGATGTCGTCCTCCTCCCGTAATCGATCCAAATCTGCGAATTGATGACGAGCACAAAGACAGAGACAGCGAGGATAAACAGGGGAAACAGATACATTGCGAGAACAGTGAGCCAGGTCACCATTTCAACCATCGCATCTGGAAGAAGATCAGAAGATGGCAGATTCCCTCGCCGCGGAGCCGCGTTGACCAGTCTGTATCCCTCACTCCGAGAGAGAATGTCCTGATGGCCCAAATGTAGGAGGCATTGCTGGACCACATACTCCTGGACCCACGGAATGCCAAGGAGGCAGAGAGAAACAACATAGGTTAGAATGAGATTCACTGCCGCTGAAGGAGAGGCCATCCTTGCAGAGAAGGATCCTCTCATGGCGGTTAGCAAGATACCTGACCCTATCAGGAGAACCCCCACTGCGGACAATAGTAAGCACCAAGACTGAGGTGTACCGGGGGGCCACAACTCTCTACCGTGTAGCGCTCCGCTGGCCCAAGTCGCCAAGAGAAAAAACCCAATCAGGATTGGGGCCATCTTCCAGTCTATCCAGTGCCGGCGCTGCGACCTGCCAGGCTTTCTGTACACCGTCTCGTATTGACGATCCAGCTCGCTGGCAATGTCACTCATTAGTAATCTTAAAGCCCTTCTATATCTGTCCAGCAGATTCAGGAAATGCCAAGAACCCAGAAGAGTAAGACAACCTGCGATCAGACTTACCAAGAGCAGCAGGCACCCTGGAGCGAACGCACTGTCAGGCGGTTGGGTGTTCCCCCAAGACACGAGAGATCTAGCAATCACGAAATAGATTGAAGAAAACAGCAATACAATCAGATAGACGCGGAGATGCGGGAGGCGAGGTAATGCAAAGTTAGCAAGAATGCGGCTCTTTCTGGAGCTAATTGCACTGACTTTCCAGTCCAGCCTTGCAGGAATGCCCCTCAGTATTGTTCTGCCCAGTGTTGGTTGTGCGGCGACAGAGATGAACCTGCCGGGGTATGCACAGTCGGCCTCAGTGACCAGATTCCATTTGCGTTCAAAGGCCAACTTGAGAGACTCGACCACCAAGTCCGGACCTTCGTACACGTCAACAGCGTAGTCGTAGCCAACCCGCCTACTGGTCCGCATCCCCAGCAAATCTCCCTAATACAAGTAGTCGTATATCGTCTGTGTTGACATCACGTAGCGGGCCAGCATCGATGGAAAAAGCGGCATCCCTGATACACGCTCGAAGTCTCTCAGGGATATCCGTCACGTCTCCGCAACGCATTGACAAGTACAGGTACAACTCGTCGACAAAATCGACGACTTTGATGATGGTCTCGACTGTCTCTTTTCCGTGCGCGTTGTCGGAAGAGGCGAATGCGGCAACGGCACACTCAACAGCACCTTGGTCTGTTTCGAGATGAGGGCTCCTCCGCCAATCTCTCACAGCCTTTATAGTCGGTCGCACGGCAAACCACAAGTCCTGGGGCAGCAGCATTCTCGCTATCCCGTCCACGACTTCATTCTTGCTGCCACTCAGTTGAGCAATGAGCCTCGCCTTCGAAGCAACCGCCCTCGGCACCGCCTCACCTTGAGAAGCGTCTCCACCAATAGGAGCCCCCGTAGACAGCATCAACTTCCTGGCGAGTGTGAGGATGTCTTCGCACGCATGACATCTCTCAAGATGCGCGGCAATCGATTCGCGCCGCCGCAGGGCCAAGCGTCCTTCAGCGTAGGCCAGAATCACCTCAGCGGGGACATGGACATAGTCTCCGAGTCCGCGAAGCGCCTCGTCGAGACGTTCATTTTCCCTATCTTCACTATATTCATTCATTTCTCTGGCACCCGAAACCCGACGCAGATCACCCAAGCCATGGACCTATTCAATTGGGCAGTCCCGTCGTCATAATACGTCTCCAATTCCACTACAGGTACTTCCTCAGCCGCTTGGCGAGTATGTGACGCCCGCGGTGCAACAGATAGATCACGCGACCCATGCGCATCCCGTAAACATCGCAGATCTCCGCATATGAAAGCCCAAACACGTAGTGAGACACAATACACTTGGCCATCAATTCCGGAAGTTGGGAGATGGCTTTGATTAGCAACCCCTGCGTTTCCGATCGGCTTGCGGCGATACTCGGGTCGCATGCCGATGCAGACCCGATACTACGGGTTTCGAGAGCAGCCAGGGTGGATCGACGCTCTAAACCCAGCCTGTTCAGCTTGTTGGCACAGACATTCAGAGCAATCGTCCTCAACCAAGCCCGCACATTTGCTCTTTCAGAATTCGGATCAAACAAGTCTATCCTCTCCAGAGCTCTGATGAACGTCTCCTGCACAAGATCCTCCGTGAGCTCGCTCTTCTTCGTAAGCCGTTGCAGGCATGACCGTACGTAAGGGCGGTGTCTGCAATAAATCGTCCCAAATGCCTGCGCATAGCTGGCCTGGACTCTGGAGACCAACTCACAGTCGGCCAAGGCGTCCATGTCGCGTTCATGTGCTCTGTTGGCTGACACGCTATCCATGCGACAACGCAAAAAAAAGTTGAAAAACGCCGTTTTTCGACAAAAGCCCTAAGGGCTCGCCTGTTCTCACCTACGGATGAACGATGTTTCAACACTATCCCAACGACCGCCCGACTCACCTGGTGAGTCTACCAGAAGTTATGCGACCTCGCGAGAAATTAACCGCTTATTGGCACGTCAGCCAGGTTCGACACCTGCTCAAGGAGACTATTATGTTCAGGCCTAACACGTCACTCGACTACTCTCGTCCTATAAATCCCGAGGTCACCCGTGATTTCACGAAGATTCTGGCAGCCCTTCGGCCCTTCTGGGACCAATACCTGGCCAATCCAGAAGCCCACACGGCCCGCGGGATGCTCGGGACCAGGACAGGAGTCGCCTACACCGCTGACATGTCCTTTGATGAGGTCAAGAGACATATCAGCCTGATCGTAAGGCTACCACTGGATGACGAACTGGACACACCGCGCATGCACGTTCTTCTCCGGTTCCAAAGCCAAAGCCAGGGACTGGCGTTTGTGACGTTCGACGCCGAGCAGAGAGCACTATTGCTCGTCTCCCGTTCCGTACTGCCCAGCATCAGTACCGCCGAACAGGTCGCAGCACGCGTGGTCGCTGATGCCCTCAGCATCCTCGAAGATGAGGGTCTCAAGAAGCTCGTGAACTGAATCCCTGTCACTGAATTCCGGAAAGGAGATACAAACATGAACACACATCCCCTGAACAACCCACGCTATGAAGTTACCCACTATGACACACAGGAGGTGACCACGCAGACGATGACCCGCAGGCAGATTGCCGAGCTCGATCCGCAGAGTGTTGACTATTTTCTGTCCGTTGCCCTTGGGATTTGGGCCTTTCGCAGGGCGGACGGCCACTGGGTCGAATGTCGCGACGGGATTTGGCCCGGCTTTGGAAACACTTGCATCACAATCGTCCGGGCCATACAGCTTAATACGCCGGAGTTCATTACGCCCAAGGAAATCGCGGCTCTCACCGGCTACACCACACTCCGCGATAATAACGCCCTATCAGCACGTCTGAAGGCGATCCGCGAAGCCCACAAAGAGAGCTTCAGAAGACCCTATTTCTTTCGCAGCCGTCGATCGGGAGGCTTCGGCCTGGCCTGGAATCCTGAGAAGACATTCTGCTGGGTGGAACGAATTCCCTCTCACCCGAGCGATCATTGAGCTGAACACTCACGCTAGATGACAGTCACCATAACCTCACATCAAGGAGAACCCACGATGAACCAGATGACAATGAATCAGATTGCGATGAGCTTCCTACGGAACCAAAGCCATGAGGTCTCCTCCAAGATCAAGCAGCTTCTCGCCGAGGACGCAGAAGAACGCATTCACCACGTGGATGGCCCCGTTCTTCATCACATCCATAACCACGCGATATTCGAGGTCCTCTTGCAGATTAATGCCCTGTTCACCCAAGGGCACAAATCCGAGGACGCGGTTCGCGAATACCTCAAGCAAGCAGAGCCGCTCAAGTCTCAGTTCTTCGATATTGTTGACGCCCTTAAGAACTTCGAGCCGTCCGCTGAAACTGGTGATGATGCTGAATGACGGGCCACAGCCACCAGTACAACAGACCATTTCAAGTCAAAGGAACAGAACCCATGAGAACGTGGACAGAAATCGTAAAACCGTATCCCAGACTCATCGCAGGTAAATACTACAAGGTCCGTGTGAAGAATATCCGCAAAATCGCAAAGCCGAGACGCTTGGTGATCGATCTGGAATTCATGGATGCCCCACAACAGGGGCGGCGACTGGAGCTCTTTTTGGCTCTGCCAATCCGCCCCGACTCTTTGGCAGCAAGTTTCTTCAAGGCCTGCCATATGACAGTCATGCCAGAGGCGAAGATAGCACCGCGCAATACAGTCAATGCCTTGATCGCCGTCAGTTTCGAAGCAGCAGATGACGGCCGAGACTTCCAACCCGTTGGCTTTCAAACGATTACCGAAGGAGACCACCGTGAGTCCATTCAACTTTAATCAGAATCCACAATATCTTGCGCAGACCTTTGCCCAGTATATCCGGGCAATCGTTGCGATCCTGATCTGGACCGTAGTCGGGCTGGGCTCCCTCGCGGGGGCCTATATAGCCATTCGCGGAATCTGGGTCGCGGTTCAGTTCCTGCAAAATGCCCTGGGAATATGAGGAGGCCATATGGCAAAGCAAAACACCCCCAAGATCGTCGCTCGTAAAGAAAGCGTCACAATCATCACCGACGTCCACGGGCAGGTCATCGTTGAGATCGGCCAGCGTGAATACACCGTACGGCAGTCTGATGGCTCGCTGACCCATCGTTCACTCAATCAACACATGACAACCGTCTGTGGCGCCTCTTGGGCTCCGCCTATGCAGTTCGCCAAGCCTCCGCTTCACATCGGCATCTGTCAGCAGTGCCGCCAAGGGACCCCACTGTTTGGCCGGAATAGGACGCATGGCGTCTGCCTGCTATGTCGAAGCAAGATGTGTGCTGACTGCGGGACCCTGTGTTGTCCTTCCCACCGCAAGCTGGGCCGGGACCGACGATGGCGATGTCTGAAACACCACAGGCGCCATTTGATTGGTTCCACTGTCAAACCACTGCTTTTTCAAAGGACGGACTGACTATGGGCGCAACAACAACGCTCCTGCGGATCATTAAACACTATCAACTCGACTTCAGGTTTGCCAAATGGCGGGAAACCTCTTTCTGTATCACCCAGGGGATCTATAGCGATGACTTCTGCGCGATTCTGCTGCCCGAGGCACAAGATGATGCCGAACAGGTGGAGAAACTCGGGAATTTCCTTGGGCAGCCTCCCGAAGAAGATGAGTTACAGACTGAAGGCCCCTATGACATCGAAATCGGCACAGCGGTCGAGGCGAATACGCGCGTGGGCATTCGATACCTGGATCGGCCACGAAACACGCTGATTTTTGGATCTGCTGGCAGCGGAAAAACGGTAACCACCCGCAAGATCTGCCTGGGCGTCGACGCGAACAATGCCAAGTCACCAGACAATCCAACCCTGTTGATCCTGATGGATCTGAAAGGCGACAACCAAGATCTGTCACGTAAGCTCCGTGAAAGAGTCGTGCGGCTTTCGACAACCGACAATTCGCGAATTGGGCTCAATGGCCCACCTGATGTTCCTCCCTATGTCTGGATAAGCCACATCTCATTGTCACTCGCTGCTCGACTCGGCCTGATTGTGTCTCGAACATGCCTGGCAGGCATCATTGGCAGATTGCTGGTATCTCTGAATCCCGGCGTGGCAACAGAAGATCTCATGAATCCGACGGTTATGAAGGACTTAATCTGGCCACCATTGGCTATGGTACTTGAAGCGATGCGAATCCAGAAGGTGTTGGATGTGTACAGTTCCAAAGCTAGTTACGGCCAGACCCTCATCCAAATGCTCTCTGGTCTACTGCAAGACTCTGGCCAACTGTTTGACTGCTGTAACGGGTTGGATATCAATGCCGAAATCATTAAGGCGAAACGTCACTGCATCATCGATGCCACGAACACGCCACCCTATATTCTGCATCTTGTCAATGACTACCTAATCAACTACTTACTCGTGAGCAGATTGTTCAATAACCACAAGTGTGATCACACGGACATCCTCTACGGCTATGACGAGAGTGATATTCTGATCGAGTCGGATTGGGAAGAAGCTTTTCAGAACAGTCTTTCGCCTCTCAACCGGCTCAACCGCCTCGGAAGGGAGGTAGGCCTGATGTCCATGGTCTCAATCAGCGCTCCTCAGGCGGCCAGCAAGCACATCCGGCGCAGCGCCTTCTACACGATCGGCTTCGGCCTCTCGGACGCCGAATCCGTCCGGGCAGCGGTTCACCATTTTCAACTGGATCCGCGCTGCGCCAAGATGTTCGCTTCGCTTTCGCCAGGACAGTGCATTGTTCGACAAAGTCAGAGTTCCTACAGCAACGCTTTCTGGTGTGAGATGGACATGGTGGCACCGGCGCGAAATTTGGGCCGAACGGCCTATCCAAGCCACCGCTATATGCCGGCGCTCAGACTGACCGATGCGGGCAGCGTCCTTGATGATCTGAAAGAAGCTGTGAAAGAGAATGAGGCAACACAGGAGCGCCAGCGGATATCTGATCAGCAAGGCCGTGCCCTTGAATTGTTGCACCTTGCAGTTGCCAATCCTTATGTCCCCGTCGCACGACTCATGGAGAAGCTCGGTAAGATCAATCATAAAGATCAAGCCGCAATGGTTGCCCACCTCAAGGCGAACAAGTACGCCAGATTCGAAGAACCACGCATCGGGCGCCGGAACATGCTGCTGGTCGAAGTGACCGAGGCAGGATATGCCATCCTGCCGCTGCCGGCCCCAACGGGCAATAAGGGCCGTGGCTCTATTACACATCGACACTACGTACACTGGATCGCGTCGCATTTCGCCCGGCAAGGCTATCAAGCCTCGATCGAATGGATTCTTCCTGGGACGAATCATCCTGTGGACCTGGCGGTCAACCTAAACGGACAGTGGAAGGTATTTGAGATCGTCGTAACATCATCGGAAAACGTCACATCTCATCTGCACGCATGCTTCGAGGAATCAGATATCCCCGTGACGCTTACGATTATTGCCGGCACCCGCAAGCAAATTGGAGTTCTGCGTGAGCGACTTGCCGGGGTAGCTGACTATGTCAAACACGCCGCAGAGATCAAATTCGATGTAATTGAGAACTATCTGTAAAAGGGATCATGGATATGAAAGCTGCGAAGATCACACTCATCTTACTGACCGCTGCCGCTGCGGTCATCTTTGTGAAAGCTGGCAGAGCTGTCGATCTGAGGCGTACGCTTCCATTCTGTGACGGTGAGCCACCGAACAAGTACCATCTCGGCGCAATTGCCATACTGCTGATCTGGCTTTGGGGCATGGCCAGGCTGCGACGAAAGGATGAGGATGATTGATAACGACACCCACTACCACTGCAGAGGACCTCCGCAGGTAAGAATTGCCTTCCACCCGTCGTGGGCTTCATCCTCGCGTCATCGTATCATCGGCAACAACACATAGAAGAGTCCTGCCATTATCACTCCCCGCTAGATTCCGTGCCCTACTATGAAGTCTGTTTAGAAGATGGACTTCGTTTTGGAGATACACGATGAATCAGAACCAGCCAAATCAAATGGCAAACAGGCCGTTGATGCCACCTCAGCCGCCAGAGCCAGAGTATCGGTTCCGCTGGTCCATTGTGGCCGTTGTGCTGGCTGTTCTCGCCTTCTTCTGGCTGCGCGATGGTGTTGACGTATCGTTCCAAGTTCAGGACGTGCTCGACTATCTCCGAATCCGGCACCAGGACAAGTATGTTCAACTTGCCTGTCTTGGCATCGTGCTGATTGCTGTAACCCTAATCGCCAAAACGATGAGGCGGGACTCCAAATAATCCAAGCAAGCGTGTAGTGACACTGTGGCCACAGTGAACAGATCCATTCGAACCATCACAGTAAAGGAGACAATCATGTCGTATGAGAAGAAGATCAGCCGTCAGTATCCAGGGTTGATTGTCGGCATCCTGGATGATAGCGGCAGCATGAGTGACAACCTGCCGGGAACGTCCGATGCCAAGTACAAGTGGGTCGAACGGTACTGGGGAATCATTCTGGATTTGCTGTTCGATCGGAGCTCCGACGTTCGCGGAAACGATGTCGTCATCAAGCCACGCTACAACGTCCACGTAATCAAGTATGGCAGCGCTACGCAGCTCTGGGGCAATCCGCACATGGACATCGAGGCTGCGGTCCAGCACTTCACCAACAACGGCAACTCCCTTGGACTGGGCGGCCGGATGGGGGGAACGGACGCCAAGGCTGCCTTCGAACAGGCCCATCAATTCCTCCAGCAGGAAATCAACAGTGAAAGATACCAGAACTCTTTCCCGCCCATGGTCTTTCACCTGACCGATGGCATGAGTTGGACGGATGCAGAGCCGGTGGCCGAACAGATCAAGCAGCTGTCCACGAGTGACGGCAATGTACTGGTCGTCAACGCCTATATCGGCACGCAGACCAGCCTCAACTACCATGGACCCGAGGACTTCCCCGGGTATTTGGACGTCGCAGAGGCGGGCCCCGGAAACGATAACACCCGGCTCTTCAATATGAGCAGCCAGGCCCCCCAGTGCATTAAGGACAACTTCAAGGCCGAGGGCATCTTTCCGCAGTTCAGATCCAACGCGAGGCTGTTTTTTGACGTTCGGACCAAAGAAATGCTCAAGCATGTCATCCAAGTGATCGGCAGCATGGGCTCCAGGATGGCGAGGTGACGGCAATGCATACATACCCTATTGCCACGGAAAAGGGTTATACGGCCAGTGTTGTTGTGTCGCCTCTTGTCGACGGTGAAGACCAGAAGAACCAGGACCGGGCTCGATTCTTCGAGCCCGGTCAGTCCGCCTGCCTCTGTGACGGTGTTACCTCTTCCCCTAATTCGGCCAAAGCAGCAGAACTAGCCACATCCTTTGCACCTACCCTGTTTCAAGGCAATGTGACCAAAAGACTCGAAGTGCTCTGCGATCTCCTCATGGCGCATCGCCAGGAGAGCATGGTAACTGATGATGTACGCCTCCCCGAGGGCACACCGGAAGCCATGCGTAAAATGCTGCAGAAGGTGGTGCAGAGCAAAAAAGCCGAGAGCTTTCAAACCACAATCATTGCGGCCCAATTTGTCGTCGACGGACAGCTCGTTGTGGTCCGTGTGGTCAAATGTGGTGACTCAGCGCTCTTTGCCTTTTCCCCTGACGGAGAATTGCTCATGTCATCGTTGGCGCTTGTATCCGGCCACGATGTATCGCGAGACCTCTCTCAGTCGCATCGCCACCGCTTGGGCCGTGGCAAAAGGCTCTCGTTTGGCCCCGAAGATGAGATCCTGGTCCGAATCGACGGCCCGCTTTCGGAGCACAAGAGCTTGGCTCACGCGGCCGGCATCGCGCCCCTGCATGCAGGCAACTGGATCGTCTGTACGCCGGTCGACAGCTCCCCTCGAGAACGAACGGATGCATTGTACCTGACAGAGGTACAGTCTCATATCCTGGTTCCCGGGGACCGACTTGTAGTCCCCAAATTCCTCTACGGCAAGCTCCTGACCAGCGCGGGACACCAGTACCTGGTCTTGCGCTACTCCAGTTCCATTCGTGTGGTATCCCGCTGCAGCGATTCCACTGTCACCGAATGCCTGGGAGGCGCGGGCTCCTCCACATTGGTTCTGCCCGATCATTTCTACGCCGGCGCCTTCGATTGCTTCACCGATACCTTTCCAGAACAAACACAGTTTCTGCTTTGCAGCGACGGATTCTACGGAGCTTTTTCTGAATGGGGTCAGATACATCGCTGGCTCGACGACAACGTAAATGCCTTGGACCAGAAGGATCAACGGCAGATGCTTCTCGAAGAACTTCACGCCCAATTGAGGGCCACGAAGGGAGACGATGACATCTCCTTCATCTGGCTCAAGCCAAGATCAACCTGAATTGGAGAGAACACGACCATGGCAGCGGAAGTTGTTGAACGTTGGCTCAAGAGCAAGCGCAATGCAATTATTTGCCGCATGCCGCTTAAGCCAATCGAGCATGGCCGACGCCAAGGAAAACCCCTGTCGTCTCAGAAAGGTCAAGCAGAGGCGTTCTTCCTCACTGATGATCACGGCAGATGGTGGATTCTCAAGAAGTTTCACGGCAACTGCAATCTGGACCGTCGCTACTTGGCGCGTGTCAGCAGCTTGTTGCCCCAGGAAAAGGGCTTTGCCTGCGGTACGCAACGGCAGATTCTAAGCGCAGGGTCCTTATGGAAAACCTGGGGCTACCATTACAGCAAGGATCTCGACCGGTGGCTGGATGGAACCATTCTCATGCCCAGGATAGAGGGCTTGGACTGGGCCGGACTGGCAGATGAGCTTCGCGACGGCAGCATCCAATTGGACGCGTCTCAGCGAATCGCCATCTGCAAGAGCCTGACACAACTGATCGAGCGGCTCGAGGCCAAACAGTGTTGCCACCGGGATCTGTCCTGCGGCAACGTCTTCATTGACTCTCAGGGACTGCTGTCGTTCCTCATCGACTTCGACAGTCTGTATCATCCAAGCCTTACGATGCCCCATGCCACCACCTGTGGAACGACGGGATACACGTCCCACCTTGCGTGGAACCGTGGGCGGCTTGATGCCCAACGGACGTGGTGCGAGTATGCAGACCGATATGCCCTCGCTCTGCTAAATGTAGAATTCCTGCTGGTGGACGGGCACAGCGAGGTAACAGGTGAAGGCGGAATCTTTGCCCAGGAAGAACTGAGAAAACAGGCCGGCACAGGACTGACCTCCATACTTGGGCAACTGCGAACCGTATTTCCAGGGGCCGTACAGCTCCTGGAATCCACCATACAGAGCTCCACCTTCTCGGATTGCCCTGGCCCGGGCGACTGGATGCGATTTTTCGATGCGACAGGAGGCGTTTCGCCCAAACCGGCAGCCATCGGCGAGCTGATGACTGCCGGCTACAATCGCATCGGGAAAATTCTCGGAAAACGCCGCCCGGCGGCACCGCTCTGGCCAGCTCCAAGCCTGAACCAGATGGCGCAAGGCGCCCTTTGCGTACCAAGAAAGCCCCAAGTCAAGTTGCCGCAGCTCAGTCTGCCGGCCAACCCTTGGGACAAACAGAACGGACCTTAGATGGAGGACTTCACATGGTGTTCGTCAGCAATCCGTTTTTGTTGCCTGTCTTGATCTTGATATGGTCTATGGATGCCTGGCTCTGGCTTGCCCTGATCCGCCTCGCGTTGCACCGGACTCGGTCTGGGCCTGCTGGCGAAATCAATCGAGTCATTGCGAACATCACAGATCCGCTCACGCGATCGACCGACAGATGGCTCAACCATTTTACCCGGACATCGGCGCCTCCGTGGTTGTCGTGGATTGTAACCCTGCTAGCTGTAGCACTGATGCGACAGCTCCTATTGTCACTGCTTATCGCATATCAACCCTCGTGATGCCATCGAGTGATGACCTGTACGATAAGACAGTCCGTTCTGTGTCTGAGCGGAGAAAGGAGTGGCCACAGTGTCCTTACTGCAAGGGGGATATAAGTCGTACGACAAGACGAAGCAGGTGCATGTTCACGGCCATGTGGAGACGAGTCGGCATCTATTGGAAACTCCACCGTCGGTTTCGAAGGAGATAGGGCAACCCGTATGCACTCCGAAATCAATCAGATGAACTCATATAAAGAGAAACCTCAGAGCATAGCAGGGCGCAAATCAGATCAAGCATGTCTACGTCCGTATCCGTTACGGGGTCGCCGTCTGGAGCGGTCCCTTTGCTCGAGTGGCCGCGCCATTGACGTCATACGGTACTGCCAGAACCACAGCCACAATCCACCGCTGCACAGCCCACTCGTCAGCCAACATGTACCATGGTTTGGGAGGATTATGAACAGGTGGCCCACGGATCTAAAGGGCTCCAAGTTCCAGGATTAAGCCCAATGAAGAATATGCGAAGAAACGATAGACCATATAGGTGCAGTGACCTTCGCACCCAGACGCTACGCCGCCGGTATCTCGTAAAGGACGCCGCCGGTCAGTGCATCGAGACAGAAGATCATCTGTACCACCGTGTTGCCGGCCACGTCGCCCAAACCGAGACCAGGTACGGCGCCCTCGCCGAGCAGGTCGAGGGATGGGAGCATCGGTTCTGCGTACTGATGAAGAACGGACGGTTCCTGCCCAACAGTCCGACCCTCATGAACTCGGGTCGTAACAAGAAAGGCCTGCTCAGCGCCTGCTTTGTCGTCCCAGTCGGCGATAGCATTGAGGAAATCTTCGAGTCCGTCAGGATCACCGCCCTGATCCAGCGCGCCGGTGGCGGGACCGGGTTCTCCTTCGGACGACTGCGGCCCACCGGCGATCGCGTGGCATCCAGCGGCGGCACCACCTCCGGGCCGATCAGCTTCATGACTGTCTTTGCTACAGTCACCGGCGCCATTCAACAAGGCGCGTTTCGTCGTGGCGCGAACATGGGAATGCTTCCCATCCACCACCCCGACATCATCAGGTTCATCGCGGCCAAGCAGGACCCCAAAGCGCTGACCAACTTCAATCTCTCGGTCGCGGTCACGAATGAGTTCATGCAGCGGTTGGAGAAAGAGTCTGCCGCACCCCATGTCGTCGTCAATCCGCGTACCGAAAAGCGGTACCTCATACCAAGGTCGGTCGATGTCAGTTCCTATACGCTCGATGACTTGGTGCCGGACGATGGCTCGATGGATGAGTGCTACACGGTTGCCGAGCTTTGGCAGATGATCGTCGCCAGCGCCTGGGCAAAGGGCGAGCCAGGTGTCTGCTTCATCGACAAGGTCAACAGCCGTAATCCGACGCCTCGCGCAGGCAAGATCGAGGCCACGAACCCGTGCGGCGAGCAACCGTTGCTTCCCTATGAAGCCTGCAATCTCGGCTCAATCGACGTGGCCAAGTTCGTCGCGGCGGATGGAACCGACCTCCACTGGGATAGGCTTGCCGAGGTCGTAGCAGACTCCGTACGCTTCCTCGATGACGTGATCGACGTCAACCACTATCCCGTTCCTCAGATCGAGAAGGTGACCCTCGGCAATCGCAAGATAGGCCTTGGCATCATGGGCTTTGCCGACACCCTCATCCTGCTCGGCATCTGCTACGACAGCGAGGAGGCTGTCGCATTCGCCGAGAAGCTGGCATCGTTCATCCAGGAACACGCGCACACAGCAAGCGAGCAACTCGCTGGGGAGCGCGGTAGTTTCACGAACTGGCAGGGCAGCGTGTGGGACACCGTGCATCATCGCCCCATGCGAAATGCGGCGGTAACCACAATTGCCCCGACAGGCACCATCAGCATTCTGGCCGGATGTTCCAGCGGCATTGAGCCGCTCTTCAGTATCGCCTCCAAACGGCGGGCCTTGGACGGCCAGGAGTTCATTCAATTGCATCCTCTGGTAAAAAGACTGGGCCGCGAGCAAGGCTGGCTGACCGAGGATGTGCGCAAGCAGCTTGCCAGCGGCATCGCACCCTGTGAGATCCCTCAGATTCCGACAAAACTCGCCGCTGTCTTGGTAACAGCCCATGAGGTCAGTCCCCAGTGGCACGTTCGCATCCAGGCCGCGTTCCAGAAGCACACGGACAACGCCGTCTCCAAGACTGTCAACCTTGCGTCCGATGCGACCGTCGAGGACGTCGATAAGGCCTACCGCCTGGCGTTTGACCAGGGCTGCAAAGGAATCACCGTCTATCGAGATGGCTGCCGTGAGAACCAGGTCATTACCGCAGCACATCAGGTTGCGAATCACGCCCAACGTGCCGCCTCTCCACGACCCCGGCCGAAAAAGACGGACGGAGCCACACTCAAGACCAAGACGGGCTGCGGATCTCTATACGTCACCATCAACCGGGATGACCAGGGCCTTTTCGAGATCTTCACAAACCTTGGCAAAGCCGGCGGATGCCCGTCTCAAAGTGAAGCCACGGCGCGTGTGTTGTCCGTCGCGCTGCGAAGCGGCGTTGCGCCCGAAGTGCTCATTGAGCAACTCAAAGGCATACGATGCCTCTCAACGATCGCTCGTCGCAAAGACAACAAGCAGATCGATGTTCTCTCATGCCCGGACGCCATCGCCCGCGCCCTCCAGGTCGCCATGGGGCAGGCGTATGAGCCGGTAATAGTCCATTTAGCCAATGCATGCCCGGACTGTAAATACCCTCTGCGACGGGAAGCGGGTTGCAACGTCTGTGACAATTGCGGGTACAGCAAATGCGGATGAGCACTGGAGATAATGAGCATTCAGCCGAGATCGCCGCCCAAGTGCGCCTGCTGGGGCATGCAGGCCTCGGGGTGACGGAGCTGCGCGTATTTGACCCAACGCCGTGGGTCGCCTATGCGGACAACGACGGTGACCTGGTGGATCTCGTGCATCAGATGCCCGGGAATGCTTCAGGAATCTACATCGGTGTCCAGCCCCGCCCGCCCCATCTGTTCGACCGGGCGCCCAACTGCTGGAGGCCGGCGGTATCAGGAACCAAAGGCAATTGCGCTCGCGACAAAGATATAGAGGTCATCACGGCGCTCTTCTTCGATCTCGATGCCGTCTCCGATCAGCGCCCTCGGGGTCATCCCGCTTGCCCGGACGAACTGGCAAGAACACTGGAAGCGGCGAGGCTCTTGAGCCGGCAGAATGGTTTGGCCCTTGCATCAACCCTGGGCTGCAGCGGCAACGGACACTATGTGCTGACCCCCATCCTGCCGATCCCGGTCTGCGGCGGCCAAGAGGCCCTGAGATTCAAGTCGCTCTGCAGTCAGCTCGCCAGGGGCATGCCACGGCAGGTGGCAGGAGTCAGAATTGACCCTGTCTACAACCTGAGCCGTGTCATGCGAGTCATGGGTACGCTCAACCGGAAGGGGCGTCCTTTGCCGGATCGGCCCCACCGTTACGCCCATTTTGTTACCGAGCCCATTTGGGCCCGGTCGGTGGCGCTGCACCACATGATCTTGAACGCACAGATCCTTGGCGGGCCGAACACCGCAGAGACCTTGCCAGACAGAATCCGGTGCAACCTGGACAAGATCGAACGCTGTGCGTTCACCAGATGGTGTCGACAGCATCCCACCGGCGTGTCAGAGCCCCAGTGGTTTGCCCTGATCACGAATCTCGCAAGGCTCGAGGGGGGCCCCCAACGGGCCCACGACATCTCACGGCTGGACGCAGGCCGCTACGACTGCGGCCGGACCCAGAGGCTCATCGAACGCGTTGCCCGCCGAGGATATGGCCCGACAAGCTGTCTTACACTCAAGACGCTCGGCTTTCATTGCCGGCGGCTGAGACAATGCCCTGCGAGGGCGCCGATGTATCTGACCGATTTGTTTTCCATATGGAAAGGATGAATTCATCGAAAGGGGATCGCAATGAGCAAGCCCGAAAAGAAGTTCAGATGCGGGCCAATCACGGCAAGCGTCTTCGCTGAGACAAAAGTCGTCAACGGCCAGATGGTCAAATTCTATTCCACCTCCATCGACAAGGTCTACAAAGATGGAGAGCAGTGGAAACATACGACCTCGTTCGCCCCAGAGGATTTGCCCAAGGTGGCCCTGCTGGCAAATGATGTCTACCGCGAACTGAGGGTTAAGGTGTTGGACGCGGAGACTGTCGGCTGTGAGGAATAGGCATGTTCGGTGAAGCCGGATCCCTGCTCGGCATGAAATCGATGTGTCACGCAGGAATTGTGCGGAGGATAGCGGCGCGTCGTCCGGCGCTTTAGAGGATCGGCGATAATGTAGAGAGTCATTGGAAAGGCCCTGATTAGGAAGGACGCTGGTGTCCAGGTTGTCTACAAGCAAAGAGCAGGTAATCGACGACACCCAAAGGTTGGCCGTCAGTCTCAAGACCCTGGCGCAGATGCTTGACGCACACAGATCGTCCGTCCGGCGATGGCTCCAAGAGGCAGGCATCCGCCCGATTGCATTGGGGCGCGGGCGTAACGGGGCGATCAGATATCGCTGGCAAGAAATCCAAGCGTGGTTGAATTCCAGGGAACAGGGCATCTGAACTGCGACAGAACCAGCGAAGCCCTCTCAGGCAGAATCCCTTCCCCTCACCAGACGAAGCCTCGGCTGGCCCTTCTCCTCGCCGCTGTCGAGTTGCTCCAGCAGTTGCCTCATCATGGCTTTGAGTTCAGGATCGCTCGATTGCCCCGACAGTGCTGGTCTCCTGAACTCAACAGTATCGAGCATCTGCTCGGGGATCAGTGCCGCATAATGGCGTCTGCAGATCTCCGGAGAGTTCCCCATCAACTGGGCGATCTTGTAGAGCGATTCCCCTTTCTGCGCGAGATGGCTACCGAACGTATGGCGGAAATCCAGGCACGACCATTCGAGGCCGTGCGCTGTGTTGATCGCTTTCAAATCCTGGGAGAAGTTGTCGGGGTCCCAGCGTTTGCCGGTGGGAGAGGGAAAGTACCAAGTGGACCTCTCAGGAACGGTGTAGGCCTTGAGGATCGCATAGAGATCGTTGCTGATGGGCACCACGCGGTTCCGCTTGGTCTTCGGCTGCCACGATTCATCCATTACACTCTTGGCACGTACCCGGATAAGCCGCATCTCCAAGTCCACATCGTCGGAGGTGAGCCACAATGCCTCTTCGCGCCGCAACCCAGCGTAGATATACACGGCCACCATGGCATGGACGACCGGCGATTCCGTCACGGCCTGCAATTGCGTTTCGATCTGCTCCAATGAGAGAAACCGAATCTGCGGCGCGGGCTCCCGGAGTCGATCCACGCCGGTGACAGGGTTGGGGTAACGCCTGTCTCGCGAGCGAAAGCCATGATGCTTGATCGCGTACGCGAACAACTTGTGAAGAATCTGTCGGAGGAGGTTCACCGTCTTGGGAGCCCAATTGTCCTGCTTGATCCGATCGGCCAGGAAACGGTTGATCACCTCGGGGGTGATATCCTCCAAGAAGGCGCCCCGCACGTGGGCGCCGGCATACTTATCCGTGCCTGTCTTCTTTCTCTGCTGCCCCCGTTTGACCCCCGGCAGACAGGGTTCCAAGGACTGACAGATGGGCCCAAAGAACGCCCTCAAGCGGGAGAAATCATTCTTGAAGGACTTGTACGTCCGTGTCGATGCCAGATGCTTGCAGAACGCCTCCAGGATGGGTACCAAGGGCAACTGACTGGCCACGTGGAGGTCGCCCAGCGACAATTCATATTCAATCTGTCGCTTCTTGGCGATCGCCACCCTCTCGTTGGAGGTGTGCAACGATTTCTTGACCTGCTCCCCGTTGACGTAGTAGCTGATCCAGTACTGCTTTCGACGTCTGAACACACTAGCCATGGCAGCCTCCTTCTGCATACTGTCAAACGACAGTCTACCCGAGGCTGCTCCTTGAAGGATTTCATGGCGATGACGGCTCGCTGACGAATGGCCGATGCGCCTGACAGGTACAATTTAGGTACACGCCGGCCAAAACGCGAAAAGGCAGTCGCTTGTAAGTCCTTGCGACTGCCTCATTTAGCTCAATAGCGGGGGGAGGATTCGAACCTCCGACCTCCGGGTTATGGGCCCGACGAGCTACCAGACTGCTCTACCCCGCGATCAATATCAAGGCACTACGCTTGGATCAGCCGCCTGTTCTACCGTTCCACAGCATCTCCAATCGCGAACCGCAATTTGCCGAGAGACTAACACAAATCATCCGCGACATCAAGCACAAGATCGGATCAGATCAGAGTTTTGCGAATCTTTTCTGCGATTTCCGAGATGCGGCCTTCCTGATACCTGTAGGCGGGCCACCGCGCGAGAACGCCGTCATCCATCCTACGCGGTATGACGTGGAAGTGCAGGTGATCCACCACCTGACCGGCGGCTCGACCGTTGTTGCACAGCACATTGTAGCCATCCGCATTCATGGCCGCCGCGACCGCCCCGGCGATTCGGCCAAGACGCGACCACACGTTTGCCAGGATCTCCGGATCCACCTCATGGACCTTCCCACAGTGCACCTTCGGGATCACCAGCGTATGGCCGTCGCTGACTGGACCGATATCGAGAAAGGCCAATACAGCCTGGTCCTCATAGACCTTGACTGCCGGAATCTCACCGGCGACCATCTTGCAGAAGACGCAATCATCCATGTCCGTCCAATCCTGCCGTCGGTCCGATCGAGTGTTACTGCTTGTCCTCCGTGCCTTCCGGCAACTCGGTCGAATCTGCGGCGGTCGGCTCTGAAGGGGCCTCGGCGTCGCTCCTGGGTGCAGCCTGCGCGGCTCTCTTGGGTTTGGCCGGCGCAGCAACCCTCTCTGCCTTGCCTCTCTTTGTCGAGCCCTTGCGCTCCTTCCTGAGCGGCTCATCCTCCCCCAGAAGCTGGAGCAGCACGAGTTCACCGTTGTCGCCCAGTCGCCGTAACGAAAGACGGATGATTCTCGTGTAGCCACCCGGCCGTTCGAGGTAGCGCGGTCCCAGCTCGCTGAACAGCTTGCCGACCACCGTCCCCTTCCTGGTGCTCTTGCCGTCGGCGACATCGAGAATATCCCGGTTACCGACCAACGCGATGGCGCGCCGCCGGTGCTCGAGCTTGCCCTTCTTCGCAAGCGTGATCAGCTTCTCTACAAAGGGCTTGACCTCTTTGGCTTTCTCGATCGTGGTCGAGATCGTCTCGTGCTCGATCAGCGATTGAGCCAGATTCCGGCGCAACGCCAGACGATGCTCGCTCGTTCTGCCTAACCGACGTCCTGCTACTCGATGACGCATATGCCAACGTTCCTCTTCTCGATAGTGTCAAGCCGTTCTCGTGGACCGGCCCGGAGGTTTATTGTTCCCCGTCTTTCAATCCCAACGACAAACCGATATCAGCGAGTTTTCGTTTGATCTCACGGAGCGACGTCTTGCCGAAACTGCGGATCTTCAGCAGGTCCGCTTCGTTCATCGCCACCAACTCGCGTACCGTCTCGATTTTGGCCGATTCCAGGCAATTGCTGGCCCGAACCGACAGTTCCAACTCTTGAATCGGCGTATTGAGCTTGGCCTCCAGCTCCTCGTCAATCGCCGCCTCCGGCTCTTCGGCCGGCAGCTCGCCGGCGACCGTTTCCTCGCCCACTTCGAAGTACTGAACGAACGGATTGATGTGCTTGCGCAGGATCTTGGCGGCCTCGACAAGCGCCATTTCGGGCGCGACCGTACCGTTGGTCCAGATCTCCATGATGAGCCGGTCGTAGTTCGTCCGCTGGCCGACACGGGTGTTCTCCGTCGTGTAGCGAACCCGCGTCACCGGAGAATACACCGCATCCAGATGGATCAGGCCAATCTCCTGGTCGAACCGGTCCGTATCAGCGATCCGTTCCGAAACCGGAACGTAGCCGCGTCCGTTCTCAACCACCATCTCCATCTCGAAATGGACGTTGTCCGTCAGCGTAGCCAAAACCGCATCCTTGCTGAACACTTCAATCGCCGGATCGGCCACGATGTCGGCCGCCGTGACGACCCCCACCTTGTCGGCCGAGACCTTCATCGCCTTCGGCTCATCCCCCTGCAAACGGATAACCAGACTCTTGACGTTCAACACGATATCCGTGGCATCCTCCATCACGCCGGCGACAGAGGTGAACTCGTGATCCACTCCACTGATCTTGATCGAGGTGACCGCACTGCCTTCGAGCGACGATAACAACACGCGCCTCAGACTGTTCCCGACGGTCGTACCAAAACCCCGCTCGAACGGCTCGACGTAGAACCGTCCGTAGGTGTCCGTCGAGATAACGCTGTCCTTTTCAACACGAGTCGGCAACTCTAACCCACGCCATGTCACTCGCATATGTAGGCCTCCGATCTAAACTTTCGTCCGTACACTGCACAGCACCATGCAGAATCGATTCCCGTGTTGCCGGGCCACCCCATTCCGCATCGTCCGCCTCCGAGCTTTACTTCGAACACAATTCCACGACCAACTGCTCTTCTACCGGGATCTGGACATCTTCCCTGGCCGGCATCGCCACGATGGTGGCCGCCGGCTTGTCGCGATCCAACTGAAGCCAGGCCTGGGTCGTGAAGTTCGGATTGCTCTCGAGTTGCTGTTTCACCTCTTTGCGGCTTCTTTCAGAGTCCTTCACCTCGATCCGATCCCCCACCTTGGTCGTGTAATCACTTACATCAACCTTGTGGCCGTTCACATAGATGTGCCCATGGGCGATCAGTTGCCGAGCCCCTTTGCGAGATGGCGCAAAGTTCAGTTTGTACACCACGTTGTCCAGCCGTCGTTCCAGCAGTTGCAGCAGGTTCTCCCCCGTGTTGCCCTTGAGGCGCTCGGCCTCATGGAAGTACCGCATAAACTGCCGTTCATAAAGCCCGTAGTATCTCTTGACCTTCTGCTTCTCCCGCAGCCGAACCCCATATTCACTCAATCGCGTCCGGCGCCATCCGTGCATGCCCGGGGCCAGATTGCGCTGTCGGCGTTCGACCTGGCATTTGGCGGTTTCACACTTGAGGCCTTTGAGGAACAGCTTCATTCCTTCGCGGCGGCACTGTTTGCACGATGGACCCAGATAACGTCCCATATCGATCAATCTCCTGCAGAGTCTCCTGGAGCCTTTGCCTATACCCTTCTACGCTTTGGCGGCCGGCACCCGTTGTGCGGCAGCGGTGTAACGTCTTCGATCGAAGAGATCCGCAGGCCGGCACTCTGGAGCGCCGAAATGGCGGACTCGCGACCCGACCCCGGCCCCTTCACCTTGATCTCGACCTCACGTACACCGTTTCGCATGGCGGTGCTCGCACATCGCTGCGCGGCCTGTTGTGCCGCAAAGGGCGTGCTCTTACGCGACCCTTTGAACCCGACGCATCCGGCCGAGCCCGTGCAGATCGTGTCGCCGTCCATATCCGTGACCGTGATCAGCGTGTTGTTGAACGTCGCCTTGATATGGATGATCGCTCGAACGACGTTCTTCCGAACCTTCCGTTTTGTGCTCTTTGCCATCTGGATCTCTTACCGAAAAAGTCTGCTCTGCTCGTTCCGGCCTCAACAACCTCTCGTCGCAGGACGGTGTGGCCGTCGCGCGTCAACGTTTCTCCTTAACACCCTTCTTGCCCGCCACGGTCTTACGAGGCCCTTTGCGCGTCCTCGCGTTGCTCTGGGTGCACTGGCCCCGTACGGGCAGTCCCCGACGATGCCGAATCCCCCGATAGCACGCGATGTCCCGCAGGCGGGCGATGTTCTGCGCGACCTGGCGCCGAAGCTGGCCCCCGACGATGTAACTACGGTCGATAATCTGCGTGATCCGACTCAGCTCATCTTCACTGAGCTTGTTCGCCTTGCTCATCTTCTCGATCCCGGCCTCCTTCAGGATCAGCTCCGACGTGTGCCGGCCGATCCCCGGGATGTACGTCAAAGACACCCAGATCGATTTGTTGTCCGGAATGTCGATACCCACTATACGCGGCATATTGGCTCCCTTTTATCACTCATCTGCCATCGGCACGGATCGGTCCGCCCCCATCACGGCTGCGGCCTCTCAGCCCTGGCGCTGCTTGTGCCGAGGATTCGAACAGATGACCCGAACGACCCCGCGCCGGCGGACGATCTTGCAGTTCTCACAGATTCGTTTGACTGAGCTTCTTACCTTCATCGTTCATTCCACGCTTTCCGACGGCTCTCGTATCCAGCGGCCCGCCGCCCGGCGGCCACACACTCAGTGCCGCAGCACGATTCGCCCTCGATTGAGGTCGTACGGCGACATCTCTACGGTCACCATGTCTCCGGGCAGAATCCGAATGAAGTTCATTCGCATCTTGCCCGAGACGTGGGCCAGGATTCTGTGACCGCCTTCCAACTCAACCCTGAACACCGCGTTCGGCAAGGCTTCGATCACCTTCGCCTGTAACCGTATCGCGTCTTTCTTCGCCATCTACATCTCTACATTCACCGAGCATTCGGAAGCCGCAACCGCTTGTTCCGCGTCGGTCGCCGCTACTGTCGCGCCGTCAGGACTTCACAACCACCCCTGACAATCGCAATGGTGTGCTCGAAATGGGCCGAGCACTTGCCGTCTTTCGTCACCACCGTCCACCCATTGGCCAACGTCCGGACATGATAGCTGCCCGCATTGACCATCGGTTCAATGGCCAGAACCATGCCCTCGGCCAAGAAGATATCGTCAGCCAGCAACTCCCGGCTGACGAAGTTCGGGACCTTCGGGTCCTCGTGCATCTTCGTGCCGATTCCATGCCCGACAAAATCCCTGACGACCGAGAATCCTGCATCCTCGACGTACCGTTGCATCGTACGAGCGACCTGACTCCATCGGAGCCCAGGCCGGATTTCGGCAATCGCCACGTCCAGCATACCCTTGGTGGCATTGAGCAGCCTTTGCTTCTCCGGCGCGATGTCACCAATCGCCACCGTCATGGCCGAATCGCCGCAATAGCCCCCAAGCCGCACGCCGAAGTCCACGCTCAGGATATCCCCCGACCGAAGAACCGTTGTCTCCGAAGGGATCCCGTGGACCACCTCGTCGTTGACCGATGCGCAAATCGCTCCGGGAAACGGCTGTCGCGCCTGGGGGCTGCGCACGCCCTTGAACAGGGCCTCGGCGCCCGCGGCAGCGGCCATCTCCAGCGCCACGCGGTCCAACTGCGCCGTCGTGACACCCGGCTCTGCCATCACTTGTAGTTTTGAAAGAACGCCACCGACGACTGCACCCGCCCGACGCATCAACTCAATTTCTCTGCGGCTCCGAAGCGTTACAGCCATCTATCCAGCTTCATTTTCCACGGGCCGACCCCCTCGTCGGCGACAACATCGCGCCGGCTCACTTCAGCGCATCCAGTTCTTCGAACAGCATGGCCGCCACGGCATCGGGATCTCCGTCGGCCGGCACGTCGCGGACATCTCTCTGGGCCTTGTAGTACGCAACCACGGGCTCGGTCTGCTCGTAGTACGTCGCCAGCCGATTCTTCACGACGTCGGCCGTGTCGTCCGGTCGCTGAACGAGGGCGGTGCCGTCATGGTCGCAAACCCCATCCTGCTTCGGCGGCATGTTCCTGACGTGGTAGACCGCGCCGCACTTCGGACAGCTTCGGCGCCCCGTGATCCGATCGACCACGATGTCATCACTGACCTGAAGATTGACCACCACGTCGATGCCACTGCCGTCCTTGGCCAGCGAGCGATCCAGCGCCTGGGCCTGATGGACCGTACGCGGGAAGCCGTCAAGGACGAACCCGCCGCCGGGCGCCCCTTTGACGGCCTTGCTCATCATTTCGACAATCAGATCGTCGGGCACCAGCGTCCCGGCATCCATATAGCTCTGAGCCTTCTGGCCCAGTTCGCTACCCTCGGCCCGCTCCCGCCGGAGGATATCTCCGCTGGACAGATGCAGCAAACCGTACCGATCAACGATCTTCTTGCAGTGCGTTCCTTTGCCTGCGCCGGGCGCTCCCAACAGTACCACTCTCATGAATACGCCCCCTTAATCCTGCCCGACGAACTGAACCCGTCATAACTCCGCATGATCAGATTGGCCTCGATCTTCTGGACGAGATCCAACGACACGCTGACGACGATCAGCAGGCCCGTCCCCCCGATGAACGTGGTAATGGTCCAATCGATGTTCAGGAAGTAGGTCAGAAACGTCGGCACCACCGCAATCACGGCGAGGAAGGCCGCACCGAAATAGGTAATTCGCGTCATGACCGTTTCGAGATACTCGGCCGTGCGCCGCCCCGGCCGCAGGCCCGGGATGAAGCTGCCCGAATCACGAAGGTTCTTCGCCATCTCCCTCGGCTGAAACTGGACCGTCACCCAGAAATACGCAAAGAGGAAGATAAGCAGCATGTACAGGACATTATACGTATAGGCGTCGCCCCGCAGCGCCCCGACCAATGTCCGCATGACCATCGATCTGGGCAAGCGATCGGCGATCATCTGCACGATGATCGGCGGAAACATCATAAAACTCGATGCGAAGATGATCGGCATCACACCGCCATGATTGACCCGCAACGGCAGGTAGTGCCGCTGCCCGCCGTACATCCGCCGGCCGCGCATCTGCTTGGCCTGCTGAATCGGAATCCGCCGCTGCCCCTGCGTAATGAGGATCGCCCCGGCCACCACAAACACAAACGCGGCCACAAGGAACAGGATGCGGCCCGGGCCGATCGACCCCGTCGGCGCCCCCACGGTGAAATCCACCTGCTGAGCCAGCCGCAGGATCGCCCACGGCATCTGCGCGATAATCCCGGCCATGATGATCAGGCTGATCCCGTTTCCGATACCGTACTCATCGATCTGCTCACCCAGCCACATCAGAAAGACGGTCCCGGCCGTCATGCCGATGATGCCCATGATATAGGCCTGAACCTGCATGCCCGGATAGGTGTACCCACCGAGCATCTTCATGTACATCACCGACTGCACCACGCAGATCAGCACCGTCAGATACCGGGTGTATTCCTGGATCTTCTTGTGGCCGGTCTGCCCCTCCTGGCGGAGCTTCTTCAGCGCCGGGACAACCTCGCCCAGCAGCATCAGAATAATCGAGGCCGTGATGTACGGCATGATGCCCAGTCCAAACAGGCTGCTCCGGCTGAGCGTGCCGCCGGTGAACATCTGCAAATACTCGGCCGCCCGCCCCAGCGGACTCTCCGTATCGCGGCCCGTCTCGAAGACGGCCGCGATCCGGTCGTGATCGAATCCGGGGTTCGGAATGTGGAAGCCCACACGATAGATCACGAGCAGCGCAACCGTAAACAGGATCTTGTTCCTCAAGTCCCGTATGCGAAAGATGTTGACAATCGTTCCGATCACTTCGCTGTTCTCCGCGGTCTGTTTCGGACCCTTCGCCGTCGGTAAGCACGGCCGTCCCTAGGCGCGCTTGCGTCGGGCACTCTTGTTTTCCTTGCCGCCCACTCTCGTCGCGGTACCGCCGCACCCGACGATCTTCTGTTCGGCGGCCTTACTGAACTTATGGGCCGCCACCTGCAATCTCTTGGTCAGCTCGCCGTCTCCAAGGATCTTGATCCTGCTCTGCCGATCGTCCACCAAGCCCGCCCGCATGAGCTGCTCGACACCGATCTCAGCCCCATCCTCAAAGCCTTCCAACTGCGAGACGTTAACGATCTCAAAGCGTCGGGCAAACGGCTTGTTGTTAAACCCGCGTTTCGGCACACGTCGGAACAAGGGCATCTGACCGCCCTCGTACAGCGCGAGCCTCATCGCCCCGGCCCGACTCAGACTGCCTTTGTGTCCGCGTCCACAGGTCTTCCCTACGCCCGTGCCGCGGCCCCTGCCAACACGCTTGCGTGCTTTGTGTTTGCCTACGACAGAAGTTATTTCATGACTCAACATTTAGATCACCCAATTGGTCATCGTGGCCGCTACGAAATGGCGACACCCCGTAACGCTTCAATCGTCTCTTTGTTGCGCAGCTTCAGCAATCCATTGAGGGTGGCCTTCACCACATTCTTGGCCCCCGTGCTCCCATATACCTTCGTCAGCACATCGTGCACCCCCGCATACTCGAGCACCGCTCTGGCGCTCGATCCGGCGATGACGCCCGTACCCGGACTGGCAGGAACCAGGACGACCTTCGTCGCCCCAAACCGGCCGATGACCTGGTGCGGGATCGTCCGCTTGACCAGGGGCACGCTGTGCATTGACTTCTTGGCGTCTTTCATCCCCTTTTCCACCGCCAGCGGCACCTCGTTGGCCTTACCGTAGCCGATCCCTACATTTCCGGCACGGTCGCCGACCACCACCAAAGCCGCAAAGCTGAATCGCCGCCCGCCTTTGACCACCTTGGCACAGCGATAGATCTTGACCACCGTATCTTCCAACGGCTTCTCTTCATGCTCGGGTTGTCTCACCGGTTCTGCAGCCAATGTCGTCTCCCTGTTTCCAGGCGTCCTTGTCAGAAGGCCAGGCCGGCCTTTCGTGCCGCATCCGCCAACGACTTCACACGCCCATGATACCTATAACGATTGCGATCGAAGCACACACACTTGATGCCCATGTCCAGGGCCTTCTTGGCCAGCGCTTCGCCCACGATCTCAGCCGCCTTGCGATTGGCGCCCGCCGTCAACAGATCGCGCAAGAGCCTTGACTGGGTGCTCGTCGCCACTAGCGTCACCCCGCCCACGTCGTCGATGATCTGTGCGTAAATGTGCCGATTCGATCGAAAAACCGAAAGTCGCGGCCGCTCAGGGGTGCCGCTGACTTTCCTTCGCACGTGACGCCGACGCCGCAGCGCCGCCCTTCTGTGTCGTTCACTCTTCATAAAGCCGATTTCTCACTTATGCCCCGCCTGAGGCAAACGCCTTACCCACCTTACGCTGGATCTGCTCGTCCGCGTACCGGATGCCCTTGCCCTTGTATGGCTCCGGAGGTCGAACCCGCCGGATATTGGCCGCAAACTGGCCGAGAACACACTTGTCCATCCCGCTCAGCGAAAACCGGGCAGGAATATCGTTGCCTCGCGTCGCAGCCGCGTCGATCTTCACACTGATCCCCTTGGGGATCGGCAGTTCCACCGGGTGACAGAAACCAATCTGGAGCACCAGCTTGCCCCCTTGGTCCTTGACGCTGTAACCCGTCCCGTAAATCTCCATCTTCCGTTCAAACCCTTTGCTCACGCCGGCCACCATGTTGGCCAGCAGAGCCCGCATCGTACCGTGAAGCTGCTTGCTCTTGCGGTCGTCCGGACGAGGGTTCACCACCTCGACCCGGTTCGCTGAGCCGTCCACGGTCATCGTGATGCGCGGGTGACAGTCCATCTCAAGCGTCCCCAGGGGCCCTGAAACCTTCACCTGTCGGCCCTTTTGCTCGACCTTTACGCCTTGCGGGATCGCAACCGGTTTTTTTCCAATCCGACTCATCTTAGCTTACCGTACACAGGATCTCGCCGCCGACCTTGTTCTCGCGGCAGCCTCGATCGCTGATAACCCCTTTGCTTGTGGAAACGACGGCAATCCCCATGCCCCCGAGGACGACCGGGAGATTGTCGAGACCGACGTAGACCCGGCAGCCGGGCTTGCTCGTTCTCGTGATTTCGCTGATCGCCGGACAACCTTCCTGATCGTACTTCAAGGCAATCCGCAGGATGCCCTGCCGGCTGTCCTCGATCCGATCGAAGCCCTCGATGTAGCCCTCGCTCTTCAGGACCGCCGCGATGCCTTCGCAGATCTTCGACGCCTTCACATCGACTTGCGTCCTCCGCACGCGCGTCGCGTTGCGAATCCGGGTCAACATGTCAGCTATTGGGTCGCTCAAACTCATAATTCGGTATCCTGCATGCTCCGGCGTTATCGGCGCCGGCCAAACCCTACCAACTGGCTTTCTTGACGCCCGGGATCTTCCCTTCGTTCGCCAACGTTCGAAAACAGATGCGACAAATCTTGAACTTCCGGTACACCGCCTTCGACCTGCCGCACAGCTCACAGCGGGTGTACTGCCGGACCCGAAACTTCTGTTTCTTCTTAACCTTCAGTTCTAGCGCTTTCGTCGACATTCAACGTGCTCCACACTGTCCTTTTCACCGGCTGCCTCAGCTCGCCGGTTTGGCTTCCGTCTGGCCTCGGAACGGCATGCCGAACAGAGACAGCAGCTTGCGCGCCTCTTCGTCCGTGTTGGCCGTAGTCACGAAACAGACGTTCATCCCCTGCTGCGACTCCACCTTCGCCGGATTGATCTCCGGAAACACGCTCTGCTCGCCCAGCCCCATCGAGTAATTGCCTCGTCCGTCAAAGCCGTTCGGATTCAGCCCTCGAAAGTCGCGCACCCGCGGGATCGCGAGATTGATCAGACGGTCCATGAACTCGTACATCCGGACGCCACGGAGCGTCACCTTCAGGCCCGTTTCCTGCCCCTCACGGACCTTGAAGTTCGACACGCTCTTCTTGGCCCGGCATACCGCCGGCGATTGCCCCGCGATCATGGCCAGGTCCTTCTTGCCCATCTCCAGAAACTTCTTGTCCTGGCAGGCCTTGCCGATACCCATCGAGACCACCACCTTGACCACCTTCGGCACGGCCATCACATTCGTGTAACCGAACTCCCGGGTCAGCTCCGGAACGATTTTCGCCTTGTATAGATCTCTCAAACGCGCCATTGTTCTCTGCCTGTGGCCCCGATCCCGTGCGCTTCACGCAATCGAGACGCCTGGATTGTCATTTGACCTTTCGAACCGTTCCGATCTCGGTGCCGTCAGTGGCGAGACGCTTCTTGGCCCCACCCTGACTCTGCTCGTACCGCACCCGACTGCCCTTGCCCGACTTGGGATTCAGCGGCAGCACGTTGCTGATATGGATCGGCTGCTCGACGCTGATCCGACCGCCCTGAGGGTTCCGCCGCGACGGCCGCACGTGCCGTTTCGCCACGTTTTGCCCCTGAACCACCACCACCTGCCGGTCCGGGTACACGTGCAACACCCGTCCCGTGGCATCCTTATGATCCCCGGCGATGATCTGCACCATGTCGCCTCGTTTTACGTGTAAGGCCATGTTCTCTTCCGCCTTTGCTGTCGTTGCCGAGAGCGTTCCTGCAAGGAACTAAACAACCTCACTCGCCAATGAAATGATCTTCATGTAGTTCTTCTCACGAAGCTCCCGGGCGACCGCCCCGAAGATTCTCGTGCCGATCGGGTTGCCGTCGTTGTCGATCATCACCGCCGCGTTGCTGTCAAACCGCACGTAGCTGCCGTCCGGCCTGCGCACCGGGCTCTTCGTCCGAATGATCACGCACTTGTGCACCTTCTTGTCGTCCAACTGACAGGTGGGCAGCGACTTTTTGATGGCCACACAGACCACGTCGCCCACCCGCGCCACCGGACGCGTGTACTTGCCTCGCGAGCCGCCCCGGCCGAGCACCTTGATACACAGCGCGCTCCTGACACCGGAGTTGTCAGCCACGTCCAACATCGTTTCTTGCTGAATCATCGTCTTCGCATCTCGAATATGAGTACTACACCGCCACGGCCTTTTGCACCACGCGCGTGACGCGCCAGCTCTTCGTCTTGCTCAGCGGCCGACACTCGGCGATCTCGACCACATCGCCGACACCGCAGTCGTCCCGCTCATCGTGCACAGCCACCTTCATACGCCGCCGGACATACTTGTTGTACTTGGGGTGCTTGACCTTGTACTCAATCGTCACCCGAATACTCTTGCTGCCGCTGCGGCTGCTAACGACGCCCGTCAGTCTTCTCGGTTCTTTCTGCGTTTCCATAGGGACCATATCCAACCCGTGCCTGCGACCGTGCCCGTTACTGACCGCGCTCACGCAACAGCGTCTTGATGCGTGCCACGTCGCGACGCGCATTGATAATTGCTTTCGAGTTTTCCAGCTTCTCCGTGACCGCCTGCGATCGCAAATCGAACAGCCGCCTCTGGAGGTCGTCCATCGTGTCGCGGAGCTCGTCCTGGTTCATCTCTCTCAACTGCTTGGCCTTCACGTTGTATCCTCTCTCAGACCGTATGCCTGCGTCGCACGAAACGACACCGGATCGGCATCTTGTGCGCGACCCTGGCCAAGGCTTCGCGGGCGACCTCTTCGTCGACGCCGCCGATTTCAAAGCACACCTGGCCCGGCCGGACCCGAGCCACCCAGAACTCCGGCTCGCCCTTGCCCTTGCCCATTCGCGTCTCCAACGGCTTGGAACTGACCGGCTTGTGCGGAAAGATCCGGATGTACACTTTTCCCTCACGGTGAAGGAAGTGCGTCGCCGCGACGCGTCCGGCCTCGATGTTCTTGGCCGTGATCCAGCTCGTCTCGAGCACCTGAAGACCGTAGTCACCAAACGCAACGTAGTTGCATCGCGTGGCGTTGCCCTTCATCTTCCCACGCTGGCTCTTGCGGTACTTCACTCGTTTTGGCATCAACGCCATGTCTTACGACCTTTCCCTGCTGACTGCCGCCCCACAGACGGCGGCGCTTACTCTGTCGGTGCGGCCCCCGGCTCGGCGCTGCCGCTGCCCTCAACCTTCGCGCCTCCGGCTGCCGCCTTCGGCCCTCCCGACGCCCTCGGCCCCCCCGTCGGACGCCCGGGCCGACGCCGTGGCGGCCGACGCCGCACCGGCTCTCTCTCTTCACCGAATTTGCCCTTGTAGATCCACACCTTGATGCCGATTGCCCCGTACGTTGTCCGCGCCGTACCGACGGCGTAGTCCACGTCCGCATCCAGCGTGTGCAACGGGATGCTTCCCAGTTTCTGCGTTTCGGTCCGGGCCATCTCCGAACCGGCCAGACGTCCGGAGCACATGATCTTCACCCCTCGCGCGCCAGCGTTCATCGCGCCTTCGCAGAACTGCTTCATTGTGCGTCGGAACGATGCCCGCTTGCCCAACTGCTCGGCAATCCCCTGCGCCACGAGCGTCGCGTTCAGGTCGGGTTCCTTGATTTCGATCACATTGACCGTGACCTTGCGACCGATGAAACTCTCAAGCTCCTCCCGGACCTTGTCGACCTCGCCGCCGCGCGGACCGATGACCACGCCGGGCCGACCGCTGTGCAACGTCACGTTCACCTCATTCCGCGTTCGGACGATCTCCACGCGAGCGACCGCCCCCTTCGGCATCCGCTGATTGAAGCGCCGATCCACGAACTCACGTATCCTCTGATCCTCGACGAGACAGTCCCCGTAGCTCGCCTTCGGGGCAAACCACGTGCTCTGCCATCCAAGGGTGACTCCCGTTCTGAAACCAATTGGCGATGTCTTCTGGCCCATAGTTCGCTCGGTCTCTTTCCTACATTCTCCTGCCTACGCCTGCGTAACTGTTACGTAAATGTGGCAGGCCCTCTTGCGAATCGGATGTGCCCGCCCGCGATCCTTGGGGATCCATCGCTTGGTCCCGAGTCGCACACCCGCGTCATCGACCCGGGCCTCGCTGACGTACAACAGGTCCACATCGGCCTGCTGCTCGTCGGCGTCGGCCACCGCCGCTTTCAACACCTTATCCACCATCGGTGCCGCTCGCTTGCGGGTGAACTTCAGGATGTCCATCGCATCTTGCACGCTCCGCCCGACGATCAACTGCGTCACCAGCCTTACCTTCCGGGCCGACATTGGGGCGTACTGATACGAGGAACGCCAGTCGGTGATTTCCACCGCCTCGACGTCGAGGGCCTCGGCCAAGCGGCGAACATCCTCCGTCCGCGGCTTCGGCTTCAGCAGACCCCGTTGCCAGTTGCGCACCGCAGCCGCCGCCTTCTCGTCGTTGAACCCGCCCCGGGCAAGGCTCCTGCCCAGGTCGTCGGCCGTCTTCCGCTGCCGTTGACACACTTCTCTGAGTTTCGTTGCACTAATCATACCTTCGGTCCCGTAGCCGGTGGATCCCCGTCACCCACACGCACGTCCTATTTGATCTTCTTGCTCGAATGCCCCTTGAACGTCCGCGTCAGCGAGAACTCCCCGAGCTTGTGCCCGACCATATCTTCCGTAACAAACACCTTGTGAAACAGCTTGCCGTTGTGAACCATGAAGGTGAACCCGACGAACTCCGGAACGATCGTACAGCGACGCGCCCACGTCTTGATCGGGTTACGGCTGCCTTCATTGATCTGCCGATTCACCTTGGCAAACAGTTTCTCGTCGACAAACGGTCCCTTTTTGAGCGATCTACTCATCTTGGCTCTCTTCACTGCCTGGACTGCGATGCAGCACAGCCGCACCGTCGCCCGAGCGACAATTCATCCTTACAGCGTCAACTGTCCCTGCCTTGTGTTCTTGCGCCGGCGGATAATCCGATTGTTGCTGATCTTGCGCGGGTTCCTGGTCTTGCCGCCTTTGGCCGGCTTGCCTTTTGGCGAACACGGGTGCCGCCCACCGTTGGACCGGCCCTCGCCGCCGCCCATCGGGTGCGCCACGGGGTTCATCGCCTTACCCCGGACGTGGGGCCTGCGACCCATGTGCCGCTTGCGCCCGGCCTTGCCGATCCGCACGTTCTGGTGCTCGGAATTGCTGAGCCGCCCGATCGTCGCCCGGCATTCCTTGCGGATCATCCGCATCTCACCGCTCGGCAGAACCAGCGTCACCCAGTCCCCTTCCTTGGCGACGATTCGTGCGGCGTTTCCCGCGCCGCGAACCAGTTTGCCGCCCTGGCCGGCCGTCATCTCCACGTTGTGCACCTCAAGGCTCGCCGGGATGGCCGACAGCGGCATGGCGTTGCCCGCTTTCGGCTCACACACCGGCCCGCTCTCGATCACATCGCCGACTTTGACGCCCATCGGGCAGAGGATGTACCGCTTCTCGCCGTCGGCGTATTCGAGCAGCGAGATGAAGCAACTGCGATTTGGATCGTACTCGATCGTCGCCACTTTGGCCGCCACGCCGTCTTTGTTGCGCTTGAAATCGATCATGCGATAGATGCGTCGCGCGCCACCGCCGCGGAACCTCGTTGTCGTCACCCCGTGGTGGTTGCGTCCGCCGCGCTTCTTGATTCGCTTGCACAGCGTCTTTTCCGGCCGATTCGTCGTCAGTTCCGAGTAGTCATTCACGGAACTGTTCCGCCGCCCGGCGCTCGTTGGTCTATAAATGCGAATGCCCATAACGCACTCTCTCTCTACCGTGCCGTCTTAGAACAAATCGATGTGGTGGTCCGGTTGCAGATACACAATGGCCTTCTTCCAACCCGACGTCATACCGATCGTCCGACCGCGACGCCGATGCTTGCCTTTTCGGTTGGCCGTTCGCACCTTGTCCACCTTCACCCCGTAGATCCTCTCGACGGCGTTCTTGACCTGCGTCTTGTTCGCCTTCCGATTGACCTCGAAGGAATACGCGCCCTTCGCATTGGCGAAGTGCATCCCCTGTTCCGTCACCAGGGGTCGGACTATCACGTTGAAATCATCCATCACAAGACCGCATTCTCACAATCGCCGCCTCGCCTGACGAGACGGCTCGTTTCCACGCTCACCCGTCAGCTCTCGCCGCCGGAATCTCGGTTCAGAAACGCCGCAAGGGCATCCTTCGTGAACAGCATTCTCTGGTGCGTGCAGATGTCGCCCGCGTTCAGATCGGCCACAGGAAGCACGTCCACCTTCTGCACGTTCCGGACCGACTTGTACAGGTTCTGGTCATATTCCTTGACCGCCACCAGGCAACTGCGATCGATCTTCAGGTTCTTCAGGACGCTGGCGAACTCTTTCGTCCGCGGCTTGTCGAAGCCCAGTCCATCGACCACCACCACGTGGTTCTTGCGAAGCTTGGCCAGGACCGCCGAATCCCGCGCCAGCCGGCGCTGCTTGCGCGGCATCGCCTGACGAAAATCTCTGGGGACTTTCGCAAAGGTCATGCCGCCGCCGACGCGCTTGCCCGTCCGCCGGTTGCCCACACGGGCGTTGCCCGTGCCCTTCTGACGAAACAGCTTCTTGTCCGAACCGGCCACCTCGCTGCGGCCCTTGGTCTTGACCGTCCCAACGCGCCGATTCGCGTGGTACATCACGACGGCCTGCTTGAGCAAAGCATACCGCACCGCCCCACCCAGCACCTTCTCATCGACGCTGAGCTTCTCGACCTCCTGGCCACTGCGGTTGTAAACACTCAATTCAATCATCGCTGTTACACTTCTCTACTTAGTTCTGGGGCCTTTTTGCCGTTTGCACGATGCAATAGCCGCCCGCCGGACCGGGCACCGCACCCTTGACGATCAACAGGTTCTTCGCCTCGTCGATCGCCACCAAGCTGTGATTCTTGGTCGTGATGCGACGATGGCCCATGTGGCCGGCCATCCGCTTGCCCTTTTTCGGGTGGCCGCCGGTACCCGCGTTGCTCGCAAAGCTCGATATCGACCCCGGCGCCCGGTGCTTGCGCTCGGTACCATGCGAGGCAGGAAAGCCGCCGAATCCATGACGCTTCATCACGCCGGCGAACCCCTTACCCTTGCTGGTGCCGACCACATCGACGTATTTCGTTTCGCTGAACAACGCCACCGTCAGCGAATCTCCCGCCTGATACTCTGTCTCGGGCTTGCCGTCGAATCGCCACTCTCGGACGAACCGCTTCGGCGTCGTGCCCGCCTTCGCGGTGTGGCCGACCTGCGGCTGCTTCCGCCGCGACGCCTTCACGTCGTCAAACCCGACCTGGATGGCGTCATATCCATCCGTCTCGGCGGTCTTGACCTGCGTGATCGTGCACGGTCCCGCCTCGATCACCGTCACCGGGATCAGCCGACCCGATTCGTCGTACACCCGGGTCATCCCCACCTTTTTTCCAAGCAGCATGGCCATGGTCCTGTGTTCCTTGCTCTACGCTTTGATCTTCACAAACACGCCCGCGGGGACCACCAGCCGATTCAGCACCTCGGCCGTCCTCGCGTTCGCCTCGTGGATGTCGATCAGCCGCTTGTGCGTCCGGAGTTCGAACTGCTCTCGCGACTTCTTGTCGATATGCGGACTCCGCAGCACGGTGTACCTTTCGATACGCGTCGGGAGCGGGATCGGTCCGCTGACACGGGCGTTCGTCCGGCGAGCATGCTCCACGATCTCTCGGGCAGAGGCATCTAGCGCTCGATGGTCGTACGCTTCCATCCGAATTCGAATTCTCTCTGTTTCGGCAGCCATATCACTCCTCTGGACCACCTGATCGCCACATCTTGCCAACGGACAACTAATCCTGTCTGGCCTCGGCGACCGCCAACGGCACCCATGTCATTACCCAAATCTACACTGCGATCCTTCGGAACCGATGATACACCTGCCCCGATCTGATCCAATGCGCTTGGTTACCGGCAGAAAAGGCTTTGGCCACGGCTTGGCCCCACTGGGGCGACCCTACCGACGGCCAAACTCGGCCTTCCTTAAAGGGGTTGAGGCTTGGGCCTGCTTGAGACCCCTACAAAGCACGCGCTGGCTTTGCCAAACCCCAGGTACAACAGAAAACCCATTGAGCCATCCTTGATGGCAATCACAGATATGCCACAGCGTAACTACGTATCGCACCGTCATCCTGACGATGCTCGCTACAGCCGAAAACCCACAAACCTACCATGAACCCTGCATCGCGTCAACAGCCGGATACACAAATCTCGAAAAAAAATGAAAAAGACCAACGTATCGACTCAGAAGAGAATCGCTTTGGCCACCTGCTCCGGCACTTTCTCGTAGCTGAGCGGCTCCATCGTGAAGTTGCCCCGCCCGGCGGTCAGACTGCGAATATCGCTCGAATAGCCAAACAACTCAACCAGGGGGACCTTCGCATCGACGACACGCATCGTACCGTGCACGTGGCAATCAGTGATCAGCCCTCTCTTGGCCATCAAATCCGACTGGACCAACCCAAAGGCGGACTCCGGGACAATGGCCTGAACGCGCATCACCGGTTCCAGCAGGACGGGCCCAGCCTCTTTCATCGCCCTCTCAAGGGCCTTCGCCCCGGCCTGCTCGAAGGCCAGTTCCGACGAATCCACCGCGTGGAACGAGCCTCCCACAAGCGCAACCCGAAGCCCCACCACTGGATAGCCGGCCAGAACGCCGTTGCTCGACGCCTCGCGCACGCCCAACTCGACGGATGAGAGATACTCGCCAGGAACCTCCTCCGGCGGGGCCTTGGCCACAAATTCGATATCAGTGAGATACTGCCCGTCCTTCGACACCAACGGCTCGACGACGAGGACCACATGCCCATACTGGCCGCGTCCGCCACTCTGATGGACGAACTTCGCCTCCGCCTGGGCCTGCTGCGTAATGGCCTCCTTGTAGGCAACCCTTGGCTTACCCACCCGAACGTCAACCTTCCTCTCGCGTGTCAGCTTGTGCTGAAGCACCTCCAGGTGCAGTTCTCCCATGCCACTGATGATCGTCTGGCCCGTATCCGGATCGATCTTGTACCCGAAGGTTGGGTCCTCCCGACGCAGGGACTCGAGCGCTGTGGCCAGCTTCGCACGCTCGGCCGCCGTTCGCGGCTCGATCGACATTGTGATGACCGTCTGAGGAAACGTAATGCTGGGCAACTGCACGGGGTTCCTCGAATCGCAGATCGTGTCACCGGTCAGGGTCTGCCGGAGCCCGACGACTGCAACGATGTCCCCAGCCGACGCCGCTTCCAGGATCTTCCGCTCGTTGGCGTGCATCTCGAAGACGCGCGTGATGTTCTCCTTCACGTTGCGGTTGACGTTCAGTACGCGTGTGCCCGACTTCAGAGTCCCCTGGTAGATCCTCAGGAAGCTCAGGTCCCCGTGCGCATCGCTGGTGATCTTGAACGCCAAGGCCACGAGAGGCGCCTTGGGGTCGCACTCCACGGCAACCTCGCGAGATTCGTCTCCACCCTTGTGCCCGATGATCGCAGGCTTGTCCAGCGGCGAGGGCAGATAGGCCACGACGCCGTCAAGCAGACGTTGAACACCGATGTACTTCAGCGCCGACCCGACGAATACAGGATGGAGCTTGTTGGCCAGGGTGCCCTTGCGAACCGCCTTTCGGATCATCTCAACCGGGACAGGCTGGTCATTGACGAAGGCATCCATCAAGGCGTCATCGTGCTCGGCGGCCTGCTCGAGCATCCGGGCCCGATAACGTCCGGCCCGATCGAGCAACTCAGCCGGGATGTCTTTCTCTCGGAAGCTGGCGCCCATCTTCTCGGTCTCATAGAAGACCGCCTGCATCGAGACAAGATCGATGATACCGGTAAACGAATCCCCGGCGCCCATCGGGATCTGCATCACCACCGGGTTGGCCAGCAGCTTCTCGTGAATGCTCCGCACACTCATCTCGAAGTCGGCCCCGACCTTGTCCATCTTGTTGACAAAACACAGGCACGGCAAGCCATACTTCTGACCCTGGCGCCACACGGTTTCACTCTGGGCCTGGACCCCCTCGCTTCCATCGAACACCGCGATCGCACCATCGAGCACGCGAAGCGACCTCTCGACCTCGGCGGTGAAGTCGATGTGGCCGGGCGTGTCAATCAGGTTGATATAGGAACCTTTCCACGGGCATTTCGTGGCCGCCGAAGTAATTGTGATCCCGCGCTTCTGCTCCTCTTCCATGAAATCCATGACCGCTGTACCTTCATGGACTTCGCCCATTTTATAGGTCCTTCCGGCGTAATAGAGAATCCGCTCGCTCACCGTCGTCTTGCCGGCGTCGATGTGTGCCATGATCCCTATATTGCGCGTATTGGCCAGATCACCCATGCCTTCACTGCTCACTGCTGACACGGCCGAGAGAGACGGCCCGTGCAAAAAAAAAGCCACGGCTCATGGAAAATCCGCCGTGGCGTTGTCCCCAAAGGGTCTTACCATGCAAAATGCGCAAACGCCTTGTTCGCCTCCGCCATACGATGCACATTGTCGCGCGTCGTCATCGCGCCGCCCTGCTTGTTGTAGGCGTCCAGTAGCTCGCTGGCCAGACGCTGACACATGGGCTTGCCCTTCTTGCCACGCGCCGAAGCCAATATCCAGCGGAACGCCAGCGACTGCTGCCGTCTCGGGTTCACCTGCATGGGCACCTGGTAGCTGGCGCCGCCAACTCGCTTGCTTCGCACCTCAAGCAGCGGCTTGACGTTGTTGATCGCGGTCTCAAAAACCTCGACCGGCGGCACATCCTTCAGCTTGCCGCCAATAATATCCATCGCGTCGTAGAAGATCTGCTGGGCCGTGCTCTTCTTGCCGTCCCACATCATGCAATTAACAAACTTCGAAACCAGTTTGCTGCTGAACTTCGGGTCGGGTTTCAACTGGACGCTGGAAGCGGTAAACTTCTTGGCCATAACGGTTTCTGTCGCCTCAAATGCCTGCTATAGGGTTCCCAATGCTATTTCGCCTTCTTGGCGCCGTACTTGCTCCGTCCCTGCTGGCGGCCGGACACACCCGAGCAGTCCAGCACGCCGCGAATGATATGGTAGCGGACACCAGGAAGATCCCGGACGCGACCGCCGCGGATCATCACCGTGCTGTGCTCCTGGAGGTTGTGGTCGATCCCAGGGATATACGCGGTGACCTCTTTGCCGTTGGTCAACCGGACGCGGGCCACCTTCCGCAATGCGGAGTTCGGCTTCTTCGGCGTCTGCGTCCTGACAATCAGGCACACACCCCGTTTCTGGGGTGAGCCGCTGATGTCCGAGACGTGCTTACGACTCTTGGACTTCGCTCGTGGTTTTCTGACTAACTGATTGATCGTGGGCATAATCAAAATCTCGATTGAAAAACCGTTCCTGCTTAATCAATGCCAAGGATTTCCTTGACCCTCGATTCTGCCATGGCTTCCGCGTCCTGCTCTTCCCGGACTCCTGCCAATTCCTTCGGCACCGGGGCCTCGACCAGATGTTTGACTCTCATTTCCAGATGCGGCTTGAAGGCGGTTCCGGCCGGAATCAGGTGGCCGAGAATCACGTTCTCCTTCAATCCGTGCAATTCATCAACTTTACCAGCCAGCGCCGCTTCCGTCAACACTTTTGTGGTTTCCTGGAAACTTGCCGCCGCGATGAAGCTGTCGGACCACAACGACGCCTTCGTAATGCCCAGCAACAGCGTCTTGGCCGTGGCCGGCTTCGGCTTGCGCCCCTTGGCCGGGGCGCCGCCCAACAATTCGACCTTTTCGTTGGCCTTCGCCAGCTCTTTCTTCTCGACGACCTGGCCCTCTTCGAATTCTGTTACGTCACCCTTATCGGCGATCCGAAGACTGTTGCTCAGCCGCTCGTTCTCCTTTCGGAAAACGAACTTGTCGGTCACCTCGCCGGGCAGGAACGTGCTGTCGCCTACCGACTCGATTTCGACTTTGCGCATCATCTGCGAAATGGTGATTTCGACGTGTTTGTCGTTGATATTGACGTTCTGAGACCGGTAGACGTTCTGAATTTCGCCGATGAGGTACCGCTGGAGGGCCTCCTCGCCTTTGATCCGCAGAATATCGTGCGGCACCAGCGGTCCGTCGGTCAACGCATCACCGGCCTCCACCAGGTCGCCGGTATGCACGTTCAGGTGCCGATCGCGGGGCACGTGGTGTTCTTTCTCCATGTGCTCGCTGCGGACAATGATGGTCATCTTGCCCTTGCGCTTGTCGCTGCGGAGTTCGACGCGACCGCTGATCTCAGCCATGGCCGCCGGGTCCTTCGGCTTGCGGGCCTCGAAAACCTCGGTCACGCGAGGCAGACCACCGGTGATGTCCTGCGTTCCGCCCGTGGCCCGAGGCTGGTGGGCCAGCAACTGCCCGGCCTGGACCTCTTGGCCTTCGGTCACCTCGATTCGCGCGCCGGCCGGCAGGTAGTGTACGTCCAGGATCTTGCCTTTGGCATCCTCAATGATGATCTGCGGGTGCTTGTCGCCCTTGTGCTCGATCACCACCGGCCGCTCCAACACCTTGACGTCGGCGTCCTTGGACTTGAGCTTGGAGGTTCTGACGCGCATCTCCTCGGTCTGGACCGTCTCGCCCTCGATGATATCGACAAAACGGATGAAGCCGGGCACCTCGGCCAGGATCGGCGTACGATGCGGGTCCCACTGGAACAGCGCCGTACCGGCCTTGACCTTTTCGCCGTCCGAAACCAGGATGATGCCGCCGTAGGGAACCTTGAACTTGTCGAGCTCGCGCTCCTTCTGGTCCAGCAGCGTGATCTCCCCGTTGCGCTTCAGGGCCACAATGATCTCGGTGCCGTCTTCGCGCTTCAGCGACACGGCATTGATATCGCGGTACTGCACCGTGCCGGCGTGGGTGGCCTTCTGCTCGCGCTCGAGGATGGCACGCGAGGCGACACCACCGGTGTGGAACGTCCTCAGCGTCAACTGGGTCCCGGGCTCGCCAATGGACTGGGCCGCGATGATCCCAACGGCCGACCCTTCTTCCACCAATTGCCCGGTGCTCATATCCCAGCCGTAGCACTTCGCGCAGACCCCGAAGGGACTGTCGCACGTCAGCGGGCTCCGCACGCGAATCGCATCCAAACCAAGGGCCTCGATCTTCGCGGCGATCTCCGGCGTGATGACCTCGTTCTCGCGAACGATCATCTCGTCGGTAATCGGATTGCGGATGTTGTCCCGTGCCATTCTTCCAATCACCAGTTGCGATAGCGGGATATCGACTTGATCACCCCGGCTGACCGTGCTCTTGGTGATCCCCTGCAACGTCTGGCAATCGCGCTCGATGACGATCACGTTCTGCGCCACGTCGATCAACTTGCGAGTCAGGTACCCCGAGTTTGCCGTCTTCAAGGCGGTGTCGGCCAGGCCCTTGCGCGCGCCGTGCGTCGAACTGAAGTACTCCAGCACAGTCAAACCTTCGCGGAAATTCGACGTAATCGGCGTCTCGATAATCTCGCCGCTCGGCTTGGCCATCAACGCTCTCATACCGGCCAACTGCTGAATCTGGTCGATGCTTCCGCGGGCGCCCGAATCCGACATCAGGTAAATCGGATTCAAATACGGCGTCCCGTCCTCTTTCTTGTCCTCCCGAAGGCCGCGAACCATCTCGTTCGTTACGGCGACACGCGCATTGGTCCATGCATCGATGACTTGGTTGTACCGCTCGCGCTCGGTCAGAACCCCCTCGTTGTAGTTCTTCAGGATCTTGGCGACCCGCTTCTCCGTTTCACTGATGATCTCCGCCTTCTTGGCCGGGATCTTCATGTCCGTCAGACCGAAGCTCAGACCCGCCAGCGTCGCGTAACGGAAACCCGTGTCTTTGATGCGATCGAGCAGACCGACCGTCTCGGCGTTGCCGGCGAATTCGAAGCAATCGCTGATCACCTGGCTGAGTTTCTTCTGCGACATCGTTACATTGTAGAACGGCATCGTCTCGACCAGAATGTCGTTGAACAGACAGCGGCCGACGGTCGTCTCAATCACACGCGGCTTGAACCCGTCGCCGCCGGGCAAGGGCTCGGCGAACTGGATCGTCCCGGACTTGTCCCGAAGCATCTTGCGATGGATCCGGACACGAATCTTGTCGTGCAGGCCGATCTTGCCGGTATCGTACGCCATCATGGCCTCGAACGGATCGCGGAATACCGCCAACCGCCCGCCCGGGTGCTCGGCGGGCACCGAGGTGCCGACCGGACTCAACTCGTCCAGCGAGACGGTCAGGTAGTAATTGCCCATGACCATGTCCTGCGACGGGCCCACCATCGGCGAGCCGTTGGCGGGAGAGAAAATATTGCCCGTCGTCATCATCAGGATATGGACCTCCGCCTGCGCCTCGATGCTCAACGGCAGATGGACCGCCATCTGATCGCCGTCGAAGTCGGCATTGAACCCCTTGCAGGCCAGCGGATGGAGCATGATCGCGTTGCCCTCGACCAGAACCGGTTCGAACGCCTGCACGCCCATTCGGTGCAGCGTCGGAGCGCGATTCAGCATGACCGGATGCTGCCGGATGACCTCTTCGAGGATATCCCAGACCTGATCGTCCCGGCGCTCGATCATCCTCTTGGCGCTCTTGATCGTGTCGGCAAAACCATGCTGTTTGAGCTTGCGGATGATAAACGGCTGGTACAGTTCCAGCGCGATCTTCTTGGGAAGGCCGCACTGATAGAGCTTGAGACTCGGACCGACGACGATGACCGAGCGAGCCGAGTAGTCGACGCGTTTGCCGAGCAGGTTCTCCCGGAAGCGTCCCTGCTTGCCTTTGATCATGTCCGTCAGCGACTTCAACGGCCGGTTGTTGCTGCCGAGGACCGGGCGGCGGCATCGGCCGTTGTCCAGCAGAGAATCGACGGCCTGCTGGAGCATTCGCTTCTCGTTGCGGATAATAACCTCCGGCGCGTTGAGATCGATGAGCTTCTTGAGGCGGTTGTTTCGATTGATGATGCGCCGATAGAGATCGTTCAGATCGCTGGTGGCGAAGTTGTCGCGCTCGAGCAGGACCAACGGCCTCAGGTCCGGAGGAATCACCGGAATCGCGTCCAGGACCATCCACTCCGGCTTGTTGGTGCTCATCCGGATTTCGTTGATCGTCTTGAGCCGCTTGGTCAGGTCTTTGATCTTCTGCTTGCTGTTCGTCTTGGAGATCGCCTTGTGAAGCTGCATGCTGAGCGCTTCAAGATCCAGCGACTCCAGCAGGGCCTTGATCGCCTCGGCCCCCATTGATGCCTTGAACGAATTGCCGTATTGGCTCAGGGCGTCGCGATACTCTTCTTCACTGAGCAGTTGGGCGGCCTTCAAAGGCGTCTGGCCCGGGTCCGTGACGACGTAGTCCTGGAAGTAGACGATCTTCTCGAGGTCCGAACTCTTCGTGCCCAGAATGGTTCCCAGACGGTTCGGAATGGACTTGAAGAACCAGATATGAACGACGGGGGCCGCCAGATTGATGTGGCCCATGCGCTTGCGGCGCACCCGGCTGTGGGTCACCTTGACACCGCAACGATCGCAGATGATGCCCTTGAACTTCGTGCCCTTGTACTTGCCGCACGCACACTCCCAGTCGCGCTCCGGGCCGAAGATCCGCTCGCAGAACAGGCCGTCCTTCTCCGGACGATACGTCCGATAGTTGATTGTCTCGGGCTTGCGGACCTCGCCGAACGACCAACTGCGGATATCGTTCGGACTGGCCAGCGAGATCTTCACCGAACCGTAGTCATTGATCCGATCGTAGATATTCCCTAACATCGAACGCCCCTTATCATATCAGAAACCGCCTCGGCAGATCTACAGCGCGGTCCGCCCCAGACGTTTCTTCTCGAGCTGGATGTTCAAGCCCAACCCCCGTATTTCGTTGCACAGCACATCGAAGGACAAGGGGGTCCCTGCTTCGAGCGTGTTCTGACCCTTGACCATCGACTCATAAATCTTCGTTCGACCTTCCACGTCGTCGCTCTTGACGGTGAGCATCTCCTGGAGGGTGTAGGCGGCGCCGTACCCTTCCAGAGCCCATACTTCCATCTCCCCGAAGCGCTGTCCGCCGGTGCGTGCCTTGCCGCCCAACGGCTGCTGCGTAATGAGACTGTACGGCCCGGTGGCCCTGGCGTGAATCTTGTCGTCGACAAGATGATGCAGCTTCATCATGTAGATGTAGCCGATGGTCGCCGTCTGGTCGAACGGCTCACCCGTCCGTCCGTCATACAACTGGGCCTTGAGCGTCTTGGGCACGTTGATGAACAACTCGTCGGGCGCCGGCGCTTCGCCCCGCTCCTCCAGCGCCATGCGTCGCTCGGCCATCACCTGGTTGGACTCTTCGGTAAGCTGCTGGATATCCTCTTCGTCAGCCCCGTCGAACACCGGCGTGACCGCACTGAAACCCAGGATCTTGCCAACCATTCCAAGATGCGTCTCGAGAATCTGCCCGACGTTCATTCGGCTCGGCACACCCAACGGATTGAGCAGGATGTCGAGCGGTGTGCCGTCTTCCAGAAACGGCATGTCCTCCTCGGGCATGATCTTCGCGATGATCCCCTTGTTCCCATGGCGGCCGGCCATCTTGTCACCGATCGACAGCGTCCGCTTGATCGCCACGTACACCTTCGCCATCTGGAGGACCCCGCTGGGCAACTCGTCGCCGTGCTTGAGCCGCTCGATCCGACGGGCCTTCTCTTCCTCTTCCGCCGTAATCTTGATCCAGAACTTGTTCACCACCTTCTGCACATCGTCCCGCAGTGACGCCGGTCGCACCCACTTGATGTCGAAATTCTCGATCTGCTCGAAAATGACCTCGTCGTCGTCGCTGGCTCCGACCTTCTGCTTCGTGGACGGGTCGACGAGATTGACCTCAAACTGCTGGTGAATCGCGTCGATCATCTGCCGGAAAATGCTGCATTCCCGGGTCTTCGTATCCGATTCGAGACGTTTGATCTCCTCGGCCAGGACCTTCTTCTGGTCGTCCCCGCCGGCGCCACGCCGGGTGAACAGCTCCGTCTTGATGACGACCCCCTCATACCCGCTGGGCAACTCCAGTGAGTCGTTCTTCACGTCCTCGCCGGCTCGTCCGAAGATCGCGTGCAGCAGCTTCTCCTCAGGCGTCAGTTCGACCTTGCTCTTGGGAACCACCTTGCCGACGAGAATGTCGCCGGGACAGACGCGTGTGCCTTCCCGCACGATCCCGTTTTCATCGAGATTGCGCAGGGCCTTCTCACTGACGTTGGGGATGTCCCGCGTAAACTCTTCCTTGCCCAATCGGGTCTCGCGAACCTCGGTCGTGAACTCGTCGATATGAAGGCTCGTGAAGCTGTCATTCTTACACAGCTTCTCGCTGACGATGATCGCGTCCTCGAAATTGAAGCCGTCGAACGACATGAACCCGACCAGGATGTTCTTGCCCAAAGCCAGAACGCCTTGTGCGGTGCCTCCGCCATCGGCGATCACCTGGCCGGCTTGAACCTCCTGGCCCAACTGCACGATCGGCGTCTGGTTCAGGCACGTCCGCTCGTTGAGACCGACGAACTTCTCCAGCTTGTACTCGTCGGTGTGGTTGATGACCACGTGCGTGGCGTCCACGGCCGTAACCGTACCGGCATGCGTCGCTCGCTCCACCATGCTCGAATACTTGCCGACGACCTCTTCCATGCCCGTACCGACCAGCGGGGCTTCGGTCCGCAGCAGCGGAACCGCCTGCCTCTGCATGTTGGAACCCATCAGGGCCCGGTTGGCGTCGTCGTGCTCCAGAAACGGGATCAGCGAGGCCGAGACGCCCACAATCTGCTTGGGCGAGACGTCGACATAATCGACCTCCTCGCGCTGCGTCTGTGTCAGCTCCCCAGACCTGCGGGCGAGCACCATCTCGTCTTCGATCTTCTGCGTGCGGAAATCAACCGTGCTGGGCGGCGCGAACACCGCCCTCATCTCCTCATCGGCGCGGAGGTACTCGACCTCGCCGGTCAGCTTGCCGTTCTTGACTCTGCGGTACGGCGACAACAGGAAACCATAGTCGTCAATCGTCGTGAAAATCGACAGCGAGGAGATCAGGCCGATGTTGGTGCCTTCCGGGGTCTCAATCGGACAAATCCGCCCATAGTGACTGATGTGCACATCGCGCACCTCGAAACCGGCGCGCCGACGGTTCAGACCGCCCGGTCCCAGCGCCGAGAGCCGACGTTCGTGCGTCAACTGACTCAGCGCGTTGGTCTGATCGACCACCTGGCTCAGCTCGCCCCGGCCGAAGAAGTAGTTGATGCTGCTGGCGACGCTCTTCGAGTTGACCAGGTCAGCCACGCGCGGCGCCTCTTCGGCATCGCGCTTGATGCTCATCCGCTCCTGCGCCGTCCGACGCAGCTTGAGAAGGCCTTTGCGAATCTCGTCGGCCGCCAACTCGTCGATCGTCCTCAGACGACGGTTGCCCAGATGATCGATATCGTCGATCTCACCTTCGTTGTTTCGAAGAGCGAGCATGTATTTCATCGTGTTGATGAAGTCCTCCGGACGCAGAGTCATCTCGTCCTCGGCGACCGATTGGCCGAACTTGCGATTCAGCCGGAACCGGCCCACCTTGCCCAAACGGTAGCGGTTGGCATCGAAGAACTTCTCGGCGAAGAAGGCCTGAGCCTTCTCCTGGTTGGGCGGATTGCCGGGACGCAGGCGAACATAGAACTTCAGCAACGCCTGCTCGTGGCTCTCACAATCGTCTTCGGCCAGGGTATTGAGCACGATGGCGTCGCGCACCTGCTCGATGACCTCAACCTTCTTGATGCTGCTTTGCTGGATGAGCGACACCTTGTCGCTGATCTGCGCTCCGGCCTCGACGATGATCTCGCCCGTCTCGGTGTCGACGATCGGCCCGACCGCCCACATCTCCGGCGACAGCTTGCCGGCCGCAACGGATTTCGTCGGGTAAAACAGGCGAATGATGTCCTCCGTGGCCCCCAGGTCCGGGCTGATTGCCCGCAGGAACACCGTCGCCGGGATCTTGCTGGACTGATCGATCTTGACGACCAGAATATCTTTCTGGGTCACGCTGATCTCGATCCAACTGCCGCGCTCGGGAATGACTCGCCCGCCGTGCAGCACTCGGTCGCCTTCCTTGCTCTCGATCAGAAAGTCCACGCCCGGACTGCGGTGCAACTGATTGACGATGACCCGGACCGCCCCGTTGACGATGAACTCCCCGCCGCCGACCATCACCGGCATCTCGCCGAGGTAGATCGCCTGCTCGGTCAGGTCCGCGCCGCTTTCGGACCGCAGCCGACAGTGAATCTTCAGCGGATACGCATATGTCAGGCGCAACTGGCGACATTCCAGCGGAGTGTAGTGCGGCTTCTCCAGCTCGTACGACAGGTATTCCAGGGTCATCTTCTTATCGTAACTCTCGATCGGGAAGATCTCCCGGAACAGGGCCTCCAGGCCGATATCCTCGCGCTTCGCACGCGGCGTGTCCTTTTGCAGGAAACGATCGTAGCTGCTCCGCTGCACGGCGACCAGATCGGGAATCTCCACGGCGTCCTGGACTTTGCCGAAATTACGAATGGTTTGCACCACCATTGAAGGCTCCTACCCTTTGTCGCTGTCTGTCGTGCGGGTCGGCCGGCGTCCGACCCGCCCGCACCCCTGATCCTCAACGCGGCAGAACCGCCGGGCCTATTTGATCTCGATTTCCGCGCCGGCCTCTTCAAGCTGCTTCTTGGCCGCCTCGGCATCCTCTTTGCTCACGCCTTCCTTCACCGGCTTCGGCACGCCGTCCACCAACTCCTTGGCCTCCTTCAGACCCAGCCCGGTCAGGGCGCGCACTTCTTTGATGACCTGGATCTTCTTGTCGCCAAAGCCCTTGAGGATCACGTCGAAGCTCGTCTTCTCTTCGGGTTCCTCGCCGCCACCGGCGCCCGCCACCGGTCCGGCCATCATCACGGCCCCACCGGCCGCCGGCTCGATGCCGTACTCTTCCTTGAGGTAGTCCGCCAATTCCTTGGCTTGCAGCAGGCTCAGGGCCACAATCTTGTCGCCGATCTCTTTGATCCCGGCGCCCCATTGCCTGGAGGCCGTCGTCTCCTGTGCCGTCTCGTTGACTTGTTCTTCCGCCATGTGTACAGACTCCTATACATCCAACGCCCGATGGTAGCCGAGACTCCACCGTCCCGTTTTAACCCTTGCGGGGCAACCACACAGGCCGTTCGTCATTCAAACCGACCAATTGAAGGGATCGATATTGCGGCACCTCAGGCCGCCTGTTTTTCCGCTTTCTCGATGATGGATTTGAGACAACCCGCAATCGCGCCGGCCGGGCCCATCACAGCACCGGCCACACCAGCGCCGGCAGAGGTGATGGACGACGAGATCCGACCCTGAAGCTCGGCGCGCGTCGGCATCTTCGACAGGTTCACCGCGCCGGCCGCATCCAGGGCCGTACCATCCAGAAACGCCCCCGTGATCTCAACCGGGCGCAGCTTCTTGGCCCACTCGACCATCTCCTTGGCCACGTCCACTACGCTGTCGCCGCCGTAGACGATGGCCGTCGGACCGCTGAACAATGCGGCCGCCGCATCCATCTCGTGCTTGCGAAGGGCGCGGCGGAACAGCGCATTCCGCACGACGAGCAAACGGATGCCCTTCTCCTTGAGCACCCCGCGCATCACGTTGTTGTCGACACCCCCAACCCCCTTGACTCTGACCACCATGAAATCCCGAATTCCGTCGCCGGCGATCTTCTGCTCCAGTTCCGCCTGGAGGAGCTCTTTTACATACTTGCTCATTTCGTCTCCCGTCTACACACGATCCCGAGCCGTCAGGCCGACGTCCGTCAGATGCTCACTGCCACGCCGGGACTCATCGTCGCCGCCAGGCACGCCTTCTTGATATAGGTTCCCTTGGCCGAACTCGGCTTGATCTTCCTGATGTGCGAGACAAACGCCTCGATGTTCTCCATCAGTTTCTTCTTCTCGAAGCTCTGCTTTCCCACGACCGCGTGGACGTTCCCGCCAGAATCGTTTCGAAACTCGATCTTGCCGGCCGTGAACTCAGCCACCGCCGTCGCCACGTCGTCGGTCACCGTGCCGTTCTTCGGCGAAGGCATCTTGCCCTGCGGACCCAGGATTCGTCCGAGCTTGCCGGCCTTGCCCATAACCTTGGGCGAGGCGACCGCCACGTCGAAATCCAGCCAGCCGTCTGTGATCTTCTGGATCAACTCATCGGTGCCCGCCTCGATCGCGCCGGCCTTCTTGGCCACCTCGACGTCCGCGTCGCTGCAAAACGCGATCACTCTCTTCTGCTTGCCCACACCGTGCGGCAACGACAGCGAACCGCGAATCAACTGGTCCGCCTGCTTCGGATCGATCCCCAGGTGCAGCACGCACTCGACCGTCTGGTCGAACTTCACCGATGTGAACGACTTGACCCGGTCCACCGCGGCCTCCAGGCTGAGCGCTTCCTTGCCGACCTGCTGTGCCTCTTTCTTGTATCTCTTGCTCTTGGCCTTCATATCAACGCCGCCCAAATCCTGTCATTCTTCAATGTCGATTCCCATACTGCGCGCCGTGCCGCGAATCATCTTGTCGGCCTGCGCGAGATCGTACGCATTCAGGTCGTTGAACTTCGTCTCGGCGATCTTGCGCACCTGCTCGGCTGTTACAGTCCCGACCTTCTCTCTGTTGGGGACTCCGCTGCCCTTGGCCACCTCGGCCGCCTCCTTGAGCAGCACGGCCGCCGGCGGACTCTTGACTTCGAACGAGAAGCTCTTATCGCCATACACGGTGATCACGACGGGCACGATCATCCCATTGAGATCGCGGGTGCGATCGTTGAACTGCGAGACGAACTGCCCAATGTTCACCCCATGCTGTCCGAGAGCCGGACCGATCGGAGGCGCCGGGGTCGCCTTGCCGCCCGGGGCCTGCAATTTGATCTTGGTTACGACTTCTTTTGCCATCTCATACCCTTGCGCTATCGTGCGACCGCCTCGCTGCACGCGCGACGAGGTCGTGTGACGATGTGACTCTACACTTTCTCAATCTGCCAGTACTCGATATCGAGCGGCGTGCTCCGTCCGAAGATCGTCACAATCACCTTGACGATGCCGCGTTCGGCGTCGATCGAATCGACCGTCCCTTCGAAATTCTCGAAAGCGCCCTCGCGAATCTTGATGTGATCGCCCTTCTGGAACTCCACCTTGATACTCGGGGCCTCCTCGGGCTTCTCGGCATCGAGAAGCATCTTGGCGACGTCCGTGTCCCGCATCGGGGTCGGCATCCCTTCGGTTCCGATGAAGTCGCCGACGCCCCCAGTCCCTTTGATCATGAACCAGGCGCCCTCTGGAACGCGACCATCCTCGGTGGGCTCCATCTCCATGAACACATAGCCGGGGTAGAGCTTGCGCTTGTGCACCGTCTGCTTGCCCGCGCGGATCCGCTTGATCTGCTCGGTCGGCACCTCAATGCGCCCGATGACGTCGCCGAGACCTTCTTGCGCGGTTTTGCGCTCGAGCGCCTCTTTGACCTGCATCTCCTTGTTTGCCGCGACTCGTAAGACGTACCAATGCATCCCGATGCCTTTGGCTTGCCGCTTCTGGAGCGGTCCACACTCGTTGGGCTGCCCTGCCCGGTCCATTGCACCGCTTCAGTCGTTACCGCCAAAGCGACTGCACCCGTCAACTGCCTACCCAGGCCTTACCACCCGACCGGTCATCCGTCGCCGGCCGGTTCCATCCTCCGGCCCAGGGTCTATCCCTGCGCCGGCCCCCCTTAACTCAGGAGGTACCCAAACACCATCTGGAAAATCAAATCCGTGGCTCCCAGAAGCACGGCCATGCAGACGACCACGACGATCACCACCACCGTTGAGACGGCCACTTCTCGCCGGCTCGACCAGTTGACCTTCTTCAATTCGCCCTCGGCCGCGATCAGGAAGTCCGCCATGGTAGGCTTGTTCAGCAGCCAGTAGATCAGCACGGCCAACCCCACAAACACACCCACGGGAACCAGCGAAACCACCCACAGGTTCAGGTCGGTGGCGCCGAGCCTCTGGTAGAGCCGCCAGCAACCAAAACCCACAACGGCCGCCACAGCAAAACCGCTGCAAAGACGCGTGTACTTGCCTTGTCCCGACTTGTATATCCGTGTCAACATAGAAAGCCGCCTATCCTGCCAACCGGTCCACTGGACACCACATCCGCAGCCATATCTTCATACACATCAGGCCAGGAGGGAATCGAACCCCCAACCTTCGGTTTTGGAGACCGACGCTCTGCCAATTGAGCTACTGGCCTATCCCATACAGAGACGTCCCTGCGGCTACTTTCGCCTGAGCTTATGGACCGTGTGCTTCCGCTCGCTCTTACAGAACTTCTTCAGCTCCAGCTTCGGGGCGCCCTCAGCGACGCTGACGTTCGTCCTGTAGTTGCGCTGGCTGCACGAGGTGCACTCAAGCCAGACATTCTCTCTCTTGCTCTTCTTCTTCGCCATGCCACTCTATTCCATCCGATGCCCCGACCCTACAACCCACGCGGCAGATGCACGGCCCTGGCCCGGTCTCATGGTCCCACCTCTCCGGAGCCGACGCGCCTCGCCCCGGGAGGAATCCGGACGCCTCTCTCAACTCAGCTACTCGAGAATCTTCGTGACAACACCGGCGCCGACGGTACGACCGCCTTCGCGAATCGCGAACCGAAGACCATCTTCCATAGCGATCGGCGAGATGATCTCAACGTCCATCGTGATGTTGTCGCCGGGCATGCACATCTCGGCGCTCTTGCCCTCTTCACTGAGCAGGCCATGGATCTGGCCGGTCACGTCCGTGGTGCGGAAGTAGAACTGGGGCTTGTACCCGGCAAAGAACGGGGTGTGCCGGCCGCCTTCGGCCTGCGTCAGCACGTACACCTCCGCGTGAAACTTCGTATGCGGCGTGATGCTGCCCGGCGCGGCGATGACCTGGCCTCGTTGAAGCTCTTTCTTCTCGACGCCGCGGAGCAGAATGCCGACGTTGTCGCCCGCCTGACCTTCATCCAGCGTCTTGTTGAACATTTCCACGCCCGTGACGACCGTCTTACGGATCTCCTTGGCCATACCGACGACTTCAATCTCTTCACCGACGCGAACGTGCCCGCGCTCAACGCGACCGGTGCCGACGGTGCCACGGCCCTTGATGCTGAAAACGTCTTCGACCGGCATCAGGAACGGCTTATCTATGGCACGCTCCGGCAGTGGGAAATAGCGGTCGACGGCCGCCATCAGATCGTCGATGGCCTTGCACGCCTCCTCGTCCTTGCCCTCGGACTCCATCGCCGCCAGCGCCGAGCCCTTAACGATCGGAATGTCGTCGCCAGGAAAGTCGTACTTGCTCAGAAGCTCGCGAATCTCCAACTCGACCAGATCCAGCAACTCCGGATCGTCCACCTGATCGACCTTGTTCATGAAGACCACGATGCTCGGCACATTCACCTGGCGGGCCAGAAGGATGTGCTCGCGCGTCTGGGGCATCGGACCGTCGCTGGCGGCCACCACCAGGATCGCGCCGTCCATCTGGGCGGCCCCGGTAATCATGTTCTTGATATAGTCGGCATGGCCCGGGCAGTCCACGTGGGCGTAGTGGCGATTCTCCGTCTCGTACTCCACGTGCGCGGTATTGATCGTGATGCCGCGTTCCTTCTCTTCCGGCGCGTTGTCGATTTCCTCAAATTTCCTGACGGCCCCTTTGCCGGCCTTCACGGCCAAGCGCATCGTGATCGCAGCGGTCAACGTGGTCTTGCCGTGGTCGATGTGACCGATCGTCCCGATATTGACGTGGGGTTTGGTCCGCTCAAACACTGCCTTAGCCATCTTAACAAAACCTCCAATGTGCCTGGTTAGCGGTTATTCGCTCTGCGTTTTTCGTTCCTGATTCTCGTCAAACAAGCTTCTGAGGGGGCTATGAACAGCCATCCCGCCGTTGATCGTATTGTCTGCAAGCCCGCCGGGCTTGCCATGCCTGCATGGAGCTGCTGATGGGACTCGGACCCATGACCTCGTCCTTACCAAGGACGCGCTCTACCAACTGAGCTACAGCAGCACAAAACCAAACGAGCGGCCCGGTTCGGACCGTAGTAAGCCGACCGTCGCCACAGCGACAAAACGCCGTCCCCGGGCCCATTCAAGAGACACCGCCCCCATGAACAGTTCTTCCCGTCTCTTAAGACAAGAGCGTAGCCCTGGTTCGGCACTTGTTGGCTATAAATCGATGAATATAAGGGACAGGCTATGCAAGTGCAAACAGAAAAAATGGAAAAATGGAAAAAAGCTCTCGCAGATCAATCCTGATCGCGGCCCTTGGACCCCGGCGATGAGGGGGCGCCGGCCGACTCCATCGTGCCATGCGCACATCAATTGCTGACTTTGTCGGTTTCCTCGGGCATCCTGGCGTTGGCAAACGACTCCCATTCCAGCAATTGCTTGCGCCATACCTTGCGCGTATCCGGCTCGACGATCTCGATCTGCCTGAGCCTTGCCAGCACTGCGTTCGGATCGGCCGTTGCGGCCGACGTCTTCAGGTACGCGCTGAGCGACTTTGCCACCGGGCCGTCGGCGATGAGATCCTGCGATGAGAGCAACCCCTTGACGAGCCCAACAACCAGGTCGGCCGAAGGATTCGATGCCGTAAGGCACCGATCGAGCAGGCCGGCGGTCAGGCTCGATCTCTCCGGGCCGTCCTTGGCCGCCTCCCAGAGTGCGTTCGCATACTCGAGGGCCCGGGCCGTGTCCTCCGAGGCCGCGTGCAGGCAGAACAGCTCCATTCGGGCCTCTTGCACCTTATCCGCCTGGTTTTCGCCCTGCGCCTTCTGCTCGAGGAGGGTCAGCAAAGACACCCTCCGCTCGGCAGGCCACTTGTCCGGGTCGGCTTGCTGCTTCTCGACCCACGCCTCCACGACATCCGCACCTGAGCGACGAAGGATCTTGAGAACGGCCTGCCATGCCGACTCGCCCGCTTCGTCGGCCGTCAGTCCCTTCGCCAGCCACACAAGGTCTTCCTGCCCTCCCACGTCGCCTGCCAGATCGATCACCTTGGCACGGATGGCCGGGCTGCTGTCGTCGAGAAGGCTCGACCTAGCCCTTCTCATCGCTACGGCTTTGTCGATGTTCGCAAGCCCGTCGAGCGCCGCCCGCCGCACCGCATCCTGCTCGTCACCCAGAGCCTTCTCGAACACCGGACCGTACAACTTGGCCGCCTGAACCCGGCACTTGCTGCGCTCGGCACACAAACGCGCCATGGCGCCGAGCAACTCGCCCCTGAGCCCATGATTTGAGGCCGGATCCACCTGGGCATACCGCGCGGCCAACACCGTCAGGTACGTCTCGATCTCCCCGGCATTGAGCCCGTCCTGCTCCAGAAGCCTCCAGATCACATCGGCGCCGCTTCGGGCCTTATCGGCATCCGGCATGTTCAGAAACCTGACCGCCAGATCCAGCGCCCTTTTCCGGGTGTCATCGGGAACCTTCACGCCCGATGTGGGAAGAGAGGCATAGTAGCATATGTTGCCAAGGGCTACAAACAGCCCATGCCGCACCTCCGGTTCCTCCTCGACCTGCAACTGATCCAGAAGCTGGGCGGTGGAGTTCAACTCCCACATCAACGTCAGCAGACTGGCCGTCCTGAGGCGGACGCGTGTGTCTCGATGCGATATCAGGCCCAGCAGCACGCTTTCGACCTGTTCCGACAGCCTGGTCTTCCCGGTCCCCCTGCGCAACTCCTCCAATTTCCCCAGAGCCCACAGCTTGACGGCAGGCTCGGGCGAGTTCAACTGCTGGGCGAGAAAATCGCTTCGCGCCTTCTCGTCGGACTGCACGTCATACAGCCTTCCCAAGGCCGTCATATGCCGCTGTTCCCACGAAGCCAGGGAAGTGGTCAGCTCGCGGATACGGTTCTCCCTGCTGATAAGCCAGTTCCGCATAATCGCCGGGTTATTCAGGAATGCTGCGGGACCACGCCGCTGAAGGGCCTCGCTCAGGGCCCGAAGCTCGTTCGGGTCCTCCGGAACGACCACTCCCAGAAGCGCCAAGGCCCTCCTCGATTCGTCGGCAACCCCATCAAGCGGGCTTTCGAGCAGACTCATCAGCTTGAAGACGGCCCTGTCGTCCGGCTGGTATTTCAGCGCTCGGATCGCATTAAGACGGGCCGTCTCCGGGGTATTTGGATCCGAGATCAGAGATTCGAGCCGTCGCTGAATGCTCTCGTACATGAAGATCAGCAACGCCTGCGCCGCCAGCTCGGCCCGCTCGGGGTCGTTCTCAGTACTGAGAAGGGCCATCAAAGGCTCAATGAACTCCTCCTTGCCCGCGATCCGCTGCCTGTTGTCGCGTGCGGCGACTATAGCTCTGCACACGGCCACGCGGGCATCGGGATTGTCGGGCTGGCGCAGAACGTCGAGAACCTCGTTGCGGGCCTCGCGGCTCTCGTGCGACAGCAGCAACATCGCTGCATCCAGCCGCGTCTGATCGTCTTTGCCCTCACGCAACGTCGTCCGGTAGATCCGAACTCGCTTGTCGCTTTCGGCTTCCGCCGCCTCAGGAACTGGAATAGGTGCGGCTCCCTGAGCCAGGACGCATTGGAAAGAGCCGATGGCCAACAGTACCAAGACGGTGCCGCACCGCGGAGCGTTCATCGAAGGAACCTTTAGAAAACGCCTGCCGATTCTATTATCCGCTATAATAATCCTGATAACCGCTCTAAGTCAACTCCACCGAACGGAAATTCCGCCATTTTCCGAAACATGAGCGAAGGTTTTTTCGCTCGGTAACCGCCCGGCGCCGGCGCAACGATACAGACTCAGGGCCTCGGGTGGAATTCCTTGTGAATCTTCCTGAGCCGCTCGTGGTCCACATGCGTGTAAATCTGGGTCGTTCCCACGTCCACGTGACCCAGCATCTCCTGGACACTCCTCAAGTCCGCCCCACCACCGAGAAGGTGTGTCGCGAAACAGTGCCGAAGCGTATGGGCCGTCAAGTTCCGCGGCATCCCTGCACGGACGGCGTATTTCTTGACAAGTCTCCAGATCTCTATACGTGTCAGGGGCTTTCCTGTTCGCGAGAGCAGCAGATGCGCCGGGCCGTCGGATTTGGCCAATTGGGGGCGAAGGCATATGAGGTAATCCCGCGTAGCTGCAACAGCTTTGCTTCCGACGGGAATGACTCGCTCTTTGTTTCCTTTACCCAGACATCGCACATATCCAACATCAAAGTTGAAGTCGGAAGTCTTCAGGCTCGCCAATTCGCTCGCCCGGACGCCGGTAGCATAAAGGAGTTCAAGGATCGCCCTATCACGGAGGTAGAACGGTTCGTCCGATTCGGGTGCCGCCAGCAACCTGGCCACCTGCTGCTTGTTGCAGACCACGGGCAACCGATACCAGGTCTTGGGAGTTTCCAGCACATCTGCACCGTCATCCTCGATGAGGCCCGTCAGCTTGGCGAATCGCAGGAACATGCGTATCGCAACCAAAGCTCGCTTCACGGTATTCTCGCCCTTCGGCCCACGAGCCTGCTCGTGCACATACCCCTGGACGACACGGGGCTTGAGGTCTGCCAGCTTGTCGATCCCGCGCGCACGGCAATACCCAAGAAACCCCCTGAGGTCGCGACCGTAGGCAAGAACGGTGTTTTCGGAAAGCCCTGCCTCGACGATGAGGTAGTCGAGGAACTCGTTGGCCGTTCGGCCCAAGGGCAGCGAACGAAGCTTCTCGGCAACTGTCTGCCTCTGGATCAGTGACATCGCAACAACGCACTCCAGTCGTCAAACTCAGGTTCTTTCAGCCATATCGGCCCAGGACAAACCGCGGCTTTATCAGAAGGGCGGGAATATGCTGAGATCGGACAGATCGTCGGACCGCTGCCAAATTCGACGCCGGCGGGCGGACTCGACCCCACCTGCGACCGCGAGAGCTGCAGATTCTGAGCTTTATCGCGCGATCGCGCTTGAGCACGACCGACACCGGCCGTATAATCACCGGCTGCTTATAGACTGGCTGCAAGGGTGGATATGGGCAGATCTGCAAAAATCAGCGTTCTTCTGGCGTTGCTCGGTGCGACATTGCCAATCGGCTGCGCCGAACGACGTGTCCATACAGAAACAGCGCAGTCGATTGCATTGCCGGGTGTTACGGCCGACGAGGCAATGGACGCAGCAGAGAGAACCCTGCGTCAGATGCAGTTCAACATCGAGAAGGCCGACGTCGATGCCGGCGTCCTCACGACCCTGCCTCTGACGGCAGGCCAGTTCTTCGAGTTCTGGCGATCCGACAATATCGATGCCGCCACCGCGATGGAGGCCAACCTCCAGACGCTGCGACGGTCGGTTCAAGTGGACTTCCTTCAGACCGACGGCCAGGTCCGCATCCACTGCACAATTCGCGTGCAAAGGCTGAGCCTGCCAGACGTTGAGGTGGCGAGCGTTTCCCAGGCCTATCAGATCCACTCGCGAAGCACGCCGACGACGCAGCGGATCGACTTGCACCCATCGCAAAGAGAAGCCATGTATTGGATCGACCTGGGCGATGACCCGAAGCTCGCCGCGGAGATATTGAGAAGAATCGCACGAAACATTGAGCAGTCCAGGAAAGACCAGACGACATGAGGATCCTTGTTTGCGGCGGCGCTGGGTACATCGGCAGCAATATGACCGCTCTGCTGGCCGCCGAGGGCCACGAGCCGCTGGTCTACGACAATCTCAGCAAGGGCCATCGGGCCGCCGTCCGAGATGCGGAGATCGTCGTTGGCGATCTGGCGGATTACGATCTGCTCCTCCAGACACTCAGAGAGCGGCGGATCGAAGCGGTGATGCACTTCGCCGCGTGGATCGAGGTGGGCGAATCGGTCCGGGAACCGCTGAAGTACTATCGAAACAACACATCGAACACGCAGAACCTGCTCTCGGCGATGGAAGCAGCGGGAGTGGAGAGACTCGTCTTCAGCAGCACCGCGGCCGTCTACGGCAAGCCGCAGGCCGTCCCGATCACCGAGGAGATGCCCAAGGCCCCGATCAACCCTTATGGCGAGGGCAAGTGGGCCGTCGAGAGGATGTGCCATTACCAGAGCCAGACGGGCCGGCTACACTATGCGGCCCTGAGGTACTTCAACGCCTGCGGGGCCGGCAACAACGGCCTCGGCGGCGAGGACCATCGGCCGGAATCGCACCTGATCCCACTGACCATCCAGGCCGCGATGGGCAAGCGGGCCGATGTCAGGATCTACGGAACCGACTACGACACGCCCGATGGCACCTGCATCCGCGACTACATCCATGTCGATGACCTCTGCCGGGCCCATTTATTGGCCCTGGGCAAGCTCGACGAACGCGTCGAACAGGTCTATAACCTTGGCAATGGCCAGGGATACTCGGTTCGTGAAGTCATCGAAGCGGTCAGGCGTGTTTCGGGCAGGGATTTTCGGGTCGTCGAGGCCGACCGCCGACCGGGCGACCCGGCGGTGTTGACCTCCGATGCGAGCAAGGCCAAACAGAGCCTCGGCTGGACCCCTGAGAAACCCAACCTGGAAACGATGGTGGCCACGGCGTGGCAGTGGCACAGCGCGCACCCGAATGGATATTCCGACGGATGAATCAAGACACAAGGAGACAGGCCGGTGGATAAGATCAAAGGCAAGATCGAATCGTTCCTCAGCAAGCACGGCATGTTCCATGCCGATATCAGTATTGAAAAGACCTGCGATTCGTTCCTGGACGAGATGGACAAAGGTCTTACCGATACAGGCAGTTCCCTGGCCATGCTACCGACGTACATCGAAACGGAGCGGGAGCTGCCCCGCAACAAACCGGTGATCGTCATGGACGCCGGCGGAACCAACTTCCGCGTCGCGACGGTCTGCTTCAAGGATCAGGGCGATCCCGAAATCGCGGACTTCCGGGTCTTCCCCATGCCCGGCATCAAGAAGGAGGTCGGCCGGGAGCACTTCTTCGCCACGATGGCTGGCTACGTCGCCGATATCGTCCACAAGAGCGAGTGCGTGGGGTTCTGCTTTTCCTACCCGATCGAGATGTCGCCCAACAAGGACGGGCGTGTCCTGTATTTCTCCAAGGAGATCAAGGCGCCGGAGGTCGTCGGCAAGATGATCGGCGAAGGGCTCAACGCCGCCATCGTCGAGTCCACCAGTTCCGACGCCAAGCAGATGGTGCTGCTCAACGACACGGTCGCCACGCTGCTGGCCGGCCGGGGCACGTCCGACGGCCGCAACTACGACAGCTACATCGGGTTCATCCTCGGCACGGGGACCAACACCGCCTATGTCGAGCACAATGCCAACATCACCAAGGCCAAGGGCCTGGACGTCGCCAAGAGCCAGATCGTCAACGTCGAGTCGGGCGGGTTCGGCAAGGCCCCGCGCGGCGGCATCGACGAGCAGTTCAACGCCGCCAGCGCCAATCCGGGGATCAACACCTTCGAGAAGATGATCTCAGGCGCCTATCTCGGACCGCTGTGTTTTGCGACGATCCGCCAGGGAGCCGAGGAAGGCCTGTTCGGCAAGGCTGCCGCCGGCAAGCTGCTGGCGATCAAGGAAGTGACAACCAAGGACGTCAGCGAGTTTCTCAGTCGCCCGGAGAGCGCCGACAACGTGCTGGGCAAGGCGCTGGCCGGCACCGAACAGGACGTCTCGGCGGTGTACTATCTGGTCGATGCGCTCATCGAGCGGGCGGCCAAGCTGACCGCCGCCAATCTCTCCTCGGCCGCCGTCAAGTCGGGCAAAGGACAGGACCCCTGCCGGCCCGTCTGCATCGTCGCCGAAGGCACGACGTTCTACCACCTCAGAGGCCTGCGCCCGAAGGTGGAGTACTACCTCAAGCAATATCTCGTGGACCAAGAGAACATCCATTATGAAATCGTCAGCGTCGAGAACGCCACGCTGATCGGAGCGGCCATCGCGGGCCTGACCAACTGAGACCCAATGCAAGAGAACACATCCGTAATGCTGACACCGGTGGAGGCCGCCGCCGTCCGGGCCTCGTCGTTCGACATCCTGTACCATCCGACGGAGAAGATCCCCACAATCGTGGTCGAGAACTTCCCGTCGCTGGGCAAGCTGGCGGCGATGCGCTTCATCGAATGGGTGCAGAACCACCCCGGCGGGGTCATCAGCCTGCCCACGGGCAAGACGCCCGAGCACTTCATCCGCTGGGTCCAGCGGCTGCTGGCGAACTGGGACAAGCCTGAGACGCACAAGATCCTCGAAGGGGCGGGCGTCGATCCGGCGACGAAGCCTGACATGGCGAGCCTGCACTTCGTTCAGATCGACGATTTCTATCCGTTGGATTCAGCCCAACACAACAGCTTCTATCACTACGTAAAGAAGTTCTATATCGAAGGCTTCGGGCTCGATCCGGCCAAGGCCCTGCTGATCGACTCGACGGCGATCGGCCTGCGACCGGGTGAGAGGCTGACCGACGTTTGGCCCGACAAGCATGTGGATCTGACGCTTCGGTACCGTCTGGCACAGACCAACCTCGAACGCCGGCAGAAGACGCTGCTCGAAGACGTCGATCAGTGGTGCATGGAATACGAACGCCGCATCCGCACGCTCGGCGGGATCGGGTTCTTCCTCGGCGGGATCGGCCCGGACGGCCACATCGGATTCAATATCAAGGGCTCCGACCACAATTCCACGACGCGTCTGTGCCCGACCAACTACGAGACACAGGCGGCCGCCGCCACCGATCTGGGCGGCATCGAGATCGCCCGCCAGTGCCTGGTTATCACTATCGGCCTGCGGACCATCACGCGGAAGCCCGATTGCACGGCGATCGTCATCGCCGCCGGCCAGGCCAAGGCGGCGCTGGCGGCCGAGGCCATTCAGTCGCCGAACCACATCAATATTCCGGCCAGTTGTCTCCAACAGTTGCCCAACGCGCGATTCTACGTCACGCAGGGCGCGGCGGCCGGTCTGACCGAGCGACGAATCGTCTCACTCGGCCAATCCAAAACGGTCAGCGACGACGACGTCGAGAAGATCCTCATGGAGTTGGCGGTGCAGCGCAACAAGCACCTCCTCGATCTGACCGACGACGACGCGCGCACCTACCCCCTCGCGGCGATGGTTCTGCAACGTCGCAGCGAGACGTTGCGTGAACTGGCGCAGGCCGTTCACGACCGCCTGATCGGCAAGATCGAGGCGGGGGTCAGCATCTACAAGGAGAAGTGCTTCCTGCACACCGAGCCGCACCACGACGACATCATGCTCGGCTACTTCGCACAAGTCGTTCGCCATTTCCGCCGTGTGACCAACCGGCACCATTTCATGACGCTGACCAGCGGCTTCACCGCCGTGACCAATGAGTTTATGCGGGCCCAGATCGCCAACCTCCGCCGGTTCCTCGAAGCCGGCACCTTCGCCGAGCTGATCGAGCAAGGCTACTTCGCCCGGAACAACATGATCGACCGCAATCGCGACGTGTGGCAGTACCTCGACGGCGTCGCCGGGCGCGACGATCACGAGAAGGCCGAGGGCAACGCCCGCCGGATGCTGCGCAACCTGATCGAGCTGTTCGATGGGGACTTCCTCAACGATATCGACCGGTACACCCGTGAGATCGAGGAGTACTTCGCCACGACGTACCCCGGCAAGAAAGACCCCGAGCCCATCCAGAAGCTCAAGGGCATGTGCCGCGAGTGGGAGGCGGAGTGTCTCTGGGGCTACTACGGCTGGCAGTGCGAGGATGTCCGCCACCTGCGCCTGAGCTTCTACACCGGCGACGTCTTCACCAAAGACCCATCGATGGACCATGACGTCCCGCCGATCGTCGCGGAGTTGGAGCGCATCGATCCCGACATCGTCACGGTTGCCTTCGACCCGGAGGCCAGCGGCCCGGACACCCACTACAAGGTGATGCAGGCGCTGGCCGAGGCGATCCGGATCTATCTGAAGAAACACCCCAAACCCGACCTGAAGATCTGGGGCTATCGCAACGTCTGGTTCCGCTTCGATCCGTCGGAGGCCAACGTCCTGGTACCCATCTCCCTGGCCATGTTCGCCACCACGCACGACGCCTTCATGAACGCCTTCATCACGCAGAAGGACGCATCGTTTCCGAGCCACGAATACGACGGGCCGTTCTCGCTGCTGGCCCAGCGCGTCCAGGTCGAGCAATACCGCAGGATCAAGACCTGCCTGGGGCGCGAGTGGTTCCACAACCACCCCAGCGCGATGATCCGCGCGGCGCGGGGCATGGTCTTCTTGCGGGAGATGTCGCCCGACGAGTTCTTCCAGTCCTGTCGCGAGTTGCGACAGTCGATCGAGGCTCGCTAAGGATAGGCGCGCCGCCGGCATGTCGCCAGCGACGGCGTCCGTCTTCAGCCCGTCCCGAGACTCCGAATCGCGGCGAAGGCGAGGAGGGCCGCCAACACCGCGATCGCAACGACGACGAAGGCCGTTTTGCCCTTCTTTTGACGCATCCTGATCTCCCCGTCAGAGGGTGAATTGTTCATAATGGACGCGAGAATCCGGCACGCCCATAGCTTTCAGATCTCTCATGACGTTGCTCATCATCGCCGACGGCCCACACAGAAACACGTGGGTTTGCGGATCGGAAAGCCGCGACGCCGCGTGGGTCTCCAGGAGGTCCCGCGTAACGAAACCGCGCGGCCCCTGCCAGTCATCTGCCGGTTCGCTCAGGACGTGGACCGTCTCGACGTGGTCGGGCAGCGCGTCGAGTTCCTCGCGAAACAGAATGTCGCGCTCGGTCTTGTTGCCATAGAGCAGCAGGACGGGCCGCAGGTCGTCGGTCTCCTTCAGATATCGGAGCATGCTCATGATCGGTGTGACGCCCACGCCCCCGGCGATGAAGACCAGCCCGCCGCACCGCTGGTGCACGAGGCTGAATCGGCCATAAGGCACTTCGATGCGGGCGCCGTCGCCGACTTTGGTCTGATCGATGGTGTCGGTGAAGTTGCCCGACTGCTTGATCGTGGCTTGCAGGATTCGCGTCTTCAACGGCGAAGCGGAAATCGTGAACGGGTGCAGTTCCGACGGCCGGCCGGGACGAAGCAGCTTGACAAACATGAACTGGCCGGGATGACGGAGCGTGGGTTTGCCATCCTGTGGCTCAAACGTAAGCGTATACGTGTCGTGCGTCTCCTGTTGGACGTCGGTGATGGTGAAACGGCGCCGGACCCACAAAGGCACGACGAGATTGCGGTAGGCAAAGATGCCGGCCGCCACAACGAACAGAAGCCACCAGTAGATGCGGACCGGGGTTCGCTGGATGTCGGAGCCGATCCATAGGCCGTGAACGAAGCCCAGAATGACGACGAGCACCATGCCCTTGTGCGCGAAGCGCCAGACGTTGTAGTCGACGCCCAGCTTGTTGAAATAGAGTGCGAACAGAATGCCGAGCACGAGCAGCGCCAGCGCGGCCTTGCCCACGTCGACCCGCCACGAAGTCTGAAAGGACAGCAGGCGCAGATTTCCATGGGCGACCATCAGCAGGATCGGGTGAAGGACGAGCAGCACACCGGCCAACAGGGCGACCCGAGAGTGAAACTGCATGACGACGTCCAGGCCGAATGGAGAATCCAGCCATTTGAATCGAGACGCCAGGACGACCTGGAGCGTGAGAATGGCGAAACCGACCAGGCCGCAGCCATAGGCAAGATTCAACACGGACCCGCGCGGGACGCGCGAGGTCAACAGGGCCGCCACGACGACAGATACGACGATGACGACGTAGCCGACGAACAAACAAACCGCCCATGTGCCGGAGTGCTTCCAGGACAAATTGAACTGACCGGGCTTGCCTTCTGCTGCCATGCGAGCGACCCTTTCATGTTCGGAATCAGACGTATGCTCAGACTTCCGCCCCCATCGCCGCGTACGTCATTTGCTGCGCTCGGCGATGTATCCAAACACTGCCTTGTGTCACCCGCTTCGGCTATAAGGAAATGCCTGCTTTGCCATGCTCCCATTGCCTGGGACATGACAAGACAGCCAGAGAAGTACCGAACCCCTCCGCAAGACGCTCAATGCCCGGCGAGATGAAAAAAAGGCCCCGACAGTGTGCGCGGGGCCTCGGGTTCAGCTATGTGCTCGTCGTTGGCGCTCAGCAGGGAGTGACGCCCTGCGCCTCAGGGCCTTTCCTGCCTTGGGCCGCGACGTACTCCACCGCTTGCCCCTCGGCCAGCGTTTTGAAGCCGGCGCCGTTGATGTTGGAGTGATGGACGAACAGATCCTCGCTTCCATCGTCAGGAACGATGAATCCGAAGCCCTTTTGATCGTTGAACCATTTTACCGTACCTCTTGCCACAATGTTCTCCTTGGGTCCGAAAGGACCCACAACGCACGTTCCCTCTGTCGTTTTCGTAAGGGGCAGACTCCGAGGGGCAAGCATACACCTTAACTGAGCGCGGACTCTACACGACCGAACGCCAAACTGTCAACAAAATAAATCCCAAAATAACAAAAAAGGCTCAAGTCTCCGGACGGACATCGGTCAGCATTCATTGCGGTGCAATCGCGTCCGGCGGCTCACGCCGGCGATCGACGTACTGTTCGATCAGCCGCCGGACCTCATTGTGCTGCGGCGTCTCTTCCTCGTTCAGAGTCTGCGTCGCCCTGGCAAGCCGGTCGGGCTCTGTCTCATGCAGCCGGCGCAGCAGAACCAGGGTCTCACGCCGCAGTTGGGGTACATGGAGGTCCATCATCAACCCTGCATCGGCATCGCGACCATATACGCGTTCGAGCGAAGGTCTCTTGGCGAAGGTCTGAAGAAACGCCTTCTCCAGAAGAACGATCTCCTGGACGTTCAGCAGCCGAGCCTCGATCCGTCGGTCCAGTCCCGCCCGATCGGCCACACCGAGCATGTGCCATAGATGATCCAGCGTTTGACACGGCAGCATCCGGGTCCGCGTGATCTGCGGCAGCGCCTTCCGTTCGGCGCTGAGAAACACGACCAGCATTCGCTGCGCCTCGTCCCGCACATGCAACTGCTCCTGTCGTCGCACCAACTCGAACTGCCAGGCACAATCCTGGTTCGGTAGTCGGGCGTTCTGGGTCATCGCCACCAGATTGACCGCCTCCCTGGCCGCGGCCTTCTGAACGGCCGGCAGCGTCTCCTCGCTCAGGAGGCCGGGAATCTCCGGCTCAGATCGGTCTTCCTCAACCGGCGAATCGTCCTGCGCCGACGCCTTTGCCGTCGGTTCGATCAGAGGCCGACCCTCCTTGATCTTCCGGATAAACAGCAGGAAGCTGTCAATCGTCTCCTGGTTCTCTCCCCGCTCGTGGAGACGACCGAGCAGCTTCCTCCAGGCCTTGTAGCGCCGGTCGTCCTGAAAATAGTCCTGGGCATCGACGGCCAGACTCGATGGGACCCCGGCGGCGATGCTGTCCTCGGTCATTGTCCTTATGCCCTTGAGAACAGTGAACATGTAGTCCTTGTACCGCTGGGCATGACCCTCGTGGAATCCTCGCAAACGGCTCAGAGCGACCCGGACATTGTCGAGCATCAAGTCATTGACCGTCAGAACGTACGAGGGGACCCGTTCGGCGTGACTAAACTCGGCGACCTCGGTCATACCCGCCAGCAGACCGCCTTCCGTTTCTTCCTCCTCCGACTCCGGTTCGGCCGATTCGGCCTCCTGCTGAATCCGCTTGAGCAGTTCGTCGACGCCGCGGACCGCCCGCCTGAGCAGCCGGTCCTGGGAACCGTAGTAGAACCGAAGCGGATCGATGATCTTAATCGCCGCGATCGCCAGGAGGACCGCCGCGACAATGATGAAAACCCTGCCCCATCGCTCCAGCGCTTGTTGGATGCGATCGATTGGGTCCAATCCCCGCCGCTCGATCTGCAGGTCGGCGTCATCGCCCGGGGTGACCTGGCCGAAGATGCAGGCCGCCAGGACCAGCACCACCAGCAAAGCGAGCCCCGCCGCACACCGGCCGCTTGGATTCGACAGCCCGCGGCCTCTCCGTCGCCGACCCCGGGCACCCAACCGCTTCTTCTCAAGAGGAACGAGCATCAGGCGACCCTTCCAAGCACAGGCACAACCCGTCGCACTCGAATCCAAAGCCCGTCCGTCCGACGCAACGGCCGGCCGAACACACCCAGGGCTCCCGTCAAACACCGCCAAAGGCGCTGAAGCCCCCGTCGACGGGCACAACCACGCCCGTGACGAACCTGGCGGCGTCGCTGAGCAGCCAGATAAGCGTGCCGATCAACTCGTCCGGCTCGCCGAATCGGCCCATCGGCGTGTGGTCAATGATCGTCTTGCCCCGCGCGGTCAGCGCCCCGCTCTGCTCGTCGGTCAACAGGAATCGATTCTGCTCGGTCAGGAAGAAGCCCGGGGCAATCCCGTTGACCCGGATCTTCGGCGAGTGGCGCTGCGCCATATACGTGGACAGCCAGGCCGTGAAGTTCGCGATCGCCGCCTTGGCCGCCGAGTACGCGGCGACGTTTGTCAGCGGACGATACGCACACATCGACGAGATGTTGATGATTGTGCCCTCGCCCCGCTCAGCCATGTGCTTGCCGACGATCTGGCTGGGAATGATCGTGCCCATGCAGTTTAGATCGAAGACCGTGCGGATGGCCTCCTCAGGCAGTTCGAAGAACGTCCGGGGCGGGACGCTGGTCGCCTCTTTCTTGTTGCCGCCGGCCGCGTTGATCAGCACGTCGACGTAACCCAGCGACTCGGTGGCGCAGATCACGGCCTCCAGGACCGTCTTGCGCTTCAGGACGTCGATCTTGACCGGCAGGGCGAATCCCCCCTCGGCCTCGATCTCCTTGCAGACCTCGTAGGCCCGCAGGTCGTCGTAGTCAGCCACGCACACCTTCGCTCCCAGCCGGGCCAGGTCCCGCGCCATCGCACTGCCCAGGATGCCGGCGCCACCTGTGATGACCACGTTCTTCTTGCTCACGTCGAACAGATCGTTCATCCCATCCCTTTCACTGGGCCTCGCACAACGGTTGCGGTCGAACCGGCGACCCCCCTCGCGCCACGGCGGCCCATCTGTTTTGTATTGCCAAAACACCCACGGCGAAGCACAATATACACCGCATGGGCCGGGATTTCAACGACCCAACGAACCGTTCGAGCGGCAAACCGTCTGGATGAGGCGACATGGCGAACTACATCGTGGCTCACTTCGACCAGATCGAAGCGGTGAAGTGCCCTTGCGGCTTCGCCCAACGGGCGTTCGCCCTGCCCGACAACACGACCGCGACAATGCACGTCGTCGATATCCAGGCCGACGCCAAGGCCCACTACCACACGGACCACACCGAGATCTACCTCGTCCTCGAAGGCACCGGCCACATCGAACTCGACGGCCAGATGGTCCCCGTCCGCCCCTTCAGCACCGTCCTGATCAAGCCCCGCTGCCGACACCGCGCCGTCGGCCAGATGCGCATCGTCAACGTCTGCATCCCCCCGTTCGACCCCGCCGACGAACACTTCGATTAGCCCTCCCTCGCTCCCTCGGAAATACGAAGATCGAAACTCGAAACTCGGAACAAATCCCAATGACCCAAGCCACAATGTCGCAGACCGCCCCAGCCAAGGGTCGTTTCGAATTTCGAGCCTTCGTACTTGTTTCGCGTTTCGACATTCGAATTTCGGATTTGGTGCCGCGATCCATGCGCAGTCAGGATGCGCAACGAGCCCGGAATTCACCTTCAGCAGCGGTATTCAGTACAAGGACCCCGGCCCTCATGGTACAATGGAAATATGATTCGCAAGGTCGTCAAGATGTATCGTATGGACGAATACGACGAGGTGAGAGAGAACCTTCGCTACTGGCTCACCCGCCCGCCGGAAGAACGCCTCGACGCGGTCGATGAGTTGAGACGTCAGGTCTATGGAGATTCCCAACGACTTCAAAGAGTTGCTCGAGTAATTCAACAAGCACAAGGTTGAATACGTGATCGTCGGCGGCTACGCCCTGGCCTCCCACTTCATCAGCCGCGACGATTTCATCGCCAACAAGAAAGCCGCCGGTCGCCTCAAAGACGCCGCCGACCTCGAAGCCCTCGGCGAATGAGAAATCGCGTCGGCAGTTCTGGCATAGCAGCAGACACAGTCACCCGCGAGTGATGTTGGCTCCAGCCAGCATGTCCGAGTCGTCCACTGCAGGCAGGTTACCAGGGAATTTGAATCTCAGACGTTCATATTCGGAATAATACGTCGGATCACGCTGGCATGCGTCCGCCCATCGTTCCAGGTACTGGCGCACTCGTCGCCCATCTCCTAACGTCTCAGCGGTGAGCACCAAAGCTCGGTGAGTTTGAGCAAGGATGTTGCTGTTTCTTTCTTCTGCATTGCGCGCCCTAAGTGATTCCTCCAGGGCTGATACGGCCCGTTCACAAAGCCTGCTCACGTTCTCGCCCGTTCCTTCACAGTACTCCTCTTTCGCTCGCCGATGCAACGCATAGCCCTTTCGAAAGAGCAAGCCTTGGTCATCCGGGAACACGGCAAGGCCAAACTCGGCCGCTTGCTCTGATGCTGTCCATTCTCCTTCATTTGCCTCCAGTTCTGACCAATGCCAATATGCGTCTCGGTCTTTACATCTGAGTTCATGGGCACGCCTGAACTGCTCTCTAGCATCAGTGACACGCTGTTTCTTCTTGTACGTCCACCCAAGATTCGCGTGGATATCTGCCCGTGCAGGGTACTCACTGAGCAGACTGCACAGCAATTGCTCCGCTTCGTCTGCACAGTCGCGATTCACCTGCAAACGCGCTTTGCGCAGAATCTGCAGTACGTGCCGTTCTTCGGCTCTCTTTGTGGTAAGTTGGCCGATTGAGGCCTGCATTTGCCTCTGGACCCGCCTATATGACTCTGTCTCTGCAAAGACATCAAGAACAAGCTTCTTCGTATTCTGGTTCAGGGAAAGCTTTGCATCGTCTCCAATTCGATTGCTTGAGCCGAAGAGAAACATGAGCCTCAACTGCTCCAGGGCATGCAGCACCCTGGATAGATCCCAATCCAGAGCTCTCCGCAACTGGTCAATGGCACAACGGTCTTCGAGACTAAGAGCCAGAAGAAGCTTCCTAGCATCCTCACCAAGTCTTTCGTACTCTCGCTCCATGGCGTACCGCCTGGCCTTGTCGCCACGGCGTTCCAACCAGAGTCCGATCGCTTTCTCGACGTCAAGGCCAGCCTGAGTCAAACGCAGGAGATCCTCCATGAATAGGGGTGATGAGTCCGTCGCTTCGATCACCCTGTCTTTCAGGCGCAAGACTGACCCTATGCGAATCCCCATGAGCGCACAACGAGACCGAAGAAAGGCCTCAGCGTCTGCCGGAGAGAGGCCAGAAACATACGTCGTTGAGCCCTGCATTCCGAAGAGAGCACGCCGAGACGTTACCAGAACCCGCGATCTAGTGAGAGACGGCAGGTCCATCAGCAGAAACTCAATCGCCTTCTCCGCCTCGTCTTCGAGAGTGTCGATGTCGTCGACGACAAGCAGAGCAGGAAACTCTGTCAGAAGTTCCATGCAGAATTCTCGTTTGGGCTTCTGTGAGGATTCGGGGTCCTCGCCATAGGCATCAATGATGCTTTCAATAGCTGTATCCAAATCGTGGAAGTCTGGACGATCGACGTATATTGTCTCGCCTTCAATGAACCTTCGGCGCTTACCAGATATCCACAAGACGGCATCGATCCCGGTGTCCGCTCTACATGCCAATGACCGGGCAAACGAATAGGCTATGGCAGATTTCCCTTTCCCGCCTTCTCCAGAAAGTGCCCAGCGTTTTGCGTGGCGGTTTTCGAACCATCTACTCAATTCCACAAGTTCACGCTGCCGCCCAACAAAATCTCGTACAACTTCATCTTCGAGAGGCAGGCATGTATAAACTTGGTCTTCCGCCAAGTGTATGCCGCCCAACAATTTTCGCTCCAGCTTCAGGATCTGACCTGCCGGCTCAGGCACTTCACAGAAATCAAGAATCTTTCTCGCGCAGTACAGAACATTGGCAGAGTCTTCAAAACCGAAGTCGGCTGTTGTTGGGTGCGACAATGGATCTCGGAAATTCTTGATGGTACGCATCCAATTGAGAAGCGTAGTCTTGGCCTGATTTTTCTCGCGCTTCAGCATGGTGCCATGCTTGGGGCATAAGATATCGAAGAACTTCTCAAATACGTTGTAGAAGTATTCCACACCAAGAAAGTCAAAGTCATCCTCGATTGGAACCTGCACCTCTCCTGTGCCTCCTGCACGTCGTTCCATCGCAACCCTCTTCACTCTATCCCAGAGGCTCAGTTCGCTGTCTGCGTCTTTCTTCGCGAACAGTTGTCTGAGCTGTGCACCAGCCTCGGAGCCGTAGTGCTCGGTCAGTCGATCTCGAATGACTTCGACGATGGCGTTCCGATAATGCCGTTGAATGGCGTTGTAGCAAACAGTTGAATTGTCCATATTTCATCTCCTGTGGCACCCTGGGTTGTCGGGTAAACACATGTATGCAAGCCCTATTGAGATTAGTCCATACTGTCTCTCGTGAAGCCCTACCGGCCCTCCACGAATATGTTGTCTCGTCAAGGGTGCTTCCGTTCGGCGCGTATATCGGCGATTGGGTGGGGACAGATTAGGGAAAAGCGGGCCGGCGGGGAAAGACGTGGCGTCTGTGCGGGCGGGGTGGGCCCCGGCGGCCGGTGCACGGTGTTCGAGTCGGCCCGGACTCAGCGGGGGACGGGGACGGTCTTGCCGGTGGCGTGGGATTCGAGGGCGGCGGCGAACAGCTTGTGCCACAGGGCCGTCTCCTCCGGACGGGTGCAGCCGGCGAACCGGCTCAGGGGCCTGCCTCGGTCGAGTTCGTAAAGGTACGCCGCCCACATCTGGAGGATTGCGTCGGAGACGCCGAACTGAAACAGTTCGTGTGTGATCGACGCAAACGCCGTCTCCTGCCCCATCTCGACGCGCCGCCACGGCTGCTCGGCGCCGCCTTGGTATTCCAGCAGCTCCAGCGTGTTGGTATCGCTCAGGCTGTATCGAGCCGAAGCGGCCGTCCCGAGCACTTCGATGTACCAGTTGTTCCGCTGCCCCGGCGAGATGCGGTGGGCCCTGAGCGTAAAGGGGAAACCCTCGCCGGAATCCGGAGCCTCCATCTCGCACAGCAGCGTCGCATTGTCCCACGTTTCGCACGGGACGATTTGTCCGTGGCCGTCCGGCCGCGACGGGACGATGTTCGACAGCACCGCCCGCACGTTGCGCGGGACCCATCCGGCCCGGAACGGCAGCGCGCAGGCGTGGGGTCCGAGGTCGCCCATGCAGCCGTAGTCGCCGTTGAACGGCCGCATCCGCTTCCAGTTGATCGGCTTGTCCGGATTGAGGTCGCTGCAGTGGAGGAACCCCGCATTGACCTCGATGATCGTGCCGAAGGCCCCCGCCTCGATCATCCGCCCGATCCTCTGTGCGGCGGGAAAGAAGATAAACTGCGACGCGCAGCGGACGCAGAGATCCGAGTGCCGCTCGATGCCTGTCAGAATCGCCTCGTTCGCCTGGAGATCGATCCCGAAGGGCTTCTCACCCATCAAGTGCTTGCCGGCCTCGAGGGCAGCCAGATAGAGTTCCGCGTGCAGGTGGTGCGGGACCGCGATATAGACCGCCTCGACGCCGGGATTGGCCAGTAGCTCGCGGTAGTCTGCGGTGACCTGCCCGAGGGTGGGGATGTTGTCGCGAAACCAATCGACCTTGGGCGCCGCGAGCGTGCGGTTGCAGACGGCGACGATCTCGGGGCGTACCGTCATCTCGGGCAGATGCAGCCAGCGAGCGGCCGCACTGGCGAACTCACGCCCCATCATCCCGCAGCCGACGATGCCGAATCGAACCGTGCGCATGGTCCGGCCTCCAACTCCGTTGCTGTTCCATCGTCCCACACAATGGGACCGAAGATACGAATTCTATCGGCGATGAGCCCAACGGGCAAGTTCTCCACCCACTCTTGGCGTAGCTGGAAATCTCTGGTAGCATAGGTGAAAATGGTGGAGATTCAGGAGGTCGTTGAAATGCTGCATGCGCTGTTGACTCTGACTGCTCTGGCGTCGCTTGCCACCGCATCGAACAAGACGTACACCAATCCGATCATCGACGAGATCGGGCCGGCCGATCCGACCGTGATCCTCTTTGAGGGCACGTACTATCTCTATCCGACCGGGGACAACGTCAGCTATCACGTCTACACCTCGACCGATCTGGTCCATTGGACGAAAGGGCCGAGGGTCTTCGAGCCGGGCGAGAGGAACGTCTGGGCGCCCGATGTCTTTCGCGATCCGAAGGACGGCAGGTTCTATCTCTACTACACCGTCAATGAACGGATTGGCGTGGCTGTCGCCGAGAGGCCCGATGGCACGTTCGTCGATCGTGCGACGCTGTTCGACCGCGCGATCGACGCCCACATGTTCTGCGACGACGACGGCAGGTATTACCTCTACTACGTGCAGTTCCCCGGCTTTCGCATCCACGTCCAGCCGATGAAGAGCCCGCTGGAGAAGCTGGGCGAGCCCGTCGAGTTGTTCGGGCCCACGGAGCCGTGGGAGAAAGTGGGCGGCGACGTGACGGAAGGGCCCTGGATGCTCAAACACAACGGGACGTACTACCTGCTCTATTCAGGGACTGCGGCCAACACGCTGGACTACGCCATCGGCTACGCCACCTCCGAGAAGCCGACGGGCCCCTTCACCAAGTATGCCGGCAACCCCATCGTCAAGCGGACCGACCAGGCGTTGGGGCCGGGTCACGGCTGCGTCGTCACGGACCATGCGGGCAACCTCTGGTCGATCTATCATCAGCAGAAAGACGATTCGGCGCCGTGGAACCGGTTCGTTTGCATCGATCCGCTCTGGTTCGACGACGAAGGCATCCTGCACGGCAAGGCCACGCGCGGCACGCCACAGCGGGCTCCGATCATCCACAAGTAGGACGACGGATGCGGCGTTGTCGTCTCGTCCGGCTGCGGCCAAATCGACAAAACAATCAGCCGGATATCCCGGTATAGATATCGGTACGCTATGAAAGGAGCCGATATGGGCCGGAAGAAGTGCCTCGCAGCCGCCGGGTTTTTGGGGCGGTTGATGATTGTAAGTGCCTTTTGTGTAGTTCTTTGGGGCCGGCAGGACGGATCGGCAGCCGTTCCGGACAGGCCGATCGACGATTTCTCGACAGAAGACCAGGTCAGCTCGCTCGGGACTCGGTGGGCCCTGCGCACGGACCGGATTTCAGGCGGTGCCTCGGCCGGGAAGATGCAATTCGAGCCGGCCGAAGGGCAGACAGTGCTGCACCTGACCGGCTCTGTCGCGTCGGCCGACAGGGGCGGGTTCATTGCCGCCCAGCTCGGTCTCGATCCGCGAGGCAGGAACTTCAGCGCCCACGGTTTTGCGGGCCTGAGATTGCGGGTCAAGGGCAACGGACAATCGTATTCGATTCGCCTGCGGACCAAAGACACGCGGTTCGTTACACAGTATTATGAAGCCGTGTTTCAGACGAGCGGCCAGTGGCAGGAGGTCAAGCTGCCCTTTACGCAGTTCGTCCCGGCGTCGGTGGCCGCTCCACTGGACCCGATCGCCTTGCGGACCGTGGCGGTGGTGGCGGCGGGGAAGAATTTCGACGCCGACATTCAAGTTGCCAATCTGTCGTTTTATCGAGAGCCGACCATGTACAATCCATTGACACCCGAGGAGGAGCGCGTGATTCTCTACAGGGGGACCGAGCGTCCTTTCAGCGGCAAGTACAACGACTTCTTCGAGACCGGCGTCTACACGTGCCGGCGGTGTGGGGCCGAGCTGTTCGAGTCGTCGTCGAAGTTCCGCTCGCACTGTGGCTGGCCCAGCTTCGACGACCAGATCGCCGGCGCGGTCAAGTGGCAGCCCGACGCCGACGGTGTGCGGACTGAGATCGTCTGCAACAACTGCGGCGGGCACCTGGGCCACGTGTTCCTCGGCGAGCAACTGACGGCAAAGAACACGCGGTACTGCGTCAACTCGATCTCGATGGACTTCCTCTCACCCGATGAGCGAAACGCCCGGGCCCAAGCCGCGCCGAAGACAGAGCGGGCCATCTTCGCCTCCGGCTGCTTCTGGGGGACGGAGTATCACATGCAGCGAGTCCCCGGTGTGATCGGCACGACCGTCGGCTATACCGGCGGCCACGTGGACAACCCGACCTACAAGCAGGTATGCACCGACCGAACCGGACACGCTGAGGCGGTGGAGGTCGTCTACGACCCGGCCCGGACCAGCTATGAGAAGTTGGCGAAGCTCTTCTTCGAGACACACGATTTCACGCAGTTAAACCGCCAGGGTCCGGACATCGGACGGCAGTACCGCTCGGGCATCTTCTATCTGAACGACGAGCAGAAGCAGACCGCCGAGACGCTGGTGCAGGTACTGCGGCAGAAAGGCTATGAGGTCAAGACTGAGATCACCGCCGCGAGCACCTTCTGGCCGGCGGAGGACTATCACCAGGATTACTACAACAAGACGCAGAAGACGCCATACTGCCACATCTATCGCCGCGTCTTCTGATCATCCACCAGGCATTGTGGGATCACGCGGGCTGACTCAACCCCTGCCTTCGTTCAGTCTCACCTCGATCTGCCGCCTGTATCGCCGCGCCGTCCGTTCCAGATTGGCCATATAGACCTTGGAACGCAGACTGCCCGAACCGACGCGCGCGCTCATCAAACGTTGAATGACCCGGGACAGTTCCGACAGCCGGTCCGAGAGCACCGCACCATTGTGGGCTCCGTTCGCGTCCGCACCAACGGCGGAGAGGAAGCCCTGGATCGCCTTGAGTTCGTGTTTGTCCATTGCTTCGATTATATCATATTGGGCGCGATCCGCCGCATCCGAAGGAAGACGAGATCGTCGGCCGGGCCGGGCGCTGCTACTCCACGACGGGCCCTTTGGACCGCTTGTTGCCCAGGAGCCAGCCCAGAGCCAGAGTAATAGCGGTGCCAATGGGAAAGTGCCAGGGCCATGCCAGGGTCAAGTAGATCGGCGTCCCTTCGGCAGTTTGTCCGACGGGAGCCAGGCTGACCAGCAGCAGCAATGCCACGGTTAGTGCGACATAGACGACCTTTGCCGGCTCGGAGCGGAGGTGGCGGACCGCCTGAGCCAGAAGGATGACCGAGGCAACCACCACGATGCCCTGTGGGATCGGCTGATGCCAGTTGAGGGCAAAGACGGTCAGCATCGACAACGGAACGCCCCACATCAGACCCCGGTCGTCGCGCCGGATGGGCAGGAAGGCCAGCAGGAAGCTGCCCAGCAGGGCGCCGTAGGTGTAGGCGGCCATCGCCAGGGCGAACTGAATCAGATCGCCATAGGAGCGGGCGATCACATCACAGTAGATGGCAAAGGCGGTCAGAAGTACGCCCCAGATCAGCACGATCACGCGCGAAGCGCGTACGGTCTGACGATCCGAAGCGGTGGGATTGAGGTAGGGCTTATAGAGCAGTGCAATGGTGGACTGCGACAGGGCCGCCAGGAGCGAGTCGAGCGTCGAGATGGCGGTGGCGAAGATAGCCGCCATCAGCAGGCCCGACAGCACCGGGGGCATGACGCCGACGATATAGACGGCAAAGACCTTCATCGAGTCGTCCGCTACCACCACCTGCTCGGCCGGCGAGAGCGGCACATGCTGGTAGTAGACGTAAACGGCGGCGCCGACGAACAGCAGCAGGTACGTTAGCAGTTGCGAGAGGCCCGACCAGATGACGGCCTTACGGGCGTCGGCGGCGTTGCGGCAGGTGAACATGCGCTGGACCATGAGCTGATCGGTTCCATGCGACGCGAGCGTCAGGACGCCGAGGCCGAAGAGCCCGCACCAGAGCGTATACGCCCGTTTTGGGTCGAAGCTCAGATCGATCGTTCGCAGCTTTCCGGCGTGGTGGGCCTCCGAGATGATGGCAGCCAGTCCGCCGTCGATGGTCGAGGCGGCGAAGACCAACGCCGCAATGGCCCCGAACGTGAACAGCAGGCACTGAATTGCATCCGTCCAGATGACTGTCGTGATGCCGCCCATGATGGTCCAGCCAATCGAGACGACGCCGATGATGATGATCGAGGTCGCGGTATCGGTGCCGGTAATGACCTGGAGGGCCTTGGCGGCGATATAGACGCGGGCGCCCTGGGCGAGGATGCCGCCGATCATGAACAGGCCGGTCGTGATGGTCCGCACGCGTGGACCGAGTTGGTCGCCCATGTACTCATAAGGCGAGTAGATCTCGCGTCGATAGTAGGCGGGAATGAAGAGGTAGCCGATGACGAAGCGGGCGGCGATGGTGCCCAAGGCCATTTGGATATAGGTCATGTCGCCGCCCTGTGAGAGGACCAGGGCCGGCGCGATGAGGAACGTGGCGGCCGACAGCTCCGTTGCGATGATCGAGCCGCAGACGGCCGGCCAGGGCAGCTTGCGGCCGCCCAGGAAGAAGTCCTTCATCGACGCCTGCCGACCCGCCAGCGCCCCGCCCAAAACGGTGGTGAAGGCGAGATAGATCACAATGACCGCCCAGTCCCACACGGTGAAGTTCCGAGCGATCTCGCGGAGCGCATCGCCAACGGACGGGACTTGCGCGTCCTGCCCCTGCGCCATGGTAACGGGCACAGAGACAAGCACCAACAGCGGAACAAGGAGCCGAAGTTGCTTGTATCTGAGCATTATGCCGATTCGATGGACGGTGCAATAGCCGGGCGCAACAATTCGTCGTTCTCCTTGAGAATCTGCAGGGCTTGCGCTAGAGAAACGCAGCGAAAATGCATGACCAGCGCCGCCTTAACGCGGCCCTCGGCCCGCATCAGCAGGGCCTTGGCCTTCGGCCGCGGCAGGCCCGTGACATCCATGACGATGCGAATGGAACGATCGCGAAGCTTGGCGTTGACGGCCTTCAGGTCCACCATGAGGTTGCCGTAGACCTTGCCGAGTTTGATCATGGCGGTGGTCGTCAGGGTGTTGAGCACGAGCTTGCTGGCGGTGCCTGCCTTCATCCGGGTCGAGCCGGTAATCACCTCAGGCCCGACGACCGGGTTGATGACGATCTCGGCGGGGATCGACCCGACCGCTTCCGGCGCACAGGTAACGAAGACGGTCCCGGCCCCGATCCGCCGGGCGCGTTGCAGGGCGCCGTGCACGAAGGGCGTCATGCCGCAGGCGGCGAGGCCGACCACGGCGTCCTTTGAAGTCACTCCTCTGGCATCGATGGCGGCTGCGCCGTCCTCGGGGTGATCCTCGGCCCCCTCGATGGACCGCACCAGCGCCCGCCGGCCGCCGGCGATGATGCCCTGGACCAGCGACGGTCTGACCCCGAACGTCGGCGGGCACTCGGAGGCGTCCAGCACACCGAGCCGGCCGCTGGTCCCGGCGCCGACGTAGAACAGCCGCCCGCCCGCGCGGAAGCGCTCGACGATCATATCAACCGCCGCCGCAATGAACTCGCGCTGCATCGCCACCGCCTGCGGCACGATCCGGTCCTCGGCGCCGATCAGGTCCACAATCGCCTGCGTGGACAAGGTATCGACCGAGACGCTGTTCGGATTGCGTCTCTCCGTTGTCGGCAGTTTCCTGGCTCTCATCGTCCTCCCGGCACGATCTTGCCCAGCACGACCGGCTCGGCCGCCCCCGTGGCGCTGGGCACGTTGTTGGCGGTCCCCCGCATTGTGGCCCACGCCAGAATCGCAAAGGCGACCGCTTCTCGGGCATCGACGTCGATCCCGAATTCACTTGTCGTGCGAATCTTAACGGCCGCCAGTTCCCGCTGCAACATCCGCACGAGCGTCCGATTGTGGGCGCCGCCGCCGCCCAGGATCATCTCATCGGGCATCGCAGGCAGGAACGTGCGATAGGCATCGGCGATCGTGCGGGCGGTGAACGCGGTGACAGTCGCGACCATATCCTCGGTACTCAGTGTCCGTCTCTGCGATTCGCCGCTGAACCACTCGCCGTACGCCCGGCCGAATTCCTCGCGTCCCGTCGATTTGGGCGGCTTGCGACGCAGGAAAGGGTGCCGGAGCATCTCGCGCAACAGCGTCTGGTCGATCCTGCCCTTGGCGGACATGGCCCCACCGCGATCGAAGTGGCGTTTTCCGCCGGTTGCCAGACGCACAATGCCGTCGATCACCATATTGCCCGGCCCCGTGTCGAAGGCCAGGATGTCGTCCCGCTCGCACGCGCGAGGCAGAAAGGTCACGTTGGCGATCCCGCCGATGTTCTGAACGGCCCGGCTGACCTTCGCGTCCCGACAGAGCACGTAATCGGCGTACGGCACCAGTGGCGCGCCCTGGCCGCCGGCTGCCATGTCACGAGGCCGAAAGTCGGCCACTGTCGTGATGCCCGTACGCTGGGCGATCACGGAAGGCTCGCCGATCTGCAAGGTCGAGCGGATCGTTCGGCCCCCGTAGCGCCCGCCTTCGGGCTGGTGCCGGATCGTCTGGCCGTGCGAACCGATCAAATCGATGGAGTCTAGGGCAATGCCGCTTCGGTCACACAGCTCCATCAGCGCCTTGGCAAAGACTTCGCCCAGCACGTAGTTGAGATGGCAGATGTGATCGACCCGTGCGGAAGCGGGATCGCAAAGACCGAGGATCTCCGCCCGCAATGCCGGCTTGTGCGGAAAGACACCGAACGCCGCCAGACGGACCTTGTCGCCACGAATATCGACGATCGCGACATCGACTCCATCGCAGGAGGTCCCCGACATCAGCCCCGCCACGCGCATGTTCTTCCTGGCACGAATCATGGCCGACAGCGTATCACAAACGCTGACGGGAATCGAGAGTGCAGTTGCCGGCTGCCACGTGTGTGAGAACATCGTGGCGGTCGTGTGGCAACCTCAAGGCGAAGCCTTGGGGATGGCGAATGCGAGTGCCGCTCACGTGTAGACAGAAGCCAGCGCTTTCAGCCATCCCCAAGCCCTGCGGGCTTGAGGCTGCCACCCAGCGCCCTCGACGCCTGAAATAAACCGATGCCCCAATATCTTAACAGACACGCTCGCACGTGACCTGTAGAACGCTCTTGTAAGGCGGTTGGGCGGTGGCTACGATGGGCCCATCGTCTCCGGCACGTTGGCAGGAAAGTATAGATGGAGGACCTCCTCATGATGATGAGAACACGTGTGATTGCGGCTGCTCTGATCCTTGCGTTACCGGCTATGGCGGCGGTTGGCGCGCCCGCAAATCCGCAGGCCAGCGCCGAGGCGCGGAAGGTGCTGGCCTATCTGGAATCCATCCAGGGACAGAAGATGCTGGCGGGACATCACGTGATGTATGGGCGGATGATGGAGCGAGACCTGGGGTATCTCGTCGCGACCACGGGCAAGTACCCGGCCCTGATCGAGTTCGAGGCGGGGATCTTCGCGCGGAAATTCCACGAGGACTACACATCCATCCAGAAGCAACTCGTCCGGGACGCCATCGACTGGTGGAAGGCGGGCGGGCTGGTCGCCATGTGCTGGCACTGGGGCAACCCGCTCGAACCGGTCAACACCTACCCCAACACCAAGGTCAAGTTCGACATTGAGGCAGCCCTGAAGGACGGCACGCCTGAGCACGAGGCCCTGATCAAGGACCTGGACGTCACAGCCGGAATTCTGAAGGAACTGCGCGATGCTGATGTCCCGGTCCTGTGGCGGCCCCTGCACGAAATCTGCGGCGGGTGGTTCTGGTGGAGCATGCAGGGCCAGGAGAACGCCGAGAAGCTCTGGCGCTTCATCTATGTCTACTACACCGACCACCACCGGCTGAACAATCTGCTGTGGGTCTACTCGTTTTCGCAGGAGTTGCGGACCGACTGGTTCCCGGGGCTCGAGTACATGGACGTGGTGGGCGTCGATATCTATCGCGAAGGCCAGCAGGGCCAGCGGGCCAATTTCGACAAGCTGGCCTCGGTGGCGGGCGGCAAGCCGATCGCACTGTCGGAGTGTGACCTGATCCCCGACCCGGACACGATGAAGGCCGACGGGTTTCTGTGGAACTGGTTCACGACCTGGCACAGCCGCTGGATGCGCAAGAACGAGCCGGACAAGCTCAAGAGCATCTACAACCATGACCTCGTCCTGACACGGGACGAGTTACCCGAACCAGCGGAGCAGTGAAAAACGATGATGGGAGACGCGGCCGGGAGAGCCAGGGCATTTCTGCAGGAAGAACGGGCGTTTCGGCTCGGCACGCTGCTGACCGAGTCGTCGCATCCCAAGACGCGCAGCCTTTCGCAGGCAATCGGGGCCGACGTCGCTGCCGGCATTCGCCAGTTGCTGTCGGTGGACGAGGACATCGCGCTGGCGGCGGATCGGCTCTTCGCTCAAGACGGGTACGGCCGACTGATTGACGCCTTTGGCCGGGCGATGCGCGCAGGCCGACGGATCTTCTTCACCGGCTGCGGCGCGACCGGCCGGCTGAGTATCCTGCTGGAGGCGGCATGGCGCCGGTTCTGGCGCGATCTGGAGGCCCGATCGGCGGACTCAGGGAACATGTGGCCACTCTGTATCAGTGTCATGGCGGGCGGGGACTTCGCGCTGATCAAGTCGGTGGAAGGTTTCGAGGATTTTCCCGCCTTCGGGCGGCATCAGCTCCACGAGGCGGGCGTGCAGAAAGGCGACGTCGTCGTCGCGATCACCGAGGGCGGGGAGACCCCCTTCGTCATCGGGACCGCCTGGGAGGGCCTCGACCAAGGAGCCGAGGTCTTCTTCGTCTACAACAACCCGACCGCCCCGCTGGCCGAGCACGTCGAGCGATCCCGGCAGGTCATCGAAGAGCCTCGCATCGTGAAGCTCGACCTGACCACCGGGCCGATGGCCGTCATGGGCTCGACGCGAATGCAGGCAACGACCGCCGAACTGTTGGTGGTCGGCGCTGCACTGGAGACCGCCATTGTCCGATGGCTTCAGGACCGCCGGCCCCAGTTCGCGCAAGACGTGCGGCCGCCGGAAGAATACGCGCGACTGTTTCGAAAGCTCCTGAGCGAACTGTCGGCGCCGGCGGCGGTGGACACCCTGAGCCGCCTGACGCAGTTCGAGGAGGCCATCTATCGAAAGCACGGCCTGGTGACATACATCGCCGACCGCCTTTTGCTCGACGTCCTGACCGATACGACGGAGCGGTCGCCGACGTTCATGGTGCCGCCCTTCCGCAAGGATGGCGACACGCATCTGCCCGTGTCGTGGGCGTTCGTGAAGGACCCGCACCGCTCGACCGAAGCGGCCTGGGAGCGAATGCTCCAGCGCCCCCCACGTGGCCTGCAATGGGGACCGGACACCTACCAACGGTTGAACGCCCCGCCACGAATCCAGGCCAATCCGCCCAAGCTCGACAACGCGGAGATTCACCGCTTCCGCATCGGTAACGAACCCGACGCCTCGCGCACGGAGGCAGCGGCTTCGGCGATGGTGGCCGTCGGTAAGGCCGACGAGATCGCATCCCTACCCCGCCAGATGGATTACCACAAGATCGGAGCGATCACGATCGGTCCGAACCAGGGCCTGATTGACGTGGCCGAGCACTTCCACTTTGCGTGCGAGCTGCCGGCATCGCCCCTGCACCTGTGGGAGCACCTGGCGATCAAGCTCGTGCTCAACACGGTCTCGACCGCGACAATGGTGCGGATGGGCCGCGTTATCGGCAACGCGATGGTCTGGCTGTCGCCCAGCAACAAGAAGCTCATCGATCGCGGCACGCGCCTGATCTCCCAGGTGACCGGGTGCCGCTACGAACACGCGTGCGAAATCCTGCACCAGACCATCGAAGACGTCGCCTCCATCGCCCAGCAAGGCGAGGAAGCCCCCTCCCCCGTCGCCCTGGCCATCGAGCGTATCTCCGCGGAAGCGAGCCATCCTTAGATCCTCCGGGGCTGAGCCTGCCACACACGCTTTTATGGTGTGTGTGAAGATTTCCGGGCGAGGCCACTTCGGGCACAGAGAACCGCCGGTGGCCGCCCGGGAGCTTGCGCCCAGCGAAGTCGCATGGACCCGCAGGGCTTGGCGATGGTGGGCCGTTCGTAGTGTGCCCGTCAGGGCATATCTCCCACCGAATGGTGATAACGCCTCACGGCGTCACTACAAACAGGACAACCCGCCGCAGGCACGTCACCACAAATGCGCAACGGAGCCTCAGGCGCCACCACCACAAGCGACCGTCCCCTCGCCCGGAAATCTTCACACACACCTTTTATGCCACAGGCCGTTTTGCGCTTGCGTGCCAGCGTGTCCGTGGCGACAATCCCATACAGCGGAAAGAGAACGGTTCTGACCTGTCTCAAGAAAGGAGAGAACGATGATCCTCAACATGAAGCGAGAAAGCCGGCTTGTTATCGGGATGCTTGCTGTGATCGGTCTGTTGGCACTCGGTGCCTCCGTTGCCGGAAACGCAGATCGTCCTGGCCAGGTTGTGCAGATTCCCACGAACGGCGGGCCCGCGTCGGTTGGCTCAAACGAACGGCTGCGGGAACTCATGACGGAGCGATACGAGATTCTCAAGAGCCTGGTGGAGTCGCTCGAGATCTTCTTCAGCTCCGGCCGGATAAGTCTTTGGGAATGGCGCGATGCTCACGTCGCTCTGTACAAGGCAAAGGCCGATCTCGCGACGGATGTCACCGAGCAGATCAAAACCTACGAGGAGATGGTCGGTTTCGTGCGCACCTGCGAGCAGAAGGCCAGGCAGAGAGCCGATGCCGGACGGATGACGGAAGCGGATGTCCAGCGGGCCAGACTCGATACCATCGAGGCGCAAATAGCCCTTGAGAAACTGCGGATGAGCAGGCCCCAATAGGCCTTCTTTGTGTCGCCGCCGGACGAAAACGAGAATCGCGCAGAGCGGAGAAGCTAACGGCATTTGCCGAGCTCAAGAAAGGAGAGAACGATGGTCGTCTACAGAATGTCAGAACATCGGTTCGTCCTCACTGTGATGGCAGCGATCGGTCTGATCGCCCTTGGAGTATGCGTTGGAGGAAGCGCGGAGCGCCCGGCGCGGGGGCCTAACCAGCGACTACACGAACTGATGACAGAGCGGTACGAGATCCTCCAGAGCGAGGTCAAGTCGCTCGAACTCTCCCTCAAGTCCGGTCGAGGCGACCTTGCAGAGTGGCGGAAGGCCAACGTCGCTCTGTTCAGGGCGCGGGCCGATCTCGCGGCAGATATCACCGAACAGATCGAGATCTACGAGGAGATGGTGGACCTTCTGCGCACGAGCGAGCAGGCAACTCGGCAGAGCATCGACGCCGGACAAGCACCGCAGACCGAACTCCGGCAGGCCAGACTCGCCACGGTCGAAGCGCAAATCGCCCTCGAACAACTGCGCATGGCGAGACCCCAATAAGCAGGGATGGTCCCCACACGATCACAGATCGTGAAGCAGGCGGATGGATTCGCGGACGACGACATCAGCGGCCTGTGGCGCGAAGCGGCTGCTGCGCACCTCGTAGCCGCCCTCGACGTGGAGCTCGCCCGGGGCGAGATAGCCGGCGGCGCCGTTGCAATGCGTGATGACGAACGTGTGCCGGCACGGCGAGCCCGCCTTGATCGCCATGCCGATCTCGGTCAGCACCTCGCCGCCCAGGCCGACGAAGGCGACATCGCCCAGCCGTGCGACGGTGACAACAAACGGGCGGGTGGATGCACCACCTTGCGCCAGGGAGTCGGAGGGCTTGGCGGGTAGATCGAGGACCACCAGAGCGGTGGTGATCCGCGATGGCGTGGCGGTTGTGCCGATGGCGCGATAGACGTGGACGACCTCCGTTCCGAGGAAGGTCCCGAGCAGCACGGGCTCCGGCACCCAGCCGGGTTCGGTGTTGAATTCCGGCAGGACGCGGAACCACGGATCGACGTCGCCCGAGGCCCCGGCGAAGGCCGGCGCGATGACATCACCGCCCAAGATTCGCTCGACGAATTGCTCGGCCAGGCCCAGCACGTCGCCGCTGATGGCGTAGTTGCCCGGTCCGAGGCAGGTCGCGTGGGTCGCGTAGTCGAACGCCACTGCCAGCGGCGTCCCATCAGGTTCGCTGACCTTCATTACGAGCACTTCCTTGTCGGTCGGGCCGTAGGGGTTGCGGCCCAGGACGATGGAGCTTTCGCCGGCCTTGTTGATTCGCAGCTCGCGCCGATTCGACCCCACGGGACACGAGCCGACCCCGATGCCGATCTGTGCCGGCTGCATCCGACCGAGCGCCTGCCCGACGACCCGGACGAGATCGCCTCGTAGCTTCTCAGTGTACTCGACGTTGTTCGGATGGCCCTTCTCTCGGTCGATGGTTGGGCTCGGCGCGCTGTGGGTGTGGATCGCAGAGAGGAACAGCTCGGACGGTTTGAGGTTGTGCTCTGCCAGGAGGGCATCACGAAAGTACTCCGCCGTGCCTCCATAGAACCCGATGATGTCCATCGAGACGAGCACGAGGCGTTTGCCGTCGGCCTCGAAGACCAGCACGCGGGCCGAGAGCGGATCGTGGACGCTGGTGGACAGGTCCTTGCGGCTGGCGTAGCCGGACATCTGCACGGGCTTCTCCGGGGTGATGTCTGCCCTGGCGGTTCCCGCCCTCAGAACAGCGGCCTCATCGGCGCACCAGGCCACAGAACCGAGTGACAAACAGACGAGCAGTGTAACGAACAGGATTCGACAGTGCATTCTCATTTCGTGACCTCCGTTCTTCATGCCAACCATTGGTCGACGTTGGCCCTTACGAATTCGTCATCGGTCAGGTGCGGGTATCGGCGGACAACCTCGTCGATGCGCTCGGCCTGCCCCGGCGAGAGCGTCTCGGAAGCGTCCAGCGACGCGGTGTTGGCCAGCAGTCCCTGGCGCATCAGGACGTATGAGATGCCCGGAATGCAGCCGACGAAGCCGTTGTCGGCGTCGAAGATCGCCTTGTTGGCCAGGGTCAACTGGCTCGCCAGCGTGAGCATCTCGGGCTCAATGGGCCCCTCCGTCTCGCGGATTTCTTTGATCGTCTCCAGATGCTCGACGGCCCGGCGCGTCCAGCAGGCCCATTGGCCCAGCAGCCCGCCGACGATTTGCAGGGAGACCTCGCACTGCCTGACGCAGAACACGTGGCGAGTCAAAAGGTCGATGAGGATGTTGTCGTCGTTGCCGGTGTAGAGGGCGATGTCGTCGGCCCGGCCGGAAAGCGCGACCGCTTCGAGTACGTCGAGCGTCTGGTAACGATGGAAGGGCGCGATCTTGATGGCCACGACGTTCGGCAGCTCCACGAGGCGGCGCCAGAATTCCTGGGGAAGGACCATCCCGCTGATCGTCGTCTGGAGATAGAAGCCCATGACGGGAATCACTTCCGAGATGCAGCGGGCGTGGTCGATCAGTTCACCGATGGATCTGCCTTTGAGCGCGGTCAGGGAGAGCAGGCCGATGTGATAGCCGAGCTCGACGGCGGTCTGCGCTTCGCCAACCGCCTGCTCGGTTTCGCCCAGGATGCCCGCGATCAGGATTGGTTTGCTCCCCGTCGCCTCGCCGGCAGTCTCGGCCGCCAGCTCGAGGACCGGGCGATAGAGCCCGACCCTTGGTTCGTGGATGGCAAACTGGGTGGTGTGAACGCCCACGGCCAGGCCGCCCGCTCCGGCGGCGAGATAGTACCGCGTCAAGGCCCGCTGCCGGCGCGCATCCAGTTTGTTTTGTCCATCCAGGGCCAACGGGTGAGCCGGGATGACGCAGCCGGAACGAAGTCTCTGCAAGACGGTCGATTCGATCATGGGCGAGGACTTTCAGAATTTCCCATCGCGAACATCGTATTTCGTCGGCTTGTTCAGGACCGCCTTGCCGGCGGCCACCCAATCGACGATGTGTGCGATCATTTCATCCAGCGACGTCGCCGGCGGGCCGAACCGCTCCACGCACGAGGACGAATCGCTCAGCAGCGCCGTTGCCGCCTCCTGCGACGCGAACCTCGGCTCCTTGCCCAATCGACGGCCGATTCGGATGGCCAGATCGCGAACGCGAATCACGTCGGGCCCGGCGACGTTGAGGATCGCCGGCGGGCATGTCGCGATGCTCAGCGATTGGGCGATGTAATTGTTGGCGTCACCCTGCCAAATCACATTCACAAACCCCATCGTCACGTCGATGGGCTCATCGCGGAGAATCTTCTTTGTCAAATCGACGAGGATCCCATAGCGGGGCTCGTTGGCATAGTTCAGCCGGATCAGCGTGGCCGCCGTGCCGTGGACTTGCGAGAAGTATTCGAACATTCGCTCGCGGCCGAGACAAGATTGAGCGTATTCGCCCACCGGGCAGGGGGCATCCTCCTCGCGCGAGCCGCTGCCGTCAACCGGCGTGAACGGATAGACGTTGCCCGTCGATAGGGCGACGATCCGCGACCGGGCATATCGCTTGGCCACCAGGGCCGGGACGTGCACGTTCATCGCCCACGTCAGTGGCTGGTTGCCGGTGGCGCCGAACTTCATCCCGGCCAAGAAGAACACATTCGGCACATTGGGCAGGTCGTCATAGGCCGCTTCGTCGAGCAGGTCGGCCTCGATCGTCTCGATTCCTCGCTCCTCGATGCGGGCTCTGACGTCACAGTCGCTGTAGCGCGAGACCGCAAAGACCTTCCGGCCGGAGGTCGCCCGGCGGAGCATCATCGCCAGCGTCGGGCCCATCTTGCCGCCGGCGCCGAGAACGAGGAAATCCCCCTTCGTTTGGGCGAGGACTTCGCGTGTGCCCTCGGACGGCTCGCTGAGCATTTCCTCCAACGTTCGCTCGTCTACGATCATCGCGCTGCTCCGCGTTTGTATTGACGCCGTGAGGCGTTGGGTTCGTGCTGGTCACGCAAGACGCCATTTCGGCGCATGTATGTTCTTACGGACACACTACGAACAAGATTCACATGCCTCGTTTACCTGCGATGGTCCATGAAGTCAAGGTGTTGTTGACAGGCGTGGCCCGGCGTTTGATAATCGGCCGGCAGAGGGCCCGTCTCGCGGGATCCTCCTCAGAGGTCCACCGGCAACGGCAAGGAGATCGACGATGGCTCGCACACCAATCGCATCTGTACTGTTCCTTACGTTTATCTTTTGCATCCCGGCCTCGGCGAACGCGACGATTGATTTCTCGCCTCGGCCCGAGGAGCGGCAGCTTCCGACGGTCATGCACTCGGCGATGGACCGGTTGCCTCGTATTGCGGTCGGCCAGAAAGAGGGCGATCTCGTCGGCGCCGACAACCGGGTCCTTCAGGCCGCCGTCGATTACATCGCCGCTCTGGGCGGCGGGCTCGTCGAGATCGGTGCGGGCGAATACCTCATGCGCGATTCGTTGCATCTGCGGCCCAACGTCACCGTTCGCGGCGTCAAGGGGCGGACCGTCTTGCGAAAGGCCCCCGGCGTTGTCTCGGCCCTCGTTCTGGACGGCGACTTCGGAGAGCAACAGATCACTGTCGCGGACCCGGAGGGTTTCGCGGTCGGTCACGGCGTGGCCGTCTGGGACGATCGCGCCGGCGGCTTCCACACTACGGTCGCCCGCATCACCGGACAGAAGGGCCATACGTTCTCGATCGACAAGCCGCTGATGGCCGACTGCATGGTGGGTCGCAACGCCAAGGCGGCGACGGTCTTTCCCGTTGTCAGCGCCTACCACGCCCAGGGCGCCCGTATCGAGAATGCGACGATCGACGGCAACAAGGCAAACAACGTTTCCCTCAACGGCTGCCGAGGCGCCGGGATCTTCCTCTACGGCTCGCACGGCATGGTCATACAGGGCTGCACGATTCGCGGATACAACGGCGATGGGATCAGCTTTCAGCAGTCCAACGACGTCACCGTGAGCGACTGTCTCAGCGAGGACAACGCGGACCTGGGGCTTCACCCCGGCAGCGGCTCGCAGCGGCCCATCGTCCGCCGCTGCATCGCCCGGCGAAACGGGACGGATGGGCTGTTCCTGTGCTGGCGGGTTCGCCACGGCCTGTTCGAGGATAACGTACTGGAGGGCAACGGGCGGTTCGGCATCTCCATCGGGCACAAGGACAGCGACAATCTGCTGCGGCGCAACGTCGTCCGCTCCAACGAAGAGCACGGCGTCTTCTTCCGCGTCGAGTCGCTGGGCATGGCCCCGCATCGAAACCGCCTCGAAGAGAACGTCATCGAGAACAACGGCGGCGCCGAGATTCGCATCCGCGGCGAGGTCAACGATCTGGTGTTCCGCAACAACGTGATCCGCGACGACCGCTCGCAGGAGCGAAATGTTGGAATCCAGATCGACGAGACCGTCGGTCCGATCGTTCTGGAAGGCAACACGATCGAAACGCCGATGCCCATCGACGACCGGCGACCCGCCCAACAGGACTGACCCACCCCCGATATGGAGTGATATCATGAGACACATTCGTTCGTACATCGTTGCTTCGGTCGTCGTCCTTCTCCTTGTGTCGACGGCCCCGTCACAGGATATGCAGGAGAAGGCCTCTCCCAAGAAGCGAGGGCACGTGCGGATCGCCACGCTCGGGGCCCGGCCGCCGTCGGTCGATGCGAACGCCGAGCCGCAGAGGATCGTCGAGCGGATGATCGCCCATTGGAGGGGCCGCTTCGCACAGGTGCTGCCCGACAAGCCCGACCTGATTGTCGTGCCCGAGGTGTGCGACCGGCCAAGCGGCCTGTCCAGGGAGAAGTGTCTGGCCTACTACCGCGTGCGCAAGGACCAGATCCGCGACTTCTTCGCCCAGGTCGCCAAGGAGAACCGCTGCTACGTTGTCTACTCGGCCACGAGGGAGATGGACGACGGCACGTGGCGCAACTCCAGCGTCCTGATCGGCCGCGATGGCCAGGTCGTGGGCGCGTACAACAAGAACCACGTCGTGATTGAGGAGACCACGGAGGGCGGCATCTTGTGCGGGCGCGCGGCGCCGGTCTTCGAATGCGATTTCGGGCGCGTGGCGTTTGCGATCTGCTTCGACCTGAACTTCGATGAACTGCGACTCAAGTACGCCAAGGCCAAGCCCGACCTGATCGTCTTCTCCTCCATGTACCACGGCGGCCTGATGCAGGCATACTGGGCCTATTCATGCCGGGCCCACTTCGTCGGGGCGATTTCGGGTCTACCCTGCGAGATTCGCGATCCGCAGGGCGATGTGATCGCATCGAGCACAAACTACTTCGACTTCGTCGTGGCCGACGTGAACCTCGATTGCCGCCTGGCCCATCTGGACTACAACTGGTCGCGCCTGCGAGCGCTGAAGGCCAAGTACGGCCCGAAGGTGACGATCAAGGACCCCGGCTTCCTCGGCTCGGTCCTGATCACGAGCGAGCACGAAACCGTCACCGCCGACGAGATGGTCCGAGAGTTCGAGATCGAGTTGCTCGACGACTACATGGCCCGTGCGCTGGCCCACCGCCACACGCCGGGCAACGTCGAATAGAAGCCATCCTATCCTTGTGACTCGCCACCCTGTCCAGAAGGCGGCGGTTCGCTTCTTCATGTACACGGCGCTGACCAACACGCGTCACAAACGGCTCAGACAAATCGGGCTTGGGACGTCCAGTTGCGACGCCTGATGCTGGAGCAGCACAGAATCCTGCACAGACAATCAGCCTTCGATTGGGCCATGGAGGAGGGTGCTGACGGTGGCGGCGGGATCGGAGGGTGCGGCGGTGGATGCCAGGCGTTCGAGCAGGGTTCGCTGGCGGGGGGTGAAGGCAATGGGGACGTGGGGGTCGAGGTCGGCGACGCCGAGAGTGCGGCCGATCGCGCCGATCAGATCGTCGAGACCGGTGGCCCGGCTGGCGATGATGCGGACCGGCGCGCCCAGGTCGGCGGGCAGAGAGGTGGTATCCAGACGTGTCGGCAGATCGGACTTGTTCAGGACGGTCAGGACGCGTTTGCCGGCCAGTGTTTCGAGCCGTCTGTTGTCGATTCGGATTTCGGGACGACTCAGGTCCATGACCAGAAGGATCAGGTCGGCTCGTTGAAGAATCTCGACGCTCCTGGCCTGGGCGACCGGGTCCATCTCGTCATGGCTCGCCGCGACCGCATCGGCGTCGAGACCTGCCGTGTCGATGACGGTGGCTGCCAGCGGCCCCATGAGAATCTCGCAGGAGACCCAGTCGCGCGTGGTGCCTTCGATGTCCGTGACGATCGCCTTCTCGCATCCGGCCAAGGCGTTCAGCAGCGTGCTCTTGCCCGTATTGGGCGGGCCGATCAGCGCGATTGTGCAGCCGGAGACGAGCGGACGGGCCGTTTCGCTGTCACGCAGGATCTGGCTGGCCTGGCGTGCGATCTCATCCGGCGACACCGAATCGATCTCAAGCGACCACTGGCGGACCTTCTGCGACAGCCCCCCTTCCGTCTGGGCGGCGATGATCCGGGCCCCTTCGACGGTCTTGGCCTTCGTCATCGCCAGCGTCGCCTCGACGGCAATTGAATCGTTCGCCCGTTTTTCTGAAACCATCTTGGCCAGGAGTGATTCGGCGCTCCGCAACTCGACACCTCGCTCTTGCAGCAGCGTCATGATTCGCTCGACGATCATCGGGTTGCCGTGGCAGTGGATGGCGAACGTATCCGGTTGCTCGCAGCCGATGGTGACCTGATCGACCGCATCGCCGCCGTCGAGAATGTGGCCGAGCAGAATGCGGCCGGCCTCAAAGGCAGGTGGCCTGTTTCGGGATGGGCGAAAGATGTCCGACAGAACGCTGTGAGCCGACTCGCCGACGAGCACGATCGTGGCAATCGCCCCCACCTCCGGTCCGGTCATAACGGCCGCGAAGAGGCCCATGATCTCAGCCCGTCTCGCTTTGGCTTTCGAGGTGCTTCATGTAGGCCAGGACAATGCCTTTGACAACGAGGTGGGGGACGTAGTTGTCGACGAAGGGGCAGTCGTCCTTGATCATCTCGGCGGCCGAGCCGGTGATGACGGTCTGGGGCCAGCGGCCGATCTCCTCGGCATAGCGTCGTACGATCTCCTCCATCGCCCCGATGACGGAATAGTACAGCCCGCAGTTGATCGCATCGGCGGTGTTCTTGCCGTACGGCGTCGTCGGCCGGTGTACGACCACCTTGGGCAGCTTCGCGGTGTTGTCCTTCAGGGCCTGCGCGCTGATCTCGAAACCGGGGCAAATGACGCCTCCCTGGAAGACACCCTTGGCATCGACCAGATCAATCGTCACCGCGGTGCCGAAATCAGCCACCACCACCGCGTCTTCCACCACGGCATAGGCGGCCGCCGCCGAGACGATCCGGTCGGCGCCCACCTTCTCCGGCTCATCCACCCAGGCCGACATCGGCAGCGGGATGTCTTCGCCGACGACGTGAATCTTCTCACCGAGAGCTTCGTCGGCCGTCTTGCGGACGAGTTCGGTCCACTCCGGCTTAACGCTGCTGGCGACGATCACGCCGTCCCGCTTGCCCTCGGCCGAGCTTTCCAGCACGGGGACCTTCTGCCAGGCGGACACCAGGCAGTCCCGCAGGTCGGCCTCGCCCGCCCCCGGCAGCGACTGGATCGACTCTTCCTTGCCATCGAGGAACAGTCCGACCGACACGTTCGTATTGCCGATATCCACGGCTACGATATTCATAGATCACGCTCGCGATTCTCGGATTTGTGATTTGGCGCCTCTTCTCGGCGCCACCGACGGCGCTTGTAGCCGATCTGGACCTGGCTGTCAATCCCAACTGCTCAAGCGGGCATGGGCAAGGAAGCAGCGCCGGCCGCCCTGCCGCATCTTCCGGGACACATCGGGCGACGCCGGGCCGAGCGGAAAAACTCCCGGCCATGGGATTGACAACCGAGGGGCAATACTCTATTGATCTGGCCAGAGTTGATGGGGCCGATGGGGCTGTGACGAATACAACGCCGGAGAAAAGGAGTTGGCCATGAAGGTACGAATCGAGGATACGTGCACGGCATGCGGGCTCTGTTGCGACACCTGCCCGGAGGTCTTTGAGATGGGGGACGACATCGCGACGGTCATTGTCGATGAGGTGCCCGCCGAGTTTGAAGACGCCGCACAGCAGGCGGCCGATGAGTGCCCGGTCGAGGCAATCATCGTCGAATAGGCCAGTTCGGCCCGGTTTCCTTCCCGGAGGCGGCTGATAGCCCGTCCCCGTATCCGCAACGCACTCAGGGATAGGTCACGCAGCGCGGATCCATGAAGTGCAGCAGGTAGTCGGGCCCGCCGGCCTTGGTGCCGGCGCCGGACATCTTGAAGCCACCGAAGGGTTGCACTTTCACCAACGCGCCGACGCTGGCGCGGTTCAAATACAGGTTGCCGACGCGGAACTGACGCACGGCCGTTCGGAGATGCTCTTCATCCCTGCTGAACACGGCCCCGGTCAGGGCGAACCGCGTGGAGTTGGCCCATGCCAGTGCTTCGTCGAAATCCTTCGCCCGCATGATCGAGAGCACGGGACCGAAGACTTCTTCCTGTCCCAGTCGCTTCTGCGGCGTGATGCCTTCAACGAGGGTCATCGGGACGTAGTAGCCTTTGTTGGGGACGTCGCTGCGGTAGAGCACCGTGCCTTCCTTCGCGGCCAGGTCGATGTACTGCAGGATGGTGCGTTGGGCCTTGTCGTCAATCACCGGTCCCATGTAGTTGCTCGGGTCTTCGGCCGGTCCGATCCGGAGCTTCCTGGCGGCCTCGACGAGCTTCGGCACGAAGCGATCATAGACCTTGTCGACGACGATCAGCCGCGAGCAGGCCGAGCACTTCTGTCCCTGGTAACCGAACGCTGAGTACAGGACGTCTCGAATCGCGGCCTCTTCGTCAGATTCTTCGTCGATCAGGATGGCGTTCTTGCCCCCCATCTCGCAGATCACGTGCTTGACGGAGGGCTGGTTCTCCGGCGTGCGACCGGCGCGCTCGACGATCCGCAGGCCGACCGACATCGACCCGGTGAAAGCGATCACGCCGACCTTGGGGCTGTCCACCAGGAAATCGCCGATCTGCGAGCCGGGCCCCGGGACGTAGTTGAACACGCCGGCAGGCAGTCCGACCTCGCGGAAGATCTCCACGAGATGATGTCCGACCACCGATGACTGACTCGACGGCTTGAAGACAACCGGATTGCCCGCGACAATTGCGGCCGCACACATGCCGCAGCCGATGGCGAACGGGAAGTTCCACGGCGCGATCACCACCGCGACGCCCTTGGGCTGATAGAAGCAGAAGTTCGATTCGCCGGCGTAGCTGCCCATGTCCTGCGCGGCGCCCAGGCGGACCATCTCACGGGCGTAGTATTCAAGGAAGTCGATGCCTTCGGCCACGTCGTTGTAGGCCTGGGCCCACTGCTTGCCCTCTTCGAGGACCTGCCATGCGGCGTATTCGAGCATCCGCCGGCGGGTCAGCTCGGCGGCCTTAACCAGATACATGGCGCGTTGTGACGGATCGATGTCACGCCACGTCTCCAGGGCGCGCTCGGCAGCGTCCAAGGCCGCCTCCGCCTCGCACGCTCCCGCCTGGCAGACTTTCCCGACGATCTCGTCGGGGTCGGCGGGATTGACCGAATCGAGCGTGTTCGGCGTGGTGACGTCGCGTCCGTCGATGTACAGCGGATAGGTCCGGCCGAGTTGTTTGCGGACCTGAGCAATCGCATGGGGGAACGCCTCACGCATCTTGGGATCGTCCACACCCGGAAAGATCGGTTCGTTCATGAAAGGCGGGAGGTTTACGGCGGACGCGGATGGGATGCGATTCGTGGTCATCGTGTCTTCAACTCCTTGATGCGGGTTCGTCTTCACTCCGGCTATGGGTCCGTGCTATCGTGGCTACCCGGCGGAAAGCTCTCGGCTGCGATCCGAGGCGCGGCGCAACGCCTTTGAGACCATCTCCGCAAAGCTGTGCGCGTGAAACACGTTGAACGCGGCTTCCGTCGTGCCATTGGGCGTGGCAACCCGGGCGCTGAGCTGCGCCGGACTGGTGCCCTCGCCGGCGGCCTTTTCCGCCAGCAGCGCCGCGCCTTTGGCCGTCTGGAGCACGAGGTGCTGGGCGTCTTCCTCAGACAAGCCGAGTTCGATGCCCGCCTTGATCATCTCCTGCATCAGCAGGAAGAAGTAAGCCGGCCCCGAACCGCTGACCGCGGTGACCGGGTCGAGCAGACTCTCGTCCTCGACGACGACGACCTTGCCAACGCTCAGCAGAATCAGGCGTGCCTTCTCGACCTTCGTCCGGGCCTTCGCGTTGGCATAGAGCCCGCTGGCGGCCTCGTCGACCCATGCGGGCATGTTCGGCATGACCCGGACAATAGCCAAATCACCCAGGACCGATGAGATCATCGACGTCGTAATGCCCGCGGCGATCGAGATGACCAGTGCTTCTTCGCCGATGCCGTTCTTGATGCTGTCGAGAGCGTCCCTCATGTTCTGCGGTTTGACGCTCAACACGAGGACATCGACCTTCGAGGCCAACTGGACATTATCGTCGGCGGTCCGGACACCGTAGTGCTCGCGGAGGTATTCCAGTCGTTCCGGGCGAATGTCACTGACGTAGACTTTCCCCGGCTTGTATACACCCGCCTTGAGGATGCCGTTGATGAGGGCCTCGGCCATGTTGCCGCTGCCGATAAAACCGATTGTTTCCACTGCGTTCTCCTTATCCGACCCTTCGGAACGGCCCCTCGAAGACTTTCTGGCGCACGGCAAGGAGGATAGGGGCCGAACCGGAGAAAGGCAATGAAAAAGCCGGAAGACGCCCCACAGACCGCGGCTGCGGCAGCGATCGTGGGACGCCTCAGCCTGTCAGCAGCTCGAACTGCTCCGTGCTCAGGCACTGTCGCAGCTTCTGCAGCGCCGTCAGTTCGATCTGCCGAATACGCTCCTTCGTCAGGCCGAGTTCGTCGCCGATCTGCTTGAGCGTCTTGGTCTGTTTTCGCACGGAGGTGCCGAGCAGTCCGAAGTGGTGCAGGATGACGTATTGCTCGCGTTCGTCGAGTTCCTCGCGGATGACCTCGGCCAGGCTCTGCCGGGTCCGCTCGATGGCCAGGACATCGGCGGCGGTCTGGCGCAGGCCTCGCTGGATCGTGGCGAGCGATTCGGCGCGTTTGCGGGTTAGTTCGGTGCTCCTGCCGGAGACCTTGGCGTATTCCTTGGCGATGTTCAGTGATGCCCGGCGGCTGAAGCGAAAGCCCGTGGTGTAATCGAATTCCTCGACGGCCTGAATCAGCGCAAAGTTGCCCTTGCTGACCAGATCGGAGAAGTTGGCGCCGTCTCCGGTGTGTTTGCTGGCAATGCTGACGACGAGCCGCAGGTTGGCTTCGATCAGCCTCCGACGGATGTTCTCGGCTTGTTCGAGATAGTCTTCGAGCTGCGACAGCAACGTAGCTGAGACGCGGGCCAATCGAATTTGATGACGTTCGGTGGCCGCCAAATACTTGAGAAAGTTGTAGCGTCGGAACAGCTCGATCTCTTCGTCACGGCTCAGAACGGCCGTCGTCTTGAGAACCTGCAAGTATTCAGGAAGAAGGCTTTCGCCGACCATTTCGAACGGCTCGACGCGTTTGTCTCGCTCCGGCTTGTTCATCTTCAGGGGGCGGCCCAGAATCTTCTGCCGGGCGTCTTCGCGAACGAACGCCTCGCTGGGGACAAACTCGATCTTCCTGGCCAACAGGGTCATGGCGCGTCGCTGGTTGACGATGCGGTAGATGGTTGCCCGACTGCGATCGAATCGGGCCATCAGTTGTCGGACGCCGATTCCCTGCTTGTGCAGACGATACAGTTCGGCCGCGTCGGTGGGTCTCATTCGGCCCGACGGCCGGCCGAAGATTGGCTTGTCGGGATGCTGTTTCTCGTATTCCTGGAGAGTGTAGCGGACGGTCTCGTGTGCGACGCCCAGCTTGCGGCAGATCCGCTCGATGATCTGGTGGCGCGACGACGACATCCTGGCGGCCAGATGGCGGGCCTGGCGGACGACCTGCTGCCGTTCTTTGGCAGTCAGCCTTCGGAACCCGCCGGCCTGAGCGATCAGCTTGGCATTGTCTTGGGCAAATCGCTCGATGGTCGATTCCAGAAACCCGAATCGGTGACGGCCATCGTCGAAGACGAACCGGCGGGCCAGAAGGCCGCGTCGGCGCCATCGCCCAATGGTCTTCGTCGAGACATTAAACCTCTCGGCCAGCTCTTCAGCGGTGTAGACCTTCTCGCTCTGCTCGCTTGCCGACGCGGCGAGTGTGCCACTGAGCTTGGCGATGAACACTTCCAGGTCTTCTCGCAGGTGCCTGCCTTCAATGAGCTGGTGGCTGATGTCGCCCTTGGGCTGGAAGCCCGTGATGTGAAAGCAGACGAAGTCGAAGGGGTACTGTCTGGCATCGTCGATCAGCGCATAGAGCTTCTCGGCTGCTTCAAGCTCGCCGTGACGCTTGTCTTGCGGCGTGAAACGAAGCTGCATCAACAACTGAGCCAGGTTGGGATCCCTGATCGTTCGCACAATCCGTCATCCGTTTCTCGTTTGGCCAAATGTCTATTCTACCGTCTGCGAGCCCATAAGAAAAGGACAGTGCCAATGGCACTGTCCTTGGGATGTCCATCACATTGACGTGTACGGCCCGGCTTCGGCCGCGGTCGGTCAGGCCACGAGGCCCTTGGCCGTATCGACGGCCGAGGCGGCATCCGGAGCATAGCCCTGGGCCCCGATCTTCTCGGCAAAGCTCTGCGTCACCGGCGCGCCGCCGACCATGATCTTGGCCGTGACACCCGCCTCCTGCAAAGCCTTGACCGTCTTTTCCATTCCCGGCATCGTGGTCGTCAGCAGGGCGCTCATGCCCACGAGTTGGGCGTTCCTCGACTTGGCCTCCTCCACGAATCTCGTCGGCGATACGTCCACGCCCAGGTCGATCACCTCGAAGCCGGCGCCTTTGAGCATCATGGCCACCAGATTCTTGCCGATATCGTGCAGGTCACCCTGGACGGTGCCGATGACCAGCCTGCCGATCGGCTGAACGCCGGCCTTGACCAGTTCCGGCTCGAGCACCTCCATCGCCATCTTCATCGCCCGG
>CAZSXM010000013.1:0-98742 GCA_964610435.1 uncultured Pirellulales bacterium | reverse complement strand
TGGCGTCGTTGACGTCGTCGAACGACGTCCCGAGGTAGACGTCGTGCGTCGCGGCGAACTCGCCAGGCGTCCAGCTCAGGACCGTATCGCGAGGGACATCGGTTGCCTCGTTGTCCGGCACGGGGGCCGAGGCCGCTCCGGGATCGAGGCCACCCTGCATGACAAACAGGATCTCCTCGTCCGTCAGCGCTCGGTTGTAAACGCGGACGTCATCCACAGTACCGGCGAAGAACTGATCGGCCGCCGCATGTCGGCCGAACTTGAGGCTATTGCCTTCGGCGGATGCGGGTCCCGATGGAGCACTATTCGTAGTGATCAACTCGCCGTTGCGATAGGCTTTGAGTTCCTCGCCATCATACGTCCCGGTTATGAAGTACCATGTATCCGCGTCGACAGGCCCGTAGCTGGCGGCATTCCAGCCACCAGCGTTCGTGGCGATGGCGGCCTGATACACAGTGTCGCTGTGGTTCCAGTTGATTTGATAGTTGCTCTCGCGATGGACAGGGCCGCTGGGTGAATCCCCAGAAGGAGCGGCCGGACTGGTTACCCAGGCACTGACTGTCCAGGCGGCCAGATCCTCTGTGTATCCGGTATCCACGTAGTCGGCGGCGCCATCGAATTCAAGCGCGCCGCCAAGCCAGCCGGTGACCCATTGCGGATCGCCCTGCAGGGTGCCATGGTTTGCGTTTGGCGAGGAATCCTCGGCAATGGTGCCGGACCCATCATCCAGTTTCCAGTGACCGACAAGACTGCCATCGGTGTTCGGGTTGAATGCCCCAACGGCACCGCCCTGAATCAGAACCAGCAATACGATCAGGAAGACAGAGCATGTACATTGCTTCCACATAACCATTCTCCTTCACTCAACACTACTGAACCGGCGCCCTGACCACATGTCAGGGCGTCCATCCCCCCGGTGCACGGCTCCTGCTTCGGCCTGTGCGCGCAGCCCCACGGGCCATGGATCACCAGGGATGCCTTCGGTCGGGTCACCTCCTTCCTGTAGAAAACCGGCAACGCTTTGCGTCGACAGAACGGCCCCACATATGCGGCCACCCTGCATTCGACGCCCCCTCTGCCTTTTGCGCGCCAAGCACATACACTTCGTCAGGCTCTCCGACGCTGAGCTATGTGCGATTTCGGGCTTACTGAGGTGTTTCGAACCCCCCACCGGATCGGACGGTGCAGAGATACAACTCCTCACGATCACATGAGATTATAGCAGAAGAGGGGCTCGGTTGCAACGTGATTTTCTCGGACCCTGCAGGGTCGCGGGGTCGGCTCGAAAACGGATTGAGCGGGCCCGGGGGTTGCCGGCGTTCACGCCAAGCCGACCGATCCGAAGGCGAAGTAGAAGAAGTAGCTGGTGCCGAACTCGCGGATCAGCAGGTTGAACGTCGCCTGTTGATTCTGCGGCGTCATGGAGGCGCGGATCTGAACGAATCGTTGGTATCTCCTGATTGTTTCAGGACTTATACTCAATGAGCCCATGTCCGGTTTCTGCCTTTGGGCCGCGTAATGGATCAGGACGGCCTCCTCATAGAGGGTGGGGGTTGCTCGGTATCCCAATTCGTCGAGGCGGTGCAGGTTCTCGCTGACCTTCTCGAGCTTGCCGGTCAGCAGATAGCAGGCCATGAGGTACTCGAAGGCCATCTTATTGCGCGGGTTCCGCTCCAGCAGCTTGGCCAGGGTCCGTTCGAGGGGCTCGGCGGCGGCCACCGCCAGCGGGTCGTCCGGCATGCAGGAGCGGATTCGCTCGATGTAGGCGGCCCGATCGGGCGACAGGCCGCCGTCGAGATCGTTCAGCCACGGCTCGGCGGTCCCGTGGCGGATCGGGTCCCGTTTCAGGGCGTTCAGGTAGATCCGCGCCGTATCGGGCTGGCCTTTGACGAGGCTGATCTGCCCCAGCGTCTCCAGCACAGAGCCGAGATGGTCCTTGGTTGCCAGAAGCTCCGAGGCGAACTTCTGGGCCATGTTGGCGTGGCCGAGCTCCAGAAAGATGTCGCTGAGCTTGTGCAGGGCCAGATCGGACTCCCGTTGCTCGTGCGTAAGCAGTAGAGCGTGGGGATTCAGGGGAAACGTGAACATGTCGTAGGGCAGCCGGCCGGTGTGATAGAGGGCCCGAAGGACATCGTGATTGACGAAGACGTTGATCCTCCCTTTGGGCAGCTGGCGGCCGAGCGCCAGGACGTCGCCCCATCGTCTCTCGCACGCATAGTAGTTCGACAGGACATAGGGCTTGCGCAGTTCGTCACGGTCGAAATACAGCCCAAGGGCCATCAAGACGACGGGCACCGCGGCCAGGGCGGGCTTGAAGAGGGCCGCCCGGAACGACCTCTTGTGTTGTGAATCACCGTGTTTGTCGCGTCTTCTGGTCTTCTTCGAACGGCCGGCGGACTTCTGCCCTCTCCAGGCGAGCAGGCGGCTGCCGACAAACGTCGACAGCAGGGCCAGGGGCGCCAGCCCGTAGAGGCAGTAGACCAGGACCCCCAGAAATCGTCCGGCGCCGGTGACGACCGATGGGACGAACGGCGTCAGGATTGAGAACGCCTGGCGCGGGGCGATCAGGAACGCATATTGGGCGAGGCCCCAGACGACTGTGACGCTCGTCGGCACGATGAGAATGGCCAGCCTCCAGTCCCCACGAAGGAAGATCGCATGGATCACAGCCATCGTCGCGAACACCAGCAACGCCCCCGACCCGCCCATCCAGAAGGCGAAGGCAGCGATCGCGACATAGGTCGCGATGCGAACCCAGGTGCGGCCGAAGGCGAGTCTCTCGAAGCCAAGAGCCAGGACGAGCCCCAGCCACACGGCCAGGGCGGCCGGCAAGGGATGCTTGTAGTGGTTGTAGATCAACAAGAAGGCGACCGCCGGCAGGGCCGTCAGGGGGCCGCTGTTTGCGGCGCCGGCAAGGGCCAGATGCCGCCGGAGCGACTCGCCGATCCCTAAGCCCACCAGTACGATGATCGCGGCCCCCAGCCAGGCGTAGTAGTATCCCTGGGACAGCAGCCCGGCCACATAGAGGACACCGCCGCCGGGCACAGTAAGGCGGTTCAGCAGGAAGGCCCGGCCCGTGGCGAACAGCGGGGCATCCGGGAGGATCGTTCCATAACAGTGGTAGATCAGGTTGGGCTCGACAACCAGCCACAGGTAGAAAAAACACAGCACGAAGAACAGCAGGTTCTGCGGAAGCCATTGGGCTCTGAGCGTCATGCTCTTGCTTATCCGGGCCTGTGTGGTTTCCGCCATCGCGGACTACTCCCGTTCCAGCCAGGGATCGGACGGCACCGTCTTCGGGCTGGCCCCTGTGATGGGGATGTCGGTTGTGATGGACGGCTCGCCGCGGGCCGCCTGGGCGAGCCGCCACTTGCGCGCGTTGACCGGTCCGGTGATCAGTTCAGGGGTACTGTATGTCTCAAGGAGCGAATCATAGGTGGCCGGGTCTTTCTGGGGCACGACGAAGGGTTTGTGCGCCGTCCCGGCCTCGTCGATGTAGCTCAGATACGTCCGGGTGAACAGGCCGCCCTGACGTTTGCTGCTGAAGGCGATCCAGCGGCTGTTGCTCGACCAACTGTGCCACGACTCGGAGAACTCGCTGTTGATCGCCAGCTTGCGGTACCGTCGGGTGGCCAGGTCCATGATGTAGAGGTTGCTGCCGGGCTGATAGACGGGGAAGCAGCCGTAGTCGCACATGCAGAACAGCAGGAATCGCCCGTCCGGCGAGACCCTCGGCAGAAGGATGCTCAGGCCCGTCTCCTCGGCCGATAGGACGGTTTCCGCCTGGCCCCATTGGCCCGTCTCGATGTCGTAGGCGATGCGCAGAAGATCGTACTTGAGATTCTCATAGTTGTCGGGCGGCACCTTGTTGCGGTCCTCCCAGAGGATCGGGGCGCTGCAATAATAGAGGAACTTGCCGTCCGGTGACCACGCCGGATAGGTCTCGAGCCGATCCTTGTCGGCCAGTTCCGACGGAGCGGTCGTCGTGCGGCTCGCGACGTCGTAGCAGGCCAGCGCTGAGTCCAGATCGGCCACATCCCGCACCTCCATCGCCCCAGCGCGGAAGAACTGAATTACCTTGTTGATCGAATACACCGCGACACGACCGCTCGGGTGCCACGCCGTATAGCCCCATTTGGCGCCGACTTTGTCAATGTTGCCGTCGCGGGCCACCAGCGTGTGGCTGCCATACGTCGCGCTGCGCAGGCTGATGGAGAAGGTGTCCGCGTCGTTGTAGGCGAAGCTGTGACAGTTTAGGCACCCTTCGCCGAACGACCGGCCGTGCAGAACGACGGATGTATCGAAGCCGGCGAGGTTCCGCTGATAGATGCCGATGTCCTTCCACCAGTTGTACAGGGGCTTCATGAGGCGGAACACGAGCGTCCCGTCGATGTCCTCTTGGGCGATGGTGTTGGTGACGGGTAGGAAACGCCGCCATTGCCGGTCCTGGCCCTGGACGTAGACGTCGAAACGCAGTTCACAACCCCGGTTGGCGTTCAGCAGCTTGCGCCATGGACGAGCCGGGAGGCGCATTTGCCCCATCTTGCTGAACGCGGTGACCGGTTTGCCGCGTTGCGAATGGACCTTGAGGAGATACGCGCGGCCCTCCTCGCGGACCTGGAGATTCAGAGGGGCGATGTTGGGCGGGATGACGGTTCTCGAGTAGTCTGGGCTGAGGTCGGGCTCGCGCGCGACCTCGCTGTATTGGTCCACGATCCTCGGAGAGCAGGACGTTAACCAGAGGGCCGTCGCAAGGACGATGCCGCCGGCGACGCCCGTAACGACGAATCGTTTTCTCAACTGACTTGCCACGCAGGACGTCCTACTTCGACCTGTTCGATTGTGGTCTGAACTCTCTACCGCGACAGTCTGTCAGGTGTGGGCGGAGAATTCAAGCCCCAAAGGGGGCCCGGGCGCAACGAACTCGCCGAACGGACAAAAGAAGCCCCCGCATTTGATGAGGGAGAGGAAGCGAGACTTTGCGGGGGCCTGTGGACGTTCATATTGGCTGGAAGATAGCCCAGAAGAGCGGCTCGGTCAATACCCCTGTGGGGATTTCGTGGAGAATTTCCGACTTAGCCCGTGGTTGCCCGACTGACTGCTTCGGCAAGAAAACGCTTGACCGGATACGCGGCATGGGATATGCTCGCGCTGTTGATGGCCCCGTGTCAACGCACAATCTGAGGGTGAGTCTGAGCGACGGAGTCGGCCAGCGGTGGCTGAAAGGCTTGGTCTGCATACGCCTCGGTTCAAGCCGAGTGCAGGAGGAGCGGAATGATGAAAAATCGATGCGTGGTGGTCTGGATGGGCGTGCTGCTTGGTCTGCTGGTTGCGGGCGGCTGCAACGGCACGGCCACAGAGACCTCGGAACTGAAGGGCCAGGTCGACGAACTGCGGGCCCGTCTGAAGGAGACAACGGCCCAGAGAGATGCCCTTCGACAGGACATTGAGAAGCTCGAGAGTTCGCTCGGTCAGGCCGAATCCAGCCTGGCCGGCACGTCTGAGGCGCGCGACAAGCTGCAAGGGCAGGTGAAGGAGTTGACTGCTTCGCGCGACCAACTCGATGCCAAAGTGGACGAGTTGGCCGTCGCCCGGGTTGCGTTGCAGCAGAAGATCGAAGAACTGGACGGCGACAGAGCTCAGCTTCAGCAACGCGTCGGCGACCTGGCGAGGTCACGCGACGAACTGCAGGGGATGGTCGAGAACCTCGTGGATACACGAGGACTCCTGGAGAGGCAAGTGGCTTCGCTGAGCAGGGCACGCGATGCGGCTGTGACGGACGCCCAGGCGGCACAAGCGAAGATCGAACAACTGGGCAACCGTTTGAAGGTGCAGACGCAGCAGATGACGGATTTGCAGAGCCAGATCATCTCAATTCGCTCTGTTCTCGAGCAGTTACAGCAGAAGCTTGAGTAGACGCAATGATCTCCGCCGTCTCGAATATCATGACGAGGCACCGGCCGTAGCATTGATGGTGCGCGGAAGAGGGGCTGGAGGCGGCTAGGCGGGCTGCCGATGAGAGCCTGGGTTGACGTCGTTCCGCGAACCGATGGTCTGCAGTGAAGGCCGGGAGACCTGAGGATGCATGCGCGAGACAGCGACCGTGAGGTTTCGCGTACGACGAGAGGGCACGTCTCTGGGCCGTTGCGCCGGGCTGCAACGGCCGTGCAGAACTGGCCCCGCCTGGATTGTGCTGTGCACAGGGTGTTCACTGCGGTCTTCGCGTCCTCGTTCGATATTCTGCTGCGAGGTGTCTGTGGAAGTCACCGGCTAACCGCCAGCAGAGAAAGTGTCTTCCGTCAATGCGCTGAGCAGGGCGGCTGCATCTTCGCCTCTTGGCACAGTCGCCTCTTCTATCTGGTTTGCTTCTACGTTCGGCGTGCGCAGTGGCAGAGGATCGCGATGCTCGTCAGTCTCAGCCGCGACGGGACTACGGCGCTGCTTCCTCGCCGCATCGGTTGAAGGTGGTGGATATCAATCCGATCGTCGCCGCTGGCGAGGCGGTCAGGTGTGGTTGAGCTCCCGAGGGTCGCGTCCTTCCTCGATGGCGATGATCTTGCCGACGCGCCGTTGATGCCGCCCCCCACTGAACGGGGTGCTGAGCCATGCCTCGACGATCTTGCGCAAAAGAACCTCGCCGACTTGGTCGCCCGACAGGCAAAGAACATTCGTGTCGTTGTGGTCGCGCGAAATCTGAGCGCTGAGCTCGTCGTGACACAGCGCAGCCCGAATTCCCTTGACCTTGTTGGCCGCAATGCTCATACCCAGACCCGTCGCGCAGATCAGGATTGCGCGATCGGCTTGGCCTTCTGAGACGGCCTTGGAGACGATATAGGCCAGATCGGGGTAATCCACCGGCTGCGTTCCGTCGGTCCCGAAGTCGATGCACTCATGGCCCATGTGACTGATGATGGCTTTGGTCTGTTGCTTGGCATCAAAGCCCCGGTGATCGCTTCCCACTGCTACCTTCATATGTCGAGTTCACCTATTCGTGCCGTTATGGCGTTCTGAATGAGATCAGCGCACCTGTTGAAGCACTCCTGTGGTTGGCCAACCGGATCTGGGATCTCCACGTCGTCCGCCAATAACGAGCATCTGGTCCGGCCGTGGGGCAAAAGCAAGCGAACGTGCTCGCAATGGTCCCCTGTCATACCGAAAACAACATCGCTTGCCTCAACCAGCGACCGGGTCAAGTGCCGGCTTCTGTGGTTTGTTATGTCAACTCCCTTCAGGCGGCAGGCCTCAATCGCCCCATGGCTTGCCGGCACGCCGGCTAGGTCCATTGTGCCCGCCGAGATGACCTTGTAACCCTTCTGCGCCACTTCGTCAACGCCACATCCGAGTTTTTTCGCCAACTGGGCCCGGAAGAGCCCCTCGGCCATCGCGCTGCGGCACGTGTTTCCGGTGCAGACAAACAAGAACGTCACATTCGCCATCTTCTCCAAATCCCTCTTCGAGTAGACACCTTCGCGCAGCACCTCCACGCCGTCCCGTCCGACTCGGGCCACCGTGCTGCTCTGTTTGTACCTGCACGGACCGCCGTCCAGGATGACGTCCACTTGGTCTGCAAGTTCGGTGAGCACTTGGTCGGCCGCCGTAGCCGGCTCGCATCCGGCCCGATTGGCGCTGGGGGCCACCACCGGGCCGCTGGTCAGTTGCAGCAGCATGGCGGCGACTGGGTGCTCCGGACACCGAATCCCGATCGATCCGTTCTTGTACAGGATGTCGGACGGATCATCGCCGATCCGGCTTCTCTGCTCGCTCAGTTCGATCGGGTGCAGATCGAAGACCAGAGTCAAGGGGCCAGGCCAGGCGTGGCCGATCAGGTTCTCGACACGCCGGTCCGTTCTGGGGACGTATCTTCGATAGGCGTCACTTCGGCCGATGTGCAGGGTATAGTGCTTGTCGGCATCTCTGCCCTTGACGTCGCCCAGTCGCATAAGGGCCTTCTTGTCGGCCCGGCAGGCAATGCCGTAGACCGTCTCGGTCGGAAAGACCACCAGACCCCCGGCATCGATCACGTGGGCCGCCGCCTGGAGATGCTCGATATCGGCGTCGGAGCCGTCAAGTCTGATTACTTCGGTTGTCATGGCTTCCGACGATACAGCAAAAGGCCGCCTTTCGCAAGGGTGCTTGTTGAGAACAAAGGCCCCCCGCAGCGACCCGCCCACGGTCTTTCCGATCACGGCGACGGTCTGCTGAGGTGAACGATTCGGTGGTCGGGTCCGGCCGGGACGTCCAGCTCCATGCCCGTCGTGTCTGCGGCCGTCTCGGAGCGGGCCAACTCACGGCCGGTCGCCGGATCCCCGCCTCGGCCATGGCCCGGCGGAATTCGAGAATTCGCCGGCCGCCGCCCAGGGCCTGGTCCCGAGGATTGCGGAACTCGTGGCCGGAGACGCTTTGGGCGATGTCCACGTAGTCGTACCGTCGATCGGTGCACAGGGTCAGCGGGCTGAAATCGTGTTCGCACTCGCCGCCCCCGTCCTTGCGATTGGTCGAGGGCATCTCACCGATCATCATGCCCGAAGGGACCCGCTGCCGGGTGTACTCAGCCCAGAACCGGCTCCAGTCGAGGTGGGCCCGGCTTTCGTTGGCGATGCTGATCAAGATGTGGGGATACTCCGAGGCGATGGCCAGCAGGTGGTCCACGTAGCGCTTCTGCAGGTCGAGGACCGGCCGGATGTGCCTGCGGGATGGAATCGTGCTACAGAAGGGAGTCTCGCAAACACTGGTTGCAGGCGGTAGCACGCTTTCGTCGTAGTTGACATTGTTGCGAGGGTTGAACGGATGGGCGTTCCAGCCGGTGCCTGCTCCCGGATCATAGGCCCCGCCCGGTCCCATCGTGTATGTGGTTCATCGGATCGTACGGAAGGTACCGGACGAACCCACAGACGTGCCGACTGCCGATCTCGGCCATCACGGCGGCAAGACGGTCCAATTGCTCTTCGAAATCGACCGTTCCCGGCCGACTGATCGGGGTCCAGCTATGGTACCCGGTCGCGCCCAAAAGGAAGACGGGCGCATCCCCCCACGCCAGATAGTGCGGATTCTCCGGCCACGGCCGGATGCGGTCCCGCCTTTGCCGCGACGGTCGGAGACGGCGCTTGCAGCAGAGCCACCCAGTGGCCCTTGCCTGGGGGCTTTGACTCCAGTATGTTGCTCCCGTTGTACCGCCGGCAATCGGGATTGTCTGCATGGGTCGGATCCTGGCGGCGCCGTCGGAATGCCCCGTGCCCATACCCAAGGTCAGCGCCAGCGGCCCCATGAGGATGAGTCGCGTATGACTGCAGCGAAATCGCATGGCGTTGTCCCTTGTGGTCATGACTGTTCCTTTTCTTTGTTCCATTGCCGTTGCCGGCCAGGACGGACGATTCAAGGCAGAGGCCCATCGGTTGCCGGTGGACGAAGCTTGTGGCGGCCTGCACGAAGAACCCAGTCTCGCTTGCCGGGGGCCGTCAGTGTGACCACGCTGTCCGGGGCCCTTGCGATGTTGATGGTATCGTATGCCGGCTGTGCCGCCGACAAAGGACATCCAGAGCTGCCACATGTTGGTGACAAAAGACATCGGGCGTACCTTTGGTAACCGTTCACGGAGTTCAGCGAAGAGAATTTGCAGAAACGGGGATTTGGGACTGGCGCGAAGCTGGGTAGGCCGGGACATCCTCGTCTATGGTAGACAAGGATGTCACGATATCCCAGTTGGTCAACGTCATCCAGAAGGCTTCGGCCGCCTTCGAGACGCCGTATACCGAATTGCGGGAGGCTCTCGTGCAGGAACCGTACGTCGGGTCCGATGAATCCGGACACAAAGACGGTGGCATGAAGCACTGGGCGTGGTGTTTCCGGGCGGCGCGTTTCACCGTCTTTCACATCGATCCCTCGCGCAGCTCCGATGTGCTCAAGGCGATCCTGACCGAGACCTTCGGAGGCGTCGTCGGATCGGACTACTTCTCGGCCTACCACAAGTACATGGCGGATTGTGGGGTCCTGGTGCAGTTCTGCTGGGCCCATTTGATCCGCGACATTCGCTTCCTGGCCGGACACCCGCCGTGCGCGTCCCGCAAAGCATGCTTCTCAAACATGCGAAATGCCGGCTTGACATCTCTGTCCCCAACCTGCTATTATACGGACCAAACTCGGCCGCAGACACCTTGAAGTCCGACGGAGATTCTTCGATCAAGGGGACATGCCATGTTGTTTCTGCACCGTCACTTGACACTTCTCGTATCGATTCTGCTATGGGCACCCCATTTCTGCCTCTTGGCCGCTGAAGATGGCACCGATTGGCCCATGTGGGGTTGCGATGCCGCACGTAGCGGCACGACGTCGATGATGCTGCCGGCGGCGGACGAACTGCACCTGCACTGGGTGCGCGAACTCGCCCCGCCTCGCCGGGCGTGGCCGGCCCAGGGCGATGACTTTGACAAGCTGGAGTTTGACCGATCCTATTCTCCCGTTGTGATGGGCGATACGCTGTTTGTCGGCTCGATGGTCAGTGACCGCCTGACCGCCTACGGCATCGACACGGGTGAGGAACAGTGGCGCTCCTATGTGGGCGGTCCCATCCGATTGGCGCCGGCGGCCTGGACGGCGAATGTCTATTGTGCCTCCGACGACGGTCACCTGTACTGTTTTGACGCCGCGACCGGCGAGTTGAACTGGAAGTTTCAAGCCGCTCCTTCGGACAAACGCGTGCTGGGCAACGAACGGGTGATTAGCATGTGGCCGGCTCGCGGCGCTCCCGTGGTTATGGATGGGACCGTGTATTTCGCTGCCGGCGTGTGGCCGTTCCAGGGCATCTTCGTCTACGCACTGGACGCGGAGACCGGCGACGTTGATTGGGCCAATACAGGCGAGGGAACCACTTGGCAGGCTCAGCCACATGGAGGAGCTTATGCCTTTGCGGGACTTGCCCCCCAGGGTTATCTGGCCGCGTCGGGTGACAAGCTGGTGGTCTCTGGCGGACGGACGTCGCCGGCGTTGTTCGATCGCCGCACGGGCGAATTGATTCATATCAGCATCACAGCCAAGGGCGCTCCCGGTCGTCCCGGCGGCGGCTATCGCGTGGAAACCGATGGCGAACACTACTACAACCACGGTGATCGATATCGTCTCCGCGACGGTGGCGGGCGATCTCATCCGCACTACTTGCGCAATGAGGCATTGGAGAGCCTGGTCAACGAGCTGCGCGGTGTGTTCGACGGTGACGTATTCACGTCGCTCGCCGCCCGGGGCCGGATCTTTGTCGTCACGGTGAACGGAACACTGTACTGTTTCGGCACGGACGAACGGGATCCATGTGTCTATAAGCATTCGCCCCAACCTCCGGACGTGTCGGACGATGCAGCCGGACGCAGAGCCGCATCGCTGCTCGAACAGAGCGAGAGTGCCGCAGGGTATGCGTTGTTCCTGGGTGTGGGTGAGGGTGACCTGATCGAGCAGGTGGCTGTCCGAAGCAATCTGCACATCGTCGGCGTCGACCCCGATGCTGAGAAGATACGCACTCTGCGACGGCGTTTCGATGATGTGGGGCTCTATGGTACACGGATATCGCTGCTGCATGACAGCCCGCGAGAGATTGACTATCCGCCGTACATCAGTTCTCTTGTCGTCGTGCAAGACCCCGACGTTACTGGTGCCGATCCCGATCCGGATACACTGGAAAAGATCCTTTCATTGCTCCATCCGTACAACGGCAAGGCGTTTGTGAGCGGCCATGATGAAGATACTCTGCTACTTGCCAGAGAAGGGGGTCTTCCTGACACGGGCCGGTGGACGCATCAATACGCGGACTCTGCCAACACGGTCTTCTCCGATGACGATCGTGTCCGTATGCCTCTGGGCATCCTCTGGTTTGGAGGCCCTTCCAACGAGAACCTTCTACCGCGCCACGGACACGGGCCGATTCCGCAGGTGGTTTCCGGCGTCATGATCCTTCCGGGGGTCGATACGTTGAGTGCCCGCTGCGTCTACACCGGCAGGGCGTTGTGGGAACGCTCCTTTCCAGGCATCGGTCACCCGTTCACCGACCTGGAGTTGGAGGAACGCTATGGCCAAGGACAGTCGGTCTTTATGCACGACCGCGACGGTCTTGGCGCCCATTACATCGGCAGTCCCTATGTCTCGATGCCGGACGGGATATACGTACGATACCGATCCGAGGTCTTCCGACTCGATCCGCAAACGGGTGTTACCTTGGCGAGGTTCAAGTTGCCGGCCTACAGAGACACGCGTGGCGCTATCGATTGGGGGCACATCAGCGTTTGGGACGATCTGCTGATTGTCACGGCGGATCCACACGTGTTTCGCAACGAAGAATCTGGAGGCCGATTTGTGAGCATGGCCGACATCAAGGGGCGGGATTGGAGCGCGACTTCAAGTCGAACCCTGCTGGTCCTTGACCGGTACAGTGGCGAGCTGTTGTGGAGCCGTGAGGCCGAAATTGGTCTCAGGCACAATGCCATTGTGACCGCGGGCGGGACCGTATTTGTGATCGACAGCCTCTCCGAGCAAGCGGTTGGATTGCTGCACCGGCGGGGCGAGGAGGCGGGCCGGCCCGCCATCCTCGCGCTCGACGCACGGAGCGGGGAAGAGAAATGGTGTATCAACAGCGACATTTTCGGTACGTGGCTGGGCTACTCGGAGGCATTTGATGTGCTGGTGGAGGCCGGACGCCGCGGGGGACTGCGCGATCTGCCGGATGAGCCACGGGACCGGATCAAAGCGTACCGGGGTGATGATGGATCGGTGTTGTGGGACCGGGCGATGACCTACACGGGCCCCATCGCGCTACACGGGGAGACCTTGTTGACGGCTATCTACTGGCACGACTCCGGGAATCCCTACCAGATGTCTGTTGAGCAGCAGGGACGACGTCTGCAGTTGCTGACGGGAGAGGACGTGATGCGCGAAGACCCTCTGACCGGCAGAGATCTCCCCTGGACCTACTGGCGAACCTATGGATGCGGCACCGCGAATGTCAGCAAACATCTGGTGCTGTTCCGGTCCGGTGCGGCAGGGTATGCCGACCTGGAACACGATGGCGGGACGGGCACGCTCGGCGGCTTTCGTGCGGGGTGTACGGCGAACCTGATCGCTGCCGACGGCGTCCTTCTCGCTCCGGATTACACCCGCACGTGCTCTTGTGCGTATCAGAACCAGACTTCGCTGGGTCTGATTCACATGCCGACCATGAACTATTGGACGGTCACTCGCAGAGTGGGCCGACGGGCCGGCGCTGTTCGGCGGATGGGGATCAATCTGAATGCCCCGGGGAATCGCAGGATGGCGGATGGAATTCTCTGGGTTCATTATCCCCATTCTCTTGCCCAGGGATCGCCGCCATCCGATATCGACATTTGCGTTGAGCCCGCGGACGTTCGGTGGTTCCGAAGACACCCGCTTCTGGTCGACTCTCCTGGAGGTCACAATTGGGTGGCCGCATCGGGAGCAGAGGGAATCCACTCTATCACGATCGAGAACCTGGAGACCGCCGTCTACACCGTAGAACTCCATTTTCTGGAGCCCGACGAAGGTCGATCCGCAGAACGCGTGTTCGATGTGTTGATTCAAGGCAGCCCGGTGTTGGAGGACTTCAACGTTGTGGCATCAGCCGGTGGACCCCACCGTTCCGTCGTCAAGACGTTTGCAGCCCAGGTCAACGGCAAACTGGAAATTTCGCTGGCCGGTCACACCGCATCTGCGCCACCTGTCCTGAGCGGCATCGCGTTGTCCGTTGTCGAGCCGTCGCATGGTGTTGCAGCAGAGCGGCGATAGGACAGGAGGCTTGATTTGTGCCTTCGATTTCGATGTCGTCAAGGTCCGGAAGACGGTCGCAGGCGGCCGTCGCTGTGTGCAATATGCTGATCAGTGTGTGGCCGAGGGCGACCCCGGCTCGTGTGCTACATTCTTGGAAGGAGGTGGCAATATGATGTGCCGAAGACTCGTTGTTATGTTGTGCCTCATGGTTGTGCTGGGGAGGACTTCATCTGCCGTGGGGGTCCTCGACCCCAGCCTGATGGGCTGGTGGACGTTTGATGAAGGCGCCGGGACGGTCGCCGGAGATTCCAGTGGACAGGGTCGCGACGGCGTGCTGGTGAGTGACCCGATATGGCGCCCGGATGGCGTGCGGGGGGGCTGTCTGTTCTTCGATGGATACGAGGCGCACGTGCGCATAGCAAACCACGAGAGCCTGAATCCTGGCGACGGCAGTTTCACGATCCTGTTCTGGGCAAACGTGGAGACGGCGCCGGGAACCCGCGGGGGGACCAACTGGGACCTTGCGGTGAACAAGAGGGATTCGGGTAGCGTGGGCTATTACGTCGGCGCCGACAGGAATCAGGGACCGGCCGACAGGACGGGATTCCGCTTCATGTCGGGAGACAGCGGGGCGAACAGGAAGGACACCCCCTATGTGCAAGTGCCGCTGGGTGAATGGGTCTTCGTGGCGGCGGTACTGGATCGCGCGGCGGACGCACAGAAGATCTCTCTAGACGGAGGGCAGACATGGGCCACCACCGCTCCTCCGCCCGGGCCGATTACGCCGGGCAGGGACCTGGGAATCGGCTGGGACATCGGCGAAAACAACTACTGGTTCCACGGCAGAATCGATGACGTGGCGATCTTCAGCCGGGCTCTGTCCGACCCGGAAATCAAGCTGATCATGGACGAAGGCATGACCCCCGAACTGGCCAAGGATCCGCAGCCCCAGGACGGTGCCGTGGATGTGCCGCGTGAGGTGGTTCTGCGATGGGAGCCTGGGCTATACGCTGCAACGCATGACGTGTACTTCGGCGCGAACCCTGCGGACGTCGAGGCGGCCGACCGGGGCGATCCACGGGATGTCCTGGTCGGTCAGGGCCAAACGGCGCTGACGTTCGATGTTGGCCGGCTTGCCTTTGGTCAGACGTATCATTGGCGCGTCGACGAAGTCAATGCGCCGCCGGATTCGACGGTCTTCACAGGCGACCTATGGAGCTTCACGGTCGAGCCGGTTGGGTATCCACTGGCCGCCGAGCATATCACGGCTACCGCCTCGAGTTCCAGCAGCGATGACGAAAGACCCGAGAATACGGTCGGCGGCATCGGTTTGGATGCGCAGGGTCGGCATTCGATCGATACTACAGAGATGTGGCTCAGTGGGGCGGTTGGGCCTGATGAATCTGCTTGGATACAGTATGAGTTCGATAAGATCTACGCACTCCATCAGATCGAGGTCTGGAATCACAACGCGATGACCGAGCCGTTGATCGGTTTCGGCATCAAGGATGCGAAGATTGAGTATTCGCTTGATGGGATCGACTGGACGAGTCTGGGCGAGGAGTATACGTTCGCCCAAGGGTTGGGCAAGGCGGATTATGCGTCAAACACGACGATCGACTGTGGGGCTGTGGCCGCGGCATACGTCCGGATTACGGCACTGAGCAATTGGGGAGGGCTTCTTGCGCAGTATGGCCTGAGTGAGATTCGCTTCCTGCACATTCCAATGCGCGCCCGGCAGCCAGAGCCGCCGTCCGGAGCGGTGGATGTCGTTCCGGAGCTTACCTTGCACTGGCGCACGGGTCGCGAGGCTGCTGTGCACGAGGTGTACCTGAGCGCCGATGTGCAAGCGGTGATTGATCGGACCGCTCCGGTCACCGTCGTATCCGAGACTGCTTTGGATACCGGCATGTTGGACTTGGGCCAAACCTACTTCTGGAGAGTCGATGAGGTCAATGAGGCCGAAGCCACCCACCTCTGGGGAGGCAACCTCTGGAGTTTCTCGACGCCGGAGTATATCGTCGTGGAGGACTTTGAGGGCTACAATGACACCAACAACCTCATCTACGACGCGTGGATCGACGGCTGGGAAAACGATACCGGCGCACAAGTCGGCTATCTGGATGCCCCGTTTGCCGAGCACACGATCGTTCGCAGCGGCAGTCAATCCATGCCGCTGATATACAGCAATACCAACTTGCCGTTCTATTCGGAGGCGGAGCGGTTCTTCGACGTCGCTCAGGATTGGACGGTACACGGGATACGATTTCTGACCCTGCATTTCCGTGGTGCGATCGGCAACGACGGCCAACTGTACATCAAGATCAACGATACAAAGGTGGTCTACGATGGTGACGCAGTCGACATCGCCAAAGCGATCTGGCATACGTGGGACATCGATCTGTCAGCCGTCGGAGCCGATATGAGAAACGTGAGACGATTGACAATCGGCGTCGAGGGTAGCGGTACGAAGGGCACCTTGTACGTCGATGACATTCTGCTGTATGCTGAGCCGCCGCAGCGGATTACACCCACCGAGCCGGATCATGCACATCTGGTGGCATATTTTGCCTTTGAAGGTGATGCCGCCGATGGCTCCGGCAACAACCATCATGGGGAGGCGGTCGACAACCCGGTCTATGTCGCCGGTGTGCGCGGCCAGGCCATTCAGTTTGATGGATCAGAATCCCACGTGCGAATCGCCCATCACGACAGCTTGAACCCGTTGGACGGCCACTTCTCGATCACCCTCTGGGCGTATCTGGAGCCGTCGGCAGGAAGCCGGGGCACGACAAACTGGGACCTCGCGGTGGCCAAGAGAGACACAGGGAGTATGGGGTATTACGTCGGAGCCGACCGAGGGCAGAGCGGCGCGGGTCAAGCCGGATACAAGTTCATGCTGGGCAACACCAGCGGACAGAGAGTGGACACCCCATTTGTTGCGGTGTCGTTGGACGAATGGGTTTATGTGGCGGCCGTGCTGGACAGAGATCAGAATGTCCACAAGATCTCCGTCGACGGGGGGCAGACTTGGGCGACCGGCACCCCGCCGTCGGGTCGGATCGAGCCGACTGAGGATCTAGGCATCGGATGGGACATCGGGGAAGACAACTACTGGTTCCATGGTAAGGTCGACGAGGTACGGATATACAACCAGGCCTTGTCCGATGAGGAGGTTGCTTGGCTCGCTGGCCATTGATGGAGCCTCGAATGTGACAGGACATGCAGGCCGGGACGAAGACGCGTTACGGTATGCGTGGTATGAGTTAAGGGCCGGACAGGGCGCTGTTATAGGTGCCCTGCTCCGGCCATACACTCAGAAGTGTGTATGGTCACTAAAATCGCTCGGAAATATGCTTCATGCGCATCCTTTGAGAAGGGCGATCTCCATCCCGCCAGCGCCGGATGCAGGAACTGGTGATCGAGCATCTGTTGAAGAGAAGGAGTTGTTTGATATGATCCGCCGGCGCAGCGGGTGCCAGGGGCCCGCCCATATGTGGGGCAATGCCGCAGAAGCGAGCCACGAGGAACCATGACGAGAGCCTTCGCATTCATCGTGCTGTTTGTCCTTGCCGGCTGCACGGGATCGCAGTCTTCGATCCCTGCGGTTCAGCCTGTGCCGGCGTCGCCGTCTGAGGCGTCTGCAGAACGGGTCGTTCCGCCAGCGGCGGAACGCCCGGAAGGGTCACTCACACTGGCCCACGCCATTGACATCGCGCTGGCCAACAACCCGGACGTGGCGGCCGCCCACTGGGACCATCAGGCGGCCCAGGCCCGGCACGACCATATCGCGGGATCGCGATGGCCCCGGCTCGGCGTGGTCGGCAGCTATATGCACCACCTCGACGAGCAACGACTGCTTCCCGTTCGTCAGCCGGGGGACCCCGCGATTCTGAGCCGGGATATCGTCTCCGGCGATCTGGTGCTCACGATGCCGATTTTCACGGGCGGACGGCTGGTCCACCAGATCCAGGCAGCCGAAGTGCTGCAAGAAGCGGCGAGGCATCGACTGGCCCGGAACCGGGAGGAACTGGTCTTCAACGTTTCCAGCGTCTTTTTCCGTATTCTCGCCCAGCGACGGTTAATCGAGTCGCTCGAATTCTCGGCTCACACTTTGCGAGAGCACCTCGACCGCGTCGATGCGCTGGTTGCAGCTCGGAAGGCCGCCAATGTCGATCGCCTGCGCACCGAGGTGCGCCTGGCAGACGTCCGACAGCAGCTTGTGCAGGAGAACAATGTTCTGGCCGTTCAACGCCGTGTCCTGGCCTCGCTCCTTGGTTGGGAGCAGGCGGAGCCGACCCGATTGGTCCAAGGCGATCTGGAGGAGGCCGAGGAGACGCCGGTTCCAGAGCTTGAAACAGCTCTGGCGACGGCCTGGTCGGATCGAGCCGATTACCTCGCCGCCCGGTCCGCCTTGGAGGCGCAGGCGCACAACGTTGATGCTGCCCGGTCGGGGCGTTCGCCGACGGTCGTTCTCCAAGGTTCCTACGGCGGCCGCTGGGCCGCCGGTCCGACCACAGGCACAGGCGACAAGCTGGATGACATCGGTCGAATCGGACTGGCGATGGAGATCCCGATTTTTGAGGGCGGGCAGATCAACGCCGCCGTCCAGGAGCAGCGGGCCCATCTCGCCGCCGCCCGAGAGCGTCTGCGCCAGTTGGAGCTCCAGATTCGATTGGAGATCGAAACGGCGCTGTCTAACGTGGCCTCGTCACGGAAGCGTATCGAGGCCGTCCGGACATCCATTGCCCAAGCCCGTGAAGGTCTGCGGATCGAACAGCAGAAATACGAACTGGGCACGGGGGCGATTGTGGACGTGCTCGACGCCCAGGCCGCTCTGTTGGAAACGGAGACCACGTATTACCGCATTCTGGCCGAGCTTCAGACCGCTCTGGCCCAACTGAAACTGGCGATGGGGCACCCATGAGGATACGAACGGTGTTGATACCGCTGGTTGTCGCGGCACTGGCTGTGGCCGCAGTGTTGCTGATTCGCAGCATTGCCTCCGAGCAGCCCGAAGCGAGCCAACCATCAGGGCAGCAAAGGCCACCGACCGTCCGGACGCGCCCGGCGGTGAGAGAAGTCGTGTCGGTCGCGCTGGAGCTGACCGGCTCGGTCGAGCCCTATCGCCTGGCGCGATTGGCCGGCCCCGCCGAGGGCCCGGTGACGGATCTCCGCGTGCGCGAAGGCGACCGGGTCCGCACCGGCGACCCATTGCTCTCCATCGGACGACGAACCGGCGTCGACGCGCTGATCGTCTCGCTTCAAGAGGAACTCAGGAACGAGCAGGACAACCTTCGCAGGACCCAACAGCTGGTCGAACGCGAGGCCGTACCGGCCGAACAACTCGATCAGGCCAGGGTGGCTGTCGAACGAGTTCGGGCGCAACTGGCCCAAGCTGAGGAACGAGCGCTGGACTATGCCATCGCCGCGCCGTGGGACGGGGTGGTGTCCCACGTGCTTGTCAAGGAAGGCGAATTCGCGGCGTCTCGCATGCCGTTGCTGGAAATGTACGACCCATCCAGCCTGGTGATTCGGGCGGCCGTTCCTGAGAGACACGCCGCCGAGGTACGGCGCGGCATGCGCGTCGAAGTCCGGCTGGATGCCTACCCGACCGAGACCATGTCCGGTCGCATTGATCGGGTATATCCCTATCTGGACCTTGCCTCACGCACGAGGACGATGGAGATTGCGTTGGACGAATCCGTCGATCTCCTGCCCGGCATGTTCGCCCGATTGAGGGTGTTGCTGGAAACCGCCGAGGAAGCGGTGGTGGTCCCGCTGGAGGCGGTCGTGACGACGCCGGGCGGCAAAGCGGTTTACGTGGTCGAGGACGGCAAGGCCGTCAGGCGTCGGGTCCAGACCGGCATTGAGGACGGCAACCGCATTCAGATCGTTGCGGGGGTACGCCCCGGCGATCAGGTCATCGTCGCCGGCAATGAGAATCTCAGGGACGGAGCCGCCGTCAGTCTCTCGGGCGCGAAGAAAGCCGGCGATGCACGCAATCCGGATACCGCGTCGCGCTCCGGCCAGCAGCAAGCCCGGCGACAGGACGAGCCCCGATGAAGCTGACACACTACGCCGTTCACCGTCGACTGGCCGCCGGGGCCATCGCCGTTGCGCTTATTGTTCTTGGCGTCTACGGCCTGCGGCATCTGCCCGTCAATTACCTCCCGAGCATCACCTACCCCCTCATCAAGGTGGAGATCCGATGGACTGGGGCTACGCCGGAGGAGATCGACACCGAAATCGCCGATCCGGTGGAGCGTCTGATCGCTACGGTCGACCGCCTGGACTATCTCCAATCCTCGTGCATCGAGGGACTCTACGCGCTGGATGTGCATTTCCAGTATGGCGCCGATATCGACGTCGCGTTCCAGGATGTTCTGGCCGCCCTGACCCGCGCGCAGCGGCGTCTGCCCTCCGACATCGAAGCGCCCTATGTCTTCAAGGCCGACCCGTCGCAGCTTCCGGTGATACGCTTGGCGATCAGCTCCGACCGGTGGGACCCGGTGACCTTACGGGATTGGGCGGACAACTGGCTGCAGGACCGCATTCTGGCGGTGCCGGGTGTGGCGGGCACCGAGATTGTCGGCGGACTCGTGCGCGAGATCCGCATCCTGCTTGATCCGGCGGCCATAGAAAAGTACAAGCTGTCGCTCGATACGGTGATTCGGCGCGTCGCCGCCGAAAACGTCGAACAAGCCGGCGGCCGAGTGACGGTCGGCTCCAGGGAGATCATCGCGCGCACGCTGGGCGAGTTTGCCGACCTTGAGGACTTGCGCGGTGTGGTCGTTGCATCTGACGGACATCGGAAAGTGTACCTGCGCGATATCGCCGAAGTGGCCGACGGCCACGAAGACGTGCGAATGATGGCCCGCTTCAACGGTCGCGAGTGCGTCACGATCTCAGTGCTCAAGGAGGCCGAGGCCAACACGGTCCAGGTGGCCGAGAGAGTCAACCAGCTTCTGGAACAGTTGCGTCCCACGCTGCCCGAAGGCATTGAGCTCGATTACGTGGAGGATCAGGCCGTCTACGTCAAACAGGCTCTGGCAGGCGTGCGCAACGCTGCCGTGGCGGCCGCGGTGTTGCTGATTATCGTGGTCTATCTGTTCCTGGGCAGTGTGCGGCAGGTGCTGGTGATGGTCATTGCCCTGCCTCTGACCCTAGTGCTCAATTTCGGGCTGATGAAACTTGCGGGCTTTTCGCTCAACCTCTTCTCGCTCGGCGGATTGGTCGTCGCCATCGGCATCGTTCTGGACAATTCCATTGTCGTGGTGGAGAACATCACACGATTGCGGCGCGACCAGCCGGATCGGGACGCGGCCGGACACGCGGTGGACGCAACCAGCGAGGTCGGGCCGGCCCTTGTGGCGGCGACGTTGTCGTTTCTGGCCCTGTTTGTGCCATTCCTGATCGTCCCGGGCCTGACCAGCCTGCTCTTTCGCGAGCTGATCCTGGTCATTGCTGGCATTGTCCTGATCAGTCTGGCCGTGGCTGTATCGTTGACCCCGATGGTTACGGCCACTCTCTTCGGCGGCCGGGGACCGAAGCAGCAGGCGGGCTGGTTCGTAAGGTTCTTCGGCCGATTCACGGACGGCTACGGATGGCTTCTCGAACGTATCGTTGGATGGCGATGGATCGCCATACCGATGTTCGCTCTGGCCCTTATCGCCGCCGGTGCTCTGTTGGGTCGGCTTGGCGGCGAGTTCTTGCCTCTGATCGATGATGGGCGGATCATGGTCAAAGTCAGGATGGCCACTGGGACGAGCGTCCATGAGACCGACCGCGCCCTTCGAGCCATCGAAGAACAGCTTCAAGATGATCCGCTGATCGAAAGCATGTTCACCCTCGCCGGTGGAAAGGTCATGGGGCTGACCACCCACGAGATCGCCAATGAAGGCGAACTGAACCTTCAACTCATTGGCCGCGCCCGGCGCGGCGTCAGCACCGAAGACTACGTCCGACGGCTCCGTCAGATCGTCGGCAAGCTCCAGCCGCCGGGCGGCCGGGCCATGGCTCGACAAATGCCTATCCGCGGCATTCCGGGCATACGGGGCTCGGACATCGTCGTCCAAGTTCGCGGGCAGGAGATGGAGACGCTTGCCGATCTGGCGAACCGGACCGCGCAGCAAATCCGCCAGGCCGGACCGTTCGTGAACGTCTCACTCTCGATGGATCTGTCGAAGCCGGAGTACCAGGTGAGGGTGGACCGGGCCAAGGCCGCCGAACTTGGCGTGTCGGTCTCGGAGGTGGCGGCGGCCCTGCGGTCGCTGATTACCGGCGCGATCGCCAGCCGGTTCCGGGATGGCACGGAGTATCACGATATTCGCATTCTGGTTCGGCCCCAACGCATCGCAACGCGCCAGGACGTGGAAAACCTGCCACTGTCTCGTGGTCAGGGCGAGCCGTTGCGTTTGCGGGACATCGCCACCGTCACGCCGGCGTCGGGGCCGGTGGAGATCATTCGGGAGAACCAGATCAAGCAGATCACCGTCGAGGCGGATATGGCCGAAGGCGACCTGGCCGGTGCGGTTCGGTCGTTGCAGGCCGTACTGGCTGAGATCGACCGCCCGACGGGCTACGAATTCGACTTCGGCGGGCGGGCCCGGATGATGGCTGACATGAGGGATGCCGTGCTGGCGGTCCTGGCCTTTGCCCTGTTCTTCTCCTTCATCGTGCTGACCGTGCAGTTCAACAGTCTTCGTTTGCCGGGATTGATTCTGGGCAGCGTGCCGATCTGTCTGTCGGGCGTCGTATTTCTTCTGTATGTGACGCATCTGCCCCTGGGCGCCACGGTCATCATCGGCGTGCTGGTCGTCGTGGCCGCCACCGTCAATGACGGCGTCCTGTTGCTGACCTACGCGGGCGAACTGCAGGACCGGCAGAACCGGACGCCACGCGAGGCCATCGTCGCCGCTGCGAAAACACGCCTGCGACCACGCATCATGACCACCGTGACGACTATGATCGGATTCCTGCCGCTGGCGCTGAATCTGGAAGAGGGCGGCGACATGCTCCAACCCATGGCGGTCGCCGCGATCGGCGGTCTGGGGATGGAGATTCTGGTGGCCCTGTTCCTGATGCCTTGCCTGTACGTGCTGTTGGCCAGCACTCCTCTTCGGCGGACACAAAGGGCGCTTTGAGAACCTTCAGAGACAGATCTGCGGAGTGGCCGCGCTTCACGAAGAACGCCACACCCATTGTGCCACGCCGGCCATCCAAACAATGATATTGCCGAGCACTTGCGTATCGAGGTGTATTACTCCCGGCTGGAATTGACGAACTGGCGCAGCAACACCTCGCCTGTCCATTGGGCCGCTCTGCCGACAGCCTTCGGGCAGTCTCCACTGACACCTTTACGGACGTCTCTACACAAGATACCGCCATATCCCTGCTTGAAGCGTTGAAAGACCTCACGTATCAATCTGTGAGATAAGGCGGTGTCCCCAAAGTCCTCAAGGCCGCACGTCCAGCCAATGAACATCCCCGCGCCGGTGAATGCCCCGCAGTTCTGTATTCCGGTCGGTGTCGAGCCGCCGTCCAGGCAACTTGCGGCCCGGAACAGCCCTTTATCCTTGGGAACGAACTCGATGGCGCTCTGCAACGCCGCCACGGTACACCGGCAACAGCCGCCGTGCTGCGACTCATAGTCATGGCCCAGTCGATATGCCTCTTGGAGAATATCCGCGCAAGACTTGTCGATATCAATGCGATCCTTCTCGCCAAGACCGGCGAACGCGGGTTCATTTTTCTGCGCACCTTGCGCCGGTCGCGCGGCAAATCCACCAAGAATCAGCAGTCCCGTCCAGCGCAGCGCTCCCCGCCTGTTTGCATGGAGACATTGATCCACATCGGCGCGTCGTATGACATCATGCGTATCTGACTCGATCGCTTGGTGCATGGAATCACCCTTTCGTTGGTGACAGGGAGTCGGCGTCAGTCGAGCACGATCCCTGCATCTGCTCTCCCTGATGACCGAGGGCGTCTTTCGAGGGAAGGTCGGCCTCCAGCAGTTCGACAATTCTCAGGACATATCGAGACGAATTGTGTGCAGCGACTTCGTTGAACCGCGCCGTATCCATATGGACGTCCGAGTCCGCCGTATTGCTCAGGCTTCGGACGACCAGAAAGGGCAGTTGCTGCTGGAAACACACTTGTGCGACAGCGGCGCCCTCCATCTCCACCGCGTCGGCCCGGAAGCGCCGGTGCAGCTCGGCCCGCTTGCCGGCCGAAGCGACAAAGGCGTCACCGCTGACGATTGTCCCCGAGACGACCCGTGGGACTCTCTCACCGGCGCTCGTGACGATCTTCTCCAGGTCCAACCCTTCCCGCGCCTTCTGCGACAGAGCCAAGAGCTTCGGATCGGCCGGCAGGAATATGGGATTATGCTGGCCGGTGAGCGGATTTCTCACACGATAAGAATCGAAGCCGTCCTCGGTATAGATGACCAGGTCGTGATGCGCCACCTTCTCGGCAACGACAATGTCCCCCGGAGACAAATTGGGATCGATTCCGCCGGCAATCCCCGAGAAGATCACCTCGCCGGGCCGGAACGCGTGGATCAGCAGCGCCGTGGTCATGGCGGCATTGACCTTGCCAATGCCGGTCTGCGCCAGAACGATTCGTCTGTGTCTCAATCGGCCCGTGATGAAGTCGATGCCCAGCAGCGTATGGAACTGCACCTGTTCCAACTGGCCTTCGATCACCTCCACTTCCTCTCCGAAGGCCCCGAGAATCGCTGTGACGGGCGTCTTTCCCTCAGTGGCAAGACACGGACGGCCCAGTCCGGCGAGAACCAATAGCGACATGAGAAGCGTATACCGTCTCATCGGTCGTCTCTCCATTCAGCAAGACTCTTGCCTTGACTCCCATTGTGTCTAACGCAAATCGGAGACAAAATCCAGAGTCAATGTGATTTCTCTGTCGAGCCCCATCGCCAGTGCTTCATCGTTGATTTTTCGGCCGTCCTTTCGAACCAGACGAACAGGGCGATTGAAGTGCTCCAAATGCACCACCAGTTTCTCTATTCTCTCCCGCCCGGGAGGCCTGACGCGGATCCATCCCGTTCGCCCGTCCGGCGCCACATGCACCGACAGGCTCACGGGACCGAAGCTCGTCGGAATCTCCGTCAGCCGGATCGTGTCACCCGGACGCGACCACACGTGCGGCATGCCTTCCAGCAGATGCAGCTCGCGCCCCCGTTCAAGAATCAGCATGTGCCGTATCAGACGTATGAATTCCGCACTCGCCCAGTTGTGGGGCATGTCGCCCACATACTTCTCCGGCTCGCCACGAGGACTCTGCTCTTCCCACCAGCACAAGAGCGGACAGGCGTGGTTGGCGAACGCATAGAACGTGGCCGCCGACTTCTGGCCGTGCCCCAGCCACAGATGCGCGTGACCATAGAAAGAGCCCGCATAGGTCCAGATGCCCGCCGGGTCCCAGCCCGTCCCATAGATCAGACCCTCACGCTGGTGCGTGTCCAGCATGGCCAACGTGCCGCGCATCAATTCATCGTCGGGCGCGAAGACACGTCCCGGATAAATCGAGTGCAGAAATGCCCATGTACCTCGTTGCGGCAACTGTGGCTCCTCTCCCTTCATTGTCACCGGAACGTATTCATTCCCGTAGTCATCCCGCAGCTTGTCCCGATGTCGGGCCTTGTCAAAGTGCGCCCAGTAATCTGCAAACTCGGCTTTCCATTCAGGCACTACGGGCTCGCCCAAGTGCTCCGCCATGGCAATCGCGGCTTTCAAGCCCGCCAGCGTCCAGTAGACATTTGTATACTCGCGATGCCTTCCTCCCAGCCCACCGTCGCCAAACCCGATGGGCATCAAGCCATGGTTGGCCTGCAAGGGGTCCTGCATGGTCATTCGCCGGCATTCGACTATCTTCTTTACATTGAATTGGACCTTGGGCCACATCGTCTTTAGCCAGGCATCGTCACCCGTCAGTTGCCAGTGCCGCAGAACCATCCAAAGCCGCAGGCCGTGCTTCTTCGAGAACTCGATGCCGCTCGGTCCCTCGTCCTCTTCCAGTTGCAGCTCCAACCCGGCACGCGCTTCCTGGGCTCGCCCGAGATAGGTGACCGCCTCCAGAATGAAGGGGCCGTCGGCCGCCCATGTCCCCCTGTAACACGTCGGCCCCACTTGGAATGCCGGCTCACCGTCGCGGCGTTCACGTGCTTGGTAGATGTTGCGGATGCAGGAGTCCAGGAGATCCTGTACCGCCGCATCCGGTATCCGCATGCGGTCGAAAGGCAGATTCACATCGTCTCTCCAGTACCGCAGCGCTCTGTCCAACTCCTGCTGTGCCGCGTCCACCGAGACGGATACGTCGGCTTCTTCGCCTCGGCCAATCGCCACCAGGACTTGCTCCTTCCGGCCCGGATCGAGGTTCTTCTCTGCGAAGAACAGCCGCAGCGGATTCTGAAGCCGCGAATTCGCGTCGTAGATCGCCAATGCCCGGCTGTCGGCCTGCCCCATGAGTATCTGTTCGCAGGACGGCGCATCGTCCATGCCAAATATCCATAGGGCCGCCAGGACCGTGTTCTGGTCTTCTGCCGTCGCCATAGGACGAATTTCTATTTCCACAAGACCGTCACCATTCTGATCCGCCGCGTCGAACTGGAGCACTACTGGCTGATGCTGTCCATACTCGGCCACGAGGTCCACCCGTCGGACTACTTGGCCTTCGATCCTCAATTCCAGCGGACGCCTGCCGGCGGCCTCATGCCAACTCTCGATCAAGCCGAACGCTACACGATATGTCTGGCCGGATTCGGCCGGAAAGGTGAAGCACAGCGGCCTGCGGTAGCCCACAAGAACGTTACGAAATCGCTCATCACAGGGTCGGTTCGGCCGGCCCCAATCGAGGTGGACCGAAGGTGGCCGCGTGGGAGCGATCCGCTTCGTTGCATTGTTGTCGTGCCCTGTATCGGGCAGACACGATGTGCATTTCGGCGAGAACTGACAGAAGGTCTGCTGTCCCTCTGCACAAAGCACGCGCTGCATGTCTCTGTCGATCTGCAGTTGCTCCTCAGAATCGATCTCCAGGACGATCCGCCCTTGCTGAGCTGTGTTGCCGAGGTTCTCCAACTCCAGCCAGAGGTAGTCCACGCGTTCTCCGCTCCAGTGAGCCGGGTCCCGGCAATCCGGTGTTCTGGCCCAGGCCTTCTGGCGAAGCAGGAGCCCGCCGTATCGCTTTTCTGAGATCACGACAGGTATCCTCGCGTGCATCAGGCGCTGCCTGAGCGGGCCTTCCTGTCCTATCGTCTCCAGATTGCCTTTGACTCTGACCTTGAAGTCGTGGAATCGTCCGCCGCCGTAATCGTAATACAGACCCCCATCCGAGCCGACGATGCTCTTGTGAGGATCATCGGGCAAACCAAGGCATGCCTGCCATCGCCTGGGCGCATATCGCAAATCCAGTTTCAGTTCTGGCCCATCCTGGACCTGCCCTGTGCCTTCGAGACCTGTCACCTGGAGCAGCACTTCGGCGCCGTCGGCCGGCAGAAATCGTGCCGGACATGAGAACAACCCAATTGTCAACAAGGCGAGAATTGCGATCAATCGTTTCTGAGCCACGCGTACATCCTCGGAACATTGGGGACGTTGTCCAAACAAAGGGTGCTTCGTGCCGGAAACCCATGTTATGCAGTGTCTCCCGTCAGGCAAGCTGGATTTTGGTATTGGCTTTGCTTTTTCGCGTCCGCCCTCGGCCTCCGCTTCGAACCTGACAGCAGGTGCCCTTTGTCGCGTCGTTCTGTCGTCGACGCGGTGATTCTTGCCCATTACCGCAAGTCTTTGCGCCTCCCTCCGTCGAGACTTGACCGAAGACCTGCAACGGCATAGAATCTTCGTGTGACGGCAGCGACTGCCGAGAGCAAGCGCAGCACACCGTCGGTTTCGGCGGATCAGGAGATAGAACAATGCAGCAGATACAAACAAGCGATGCGCCGGCGGCGATAGGTCCCTACAGTCAGGCTATGGCGGAGGGGCAGTTGCTCTTTGCGTCCGGGCAGCTTCCATTGGACCCGGCCACGGGCGAACTGCGGAACAGCGATATTGCCTCGGCTACACGACAAGTCTTGTCGAACCTACGCGCCGTACTGGTTGCAGGAGGGACGGACATGAGCACGGTGGTCAAGACCACGGTGTTTCTGAAGGACATGGGGGACTTTCCAGCGTTCAACGGGGTCTATGCCGAGTTCTTCAAAGAGCCGTTCCCGGCAAGAAGCTGTGTGCAGGTCGCCGCACTGCCCAAAGACGCACTGGTGGAGATTGAAGCGGTGGCTGTGCGAAAGCAATGCCACAGCCGTGGCGGCGAGGAGAGGAACTGACAGGCCTACCTGGGCAGCAGATCCACGTGTCGCAGTGAAGAGCACAGCCACGAGTATTGTGCCGATCTCGGCAAAACCCCATCGTCAACGCCCTTCGCATTTATGGATGCACCATTGAGTGATCCGATGAAGTGCTCGATCGCGAAACAAGCAGAACTCTTCTACTTCGGTCTCACCAGGACTCTATAGACAACGGGGCGATGCCGTGTGATGAAGGGGCCATCACACTCTGTCTGAATATCGAATCCCACGGCACCAATCAGACCGCTTGGGTACTCCGCCAGTTCTCTGCGAATGAACCCGACGGGATGGGTTCTGAACTCAGCGCATATGTATCTGCCTCCGGGCTTGAGCACCCTGAAGATCTCCTGCAGAGCCCGCTCTTTCTCGGAGCCGTCCAGGAGATGAAACAAGAGGCACGAGGAAACCACGTCGAACTGCCCGTTTGGGTACGCCAGTCGCACCGCTGTTCCAACGTGATAGCCCACATTGGGATGGCGCTCCGCGACCCTCTTTCTGGCGACCCGTATCATGCGTGGGCCGATATCCACGCCCCAGACGGCGATTCTCTCAGCCGTATTCGCCAACCGCAGGCTCAGCATCCCTGTTCCACAGCCCACATCAAGGATCTTCTCATCTGTGTGCGGATCAACCAGTTCGATCAAGGTTTCATGGACTTGCCCGAGACTACGCCTCGCCCAGCGATCATAAAGGCCGAGGGCAGCGCTGAGGTCCAGGATCTTGTTCGTGAAAGACGGCATGAAACTTATCCGTAACCGTTGAATACCAAGCAGACAGGAGCACCATCCGCGAACAGGAGGTTTGAAAGCCCTGTCTCATCCAATCAGATCAATCAACGCTTGTCGCGCGCATTTTCAGATGACCTTCTCACTTCGTAGTATAGCGTTCCTCGTTGGTCTTTGCCTCCAATCTTCTGCTCTGATGCGAGCACCCCGACTGATCTGATACCCGCCGGAAGCCGGTGCGGTCGAACAGAAACCACCACACGACCACGCGAAGCCATCAAACCAAAACGCTACATCTCACCCACAGATTCCTTCAGAGAGCCTGCGTGGATCTCTTGAATGATTTGTGGGTTGAGGACTTCAGCGAATCTTACCTCGGCAAAACCGATCGGGGCCCCAGAGGCCCCAACTGCCCCCCCAGGTTGCCCTAATTTGGGCCTCTGCCCAATCGGTTTTCCGAGAGGATAATCACGGCATTCGGGGATGAGCAGGCCCATGCCACGGCCAGGACGCTGGGGGCGGCCGCCGTGCTCGACAAACCCTATGAGATCCATGACCTGATCGAGACGATTCGAGAGGTGGTGTAGCCATGACACATGCAGGACAAACGGACGATGATGAACTGCTCGACGCCCTTCGGAAGACACTCGCGCCGTTCTGCGGACACGCTGGATTCACAGAGGCAAGGCTTTTCCTGGGCCAAACTGAGCACTCCACGCACCTCCGGAGAAACCGCTGGCTCGTAGGGTCCATTGGCGAAAGGGCAAGCGAAGGGTTTGGAGGTACGGCGGGGGAGGGGATTCGGTCAACGGAAAGGAAGAGCATTATGATAGAGGGTTTTCAGCAAGGCGTCGTTGAGGATCTGCTCGCCATGCAATTCAGTCTCTGCATCTCGATCTACCTTCCGACACACAGACAGGGGATGGAGACAAAGAAGAACGCCATTCGTTTCAAGAACCTGCTTCGGGACGGTGAAAAGCGTCTTCAGGAACGGGGGCTGTCGCGCCGGAAGATTCAGCGCATTCTGCGTCCGGGAGCTGAGCTGCTCGAAACCCCTATCGTCTGGCAGCACCTCGATCGAGGGTTGGCCGTGTTTATCACACCCGAGACGTTTCGCGCTCTGACCCTTCCGATCGCGTGCCCGGAGCAAGTGTGGGTGGGCACGCATTTCCACATCAAGCCGCTTGTTCCTTTGTGGGGTCCTGCCAATCGGTTCTATTTCCTCGCCTTGAGTCGCGGACAGGTACGGTTTTATGAGGCGGACCGCTGGACCTTCCAGGAAATCGAGTTGCTGGATACCCCCAAAGACCTGGACGAGTTCCTCCGGTACGATGAGGCGCAAGAGCATCTTCAGTCCCACACTATGCCTCCCGGGCGGGTGGCGGGGACGGCCGCAATGTTTCACGGGCAGGGAAACGTGGCGGACAAGGCCGCGCAGAAGGCCCGCGTAGACGAGTATGTCAAGGCTGTCAGGAACGGTGTGGAAAGGCACCTGGCCGCCGACAACTGCCCCCTGGTCCTGGTCGCGCCGGAATACATTCAGTCGATCTATCGAGAGGTCTCGCATTATAGCCATCTGCTCTCCGACGGCCTCCAGCAAGCTCCCGACCGGCTCACTGCAAGAGAGCTCTATGATGCCGTCCGCACCATCGCCGAGCCCCATTCCAGGCAGGTCGTCAGCGACCGTCTGGCCAGTTTTCGAGGCCTGTTGGGCACCGGACATGCCTCAGGCCAGATTGAGCAAATCGTTGCGGCGGCCAGGGCCGGACGGGTTCAGACCCTGCTGCTGAATCCAACGGCCTCGCCCGGGAACGGTCCGGATGGGGCCACCGAGAGCGAAGAAGAGTCGCTGGACCTGGCGGTCCGGTGCACGCTCACGCAAGGAGGAGAAGTCTACGCCGTCAACCGTCAGGACTTGCCATCGCGGTCTACGGTCGGAGCGATATTCCGGTATTGACGTTCGGCCATAGCGACAGGCAGACAAGGAGAACCGCCATGTTCGGCAAGAAAATACACCTGTTCAATCTCCTCGGGTTCAAAGTGGGTCTTGATATCACCTGGATTCTTCTGGCCGTGCTCGTCACATGGTCGCTGGCCACCGGCCTGTTCCCGCACTATTTCGAGGGTTTCTCCACCGCCACGTACTGGTGGATGGGCGTCGCCGGCGCCTTGGGTCTGTTCGTTTCCATTGTGTTTCACGAGTTCTGTCATTCCCTTGTGGCGCGGCGGTTCGGCATGGACATGAAAGGCATCACGTTGTTCATCTTCGGGGGGGTCGCCGAGATGAACGATGAGCCGCCCAGCGCCAAGGCCGAGTTCTTCATGGCGATCGCCGGCCCGATATCGAGCGTGGTCCTCGGAGGTCTTCTCTATTCTGTGGGTCTGCTTGGGCGCCGGATCGCCTGGCCGGATTCGGCTGTAGCGGTCCTGAGCTATCTGTCGCTGCTGAATGTCATCCTGGCCGTGTTCAACATGGTGCCCGCATTTCCGCTCGACGGCGGACGCGTGCTCCGCTCGGCTCTGTGGAAGATCAAAGGCGATCTGAGGTGGGCCACGCGCGTTGCCTCGGCCTTCGGGTCCGCCTTCGGGATGTTCTTGATCGTCCTGGGCGTTCTCAGCTTCATTGCGGGCGGCTTCATCGGAGGCGTCTGGTACTTTCTCATCGGCATGTTCATTCGCGCCGCCTCGCGGATGTCCTACCAGCAGGTATTGATGCGGAAAGCCCTGGGGGGTGAGCCGGTCCGCCGGTTCATGAAGGAAGAGCCCGTATCGGTCCCGTCGTCAGCCTCAGTGGAAGACCTGGTAAACAACTACTTCTACAAACACCACTACAAACTATTCCCCGTCACCAACGGCCGGGGCCTTTCCGGATGCGTCACAACAAGGCAGATCAAGGAACTGCCCAGAGATCAATGGGCCCAACACAGCGTCAGTGATATCCAGGAATCGTGCTCGGACGAGAACACGATCTCCCCCGATGCCGACGCCATGAGCGCCCTGTCCCGGATGAGACGCACCGATAAGAGTCGATTGCTCGTCGTCGAAGGAGGCCGTCTCGTCGGCATTCTGACCCTTAAAGACATGCTGAGGTTCCTTTCAATGAAAGTGGATCTGGAACAAGAGTAGTTGTCCAGTGTGAGCTGACAATCACTGTCAAGCAGGAGAACACGTCATGACAGAATCATGCAAGTGTCTGGGGTGTGGCAGCACGCGAATGGCCAAGGGATCGATGCACGCGACTGGCAAGATGAGCTTTCGGCCGGACGATGCCAAGTTCTTCAAGGCCAAGACCGGCAACGTCGACGTCACCACATACCTCTGTCTCGATTGCGGCGATGTCCGTCTGAAGGCCGACGCCGAGAAGGTCAAGAAGTTGACGGACCAGACATAGTGACCGTGTCGTATTGCACGCAGAAACGGAGACGGCGATATGCATGCATCTGCCCTCGACCGGCTTCGACTGCCGGTCGAGGGCGGTTTGCATGAAAGCCGGTCTATTGTGCCGACACCTCCACGCCGGCCGTGATCCACTCGCGGGCTTCCTCGATCTGCGTCAGATCGAAGTACCGGATGTCGGCTGTGGTAAAGGGCTTGCAGAACACGCTCATGCCCTTCTGCCATTTCTTCTCGCCCACCAGCGCCAGACGATCGATGTCCGAGAAGTGTTTGGCATCGAACTTGATGTCTTTCCACAAGGCGCCCGCGTTCCAACCGCGAAACTCGCGCATCTCGACCAGTACGCGGATCTTACCGTGCTTCTGAATCAGACGCTCGACCTCGGGCGTAAACCACTCGTAATCTTCCTTCGTCAGCCGATCGGTGACCTGTGCGTGTACGATTCTCCCGTCGTTCCATTCGTTCAGTTCCACAGCCATAGGTAAACCTCCTGTCAGATGTCCGTCTGTTGTCACGATCCAACGGTCTGCAACAGTTCGCTCGGCGCCGCAAGGAGCGCTTCGGGATCGGCGGCGCCTCGAACGGCTCGGTACTGATCGGGTTCGAGCCATTCCTCGGCCGAGCGTCCGATGACCTCGGCCACCTCGGCCACAATATGTCCCCAGGTGCATCGGTTGGCATACAACATCCCAAACGCATCGAAGGTGCCGCCGCGGTTGCGGTAGCCGAGGAACCGCGTTCTGGCCGGTCCCGTATCCAGCGGCCGAACGACTCCGGCCAACGACTCCGGCCGCATGTGGCCGACGAACACCCGCGAAGGGATCGACGGCGGAAACAGCCGCTCGCGCGACTCTCGATCGACCATGGCCTGCGCCTCGCGGGCGTCGCGGGGATTGCGAAACCGGGCCGGTTCGATCATGTAGACCACGTCGTGAGGCACGCCGCCGTCCGACAGGCATCGCGATGCCCTGAGCACCTCGCGGAGTTGATACCCTCCCACGGCAGTCAGAAGCACGGCAGGCCCTTCGTCCCGGCGCAGGCGCAATGCCGAGGCATGGACAAGCTCTTGGGTCTGGTCGGCGCTGAAGATCTCAGGCAGCGCCCGCTTCGGGGGAACCAGCGCCCAGATCTGGCCGTGCGTGCGATAGACGGCCTGAAGGGCTGCAATCGCGCTGTTCCAGTCGGCCGGAAACAGCACCCGCGACCGGTCCGACATTTCCGCCATCATCGCCTCACAGAAGGTCGGATCCTGATGGGAGATCTCGTTCTTTCCGTTCTCCCACGTGTGCGATGTGGCGATGACCGGCACGCTGAGCCATCCGGGCGGGCGTCCGGCTTCGTCCAGATGTCGGGCGAAGATCAACTCCTGTCGGACGGCCCCGAGCATCTTGACCGCGAAGGCCTCGTAGGTTGCCACGAGATTGAGGCCGCCCTTGTTGGCCAGGGCCGCACAGACGACCGCCTCTTCGTTCAACGCCGTGATCACCTTGCCGTCGACGGCTTCGGCCACGTCGGCCTCCGGGTCGGTCACCCGATGCTGGAGCAGATCGAGCGTCCCGTCGAGCCGGTTGCTGCGCATCTCATCCGGATTGCCCACACGGACGCGAAGTTGCGGGTTGGCCCGGACCAGCGCGCAGAAGGCCCTGTCGATGCCCCGCATCGGGGAGGTGGACGCCCCCTGTGGCGGATCGTGCCAGGGCAGTTCCGGGAACTGCGGCGCCGGTACATCCCGAACGGCCAGCGCATGGTCGCGTTCCAGAGGCCGCTGCGATTGGTCGTGGTTGCGCAGAACTTCTCGGGCCCTTTGCAGTTCTTCGGTCGGCACCCACAGTTGATGCACGCCGGAATTGAAGCTTTGCCGGATGGCGGCCTGGCCTCGCGGATCGCCGCCGACCGGCAGGTTGTGCGCCGCATTGGTGCCGGCGCCGGGCAAGCCGAAACCTTTGGGGACCTCGGCAATCGTGTAGGGCAGGGGCACCGGGTAACGCTGCCGGCCGCTCTGGATGGCCTCGGCGTGGGCGGCCAGCCGTTCTTCCATCTCCCAGATCGCCCAGGCATAGGCGGCCGGATCGCGCCCGTCGATGTCGAATGGCTCGAACCCGTTGAGAGCGAGATGATCGCGGAACCAGTCCACGCCGCCGGCCATGGACGCGGTCGTTCGCTGGTCGATCCGGCGGCCGTTGGCGATCATGATCGGCGCGACCAGTCCGGAATCCTCGGCGCGCCACCAGCGTGGGGCCCAGTCCCCGCCTTTCTGTTCCTCGAAGGCACCGTCGCTGAGGAACGCGACCAGCCGCTCGCCGGGAAGTGGCATGTGCACGTAGTAGAGTTCGCCGAAGCCCAGGTACCCGCCTTCGATCAGACCGCCGGCCGTATGAGCGTTGACGTGACTACCCAGAGGCGATTCGGGATAGCCGTCCGGCCGGACCCTCAGGAGATAGAAGTCCCGTACGAACCGGGTCAGGCCCTCATCGCTCAGGTCATACCGTTCGGCGTGCGCGTCGGTCATGTTGCCGATGATCAGGTTCGTGGCGTCGATGGCCGAGACGCAATGTCCTTGGCCCATCAGCCACGAGCGCGTCACGCCGGTGATCGCGTTGATCGCCAGGTACCCGACGTACGCCAGGACCATGTTCAGCGATCCGCCGGCGTGGCCCTCGGGCTCTTCCTTGAAGTCCTCGACCCCGAGGTCGCGTCCATCAAGGTAGACGGTGCGGGCGTAGGGCATATGGGCCGTCAGCCACAAGCCGGCACTGGCGATGCGGTCGGTGGCGTGGAGGGATTCGAACACCTCGCGCGCATCGCGCACGACGCCCTGCAGCGCCAGGTGCTGCGCCATCTTGTAGACCCGCGCCTGGGTCAGATCGCTGTGCCGGATCACCCCGTAGCCGGCGGCCCATTTGGCAAAGTCCGGATCGCCTGCACGGTACAGCCGGGCCCTGTGTCGGATGCGTTGCAACTTGTCCACCTTTCGTCGAAGCGCCATACTGTCTCTCCTTGTCTGTGTCGGTCAGGCCTTGGCTTGTCGCCAGGTCCGGCAGACGTGGTTGTCCATCTCGTTCTGGTCGGTGGCGAAGCTGTTCAGTCCGGCCAGATTCATCAGGCTGTCCAGACCGATGGTGCCGTCGGCCAGAAGGTCGCCCCAGTTCTCGATACGTGGAATCTTGCCCTCTTCCCGGCTTGTGGCGATCTGCGGGTTGCTCCAGTTCACCAGGAAGTCCGCGTCGCCGTGATTGCGGAAGAACTCGATCAGTTCTTCGGGTTCGAAGGCGTCCACATCTCGCTCTTCGAGGGCGTCGACACAGGCCACCAACGATTCATCAATGTCCCACAAGGTGTGAAGTCCGAAGTTCGAAGGATCGACGCCTTTTCTGACGTCTGCCTCATACGCATAGCCCACCCGAGACTGAATCTCGGAAAGCTGGCCCTTCCTCACCAGGAGCTGTCCGGCCACCTTCGGCGGCGCCGTTATCACATCGATGCCGGCCAGATTGCGATACTGTTCCCACGTTCGGAGGCTCGCACCGATCTGGCGGGTGGAGACTCCCAGTGTCTCGCGCAGCCGCTGAACGGCCGCCTGCGAGGCGAGGGTGGCCTTTTCCCCGACGTATTCCCCGCTTCCCAAGCCGTTGTCGGCGACGAAGCTGTTCAGACGGCCCAGAAACACATTCACGAAGTTCGGCTGCGCGATCCGCGTGATGACGTAATTCTGACGCGCTGAGAACCCCAGTGTGTGGTTGACGGGAATGTTCTCTTTCCGTGCGCGACGCGTTGCCAGCAGACCGGCAGGGGTAAACGGAATCTTCACGCAGAACCGCTCCGGGCAGATCGCGTGATAGCGCCTGGCATATTCGACCGAACGCTCCATGTCGTGGGCTAGATCCGTATGTTCCTCGACGGAGACGAAAGCGTCAAACTCCTCGACGAGTCGCAGCCCGTGCCTGGCGTTGAGCATGAAGGCCAGCTCAAGCAGTTGCTCTCGCTCGGAAAGCTCCGGAAATTCGTTGAGCAACCGGCCGGCCTCCCGAATGAACTCGTTGTAGCGGCCGGTCTGGATCTCCTTGTTCAGCAGTGTGTTGTTGGTCGTCAGCGCAGAAAACTCCCGGGTCCACACGTCTGCGATCTGGTCCCGATTGCCGGAATCCAGCCAGAGCGCCGTACCCAGGTCGCCGAACCGCTGCCAGAGAGGTTCGGCCTTGAACTCTTCGGATCGTTCGCCGAACCGGGGCGAGAAGTCCCGGCGTACGAATTCACGCACGCGCTCACTGAGTTGCGACCCCGCATTGGTGATCATGGTCATGGGAATCCTTCCTTTCGTCTTCTTCTCGTTCCATATTATCCTACTCCGCCTGGCACCGGGGGCACCAATAGGCAGACCGCCCGCCCACCTTGATCCTGGCGATTGTACCTCGACAGCGCGGACACGGCTCCTCCGTGTTACGATGGGGCAGTAGCCAGGACGCCGGCATCCGGGCCGGATCGGCCCGGCGCTCGATCGCCATGGTAAGAACGCGCCGCATCGTTCGATAGAGCTGGGCCGCTTCGGCGGCACTGAGGGTGTCGGCCTTGCGCTTGGGCGACATGCGGCTTTGAAAGAGGATCTCGTCGGAGTAGATGTTGCCGATCCCGGCCAGACGTTCCTGGTCCATCAGGCAGGATTTGGCCGCCGCTTGTGCGCCGCGAAGCGCTTCAACGAATTTCTCTCGTCCGATTTGCAGGGCATCGGGGCCCAGGTTGTTGTCTTGAACGAAGTGCGCCGGCGATTTGGCCAGAGCGATGCGGCCCAGCAGTCGTCGGCACTGGTATGCCAGGCTGTATCGGTTCTCGAAGCCAAACACGACCCGATCGTATCTTTGCGGCTCACGTTCCTTCTCGTATGCCAGCAAACCGGTCATGCCGAAGTGGAGCACGGGTACAGCCGACCCACTGGTATGGACAAACAAGTACTTGCCGTGCCGGTCCGTCGCTTCGAACTGACGGCCCTTCACGGCCCGCTCGAAGTCGCGCGCAGAAACGTCCTTCAAAACACGTTTCTCACGCACGGCGACATCGGCGACGTGCTGATGCAGCGCCGTGGCGTCCAGATACTTTCGAAATGTCTCCACATCCGGCAATTCAGGCATTGGGCGGCCTCTTTTCCATGGCAGTTCCTTTTGATCGCCTCGCGGTGCATTCTCTCTGTGCTCAGGCGTGCACCAGTTCGGTAAACTCCTTCTCCCGGATGGTCTTGACGTTTCGCTTCTTCGCCTCGTCCAGTTTGCGGCCGGGGTTTTCACCGACGACGATGAAGTCAGTATTTCCACTGACGCTGGACGTCGCCCGGCCGCCGAGATCCTCGACGACACGCTGCGCGTCATCGCGGGAGAACCGATTCAATTCGCCGGTGAATACGAAGGTTTTTCCCTCCAGCGGCTGCTCGCAGCCTCGACGCGGCATCGTTTTGACTTGGACGCCCCCCTCATACAATCGTTCGAGGACGGCGCGGTTCTCGCGCCGGCCGAAGAAGCGATGAATGCAGCGGGCGATTTCCGGCCCGATCTCATCGATGTCGTTCAACTCGCTCAAATCGGCCTGCTGCAAGGCCTCCATCGTACCAAACCGGCGCGCCAGGACCTGGGCGATGTGCTCTCCGACCTGGCGAATCCCCAGGGCGTACACAAAGCGATCCATCCGGGGGGTCTTGGCCCGCTGGATCGCGGCGTGAAGTTGCCTGGCGGATTTCTCAGCGAAGCCCTCCAGTTGCTGCAGATCGGTTACCGACAGGTGGTACAGATCGGCCACCGTCCGAACCATCTGCTTGTCCACCAGATCCCTGGCGGTGGCTTCGCTCAGCCCGTCGATGTCCATCGCCTCGCGCCGGGCATAGTGAGTCAGCTTTCCGATTAGTTGTCCGGGGCAGCTCAGGGAAGCCGGACAGAAGCAATATGCGCCTTCGCGATGGACCTCCGTCCCGCAGGCCGGACACCTCTTGGGCATAGCGAACGGTCCGGCCCGCTTCCTGCCGCTCTGGGGCACCCGTTCGACGACCTCCGGGATAACGTCGCCGGCCCGCTCGATGCGAACTCGGTCACCCGGACGCACGTCTTTGCGTCTGGCTTCGTCCTCGTTGTGCAGGGTGGCCCGGCTGACCGTGACGCCGCCGACGTTGACCGGCTCCAGCAGCCCCACCGGCGTGAGCATGCCGGTCCGGCCTACCTGCACGACAATCTCGTTCAGTGTGGTCACTTCCTGCCTCGGAGCGAACTTCCAGGCCAGGGCCCATCGCGGACTGCGCTGGCGCGTTCCCAGCGTTCGTCGGACTCGGTAGTCGTCGACCTTAATGACGATGCCGTCGATCTGGTAACCGAGCGTGTCGCGCTGCTCGGCCAGGCGAGCCCGATATTCCTCGATCGGCTTGAGCCCGGAGCATTTGCGGTTGTGCGGGTCGGTCTTGAGCCCCCACGCGGCAAGCGTATCGAGCGTGTCCCAATGCGAGTCCAAGGAGAGCCCCCGCACGTCCAGCACCTCGTAGAAGAAGACATCCAGCGGCACGTCGGCCACTTTGCCGGGATCCAACTGTCGCAGGGCGCCGGCGGCGGCGTTGCGCGGATTGGCAAAGGGTTCCTGCCCGGACTGGAAGCGCCGTTTGTTGAGTTCTTGGAAAGGCTCCTTGCACATGAAGACTTCGCCGCGAACCGCAAGGAACGGCGGAACCTGTTGGGAGCCGTCTCGCAAGTGCAGAGGAACCGCCCGAATCGTCCTGGCATTCTTCGAAACGTCTTCGCCGGTGTACCCGTCGCCCCGGGTAGCCCCTCGGACGAACGCGCCACCCTCGTAGACGACTTCGATCGACAGACCGTCGAACTTCGGCTCTGCTACATACGTCACAGTCCGGGCGTTGATTTGGCGCCGAACGAGCCGGTCGAAGTCCTCGACTTCGTCTGCGTCATATACGGCGTTCAGGCTCTGCATTGCCGAGGTATGTTCGACCTTCTCGAGCTTGTCCATCGGTTCGGCGCCGATGCGCCGTGTGGGAGAATCCTCGGCGGCAGACTCCGGAAAGGCTTCTTCGAGGTCCATCAGCCGCCGAAAGAGCTTGTCGTACGTGGCATCCGATATCTTCGGCGCGTTCTTCACGTAATACCAGTAGTCGTGATACTCGATCCCCTCGCGCAGGGCCACGATCTGTTCGCGAGCCTCTTCCTTGCCGAGTTCGTGGACGTCCTTGAATCTGGTGTCTGGATTCTGCTTGTAATTCATCGCAGCGCCTCAGGTGCGGTGGGACCGCTTCAGGAGCTTCTTCAGTTCGGTGACCGAGCGGGTATTGATCACGTCGTCGGCCTCCAGCCAGCCGCGGCGCGCCTGGCTGACTCCGAATCGCATGGCATCGAGGTCGTCGAGCCGGTGGGTATCCGTCGAGATGGCGACCTTCACCCCCATGTCCCTGGCCATCTTACAGTGGAGGTCGTTCAGGTCGAGACGATCCGGGTGGGCGTTGACCTCCAGAAAGCTGCCCCGGTCTCTGGCTGCCTCCATGATCTTGTCCATATCGACTTCATAGGGCTCGCGTTCGTTGATCATTCGCCCCGTTGGATGGCCCAGAACGGTGAAATAGCGGTTGTCCATCGCCTTGAGAATCCGGCGCGTCTGTCGGGTCCTCGAAAGCTTGAACTTCGAGTGGACCGAACAGACCGTCAGATCGAGCTCTTTCAGGACGTCGTCGGGCAAGTCCAGAGAACCATCTTCCAGGATATCCACCTCGACGGCCTTGAGCACGGTGAAGTCGTTCAGTCGCTCGTTGATCCGATCGATCTCCTCGATTTCCTCACGGAGCTCCTTCGGCTTGAGCCCATGGGCGACGGTGACGCGCTTCGAATGATCGGCGATGGCGATGTAGTCATGGCCCCGCTCTCTGGCGGCCTCGACCAATTGTTCGATGGTATGACGTCCGTCGGTTCGCTTGGTGTGTACGTGCAGGTCGCCGCGTATCTCCTCGTTTTCAATCAGCGTCGGGAGCTTGCCGTTTCGAGCGGCCTCCACTTCGCCGCGATTCTCGCGCAGTTCGGGAGAGATGTACGGCAGGCCGATCTCCTCATAAACCTGCGCCTCGGTGCGGCCGGCAACGCGCTTGTTGCCTCGGAAGACCCCGTATTCGTTGAGCTTGAGCTTTTTCGCAATCGCGACCTTTCGAATCGCAATGTTGTGTTCCTTCGATCCCGTGAAATAGAGCATGGCACTTCCGTAACTGACCTCGGGGACCACCCGCAGGTCCACCTGAAGCCCCGAGCGCAGGCGCACCGTGGATTTCGTCTTGCCCTGCGCGATCACCCTCTCAACGTCGTCGTAGCGCACGAAGCGATCCATGACGTCGGCGCCCTTCTTGCAGGTGGCCAGAATATCCAGGTCGCCGACCGTTTCTTTACGCCGCCGGTAACTGCCGGCCACTACAATGTCTTTCGCCCCTTGGGCTCGCCTGAGATGTTCGACCAGCGGTTCGGCGTACTGCTCGACAACTGCCAGCTTCATGCGCTGTTGCCGTTGCTGTTTGAGCCGCTTGATTTCCTGCAGAATGCTCTGCTGGGTCTTGGTCCCGAATCCTTCGAGATCGCGGATGCGATCCTCTGTCGCCGCCTGCTCGAGCTCTTCCAGCGTCGTGATCTTCAACGTGCGGTGCAGTGCGGCGATTCGCTTGGCGCCCAATCCGGAGACTCTCATCAGCTGGCTCACTTCGCCCGGCACCTCGCTTTCGAGATCGGCCAGCAACGGCAATTCTCCGGTCTCCACCACCTCTGCGATCTTGCCAGCGAGGTCCTTGCCGATGCCGGACAGCGTAGAAAGGTCCTGGTCATCCCGCACCAGATCGGCCACGCTCTGCGAAAGGCCCTCAACGGTACGGGCTGCATTGCGATAGGCACGAATGCGAAACGGGTTCTCGCCCTTGATCTCCAGCAGGTCAGCCACCCGGTTGAAGATCGTCGCGATGTCGCTGTTGTGTACGGGCATCCAGGCTCCCTTGCCTTGCCTGCGTCTTCGTGTTCTGCCGTTGGAGCACTGACGATGGCGGGAGAAAGCGTCACGATGCCGATTCTTCGGGCCATCGGCAGACCGCGTTTCCGTTGGGCCGACGCCCACCTCCGATTGGTGCTCGACGCTTTGGACCCGTCACCCATTCCCTACGCGACCTCGCTTGGTGCGGCTTTGAGGTTATCCCTGCATTCGCCCTGCGCAATTGCCCGCATTGGACGGCGCTTCCGGCCCCGTGGCCCGCGGCGCAGGCGTCGGTATGGTCCTGCCATGCCCGGGCCGCCTGATATGTCGCCGTTCGCCACCGGGCACGGACGGAATTGCGACTTTCCCTGGACCGGATCGAGCAAATCCCTGATCCGCAGTCTCGTGCCCTCGGCGTACGTTTCTATCGAGTATTACGACAAAGTGACGTCAGAAACGTAGGCCGATTTGTGGAGAAACCAAAGGAGCATGTTGTATGAAGACACAGGTGACTGAGGATTGTATTGCCTGTATGCGCTGTGTGGAAATCTGCCCGGAGGTGTTCGAAATGGGCGATGAGATCGCTGAGGCCAAGGTCGATCCGGTGCCGCCGCAGTACGAAGACCTGGTCCGGGAGGCCGCAGAGGAATGTCCCACCGACGCCATCGTCATTACCGAAGAGTAGCCAACCGCAACAGGAACCGCGACATAGAGGAGTAGAGTCCACATGGCTTTGGAATACCATGAACCCCGCGAACAGCTTGCTCCTGCGGTGATCGAGCAGCACCGAACGATTGCGAGCCTTATCGAAGAGCTTGAGGCGGTGATCTGGTACCAGCAGCGGGCGGCGGCTTCGACCGATGGCGAGCTGGCCTCTGTGCTTGGTCACAACCGCGACGAGGAGATCGAGCATGCCTGTATGCTGCTGGAATGGCTACGGCGTAACTTCCCCGGTTTCGACGAGAAGATGCGCATCTATCTGTTCCAGGACAAGCCGATCCTGCAGCTTGAGGAAGAAGCCGAACACGAGGAACAGGAGCCTCCTCCCGACGATCCCCGATCCAACGGGCAGGGACCAACACTGGGGGTCGGCTCCATGAAAGGATAACCGCGAATGACGGACCTATTGAAGCGCGACTTCGCGCCCATCACAGATCGAGCATGGAACGAGATCGACGAACAAGCCAAGAGGGTCATCGAGCGTAATCTGTGCGGACGCAGACTGGTCGATGTCAGCGGCCCGCATGGATGGCAGCATGGCGCGGTGGACCTGGGGCGAATCCACATCGCCGACGAAGCGGCCAAATTCGGCGTGCAGTGGGGGACGCGCGAGCTTTTGCCGCTGATCGAACTGCGCGTGCCGTTTGTCCTGAGTCGCATCGAACTGGACCACACCAGCCGGGGGTGCAAGGACCCCGATCTCGATCCGGTCCAGCATGCGGCAGAGCAGATCGCCCGGTTTGAAGACTCCGCCATATTTGATGGATTCGCCGCCGGCCACATTAAAGGCATCACCGAGACGAGCACGCAGAAGGCCGTCGCCCTTCCCAAGAATGCAGCCGCGTACCCGGATGCCGTCTCGGTCGCTGTGAAACAGGTTGCGATGATCGGCATCGGCGGTCCGTTAAGCCTGGTTCTTGGCCCTGACGAGTACTTCGCTCTCGCGGCGGCCCACAATGAGGGGTTTCCGCCCCGCAAGATCATCGAAGAGATGACCGGGGGGAAGATCTTGATGTGTCCGGCCCTGGTGGGAGGGGTTCTGCTGAGCACGCGAGGCGGAGATTTCGAGCTGACGGTCGGGCAGGATCTGGCCGTGGGTTACCATCACCACGACCGGGAGAAGATCGAGTTCTTCCTGACTGAATCGTTCACCTTCCGTACGCTGGAACCGGCCGCCGCCGTACAACTGAAACGGCCCAAGTAGGCTCTGGGCTCCCTACCAAGGGTATCCCCGGCGCAGGGAGGCAACTCCGGCCAGAGTCTGCTATTGCCTGGTCGCAGTTCTCGAATGCAACACCGTTGTGCTCGCACATGGAAACGTCGTCATGGATCTTAGCGGACAGGAGATTCTGGCCATGCTGGCCGCCGTGCTCTTCGGCGCAGTAATCGGTTCGGAGCGGGAAATGAGCGGCAAACCGATGGGTCTGAGAACAAATATTCTCATCTGTCTCGGCGCTTGTATCTTCACGCTCGTTTCCCGGAGAATGGGGCTGGTGTATGGTGGCTCACCGGTTCGGATGGCCGCCCATGTCGTCGGGGGCGTCGGCTTCCTTGGTGCCGGAGCGATCATTCGCGACCAGGGAACGATCCATGGCGCCACCACGGCGGCGACGATCTGGCTGGTGGCGAGTATCGGCATCGCCTCTGGAGCGGGTTTTCTTGCGCTGGCTGTCGTGTCCACTGCATTGACCTTCTTCGTCTTGCGGGTGCTTTCTCCGCTGGAGAAGAGGATCGCCAATCGCCGTCGAATCCACAGTCCTGGCGACGAGGAATTGAACGCATATTCTGAAATCAAACCGTAATCGGGAGGTAACAATGGCAAAGCGAAAAGCAAGTGCAACCTGGAAAGGCACACTCAAGGAGGGAACAGGAAGCGTCGCACTGGGCAGCGGCGCCTTCCAGGGCGCCTATTCGTTCCAATCGCGCTTCGAATCGGGGCAGGGTACGAACCCTGAAGAGTTGATCGGCGGGGCGCTGGCGGCCTGCTTCTCGATGGCTCTGGCCCACGACCTCGACGAGGCCGGATACACGCCCGAGAAGATCGAGACGACCGCACACGTCTCGTTCGACCCGGTGGGCGAAGGATTCAAGATCACCACGATCCTGCTTGAGACGCAGGGTACCGTCCCGGATGTCGAGGAAAAGGTGTTCATTGAGCACGCGGAGAAGGCCAGCAAGAACTGCCCCGCCGCTCAAGCCCTGGCCGCCGCCGAGATCAGCGTCAAAGCGCGTGTGCAGTCTTCGTGATTTCAATCCGTTGCGCCGGTCTCAAGGAGGAGACCGGCGCGACGGCCTCTGCACGACATCGAGGCCGCCCGACCGGCCGTTCACCGCGTTGTTCTCGTGTCGGGCTGCCCGTGAGGGGATACGTTCAGCGAGCATCCCAACGTCGCAGGATTGCCTTTTCGAGTTCCACCAGCAGAAACACCGCCAGGCCGGCCGCGATCGCCCAGGACCATTCAAAAGCCGTCATGGCCGCTGTGCCGAACAAGGCCTGTGCGGGGCCCAGATAGGTGAAGCCCAGTTGGAGCAGCACCAGGACGCCGGCAGTGATGTAAACCGCCCGATTGCCCCTCAGGGTCCGCAGATGCAGCGCCGAGCCCAGGATAAAGCGGCTGTTGAGCAGATAGAACAACTGTGCGGCCACAAGCGTGTTGACCGCCACCGTTCGGGCCTGCTCGAGGCTCACACCGGCTCTCTGGCGAACGAGGAAGTGCACGACGGCGACGGCAGCGATCAGGATCGAGACGAACGCGATGCGCCACATCAGGTGGCGGGAGATGATGGGTGCCTCCGGCGACCGAGGTTGGCGACGCATGATGTCCTCCTCCGACGGCTCGAAGGCCAGGGCCAGGGCCAGCGTCACGGCCGTCACCATATTCACCCAGAGGATCTGAAGAGGCGAAATCGGCATGACGTCGAAGACGACGAGCACCGACACGATCACGACCAACGATTGTGCGCCGTTGGTAGGCAGCATGAAGAGGATGGTCTTGATCAGATTGTCGTAGATCGTCCGTCCTTCTTCCACAGCCCGTTCGATCGTCGCGAAGTTGTCGTCGGCCAGGACCATATGAGCAGCGTCCTTGGCAGCCTCGGAACCCTTGACGCCCATCGCCACGCCCACGTCGGCGCGCTTGAGGGCGGGCGCGTCGTTGACGCCGTCGCCCGTCATGGCCACGACCTGCCCTCTGGACTGCAACGCCTCGATCATGCGCAGTTTGTGTTCCGGGCTGGAGCGGGCGAACACATCGTTGTCCTGGACCAGGTCGGCCAACGCCTCATCGTCCTCGGTGCCCTCCAAGTCCGTTCCCGTCACGGCGTGATCGCCGTCGCCGATCCCCATTGACTCGCCGACGCTGCGCGCGGTCAATGCATGATCGCCGGTAATCATCTTGACCTGAATTCCGGCGGTACGGCATTTCTCAGCGGCCTTGATGGCTTCTTCACGCGGCGGATCGATGATCCCGATCAGCCCGAGCAGGGTCAGGTCGTCGAGTGCGTCCTCGTCCAGCGACTCATCGGACCCCATGCGCTTCGTCGCCACGGCCAGGACCCGGTGCCCGCTGTCGGCCAGTTCCTCCTCTCGTTGTTGCCAGGCATCCTCGTCTACCGGTTCATCGTCCTGACCGCTGCGCTGATTCGCGCACATCTCGAGCACGCGCTCCGAGGCGCCCTTGACATAGGCCACGTTCTGCCCCTCCGGGTCCTTGTGCAGGCTGGCCATGTAACGCCGCTCGGACTCGAAGGGAATCACGTCCAGTCGAGGGCGCTCTTGCTGCTCGTCCTCCCGGCTCATCCCGGCCCTGTGCGCCAGGACCACCGCCGCCCCTTCGGTCGGTGTGCCCTCGATGTGCCACTGGCCGTCTCCCTGACGCAAACGGGCGTCGCTGGCCAACAGGCCGGCTCGAGCCAGCTCGAGCAGGCCGGGATGTTCCTCGGGGGAGATCGGCTCCTCGTTCAAACGAAACTCGCCTTCGGGCGCGTACCCCGATCCGCTGACGGAATAGACATGGTCGGCCAAGGCTACTTTGGCCACCGTCATCTCATTGCGGGTCAACGTGCCGGTCTTATCGGCGCAGATGATCGTCACCGAGCCCAGCGTCTCGACCGCCGGAAGCCGCCGGATGATGGCATTGTGCCGGGCCATCCGCTGTACGCCCAAGGCCAGGGTGATCGTCATGATCGCCGGCAACCCCTCAGGGATCGCCGCGACCGCCAGGCTGACCACCGCCATGAAGATCTCGGCCACCTCGAAGCCGCGAAGGAAGTAGCCGAACACGAACAACACGGCGCTGATCAGCACGATGACCGCCGCCAACCAGCGGCCGAAGGAGTCGATCTTGCGCAGCAGGGGGGTGCTGATCTCCTCGACGCCCGAGACCATCTGGCCGATGCGGCCGATCTCGGCCGCAGCCCCGGTGGCCACGACAACGCCGCGCAGCGTCCCTCGGGTGATCATCGCACTCGAATACGCCATGCTCTTACGATCCCCCAGGGGCGCCTCTGCCTCGACGGATTCGGCCTTTTTGCCGACCGGCTCCGACTCGCCGGTCAGCGCGGCCTCGTCGGCCTGGGCGGTGCGGGCCTCGAGGATCCGCAGATCGGCCGGAACCCGGTCGCCCGAACTGAGAAGGACGACATCGCCCGGCACCAGCTCCTCGGCGGGCAGTTCGCGCTCTTGCCCATCCCGCAAAGCCTTAGCGGTGGGCGAGAGCATGGCGCGAATCGATTCCATTGCCTTCTCGGCCCGGCCCTCCTGGATGAATCCGATGACCGTGTTGACGAGCACCACCGCCAGAATGACGGCCGTATCCAGCCATTCCGTCATTACGGCCGTCAGCACCGCTGAGACGAGCAGCACGTAGATCAGGACGTTCTTGAATTGCCGTAGAAACCGTTGCAAAGCGCTTGGTCTCTCTTCCGAAGGCAACTCATTGGGGCCGTATTCATCGAGCCGTCGCCGAGCTTCCTCCTGGCGCAGGCCTTCCTCGTCTGCCTCCAGAGCCGACAACACCTCGGCCTTTTCCATGGCATGCCATGTCCGATTACTCTCGTCCTGGCCGTTTGTGGCCTCTTTGTCACTCATCGGGTTCCTTCGTCGATGAACCGCATTCCCTGCTCAGAGTGGCCAGACATCGGGAGACTCGGACCACCTACGGTCGTACATCTCACCGTTCGACTCTACCCACAGATAGCTGCGCACGCTCCGGGCCCCTCCGTCAAAAGCGTTTTTGACGGCTCTGCGATACTCATGCCAGGTGCCCACTCTGCCGACAATCTCGACGTGTCCATCGTCCACACGAACCTCCAGGTCGTCTGAATCGAGGAACGGATTCCAGAAGAATCTGCGTTCCACGGCACTCTGGATTTCTGGGTCGCTTGTGTGCAACCACGGTTGCTCGACAGCGAGCCGGTTGTCCACATCGGCCACCCCCTTGACGCGTGAGGCGACGTCCTCGGCGCGCGTCTTCTCATAACGCGTATCCACGTATCCGATCAGGGAGACTCGGCGATTGCGCACCAGGACGGAGATGTCGGAACGCTCGACCACGGTGTCGCGCGACAGTGCCGCTCGCACGTTCTCGGCGATGGCCGTATCCGTCAAGTCGTCTGGCGGTCGAACCCGGATCTGATTGTTGACCTTCCGGATGCCCCTCGTGTTCTCAGCGTCCTGGCCCGCTGCGCGCCGGGCCTTGAGGTTGTCAACAATTCCCCTCAGAGTCGCCTCGCCGTTGTCCACCTCGACCTCGATCCCTTCATGCTCAACGCGCGGATCGTGCTGGAGAGCTTCTCTGACGGCCTGTCGGGCCTCGGCATCGGTGACCAGGGCCTGCTTGCGCGCGCGTTGCATCGGCCCTTGGACCCAGGGGCTGACCGTCAGATCGCTGTCGAGGATGCGAGTCGTCCCCGCGGCGTGCGCTTTGGCTACGGCATAGTTCTTCTCGGCGAGGCTGCCGACGGTACCACGCAACGTCACCACACCGTCGTTCACCGTCACATCGATAAGGTCCTCGTTGACGTAGGGGTCCATCTTGAGACGGCCCTCAATGTCTGCTTGAATGTCCTGATCGGATCGATCCCATTCGTACGAGTAGGTGACTCTGTTGTGCACCTTCCGGACGCCCCTGACCCCCTTGGCCACGTCAGCGGCGAGCAGTTTTCCCGCCCACGACGGACACGTACCGTCGAGTGTGACGATTCCCCCGTTGACTTCGACCTCGATCTCATAGGAGTCGGTGGCGGGGTCGTCCGCCAAAGCACGGACTGCATCGCTTCGGATCTCATCATCCGACCGTTCGACCGTTCTTACATCGAGTTGATCGATGATGCTCCGCACGCCTTTGACCCTGGCAGTGACCGCCACGGCTCGATCTTGTTCGAGCAGATTCGAAACCGTCCCGGAAAGCGTCACCACTCCATCTTCTACAGTGACATCGATCAGATGGGGCGACACACCCCAATCCACCTCCAGGGCCGTTTCGATCGCATAGGTCACCTCGCGGTCGCTTGGTTCCTCCTCGGCTGGGCGGGCTGTTGAACCGACACCGGTCACGATGAGACAGATTGCCATCAACATGGCAATCCATGACATTTGCTCAAGCTCTCTTGTCGGCGTTGTCTGCATGTGGCGTTTCATAGACCACTCCTTTCCTTGACTTCCATGCGGTAGAGGGATTTCATTGTTCCTCAGACGCCTATGACTTCGAAGAGGAGAAGCACGGTCAGCATAACCAGACCGGCGGCTGCGACCGACACCTCGGGTTTGCAGGGGATCAGTTCAGGGATTGTGAGGCTTGTGAAGCGGCCTTTCTTGAGGACCGTGCCTGTCAGCTTCGGATGGAGCGCCGCATAGATTCGCGAACCCATCAGCAGGCCTATGACGCCGCCAAACAGGGCATCGAGCGACCCTTGTGCTACGGCCCCCATCACCGTTCCGGGGCAATACCCCAGCAGGCCGAACCCGACGCCGAAGATCAGGCCCCCGACCACCGAAGAGCCCACCGAGCCCGGCTTGGGCCGTAACTCCACCCACCCAACTCGTTTCATGGCATAGATCCCTACCATCCCCGTCAGAGCCGCCGTCAGCATGACCTTCAACACTGTGAAGTCGATCAGGAGGAGCTGGCCGATCAGAACCTCATACCGGGTCACCCCTCCTCTCTGCAGCAGAAAACCGAACACGACACCCGCCAGCAGGCCCAGCAAGAGTTGCAGCGGTGCGTACGAGCGAATTCTGTCCAACATGGTTGGATCTCCTCTTTCAAGCCAGGATGTGGAAGAGAAGCATCGCCGTGGCGACGCCTCCGACGAAGAAACACATGGCCGCCAGCCAACTGCTCACAGCCAGTTGCAGCGTGCCGCTGATTCCATGGCCGCTGGTACAGCCTCCTGCCCATCGAGCTCCGATCCCCATGACGATTCCTCCCGCCAAAGCCACCAGCCACCGTAACAGGGTGCCGCCGCCAATTCGTTCCTGCCAGATCGTCGGGACGCGTTCCCAACCGAAATCGCCCGACATGCGGGCCGATAAAAACGCACCGATGAAGACGCCGATGACAAGCATCCATTGCCAGTCGATCTTGGGAGCGTACTTTCTAAAATAGGGTTCCTGCTCGACCTTCTTGCCCCGAAAGAGCTTCTCCAGCATCCCAAACGTCCGGACATAGGATGTCGAAATCCCCAGTGCTTTATTCGAAAACAAGAACGTCAGCCAGCTCAGAACGCCGATGGCGATCCCGACCAGGTAGGGCGACCAGCGTTGCTGCACGAGAAAGCCGCGCATATCGCCATCGTCCACGATCTCGGGTGTTGGCGCCTGGGCAAGAACACCATTCGCAACGGCCAACACCAGGAACAGACCCAGGCTGAGCATCCAGAATGTGGTCTTGGTATTGTTGCTGTCCGCGACCATGTGTCTATCTCCACGCCTGTCCTTTGGAATCGCCGCAGGCCTCAGCCCGTGGCGCCTGACTCTTCGACTGTTTGGCAGCCCACTGCCGAGCACGCCGCCATCGAGCCCAGACAATTGCTGACATCATCGAAACCATTGCTCTTGAGGAAGGAGGCGGCGATCACAGCCCGGCGCCCACTTCCACAAAACGTCACGATCGGCCTGCCGGTCGGCACTTCGTCAATGCGCTCCGGCAGCTCGCCCACGTAGAGATTCATCGCACCAGGCAAATGTTCCTGGTGGAATTCGTCTTCTGAGCGAACGTCCAGCAGCACCCCGTTACCTTCCCCAGCGAGACGCTGCGACAACTCACGGACATGCACGGCTGGAATCCTATCGTACGTGCGTCCTTTGACCTCCCATGCGTGCAATCCACTCTCGAGATACACCGGGATATTGTCATATCCCAGCCGAATCAGATGCCGGACGGCCGTGTCGATCTGACTGCTGGATTCGACCACCAGACCGATCGGCGTATCGTACGGAACGAACCAGCCGACGAAGGCGGGGATCATGTTCAGGGGAATTGCCAGACTGCCCGGGATGAACGCACCGGCAACGGCCTCCGGGCTGCGGGCATCCAGCACCGTCGTTGCTCCCTGCATTCTCTCAGCGAACTGATCGGCGTCGGCGGGCTGTGGATACGGCAGCCGCTCCAATGGCGGGGCACCATACCGATTGTATTGCTCCATTTGTTTGAAGTAGGGTGGTTTGTAATGGTGCTCGGCCACCTTGAATTGGATGAACTCTTCCCGGTCCATCTGGAGACGCGGGTTGTTTCTTCGTTCGTAGCCGATCGTTGAGAACTCGCGTGACGCCATGCCCGATCCACACACCGAACCGGCGCCGTGAGCGGGAAAGAGCAGGGTCTGGTCGCCCAGCGGCAGGAGCGTATCGAAGAGACTATCGTATAGCAGCCCGGCCACCTCCTCGGCCCGGTCCGGGAAGAAGTCTGTTCGACCCACATCCCCTATGAAGAGGGCATCTCCGGTGAACACGCCCACCGCCTCTTTGCCGAAGCTTCGGTCCGAGATCGCGATCGAAATACTCTCGAATGTATGCCCTGGCGTTTCGAGCACCTTCAGCGTCAAATCGCCGATCTCAAAACACTGTCCGTGTGAGACGGCCTGACCGTACTTGAAATCGAGGGCCGTGCCATGATGAATCCCAGCGCCCGTTGCCCCTGCCAGTGCAAGAGAACCGATGACGAAGTCTTCGTTTCGGTGGGTCTCGAAGATGTGCTTGATCACACAGTTCTCACGTCGGGCGATCTCAAGATACACCTCGATATCGCGCCGCGGATCGATGACCGCCGCGACATTCTGATCGCCCAGCACGTACGAAAGATGGGCGAGTCCTGGTGATTTGACGGTCTCCAGAAACATATACGATCTCCTTTGTTGCCGGCATCCGCTCTGTTGAGGGCCTGGTCACGCAAGCGAATCGCAGTCCAGGGAGCACATCGGGTGCCGTCGGACAGTGGCAAGTCCTGACATCAACAGCGCCGCTTATTCATACTTCTGCGCCATCTCGCGGTACGTCTTGTGGAGTTCGTCATACGCGGCCTGTGCGGCGTCTTTCGCATCTTCCCAGGCGTCGGCGCCGGCTTCTCGAACGTGCTCCAGTTCTTCTCTGGCCTGGGCGATCCTCTCATCGAGCGCCGCCTTATATTGCTCAAACTCGGCAATCGCCTGCTCGCCCCTTTGCTCGGTCCTTGCTCGCAATGTCTGCGCATTCTCCTGCAACCGATCGAGATTGGCCTCCATCCAGTCCACGAACTCCTCCCTTGTTGCGCCGGCGAAATCCCTGGCGGCATCGAGTGTCTCGGAAGCTTCCTGTTTGAGGCGTTCGGTCTCCGGCGGTGGGACCGGTTCCTCATCGTTGTTCCGTCTTCTACAGCCCATGACGGCCACTGCCAGAATCATTCCAAGCAAACCTATCTTCTTGATGGACATGTTAGGGTCTCCTTTCTTTTCACCTCACAAGCAAACCTGTTGTTGTTCCTGTTCGCACATCCGGCGGGAGGGCCAGCCTCGATTGGGCCGATCACACGGTCGCCGCGCCCCCGCCCAGCAGGCCGAGAATGAGCAGCACAACAAATACGACCAGGAAGACGAAGAAGAGGATCCTGGCAATTCCGGCCGCTGCCACCGCAATCCCACCGAAACCAAACGCCGCCGCGATGATGGCGATCACGAAGAAGATCAATGCCCATCCCAACAGACCCATGGTGAGCCCTTTCACAAGAGGTTGGCTCTGATTCCCGAAATCCGATTCGTGCACGATCCGGGGCCTTGAAACATCCCGACTGATGTACGCGCTGTTGATGGACGACGACCGTCAGTGGTTCCCTCGATTGAGCCGAGAGGATTCCTTGGTCCGTCCGAGCCGGAGTCGGTCACCAAAGCGGCGATGGTCGTTACGGACGATGCGCTGCATCAGTACCGTCTTGCGAAAATGCGTTCTCGTAATCGGCCATCGCCGCTTCGACAATCGCGCATGCCTCTGTGTGTCCGTACACGCTGACGATCTCGACCGGTCTTGAGTCGGCCGAAGCCATCTTGTACGTTGCGAAGTAATGCCGGAGCCGGTCCACGATCTCTTCGGGAACATCGGAGATATCCTGTGCCGCGCTCCAAAGGGCATCGCCATCGAGAGTCGCCACGATCTTGTCGTCGGCTTGCCCGTCATCCAGAGTTCTGATGACCCCGATGATGCGCGCTTCAAGGATCACTTCGGCCCGGCGGATCGGTCGCTCGGTGAGCACGCAGACATCGAGTGGATCCTCATCGCCGCGCTCGGCATAGGGCGACAATTCGGCCACACGGTCGGCACAATAGGTCCGTGGCACGAACCCATAGAGGGTCGGCGGCAGAGACGAACCCCGTTGCGGGCGGTCCACGCGCAGATACCCTGTCACCTTGTCCGTTTCGTATTTCATCGTGTCGAAGGGAGTGATCTCCACGTACGCATGCACCAGCCGGGGCGGCTCGGGACCGGCCTCGATCCCATGCCACGGATGGGGCCGATAGCGGAGATGGTTCTGCATTTGATCCATCGCTCGCCTCGCGACAACGGACTATCGGTTCGGCGCGGACACATTGAGCACGACATAACGGCTGGTCTGACCGTCGCTGGCGAGAAACACCACCCGTCCATCGAGGAGACTCTCGCGCACGGCGCGTACGAACCCGTCAACGTTCTGCACCTCTTGGCCATCCACCTCTTCGATGAGGAATCCGGGCCGGATGCCCTTTCGAGCCGCCTCAGAACCGGGGATGACGCGTGTGACGATCACCCCGGTGCGACCCTCGTGGCCGAACTGCCGGGCCAGATCACGCGTGAGATCCTGAACGGCCAGGCCGAGCTGTTCGGTACCTTCCGGTGGGGACGGTTCTTCCCTCTCACGGCGCATCTGTTCGACCGAGGGGCGCCTGTCCAGCGTCACCGTCAGCGTCTGGCGATCTCCGTTTCTGACGATCAAGAGATCAACGGTCGTCCCAGGCGCCCGTTCGGCCACCATGTTGCGGAACTCAATCTCCGAGTCCATGCGTTGTCCGTCGAACTCCAGGATGACGTCGCGCCTCTGCAATCCCGCCTTGTCGGCGGCCGAACCTTCGGTCACCTGCGGGATGACTACGCCCGTCGCTTCGTCAAGACCGAACACTTCGGCCATCTCCTGGGTCACCTCTTGCGGCACGACACCGAGGTAGCCCCGTTCCACCGACCCGGTCTGAATCAGTTGGTCGGCGATGTCTTTGGCCATGTTCATGGGAATCGCAAAGCCGATTCCGATGTTGCCTCCGCCGGGGCCGACGATGGCGGTGTTGATTCCCACGGCGCGGCCGCGCAGGTCGATCAAGGGGCCTCCGGAGTTGCCCACGTTGATGGCGGCATCGGTCTGGATGAAGTTCTCGTACCCAGCGATGCGCAGACCTCGGCGGCCCGTCGCGCTGACGATGCCGGCGGTAACGGTGTGGGTCAAGCCCAGGGGACTGCCGATCGCCAAGACCCATTCGCCTACTTTCAAGGCATCCGAATCGGCCATCGTCAGTGTGGGCAGATCGTTCAGGTTCACCTTGATGACCGCCACATCGGATTCCGGATCCGTGCCGACAATCTCGGCGGAGATGGTCTGGCCGTCTCGCAACTCCACCTCCAGACGCTCAGCCTGATCCACCATGTGGCTGTTCGTCAGAATGTGGCCCTCGGCCGAGATGATGAATCCGGAGCCCTGAGCCCGCCGGCGACGTTCTCTCGGTTGGCCCTCCGGCTGCTGTTGCGGCCTCGGACGACGGAAGAAGAAGTCAAAAAAGTCCTCAAACTGTCTCGGCACCTCGGCTGCCGGCTGGCGGACGATCCACTCGGCGCGGATTCCCACCACGGCCGGAGAGGCCTCCTCGGCCACCGACGAAAACGCATCGCCGATTTGCTCCAGGGCGGCAATGCTGTTTTGCGCCTGTCCCGACGCCCCAGGGCATCGCACAAGCAATACCAAGGCTATCCAGAGAGCAGTCGTGACATAAGGCGCCCGATGCTGATGTCTACTTCGTTTCAGATCAATCATCTCTTTCATCCTTTCCATTGTCCAATCCATAGTCGCGGAACGCCATCTTCTGCCATTGACTGTACGCAAGGCTCTGACCAAGAAACATGGGCGAATCACCTCATTGGCCATACGCAAAACACTTGAACATGGCGCCCGGAGACACTTCGGCGGCCGACTACAGTCGGCGGGCGACGGGAAAGACCCACGCTTCGAGGTGATGATGGGCCTCCCGTGCTTGCTGGAAATCACTCAGCCGATCGAACAGCCCGTCGATGTTCTCGTCCTCGGTCCAGATCTGCACGACCGACACCGAACCGGGGAAGACCTGGCTGCCACAGTGTTTGCCGTCACGGTCCTTACCCTGGAGCCGCGGGAACCGAACGAAATGCCCGATCTGCCGTTCATCGAGAATGGCCTCGATCTCTTCCCAGAACTCAGAATGAAAGACAATCTGTACCAGATGCATGCCATTGCCACTTACAGAAGTGTTGCCAAAGTCCGGTGATTCACAACGGTCGCCTCACTTTCGGCGTGCCGGACGTCGTGATAGGGTATGGCGCGAACGGATCGCCAGGGTGTACACGACGGGGATCACCACCAGGGTCAGAACGGTGGTCACCAACAATCCGAACAGGACCGCCACTCCCATCGGAGCCCGCGCCTCTCCCCCGGCCCCATAACCCAACGCCACGGGCGAAATACCGAACACTGTCGATACCGTCGTCATGATGACCGGCCGGAACCGGACGCGCACCGCCTGTCCGGCGGCGTCGACCAGGTCGCTGCCGCGCGCCATCAGCACGTTTGTATAGTCGACCAGAAGAATCGCGTTCTTGGTCGCCATGCCGAGCAGCATGATCAAACCGATGAACGCCACGATGCCGAAGGGCATGTCGAACGCCCACAAGGCGAGGGCGGAACCGACAAGGGCCAACGGCAGACTCAACAGGATCACAAGAGGTTGGGTGAATGATTCAAACTGGCCGGCCAGAATCAGATAAATGAAGATCACCGAGAGGATCACCGTCGTCGTCAGATGGCGGAAAGAGTCCAGAAACTCGCGGCTCAGGCCCGTCAGCTCATAGGAAAAGCCCTCTGGCAACTCCTGCTGCAGGTGCGCCTCAATCTCGGCGATGGCCTCGCCCAAGGTCGCGCCGGCCGCCAACGAACTCGACAGGGTGGCCGAACGCAATCGATTGAAATGGTGCAGCTCGCTGGGGCCGATCGTCTCGATGCTCTCCACGAGATTGGCCAGGGACACCGGGGCGCCGGCGGCGTTGCGGATGTACAGTGTCTCGATGTGCGCCGGTGTCATCTTGCCTTTGCCGGTCATCTCGGTGATGACCTGGTATCTCCGGTTCTGGCGCTCGATCTCCGAGATCTCTGGCTCGCCGAGCAGGTAGCGCATCGTGTTGGAGATCATGGCCACCGACACACCCATCTGCGACGCTTTGTCGCGTCGGATGTGCACGTGAATCTGCGGCTGGTTCATCCTCAGATTCGAACTGACACCGGTAAAGGCCTCGTGGGCGCGCAGCCAGGCGATCAGCTCTTCGTTCTGATCGACGAGTTCGTCCAGATCAGTATGCTGCAAGACGACCTGTACGGGGGCTTCGGCCTGCATCGCGCCGACCGACCGTTCGAGAACATAGGCCCGACCCAGCGGCACGTCCCGCAACTGGCGGCGCACATCCTCGGTGATCGCGGACTGATGCCGCCGTCGTTGACGCCGGTCGGTCAGTCGGACGAACACAACGCCTTCATTGACCCGGCCCGGCCCGCCGGCACGAGCCAGACCGACCGCCTGGAAGTAGTACTTCACCTCCTCCTGTGCCGACAGCACCTGCTCGATGCGGCGGCCGAACGCCTCGGTCTGGGCCAGCGTGGCTCCTTCGGGCACCTCGAATTGGATCACGAACTGGGACCGATCCACGTTCGGCGTGAATTCCGTCGACAGCCTGGATGCGAAGCCGGCCCCGACGGCCAGCACGGCCACAGCGCCCAGAACGGTCGCGGCCGGATGGCGAACCGCGACCGCGAACAAACCTGCGTAGAGGCTTTCCCCGCGTCGAATCACGCCCTCGAACCAGTGCACGACGCGCCCGGGCTCGTCCGCCGTCGTCAGAAACCTGGAGGCCAGCATGGGCGTCAGCGTCAATGCCGTCAACGTGGAAGCAAAGACCGTGGCGGTCACGGTCAAGCCGAACTCACGGAAGAAGCGCCCGATCAGACCGGCCGTAAAAGCCACAGGAATGAATACGGCGGCCAGTGACAGCGAATTGGCGATGGCCGGGAAAGCCACCTCCGTGGTGCCGACACGAGCCGCTGGCTTGGCATCGGCTCCTTGTTGCAGGTGCCGATGCGAACTCTCAATCACCACGATGGCGTCGTCAATCACAATGCCGATCGCGAGAATCAGCGCCAGCATGGTCAGGGTGTTGACGCTGAACCCCAGAACCTGCATTGCTGCCAGGCCTCCCAGTAGCGACGTCGGCACGGCCAGCGCCGCGACCAGGGTGCTGCGCACGCTGCCGAGGAAGACCAGTACGACGAGAATGACCAGTGCCGTCGTCAGCAGGATCGTAAAAAGCAGATCATTGATGAGGGCTTGGATGAAATTGGAGTCATCACTGGCGACGATATGCTGGAGTCCTGGCGGGAAGTCCCTGGCCAGGTCAGTCATTTGGTCGCGCACCGCGGCCGCGACGGCCACGGTGTTGGCCTGGGCCTGCTTGACGATTCCCAGGCCCACTGTTGTACGGCCGGCGAACCGCGCCGTCTGGCGCTCGTCTTCGACACCGTCGAACGCCTCCCCCACGTCACGGATCCGGACCAGGGCACCGTCATGCGATGCGAGGACCAGATCGTTCAGTTGATCGGCCCTCTCGAATTGGCCCAGGGTGCGGACCAGGAATTCGCGTTTCGGCCCGCGCATCAGTCCGGACGGAATATCGACGTTGTTGGCGCGAATCGTAGCAACGACTTCCTGAACGGTCAGGCGATGGGCAGCCAGCCGGAGCGGATCCAGGCGGACCCGAACCGCATATCGCTGGGCCCCGCCGATCAGTACGCGGCCGACGCCCCGCAGGTTTTCCAGACGCTCCTGAAGGGTCTGCTCGGCGTATTCGGTCAGGCGGACCGCGTCCCAGCGGTTGTCTCCGACCAAGGCAATCCACATGATGGCCTGCGCATCGGGATCGATTTTTTGAATGAGGGGTTCCTCGGCATCCTCCGGAAGCCGGCGCCGCGTCCGATCCACCCGGTCCCGCACGTCCTGAACGGCCACGTCGATGTCGCGCCACAACTCAAACTCGGCTGTAATCGTGGCGACCTGGTACCGGGCGGTCGATCGAAGCTCTTTGATCCCTTCGATCGTATTGATTTCCTCTTCGAGCGGATCGATGACCTCGGTTTCAATCACGCGTGGGTCCGCTCCAGGCAGGATCACGCTGACGCTGACGATGGGAAACTCCACGTCCGGGTTTTCACGGATGGGCATCTGATAGTACCCGTATCCTCCGAAGATTCCGATGATCAGGAAGACCACCGTTGTCAGGACAGGGCGGCGTATGCAGAAATTCCAGATCATCCGGCGACTCTCCGACTGGGGCTGACGCCATCGTGCGCCGGCTTGGCAGTCCGGGGATTCGTCGGGGCCGAAGACCGGGCCTGGTTTGACTCTTCCACGACCCGGACCTCGGCGCCGTCGGTCAGGCGCATCTGCCCGGAGACCACGAGCGTTTCGCCCTCTTGCAGACCGTCAACGATCTGGACCATCCCGGCCTTTCGCAGCCCGATCTCTACGGACCGCCTGTGCGCCGTTGCCTCTTCGACCACATACACCACGTATCCCGCCTGTGTGGCCACCAGGGCCTCGTTTGGGATCACCGGCTTGTCGTCCTCAGTTTTCAGAATGAGGTTCACCACTGCAAACATCCCCGATTTGAGCCGGTGGTCGGGCTCGTCTATGTGCGCCTTGACCAGAAACGTCCGCGTATGCTCATCGACTCCGGGATCGATAAACGACACGACCCCGGTGAAAGGCGTATCGGGAAAGGCAGCCACATGCGCTTCGATGGTCTGGCCTGCGCAGACGCGGCCCGCGGCGTCCTCGGGCACCGAGAACCGCGCTTCCAGAGACGGCGCGTAGACCACTGTCAGCAACTGCCCGGCCGTCGCAAGATCACCGCGATCGACTTTGCTTTCACTCGCATGGCCGTTCATCGGCATGCGGATTTCCGTATCCCAAAGCCTCTCGCGGAGCAAGGCAATCTGAGCCTCGCTCCGTTCGATGTCGGCTTGGGCCGTCTCCCATTCGGTCCTTCTCCGGTCGCGCTCCGCGGCGGGCGCTGCGTCCTGGTGCAGAAGCTGCTCGAAACGCTCATACATCAGTTCGGCGAACTCGGCCCGAGAGCGGGCGGCCTGCAGGGCCGCCTCTTCGGCAGCCAACTGCTTGCGGAGTTTGCGGCTGTCCAGGGAAAAGAGAAGGGCGTCGGCCTCGACTTCATCGCCTTCGTCGAAGTGGATTTCCCGTACGACGCCGGATATCTCCGGCCGGATTCCCACAATGGCTGTGGCCCGGATGTTGCCCACTCTCGTGACGATCTCTCGGATCCGTCCGTGCTCGACCCGGGCGATCTCGACGACGACGGGGTCCTCGTCCGCCTCGGCCGGTTCGTCCGGGTCGCCACAACCGGCCAGCACGACCAATACGGCGACACATCCCCACAAGGCGGTCCTGAGTAATATCTGTCGAGGCACGGGCAACGCTCTCTTTCTTGATGCGACGGGCCTTATGCCCAGATCTCACGGATCGTGGCCAGCAAGACCGCTTTGACGTCTTCGAGTTCTCGGCGGGGCGTCCACTGATGGTAGTATACGCCCTGGATCAGCATGGGCAGCTCGGCTGCGAACTGGCCGTCTCGGCCACCGTCAGTCGGTCCCGAAGCGTCTGGAGCACGGCTCGCATCACGACAAACGCCTCCTGCTGATTTTCGATACCCATCCGCTCCTGCAAAGCGGCCAGCCATTGCCGCGTGGTATCCAGGGAATGATCGAACGTTTTGACACCTGTGCTGACACTCATGGACGATCTCCTCTACCGGATCGACTGCTCGACCGACGGCAACGCCGTAGGCGCGCCGGGATCGGCCGGGCAGATTGTCACTCAATGATCACTTCGTTGTTGATGGTGACGATCCCGGTCGTCCGGCAGGCAATCTCGTCGACGGCACGAAACTCCGGCAGACTCGATACGGTGCCGGACAGGGTCACAATGCCCTCGTTGACGCGCACATTGATCGCGCGGGCGTCTACATACATGTTGCGCTCCAGGGCCGCGACAACGCTGTCGGCAATCAAACGGTCCTCGATGCGCTGGGACGGTACGACTGCGAGCTCGTTCGTGATGTCCATCACGCCTACGAGTGTGGCCGCCAACTCCTCGGCGCGCAGCTTCTTCCAATAGGCATCTACCGAACCGATCAGTGTGACGCGCCCGTTGCGGACGAACACATCGATATCGGCGTCCCGCAGACTTGGCTCCCAGCTCAGCGCCGTCGAGAGTTCGGCCAGAAGATCGGCGTCGGTCGGGCCTGGTGTGTCAGCCGGATTAACGACCTCCAGACGATTGTCGACCGACGTGACACCGGCGATGAGCCATGTGTCGGTTTCGGCGGCGCGACGGGCTGTATAGCTGGGAACATGGCCCGACAGTCGTGCGGCGCGGTCAATCACCTCGACCTTGATGTGCGAGGCATCCACACGATCGTCCCAGTAGAGTTGGTCCACGACATCCCGTTTGATCTCTTCGTTCTCGCGCTCAGTGAACACCATGCGGGACAACCCCTTTCTGCTCAAGACCATCCGGTGCCCCCGGCGGCCCTCTGCATCATGTCGTCTTGCTGATCTGATCGGAGCGCTCGCGCAAGCGCTGCTGCTGCGTCGTCAGAGGCTCCCGTGGACGGTGGACGGGGCCTTCGGCCAGGAACTCAGCCGGCAAGGCAACGTACATCTCTTTCGTGACCCAATCGACCCGTTCGATCCAGTCGGTTTCAATCAGGACGCCGCCCTCGATTGCAGGCGCGCTTATGGCCAGGCCCGGGATCAACCACGTCTCGTCGGCCACGATGACGTCCTGAACCGCGCCGAACTCGCCCTCGCTGGAATGCACCTTATAGGTCCCGACCAGTTCGTTCGCCCCTTGCAGTTCGGGATGATCGAACGTGGTGACGTCGGGCGAGCCGGTGTCTTCCGGTTCGCCGGACAGGACGCCGATCGGCGTGACATCGTGTTCTCCCTGCAGCCAGTAGGGCGGCCAGCCATAGTGCTCATACAGTTGCTCTTCCTCGCGGCGTTCGAGTCGGCGCGTCACGTCCAGTTCCGGACTGGCTTCCACCCGATCCTGTGCGGCGTCGAATCGTAGGAAATATTCGTCGCGATAGACTTGCAGGATGCCGGAGGCCGGCAGGGCGAGCGCCCGATTCAGCTCTTGCGACCACACGAGAAGATAACGTACCGACCATTGTCCCTGCGGGAATATGAGGTCCACGAGCCGACCGATGGCACCGTCGGTCGAAATGACCTGGTAGTTCTTGAATTCCGTCAGTCCGATCCACATATTCCTGCTCCTGTCTTTCAGTGTTCGAGTCGGCGTACCGACATGCGGCGGTCAGGGCCGACCGTAGTGGCGGTGGAGGCTCGCCTCGTATTCCGGGCCGGCCGGCTGTTCCGGATGGTAGGGCGGACTGTTCTTGACCTGATCGCGAGACAGTTGCACGGCGACCGACCGGTTCTTCCAGTGGATTCGCTCGACCCACAAGGGGGGGACGACGACCTTGCGGCCGCGCAGCCAGTGTCGTGTATCGACCACCAGACAGCGCACCGTCCAGTCGGTGTCCTCGACGACGAAATCCTCGACGTGGCCGATGGGGCCGTCCTGGGCCTCGATGGCGTAGCCTTCGACCGCCCGCATGCTCCGCAGATGCGGGTCGCCGGGCGGTGCGACGCCGGCCAACTCCTGTTGTTCGGCCGAAACGTCGGCCATGACCGGCTGGGTGAATCCCCCGTGACCGCCGTCCCAATGAGAGGACCATCCGTAATATTCGAACAGATCCATTTCCCGTTGTCGCGACACGGGTTTGTCCGTGTCGATGTCCGGACTATGGCGGACCTGGTCGCGGGTCAGGTCCGTTGGAATCCGCTTGTCCGCCGTGTGCGGAGGTCCGAGGACGTTAGGAATCAGCAATACTTTACGGCCGGGCAGCCACCGACTCGCATCGACCACGACATAGCGGACCTGCCAATGACTGTCGTCAAACAGCAGATCGTGAACATGGCCGATATCACCATCACGGGCGTGCAACTGAAAGCGTCGCAGACCGTCGGCGTTTCGCAACATAAGCACACTCCCAACACATTCTCGTTCGCAGCCGCGTCCTTTCACGCCGTCGCCGGGCTCTCGATCTCGGCGATACTGCGAATCACCTCGATGACGCTGTCCGGGTTCAGGGAGATCGAATCGATGCCGACACGCACCAGAAACTGTGCGAACTCCGGATAGTCGCTCGGCGCCTGCCCGCAGAGACCGACCTTGGCGTCGTTCTCGTGGGCCGTGGCGACCAGGTGCTCGATCATCCGTTTCACCGATGGATTTCGCTCGTCAAACAGATGCGACAACTCCTGCGAATCGCGATCCACGCCCAGCACCAACTGGGTCAGGTCGTTGGTCCCGATTGAGAACCCGTCAAAGCGGCGCGAAAACTCCTCGGCCTGGATCACGTTCGACGGGATTTCGCACATCACATAGACTTCCAGGCCGTTCCTGCCGCGCTGCAGCCCGTTGTCGGAAAGCACGTCGAGGACCCGATCGGCCTCGTCCACCGTCCGGCAGAAGGGAATCATGACGACTACGTTGTCCAGCCCGATCTCGTCGCGCACCTGCCGAACGGCGGCGCATTCGAGGGCGAATCCGTCGCGATAGCGCTCGCTGTAGTAGCGGCTGGCCCCGCGAAAGCCCAGCATGGGGTTCTCCTCCTCGGGTTCAAAGCCGGCGCCGCCGATCAGATTGCCGTACTCGTTCGTCTTGAAATCGCTCATCCGCACGATCACCGGACGCGGATGCTGAGACGAGGCAATGCGAGCGATCCCACGGGCCAGATGATCGACAAAATACTGCGAGCGATCCGAATAGCCCCGCGTCATTGTCTCGATCAAACGCTTGACGCTCTTGTCCTCGATCTGATCGAAACGGGACAGCGCCAGCGGGTGGATCTTGATCCGGTTGTTGATGATGAACTCCATCCGGGCCAGACCGATGCCGTCGACGGGCAGGCGCCACCAGCGAAACGTGGCGGCCGGGCTGGCGACGTTCATCATGATCCGCGTCTCGACCTTCGGGATCTGTTTCAGTTCGATCTCCTCGGCCTCGTACTCCAGTGCGCCCTCGTAGACGATGCCCTCATCACCCTCGGCGCACGAGAGCGTGATCTCCTGACCGTCCTGGAGCTCCTGGGTTCCCTGACCGGTCCCCACGATTGCGGCAATGCCGAGTTCACGACTGACGATGGCGGCGTGCGAGGTCCGGCCGCCGTGGTCGGTAATGATGCCCGCGGCGCGCTTCATCAGCGGCACCCAGTCGGGATCGGTCATGCCGGTGACCAGAATGCCGCCGTCGTGGAATGCATCGATCTGCTTGGGGCTCTCGATGACCTGCGCTTTGCCGGCGGCGACGGCCTGGCCGATCGCGAGCCCCCGAATCAGCTCCTCCCCCGTTTCCTTGAGGCGATAGGTCTTGAGCGTCGAGGCCTGTTTCTGCGACTGCACGGTCTCCGGTCGCGCCTGGACGATGAACAGCTTGTTGGTCGGGCCGTCCTTGGCCCACTCCATGTCCATGGGTGTGTCGTAGTGATTCTCGATGACCACGGCCCATCGCGCCAGCGTCAGGATCTCCTGATCGTTCAGCACGAACCGGCTCTGTTCCTTCCGAGGGGTCGTGACGGTCTTGGTCGTTTTGCTGCCTCCCGAAGCGTAGACCATCTTCTGGGCCTTCTCGCCCATCGTCTTGTCCACAATCGGCCGCCGATCCGGGCGATCCAGCAGTGGTTTGAACACGACGTACTCATCCGGATTCACCGAGCCCTGCACGACGGTCTCGCCGAGCCCCCAGGCGGCGTTGACGACGACCACATGGGGAAACCCGGTTTCGGTGTCCAGAGAGAACATCACCCCGGAACCGGCCTGATCGGATCGGACCATCTTCTGGACACCGACGGACAGGGCCACCTTGAGGTGATCGAACCCCTTCTCGTTCCGATAGCTGATAGCCCGGTCGGTGAACAGCGACGCATAACACTTGCGGCAGGCGTCGATCAGGTCGTCGGCGCCGCTGATGTTCAGAAACGTCTCCTGCTGCCCGGCAAAGCTTGCTTCCGGCAGATCTTCGGCCGTGGCGCTGCTGCGGACGGCCACGTCGACCTCCTCGGTCTCGTACAGACTGCACAGTCTTTGGTAGCCGTCCTCAATTGCCTGCCGCACATGCGCAGGGAACTCGGCCTTCGCCAGGAGTCGCCGAATCGCCCGCCCGGTCTTCTGAAGTGCCTCGGGCGTGTCCTCGAGAGCATCCAACTGCGAGCGGATCCTCGGGGTCAGCTCATTGTGATCGAGGAATTCGCGGTAGGCGTCGGCTGTGGTGGCGAAGCCGTGGGGAACGCGAATGCCTTCGGCGGCCAGGGCCTGAAGCATCTCGCCCAGCGACGCATTCTTGCCTCCCACGGATACCACATCATTTGAATCCAACGTATCCAGCCATCGAATGTACTGCTGATCTACTGACATCGTCTTCGTTTCTCCATTGCGACAGACGGTCTGGTGCAGCCCGGCGGCGAACGGATTGCGCAGCGGTGCACCGGGCTGTTTCTACGTGTAGTGAACGTCCACCAGCTTCTGCTCGACACCCAGCGAGTCGATCGCCTCGATGTCTTCCTGGGCCAGCTCCCATCCGTCCAGATCGGCGTTGGCCTTCAGATGATCCTCGCGACTGGCCCTCGGAATCACAACGGCGCCCTTGCTCAGCAGCCAGGCCAGACTGACCTGAGCGGGCGATTTGCCATACTTGTGGCCGATCTCCTGCAGCGTCGCGTCTCCAAGGACCGTGCCCTGACCCAGCGGACAGTACGCGGTCAACGCGATCCCGTTCTCCCGACAGAACTGCGGAATCTCATCGCGAGGACGGAAGGGATGGTACTCCACCTGGTTGTTGCAGATCGGCGCTTCCGAGCCAGCCATGGCCTCTCTGAGCCGACCGACATCGAAATTGCTGACACCGATGCTCTTGATATGGCCTCGGGCGACGAGTGTCTGCATTCCCTCCATTGTCTGTCCGAGCGGGATCGCGTCGTTGGGCCAGTGCAGCAGGTAGAGATCCAGATAGTCCGTGCCGAGCCGATCGAGCGACTGTCGGCAGGCTTTGATGACATCGTACGTCTGGAGGTTGGCGCTGCTGACCTTTGAGGTGATGAACAGACCACTGCGATCGACACCCCGTATCGCCTTGCCGATCTCGGCTTCATTGCCGTACATTTCGGCGGTGTCGATATGTCGATACCCCAGATCGATCGCCTGGCGTACGGCGCGCTCGCACGTCGATCCCGTTAGTTTCCATGTACCCAGACCAAGTACAGGTATCGATGCGCCGCTGTTCAGTTCAATGGTTCGATCCAGTATATGCTTCATAACGTCCTCGATTCCCTGTAAACAGTGACACGGACTCCGGGCCCTGCAGCCGATGCCGTTTCGTTCGCGCTGGGCCGTCGTTTCTGGCTCTACATATGGGCACGCGATACAGATCGTAGGGGAATTGCTGGTTTGGGCGACGCGATTCCCTCACGCGGCGAACGAGCACGCCCGGATTCCGATTTGACGCCGGGCGCGGACCTCACCGTTCGCGAGAAATCCGCACCTGCGGCTGTTCGCCGGCCGCAACCAGCGTCGGCTCGCTCCCCGGCAGCCGGATCTCAACCTGCGGAGCGTTTCCAAACCAGCGCCCTTGCCAATGCACCCGGCTGGCCTTGGCCGAACCATCCACAGAGATCCGAACCGGACCCCAGCTCGTCGGCGCCGGACCGATGGTGATCGGCCGGCCCGCTTCAAGCCATTCGGGTACAATGCCGGCCCCGATCACCAGACGGCTCGTATGCGTCTCCTCATACACGAAGGCGTTTCGCATCATCAGAACCCACTCGGCGGCCGCCCAGACGTGTTGGCCGTCACCCATGCATCCGTCTCGTGTGCGCGGGTGGATCGCCTCGGGCCATTGTCCGGTCGGCGAGGCCAGATCCCGGATTGCGACCAGCAGATCCGCAAATCGCCCGTCGCCGCAACGCAGAAGCACCTGTGCCAAGTGCAGGGTCAGATAGGCATTGATACCCGAGTGAATCATGTCTTGGAAGAAACCGTCGGCGACGGTGCAGGCTTGCATAAGGTAGTCGGCCGTATCGAGCAATCGCGCATCCCGGGCGGCGTACAACTGGAGCGGATAGCCGGCGGCCACCGAGCCGATGGCCCCGGAATCAAGACGCCGATAGCAGGAGGCGGGCATGGCAGGTCGTCCCAGGCGCTGGCGCGCCAGCGCGAGGCTGCGGTCGATGGATTGCTGCAGATCGGCGGCCTCGGCATCGCATCGATCTGCTTCATCCGGCTGGTTCAGCGCCCGAAGCAACCGGGCGGCCGCTCGCAGACCCGCCACCGACCAGAAGTCGTCCCAGTAATAGTAGTCGTTCGGCCCCAAGTGCTCGGCGCTGAAGCCGGCGGGCAACAGGCCCGCATGCGGTACGTGGCTGGTCCGGGACACCCTCTTCCTGGCGATCCAGCGCCAGGCCCGTCGGATTGGCCCCAGCCAGATCGGCTTTGCCGTGCGGCCGGTCAGCTCGCAGAATCGCTGCAGCAGCCAGAGCACCTGGCCGTTGGAATCCCACTCTCCCTCCTGCGAGTGAAAGTACCCCGTGGCGCTCTGACGCGAGAAGAACCGCTCGATGACGCGCTCGGCTCGCTCGACCAGACCCGCACACAGCATTGCGTGGACAATGAAGACCGCATCACGGAACCAGAACCGCTTGTATGTGTACGGTCCCGGATAGACGTCCTGGGGCGAATGGAGCACCAGTGTCCGAAGCGCCGCATCGTATAGAAACTGCATGCGCGAGTCGGGGATCGCCAGTCGGCAGGCGCCGTCCAGACTGTCGGACCAACCCGGTCGCGTCGTGTTGCTCTGCGCCCGCACGTGGCTCTTGCGGACGATCAGCGGAATCCGCGCCTCGATTAGCCGGTGGCTGCCGGGGTGGATCGCAAAGGCCGCGGCGGCGGTGGCCATGCCCACATCGCAGCGCATCGCGTCGGTGTCTCCGGGCTCGAGTCGGCCGCCGTCGCCCGACGGCAGGACATCGCCGTGAACGTAGTCCGAAACGGCGTGAATGTCCATGGGTTCGCTGAAACGAACGCGCTCGGCATCGTTGACGATCCATGCGTCCCGTCCGGGCGTTAGGACGATGTCGTGGATGAAACTGATGCCTTCCGGGTTGCAGGGTCGAGCCGAGACGACCAGCCAGGCGCCGGTGTCGGCCGTCGCCCGCCAGGTCAGCGCGCAGACGGGCTCGCTTTCATCGCGCACCTCGGCACGGGCCTTCAGTGTCAGTCCGTCCCGGTTTGAGACGGTCTCGACGGCGATGCCGGCGGCGAGGTCGAGCCGTTGGTCTACGCGAGGCAGGTGCGAGGGGACTATGCGGCGGTCGTTGTCGGCGATGACCCAGGCATCGAGCGACCATCCGTCCCAGAACGGCGTGACCAGACCGTGGGGATCGACGATGGGCAGGCCGTCAAAATCCGGCGTGCCGACGGCCGTCCAGTTGCGGCCCGTCAGATTCACGTGGGTCAGCGAAAACGCACGCGGAATGAAGCTGTCCGAGCGAGGATCGAACTGCCGATGAACCCAGACCGGCCAGACCCAATCGAGGTTCTGCTGGATCACCCGGCTGTTGATAAACCCGCGCTCGTGAAACGCCATCCCGGCGCGCAGCAACTCCATTGGCACCGCCACCTCGGACGGCTGGGCAAAGCGCTGCACGTACGACAGTAGTCCGATCGGGTCGGTGAATCCATGCGCCCGGGCCACACGACGCGCCAGATACTTCCAGGGCAGCCATTTGAGCCACATCGTTCGCTCCTGCCGGCTCGCCTAGGTCTTGCCGTGCAGGAGGAACGTCACCTTCATGTCCACGCGGTACTCGCTGATCCTACCGTTCTCCACACGCACCTGCTGCTCCTTGATCCAGGCGCCGCGGATGTCCTGGACCGTCTCGCTGGCGCGGGCGATTCCCCGCCGGACCGCGTCGTCGAAGCTCTTGTCCGAAGCAGTGCTGATTTCAATCACTTTTGCGATCGCCATAGCAAATAACTCCTTTCCCAGATCCTGCGCACCAACTTTTTCCTTCGCGACATGACGTGATGCTCCCCGCTTGCTTTCTCTTACCACAGATAGCCCAGAACGATCACGATCGCAAAGCCGATCACCAAGGCCCAGAAGAAGGCGTCGAAGGCGCGGAGCGTGGTCTCGCGCTGGCGGTCCTTGGCTTGGGCCTCGGAGATCGTCTCGACGCGCTGCGGCCGCTGCGGCCCGACTGAGGCCAGCAGCAGCGCTACCAGCAGTGCCACCAGCAGAATCGGCACCCAGAAGATGCCGATAAACGCCGGCCCCGTCGGGCTGATCCACAAGCCGCCGGCCCAGGAGGCCAGAAAGAGCACCAGGAAGAACGCCAGCACGCTCGACCACGGGCCCGGCCGCCGAAACGCCACGGCGAAGATCAGCGTGAAGATTCCGGCCATCAGCAGGGCGAAGAGCACATCGATGATGAACATTCGGCTTTCCTCCAATCGGCAGATCGGCATGGTCGTGATCGGGCTTATCTGAACTCTCGTTGACTCTATGAATGCGCCGGGCTTGAGGTCCTAAGGACATCCCCTATTCGCCATAGGCAAAACACTCATAGCGACTTTTCCGCAGGCATGCTAAACTGCGCATGTTATGCCGAACCCCCGATTTCATGGCAGACAAGATGCTCGCCTCGACAGGCCGAGCAAAGCACAGTGTTATCGAAGGATCAAGGTCGTACAATGGCGATGAACCCGCAACGACCGCCGGATGAGGACTTCAAAGACCTTCGCGCCGAGGCCGAGAAGCGGGCGCGCCGCGAAACCGTGCCGCTGGAACGTATGTCCGAGGCGGATATCGCTTCCGTGATCCGCGAACTGCGGGTCCACCAGATCCAGTTGGAGATGCAGAACGAGCAACTGCGCCAGACATGGATCGAACTGGAGCAGTCGCGCAAGCAGTATGCGCGCCTGTTCGATTCGATCGACGAAGGGTTCTGCATCATCGAGGTGCTTCTCAACCCGTCTGGTGAGGCGGTGGACTACCGTTTTGTCAAGACCAATCCGGCGTTTGCGGCGCACACGGGCCTGGACGATGCGGTGGGCCGTCGCATGCGGGAATTGGCGCCGGACCATGAAAAGGCTTGGTTTGAGATCTACGGTCAGATCGCCCTGACGGGCGAGCCGAAGAGGTTTACCCATCAGGCAAAGCATCTGGGCGAGCGGTGGTTCGACGTCCACGCCTTTCGCACGGGGCAACCGGAGGAGCGAAAGGTAGCGGTCCTGTTCACGGATATCACGGCCCGCAAGCAGGCCGAGCAGGCGCTCTGTGAGGCGCGGGACGAACTGAAAGCCCGCGTCGCCGAGCGCACCGCCCAACTGCGGCAGACAGTGGACGTGCTCCAGGAGGAGGTGGCCGAGAAGATCGGGATCCAGAAGGCACTGGAACGGCGCAACGACATACTGCAGAAGATCATCGACAACATTCCGGCGATGCTGTGTTTCTACGATGCCGAGGGGCAGGTGGCATTGATCAACAAGGAGCTGCAGAAGGTCCTGGGCTATACACTGGAGGACTTCCAGCAGAGCAACGTGACGGAGCTGTTCTATCCCGACCCGGTGTATCGTAAGGAGGTCTGGGCCCACATGCTGGCCGCGCAGCCCGGCTGGCGGGATTTCTTCGTGCGGAACAAGGCCGGTCGCAAGGTCGCCAGCAGTTGGGCCAACGTCCAGCTCGCCGATGGTTCCTACGTGGGCATCGGACTGGACATCCGTAGGCGCCGGCGCAACGAGAACCGCCTCAAGGAAAGCGAAGAGCGCTATCGGACGCTGGTCGAGCTGTCGCCCGATGGGATCGGCGTGGAGCGCGACGGCGCCATCCTGTTCGTCAATACGACTGCTTGCAGACTTCTGGGCGCCGGCAAGCCGAAAGACCTGATCGGCAAGCCGGTGCTCGATCTGGTCCATCCGGACCATCGCCGCCGCACGGCACGGCACCTCGATTTTCTGCACCATCGCCGAAAGGCTCTACGCGTGGCCGAAGCCAAGCTCATCGGTCTCGACGGCGAGGCCCTGGATGTCGAGCTGTCGGCGATGCCCATCGCCTACCAACAGAAACCGGCCACGCAGATCGTCATTCGCGACATCACGCGGCGCAAGGAGACCGAGACCCGCCTGCGCGACAGCGCGATTCAATTGCAGCAGCAGGCGGAATTGCTGGACCTGGCCCACGATGCGATTGTCGTCAACGACTTAGACGGCCGGATTCTCTTCTGGAATCGAGGCGCCGAGCGGACCTATGGATGGACGAGAGACGAGGCGGTCGGCCGGATCGTCCACGAATTGTTGTGCACGCGCTTCCCCCGAAACCCGATGGACATCAGCGCCGGTCTGTTGAAGGAAGGCCAATGGAACGGAGAACTGATCCATACCACCCGCAGCGGCAAGACGCTGGTGGTCTCGAGCCGGTGGGCGCTGCAGCGCGATAATGACGGCGATCCTTGCGCGATCCTGGAAATCGAGCGCGACGTCACGCAACAGCGACGCGCCGAACGGGCGATGGCTGAGGCGCGGCGCTTTGCCGAAAGTGTGCTCGATACCGTCCGGGAGTCGCTGGTGGTTCTCGATGCCCAACTGACCGTGCTCTCGGCCAATCGCGCATTCTACACGACGTTCGACGTTACCGCGGAGCAAACCGAAGGCCGGGCCATCTATGAGATCGGCAGCCGTCAATGGGATGTGCCGGAGCTTCGCGCGCTGCTCGAGGACATCCTGCCGCGCAATACGAGCTTCGAAGACTTCGAGGTGGAGCACGATTTCGAGCACATCGGCCATCGCGTCATGCGGCTCAACGCCCGCCGAGTCTATCACGACGAACGGAAGACCGAAATGATCCTGCTGGCCATCCGGGACGTGACCGTGCGCAAGCAACAGGAGCGGGACATACGTGAGAACCACCGCCAACTGGCCGAGTTGACCGAGGAACTGCTCCTGACCGAAGAGCGCGAGCGTCGCCATATCGCCAGCGCGCTGCATGACTCGATCGGGCAATCGCTGGCCTTCTCAAAACGTGAGCTCGGCGTTCTGCGCAAGGACCTGCCCGAGGCTCTGGTGGAGAAGCTCGACCGCGCCAAACAGGAGATCGATGAAGCGGTCCAGCGGACGCGGTCGCTGACGTTCGAGTTGAGTCCGACAACGCTGTACACATTCGGGCTCGAAGCGGCTATCGAAGAACTGGCCGAGCAGTTTTCGAAACAGGAAGGTTTTCGAAGCCATCTTGACATGGGGAACGGCGACGAGCCACTGTCGGAGCAGACCAGGGTGTTTCTCTATCGTGCGACTCGTGAATTGCTGATTAACGTCGCCAAGCACGCCGAGGCCAAGAATGTCCGGATCGGCGTCCAACACGTCGGCGGGAACGTGCGAATCGAGGTGGAGGACGACGGCAAAGGGTTTGACGTCGCCGCAATGGAGTCGGCGCAGGGCTCACCGCGGACCTTCGGAGTGTTCAGCCTTCGCCAACGATTGACCCATAAGAACGGGTCATTGATGATCCGATCGGCACCGGGCCAGGGTACCACTGTGACGATGCAGGTCCCGCTCGAAACGACCGATCAAGACGACATGGAGAGGACACGATCATGAACATTCGCGTATTGATTGCCGACGACCACGCCATCGTGCGTCACGGGCTGATCAGTTCCATCGAGCGGGAAGAAGACATGGAAGTGGTCGGCCAGGTGAACCAAGGCCACCAGGCCGTTGAGCTTGCACGGGACCTGTCACCCGATATTGTGGTCATGGACATCAGCATGCCGGACCTCAACGGGATCGAGGCAACACGACGGATTCGTCGTGACGCACCCAAGACCCAGGTTATCGCCCTTTCCATGCACGCGGGCGGTCGCTATGTCCGAGAGATGTTCAAAGCGGGGGCTAGCGCCTACCTGCTCAAGGACTGTGAGTTCGACGAGCTTATTGAGGCCATTCGGGCGGTCATCAGGAAAGGGCAGACGTACGTCACGCCGGCTGTGACCGCATCGTTGCTGGAGAGCTCGATCGCGGATGAAGGCGGCGATGCCCAAGGGGCCTTTTCCCTCCTGACGACACGAGAGCGAGAAGTGCTGCAACTCACTGCGGAAGGACACAGCACCAAACAGGCCGCTCGGCGTCTGCACATCAGTCCCAAGACGGTCGAGGCCCATCGTCTGAAGGTGATGAATAAGCTGGACATCGACAACGTGGCGCAGTTGACCAAGTATGCGATCCAAGAAGGATTGACCTCGGCCCAGCCATAGCCTGCTGCCCCATACGAGCAAATCGCCAATGCCGAAGCGCGGATTTTGCCTATTCCCTGTATCTGCCGGTTTCGACGAATCTGGACACGGCTGTGAATGCCGTGGGCCGCGAGCGATGACGGTCGCCGTGTGCAAAGCAAAACCGCGAAACAGGGCAAGGAGAAGAGGCCATGCTCACCAAGGCCAGGAGGATCAGTCTACCGTGTATCGAGAACTACTTCTGTGGTGTCAACACGGCCGAGATCCTGGATGCCGCATCGGACCTCGAGAAGAGGCATCTGCCGGTCATTGACGCGCCCGATCAGATCGTCCAGGACGAGTGGTTCGATGTGACGGTTCACGTCGGGGCCCTGCTCGAACACCCGAACGAGCCGGACCACCATATCGAGGTCATTGAGCTGTACGCCGATGACACCTATCTGGCGCGGATGGACTTCGCCGGACAGGCGTGTCAACCCTTGTTGCATGCCCGCGTGCGCCTGACGCGCACCTGTGAACGCCTTCGTGCATTTGAGCGCTGCAATATCCATGGTTCATGGGAGTGGGATCAGGAGATCGAACTGATATAGCGGCCTGGCCGGGCGTGCCACACTCGCCCGGATCAATGCTGCGACCGAACAGGGCGGACCACCTCGCGCAGGGTGTTGACAGCCGCGAGCCGATTCTTCTGGCCGAAGATCGCACTGCCGGCCACGAGGGTGTCGGCGCCGGCTTCAACGGCCTGCCAGGCGGTCTGAACGGAGATGCCGCCGTCGACCTGCACGCGAACCGCCGGACCGACGAGTTCGCGGACCTGATGGATCTTCTCGAGCGTCTCGGGGATGAATTGCTGGCCGCCGAACCCCGGGCGGACCGTCATGACCAGCACCAGATCGCAATAGGGCGCCACCGGGGCAATGTCCAGTACATCCGTCTCCGGGTTCAGTGCGATGCCCGCGGTCACCCCGCAGTCGTGCAGAGCGTCTACGAATTCTCGGGGCCGCGAAACGGTCTCGATGTGAAAGGTGATGTGGTCGGCACCGGCCCGAATGAAGCCCTCGGCGTATCGTCTCGGCTCGGCGATCATCAACTGCACATCAAATGCCAGGGAACTGTGTCGGCGCGCCGCCTCGACGACAGCCGGTCCAAAACTCAGGTTGGGCGCGAAGTGGCCGTCCATGATGTCGAACTGAATCATGGTGACGCCGGCCGCCTCGACTTGGGCGATCTCATCGGCCAATCGGGCGGCATCGGCCGCGAGCACAGAGGGTACGATCTCAACGGTGCCGGCTTTGGGCATTCGCATGGGTCGCTCCTATCTATTTGTATCAGCTCATTACAGAGGCCTTTGGGGGGCGAACCTCTCGACGCTTGAGAGGACAGACACGATCTCAGCTTGCCATCGGCAGGCCCGCGTCCTGCCAGTCGGCTTTGCCGTCTTCATAGTCGTACACGTGCCGATAGCCCAACTCCTCCATCCGCTGAGCCGCCCTGGGCGACGCCGAGCATTGTTTGTTGGCACAATAAACGACCACCTCCTTGTCCCTGTCGGGAACCGCCTGCTGGATCGTCTCGTCGAATTGCTCTCCGAGTGGCACATTCAAGGCGCCGGGCACATGGCCCTTGGCATACTGTTCGTGACTGAGGACCTCGATCACGACGAGATTGCCGTTCTGATCCAGTTCGCGTCGCAATTCTTCTCGGGATATCGCCTGCATAGGGACTCTCCTTCTTAGCGTAGTTCGTCCGGTTCCACATCGTTGTTGTCGCCGGGTGCCGTGGGCGCCATCTCGGTGAGGCGTTCCAGTGCATCCTGGAGCGTCTGCAACTGGTCGGCCGCTTCGCGAAACCGCCGTTCGCCCACCGCCGTCAGATAGTCCTCAAAGGCCTGACTGGCCCGGCCGACCCACTGATCGATCGTGGCATCAGGCGCAAGCGGAATGGCCGGCCGTTCCACCGGCTCATCGAGCAGGGCCTGGAGCGCTTCGTCGAAAGTCGGCGCGTAGCGAAGCCGGTCGCCGTGCATCACCGCCACCATGCGCAACTCCGGATAGGCGGCTGCTTCGGCCTGGAGGTAGATCGGCTCGACATAGAACAACGTTTCTTTGAGGGGAATGACCAGGACATTGCCGCGGATCACGCGCGAGCCCCGCTGGTCCCACAAGGCCAGTTGGCGCGACAGCCAGGCGTCCTGGTCGATCTTGGTCTCCATCTGCTGCGTGCCCAGCACGCGGATCTCCTTGGGGAATTTGTACGCCAGCATGGTCCCGTAGTGATTGGGATCGCACATCCCGGCAATCCAGCCGATGAGCACCTGACGATTCTTGGGCGTAAACGGCATCATCAGGATGAACTGAAGCTCGTCGATGCCGGGCGGCTCCCACATGATGTAGTAGGGATCGACCGGTTGGACGGTGCCGTAGTACTTCTCCGTGGCCCGAATCCACAGGTCCTCCTGGTTGTAGAAGACCTCCGGATCGGTCATGTGGTACTTTGCGTAGATCAGACCCTGGGTCAGCAGCATGTCGACGGGATAGCGAATGTGCGATTGGAGCGCCTCGGGCATTTCGGACCGGTCTTTGAACAGGCCGGGGAAGACTTCTTGCCACGTTCGGATCAGCGGGTCTTCGGGCTCGAAGACATAGAAATCAACCGATCCATGATAGGCGTCAATGACCGCCTTGACCGAGTTCCGGATGTAATTGACGCCGCGCAGGCGCCGCCTGCCGCCAAAGATGCGCGGGCGCCTCTCATGACGAGTGGCCAGTCCCGCATAGAATGGTTCGCTATAGGGGTAGTCCGTCGAGGTCGTATAGGCGTCGAAGATCCAATAGAGCCTGCCTTCGGCCAGGACGATGTAGGGATCGTTGTCGAACTGGAGAAACGGAGCAAGCCGGCGGACACGGTCCTGGATCCGACGATGAAACTGGATGCGCGTCTCCTCGGTGGGATAGCCCGACAGAAACAGGCGGGTTCCGTCGAATTTCCAGCCGAACAGAAACCGACGCCACCGATTGTGCAGAAGGACGCCCCCGGTGCCCTCGTAATGCGCGTAGACGTTCTCATCGCCAAGGGGATAGTCGAATTCGGGCTCGCTGCTGTTGACGATGACATGGGTATCGGTCAGCTCGCCATAGTAGATTTCCGGCCGGGAGACTTCCAGGCCCGGCACGTCGGTCTGTGGCGGGATGTCTTGGATCAGAAGATCCGGCAGCCCCTCGGGAGTGAATTCGTTGACCGCCGTCAACGTGATTCCGTATCCATGGGTGTACTTGAATCTCCGGTTGACGAACGTCTGGCTCTGCGGCGCGAGGTTGTCCAGATTCATCTCCCGGGCCGCGACCATCACCTGGCGATAGGCGTCGTCGACGGTGTAGCGGTCGATGTCCACATCGTGAAACTCGTAGTACAGCCGAACCTCCTGAAACTGTTCATAGACCTCCGCGAGTGCCCGCCAGTCCCACAGACGGACGTTGTCGAAGGTCTCCTGGTGGTCCTCGATCATCTGCCGGGTGAATTCGTCCGAGACGTCGAATCGGTGCTCCTCGACGTCGTGCAGATGGAAACCGCGACGTGTGAACTCGATATTGTGGCTGATGTAGGGCCTCTCAACGGTAATCTCGTTGGGCTGGACGTAGAGCCACTGCGCCAGTCCCGGCAGGACCGCCAGAAGCACGAACCATGCGACCGCCAGCACGGCTCCGCCGAGAACCAACGGCGCAAGCCGGGTCGCGCCGATTCCGAGATCGAATCGGCCACCGAGGCGCTTGGCAAGACCCCGCAAGACCGGCACAAGCAGAAAAGCCGCCACCGCCAGCATCAGCACGATCAGGACGATGTAGGCCGGCAGGCGTACGTGGACGTCGGTCCAGCCCGGCCCGTTGACCACGCCCATTGTCGAGTAGAGCAGATGGAAGCGGTCGAGGTATTTGCCCCACGCCAGGGCAACCAGCAGGAAGGCGGCGCTCCAATACAACGATCCGAACGACCTCTGATAGCCTTCGTCAAGCGCACCGCCGGCCTCCAGACGGACGCCTTGGTCGCTGACCCGTACGAACATCCCGGCGCCCCATGTGGCCAGGGCAATCAGGGCTGTGAAGACCGCAAACGCATACAACGCGTCATACAGGGGAAGCAAGAAGAGGTAGAAACCCACCGACCGGGCCAGGACAGGCTCTTCGACCAGCGTCTCGGCCCGGTGAAGGTACAGCAGGACGGTCTCCCAGTTGATGTAGCCCCAACTGGCGCCAACATAGGCGGCTGCGACTTTCGAGCCAATCCGCAGGAGCTTTCGGTCCTTCTCGATGCTCCACGTCAGTAAATGCACCAGCGCCACGGCAAGCGCGGCGCCTGCAATCGCCAAGACCGCCTTTGTCACGACCACCGTCCAGAACCGCCGGCCGTATCCAAGAGCCTGGAACCAGAGTGCCTCGCCCCAGAAACCGAGGAACCAGAAGAACAGAATGGTCAGCACGATCACGCCCACCCCCAGACCCATCAGCCAAGGACGGCGTTTCCGCTGGCCCAGCAGGAGCAAAGCCGCCGCCGCAGCCAACAGCAGAGCGATCAGGGCAACATACATAACGGACTCCTTTCCGGCTTCTCCGGTGTCCTGCGAACCTCTTCTCTACACACCACGGCTTGATCTGAGAGAACGCTCTTACGCTCGTCCGGGATCGTCGTGCGTTGACAGTACGCCAGAACGACCGATACGCTGTTAAGGCAAGTCCTGACATTGGGTTAGGAAACGGCTTGCCGGCCCGTAGGGAGGATTGGCCGTACCGACAAGCGAGCACAAACCTGAGGCGCCAGTCATGCACCGGGCCGCATCCGCCGCGTATGTACACCCGTACGCGAACCCGATTCGCAGTGTGCTCGACGGGTTCCCATGTATTGTGAATCGCCAGAGCACAACGCAAGTCAAGAAGGAGAGAGACAATGAACGTCAAAGAAGTGATGACTTCACAGTTCGAGATGATTGACGCCGCACGTTCCCTGAATGACGCGGCGCAAGCGATGCGGTCGCTCAACGTCGGCGTTCTGCCGGTTCGAGAAGGCACGAAGCTCATCGGTGTGATTACCGATCGCGATATTGTGGTCAGAGGCCTTGCAGAACAACGCGATCCGTCATCGACGCAGGTCAAGGATATCATATCGTCTCATCTGGTCTGCTGCTCGGAAGACGACAGCATTGAAGACGCCGTCCGGCTGATGGGGGAGCACAAAGTCCGGCGGCTGATCGTGTGCGATCAAGACCGCACGCCCACCGGCATCGTTTCGTTGGGCGATATCGCCGCCAAGACGAAGGTGGAGGAGTTGGCCGGAACGGCCCTGGAATCGATCAGCGAGCCGGCGGCGCCGTCGCGATGACTGTCGGGCTTGACAGCCTGTGGAGGCGGTCATGGAAGAAAGAAGAACCGGAGACGGCAAGATCGCAGACGATGTGAAGGAACAACTCGGCTGGGATATTCACGTGGATGCGTCCCGAATTGAGGTCGAGGTCCACGACGGCCAGGTTCGCCTTCTCGGAGTGGTCGAGAGCGAAGAAGCGAGAAGAGCGGCCGAGGCCGACGTCTGGGGGATCAGCGGTGTCCACGAGGTTGAGAATCAGTTGACAATAGCGGAAAGCGGGCGAAAGCGTTTTCCGTAAAACCGTTGAACCGCGATGGTCATCGAGAGGGCACGATACATGGCGAAGGAACGGTATTACACGTCTGTGGCCGTTCGTTCGTGAGTGACCGACTTCCTGAGAGTCTCTGGAAGGGGGCGAATGATGCGCGGCTTCATTGCGTTTTCCCTTCAACGGCCGTTCTGGTCGCCAGCCTCCAGCGTCCGCAGGCCGTGGCGGCGGTCGTCTGCTACAATGGCGCGGTCGAGTTGGCATCGAAACTCCTGGCGGACACCCGGTCGCCGGTGTTGTCTCTCCTCGGGGCCCGCGAACCCGCGCTTCGACGCCCGAGCGAAGGTGCGGTTCGCGACATTCGGACGGAATGCCGGCTGGCGGTTGTCCCCGAACCCTCGCCGGTCCTGACGAAGACAGGCGTGCTGGATCTGGTCGTCTGGCACGCGCGGACGTGGTTCGCCCATCACAGGAGATCCGTCTCAGGCAAAGGCGCGCCTTCAGTCGGCGCGATGAGGAATAACCGGCGCCCCATCTGAGGAACTGGCCTATTGGGGGAAACGAACTTTCGGCTACGCTGAAACGCAACTAGTTGTCTGCGTAAGACCGCGCACGGAATCCGGTGTTTCGATCAATACGACCGTCAATCAATCAGGGAGACCGATCATGGCACGTGTAGCCATCAATGGAATGGGACGCATCGGTCGTGCGACGTTCAAGCTCGTCGTCGAGGAGCCGGAGTTGGAACTCGTAGCCGTCAACGATCTGGTTGCAACCGACAATCTGGCTTACCTGCTTCAGTACGACAGCGTGTATGGGCGCTATGAAAAGCCGGTCGCGACGGAGGCCGAAACGCTGATCGTCGAGGGAGAGGCCTGCGAGGTTCTGCACGTCAAGGATCCCGCCGAGTTGCCCTGGAGCGACAGGCAGATCGACATCGTCTTCGAGTGCACCGGCATTTTCCGCACGCGCGAGGACCTGGAAAAGCATCTCCGGGCCGGTGCGCACACCGTGATTCTTTCGGCGCCGGCCAAGAGCAAAGACGTGCCGAATGTCGTACACCGGGTCAATCAGGCTGAGGCTGCCGGGGGCGTGCTGTCGTGCGCCAGTTGTACGACCAACTGCATCACGCCCGTCGTCGAGGTCATGGGGCGACGGATCGGCATCCAGAAGGCGATCATGACGACGGTCCATGCCTTTACGTCCGCCCAGGCCATTGTCGATGGTCCCAACAAGAACTTCCGCCGTGGTCGGGCCGGCGCCAACAATTTCGTTCCAACGAGCACGGGAGCGGCCAAGGCGACCACCCAGGCCCTGCCGCAGTACGAAGGCAAATTCAACGGCATCGCCATTCGCGGTCCGGTGCCGGTCGGCTCGATCGCCGACCTCGTGTTTGTGACGGTCAAACCCACCAGCGTCGAAGAGGTCAATCGCATCTTCGAGGAAGAAGCGCAAACAGAGCGATATGCGGGTGTCCTCGGTGTGACGCACGACCCGATCGTTTCATCCGACATCATCGGAGATCCGCGTGCGTCGATCGTCGATCTGACCATGACCCAGGTTGTGGACGGCGATTTGGTCAAGATACTGAGTTGGTATGACAACGAATGGGGCTACGCCAGCCAGATGGTCAAAGAGGCTGTCCGGCTCAGTACGGAAGTGCCGGTATCGATGTGAAGGCTCCGGCTGGCAACGCCGCGGCGAAGATGGCCTGCGGTGGTGGTCTCCGGGTCAACAGTGAGGCCGGCGTGACTTATGGACCCAGGCTTTGTCTGGCGTGACGAAATGATCGAGATATCCTGCGCCGGAGCAGGGGACTGAGCGACGAGCGATGATGATCGTTCGGGAAAGGATTGTGTTATGGTGGTCGCAACACGAAACGCGGAAGACATCAAGAAGGATGTCGTCGATCAGTTGTACTGGGACGGTCGGGTCGATGCCTCAAGCGTGCAGGTCGAGGTCTCCGACGGAACCGTGGTCCTGAGCGGAACGGTCTCGACGCTGGGCGCCCGCCATGCGGCCGATGAGGATGCCTGGCTGGTGGAAGGGGTCCGCGCCGTGGATAATGGGCTTGCCGTCGAGCATCCGGCGGGGGTGTCGGTCCCTGCCGACGACACGATCGTCTCACGTGTGGCCGACACGCTGCTGTGGCATCCGGACATCGATTCTTCGGATATCACGCCGGCCGCGAGCAAGGGGGTGGTTACGTTGAAGGGGTCCGTCGGGTCGTTCTGGCAGAAGATGCTGGCCGAGGAACTGGCCGGCAGTCTCAACGGTGTGTTGGAAGTGGTCAACGAACTGGCGGTCGTGCCTTCGAAGGGCGTCACCGATCAAAGCATTGGCCGGGCCATCGTCGGGTCGCTCGAGCGGAACGCCTATGTGGATCCGGAAAAGGTGAACGTGGAGGTCGTCGACGGTGTGGTGACGCTGTCCGGCGCGGTCCCGAATCTAATGGCATATCGCGCTGCGGTCGATGCGGCGCGCCATACGGTCGGGGTGATCAACGTCATCAACAAGCTCACATTCGCCTGAGCGCAGCGGCGGGGCGTCGTGTGGTCACGTGACGAGTTGTTTCGTATTCTGACGCAAAAAGGAGTGTGTACGATGGCATTAACGAGTTTGATGAGACCGAGACGAAGAGGTTTGAGGCGGCGAGGTGAGATGTTCCATCCTCTGGAGCGGGAGATGGAACGTCTGTTCGACGATTTTTGGCTGCGTTCGTTCGCCGAGTCGCCCGGCTGGACCGAAGCCTATCTGCCGCCGGTCAACGTGCGGGAAGAGGACAACCAGGTGGTGGTCTCGGCCGAGCTGCCGGGCATGGAAGACAAAGACATTGAGGTCACGGTCCAGAAGGACACCGTGCGGATCTCAGGCGAAAAAAAGGAAGAGGCCGAGACCAGGGAAGGGGACTTCTACCGCATGGAGAGTTCGCACGGCCGCTTCGATCGCCTGATCGACCTGCCGGCCGAGGTGGACGAAGACAAAGCCCAGGCCGAGTTCAAGAACGGCGTTCTGCACATCCGGCTGCCCCGCAGCGCCGAATCGAAGACGAAGATCAAGAAGATTCCCGTCAAGGGCGGGTAGGTCGACTTGCGTGAAGGCGGGCCGAAACTCAGCGAAAACGAGAGGTCCATCCAATGAATGGCGCAAGCGAATCTCTGAACCGGGCGATGCATTTGGCCACATGGGCTGATTGCGTCTTTCTGGTGACGGTGGATCCCACGGGAAGGCCCGCTTTCACGCACGTTGAGAAGTGCAAACGCGACGGTGAAAGCCGGGTGTCTGCCCACATCTGGATGGATACCTCGTTGCTGCCGGACGGGCTGGAGGGTTGCCATGCCGCCCTCTTGATCTGGCAGAGCCGTCGCAAGAAAGGCTTTGAGATCAGGGGTCGCGCGGTGGAGGAAGAACAGACCGCCGTACTCGACGGATACACACTTGACGAGAGCCGACCCCATCTTGCACAGATGCAGAAAGAGATCGCAATGGAAGTGGACGGGGTCAGACCTCTCCGTATCGGAGTTGCGTAGAGGCCTGTCCGGCCTACTGGAGAAAGAGATTCATGGATACAAAGACCCAACAGGCCGTTCGCCGTGCTGATGTTGCAATCCCGGCAGCAGGAGCCGTGCTGCCGGGTTCTCTGGCCATTCCCGAAGGTGCCGAGAGTGTCATCGTCTTCGCACATGGTGCTGGCAGCAGTCGCCTGAGCCCCCGGAACCAACGGGTGGCCCAGATCCTGCAGGAAGCCTCCCTGGCCACCCTCCTGATCGACCTGCTGAGCGAGCGGGAGGAGCAGACGGACATCGTCACGAGAAATCTGTCCTTTGACATTCCGTTTCTGGCGAGCCGTGTAGATGCGGCGACCGACTGGCTCAGCCATCAGGACATGACGCGCAATCTGCGAATCGGCTGCTTCGGTGCGAGCACCGGTGCAGCCGCCGCGCTGGTCGCTGCCGCGCGCCGACCCGATCGTATCGGGGCGGTGGTCTCGCGGGGTGGCCGGGTGGATCTGGCTGGAGATGCTCTGGCCGAAGTCCGGGCACCGATCTTGCTGCTGATCGGGGAATGCGACACGGTAGTAATCGATCTGAACCGCCAGGCGCGCGAGCAACTGCGGACGGAGTGTGAACTGACGATCATTCCTGAGGCCGGGCACCTCTTTGAGGAGCCAGGCGCACTCGAAGATGTCGCCAATCATGCCTGCTCCTGGTTTCTGAGGCATCTGAGCAAGGCAGACGCGTCGGACCAGGACATCCGGTAGACGCGGCTGGGCAATTGCCGGGTGAGCAATGCAGGGTTTTGCCTATTCAGACGTTTCCAACGGTCCTGCATAGTGGCCGCTATGGGGAGTTGGCTGGAACAACCACGGGAGTTGATCGAAGGGAGTTGATCGAAGTGGCACATATCCTGATGTTGGGATGGGAGTTTCCGCCTGCGATCAGCGGCGGACTGGGCACGGCATGCTACGGCTTGACCAAAGCGATGGATCGCCTCGGTATGCCGCTGACATTCGTTCTTCCAAGATCCCGGCCCCTGCGTTTCGGCGGTGCAGGGGTTCGGTCGGGCCCGATCGGTGTGTCGGGCTTTCCCTCTTCCGACTGGGTCAACGTTCGCTTTCGAACGGTTGCCTCGGCATTGCGACCCTATGCCTTGAGTGCGGCGCCTGCAGCACGGGCGGCGCAGGCGACCCAATGGAAATCTCCGGGCCGGCCGCAGCCACAGTCGGAGTCCGAGCCGTTCGAGGAGCACTCGAATGTGGGGCTCTATGGCGGTGATATCCAGGCTGAGGTGCGGCGATATGCCGAGCGCGTCCTTGGTCTGGCGCAGAAAGAGCAGTTCGATCTGATTCACGCCCACGACTGGATGACGTATCCGGCGGGCATCGCACTGGCCGAGCGCGCGGGCAAGCCCCTGGTCGTCCACGTGCACTCGACCGAGTTCGACCGCAGCGGCGAGCACGTCCATCAGGCAGTTTACGATATCGAGCGCCATGGCGTGCACGCGGCGGCCAAGGTGATCGCCGTGAGCAACTATACCCGAAACCTCCTCGTGAGCCGGTATGCGGTGCCGCCCCAGAAAATCGAGGTGGTGTACAACGGCGTCGAACCCAATGGCGCCGACGGAGCGTCGGAGCTTCAGCAGCCTCCGAGCGGATCCGAGAAGGTGGTCCTGTTCCTGGGGCGGATCACGATGCAGAAAGGGCCCGAGTACTTCCTCCACGCGGCCCAGAGGGTGCTTGAGAAGATGAACTCAGTGCGCTTCATCATGGCCGGCGACGGGGATATGCTCTATCGCAGCATCGAACGGGCAGCCGAGCTCGGAATCGGGCCGAAGATCTTCTTCACCCGCTTTCTGCGAGGCGCCGATATTGATCGGGTCTATCGCATGGCCGACCTTTACGTGATGCCTTCGGTCTCCGAGCCGTTCGGAATTGCTCCGCTGGAGGCATTGCAGCGTAACGTGCCCGTGCTCGTCAGCAAGCAAAGCGGCATCGCCGAAACCCTGCATAACGCCCTGAAGGTCGATTTCTGGGATGTCAACGAAATGGCCAGCAAAATGCTCGCCGTTCTCGAACATCGGCCCTTGCAGCGTATGATGCGCACCAACGGCCGGACGGAGTCGTTCAAGTTCCGATGGGCCGATGCCGCCTGCCGAATTCAGGAGATCTATGCCCGCACCATGCAAACCGTATGAACCATGATTCACAAGGAAACGCCTATATTCACAAGGAAACGCCTATGGCTTCAACGTGTCTTTGTCTTCAGCTCCATCGCCCGCAACGATTGCGGCACTACACCGCCTTCGATGCCGGCAGTGACTATTTCAATGACTGGGAGAATGGCCAGACCCTCCGTGATGCCGTTCGCCGCCGCTATCTTCCCGCCAATGCGCTGCTCTTGGAGCTGATCGAGAAGCATCGCGGCCGGTTCCGGTTCGCCTTCGGGATGACGGGCGTGCTGATGGAGCAGCTCCGCGACGTTGCGCCGGAGGCGATTCGAAGCTTCCAGGTGCTCGCCGAGACGGGGTGTGTCGAGTTCCTGGCCCGCGCGTATCAGGAAAACCTTTCCTTCCGGTACTCGCCGGTCGAGTTCGCCGAGTAAATTGCCATGCAACGCGAATTGACGTGCCAACTCTTTGGACAGAATCCCAGGGTCCTGCTGAGCACCGAGTGCGCGTACAGCAACGCTCTGGCCAGGGGGATCGAACGGATCGGTGGCTTCGATGCGATTGTGATCGATGCGGTCGATGTTGACTCGGCAGAGCGGCGGTGTGGCTACCTTCACATTCCGCCCCATGCCGGTCGGGTCAAGCTGCTGCTTAAGAACCGCCGTCTGAGCAACGATCTCACCAGCCTTCTCGCCGGTGAGAAGCCTGCGATGCGGCCGGACGGCATTCCATGGATCAACACGCATCACGGACGCGGCGCCGTCGAGACCATCTGCATTGATTTCGAGGCCTTGGAGCTGTCCGGCCGCGATGTCACGCGCGCCGTGGAATGCCTCGGATTCGCATCGGGTCAGGTTCTCGAACATCCTTGCGGCCAGTTCCGAACGCCCGGCGACGTGGCGCGCTCGTACGACGCGCTCCATGTCCTCGACGTACCTGAAACGGCCAGCGCGACGGGCGGTCAGCAAGAAGCCGTCCCACCCAACGCGCTGCAGCAGGATGCGGCAGCCGAACTCTATCAGCTCGAACCCGCCATCCGCGCCGCCGGGGATCCGGAGCTGCTGGCCAGTTGGCGACGGCTCCAGTGCCGCCACCATCTAGCTCGCATGGACACCGGGCGACTGGAACGCGTTGACCTGCACGCACCGGCCTCGGCCGATGAGTCGCCGTATGACGCCTATATCAATTTCATGAATGTTCTGGCGAATCTGAAGGCTCGTTGTGCCCCGTTTGCCGACGCATATGAGCGGGTGTGCCGCGGAGAGCCGTCCACCGCGCTGCCACGCTGATCGCCTAAGGTGAGGCCCCGATGAAGATGACCGAGATACGAGAGAAGGCACGACAGTTGGGGATACGGCCCAAGAAGAGACCCAAGCTGGAACTGGTCCGTCTGATCCAGCGGTGCGAAGGCTTTCCCGACTGCCACGGCCGCTCCTACGGCCATTGCATGAATCTGGAATGTTGTTTTCGATCCGACTGCCTCAAAGTGAAGACCTGATCCGGTCGGTCCGTGTAAGCAGGAGTGGCGTCTATGTTTCGAGACCGAAAAGACGCAGGGCAACGACTCGCTGAAGCCCTCGGACACTACCAGAGCGAACATCCTGTGGTCCTGGCCATTCCTCGAGGCGGGATCGAAGTAGGGTTTCATGTCGCTCAGCGGCTCAATGCAGAACTGGGGGCGTTGGTGGTGCGCAAGCTCCCCCTGCCCCACAACCCGGAGGCGGGCTTCGGCGCCATCGCCGAGGACGGCAGCACCTTTCTCTTCGAGGAGATGGCGCAGAGCCTGCCGCAGGAGGTGGTCAAGCGAATCATTCGCGAGCAGAACGAAGAGGTTCGACGTCGGATTGCCGCCCTTCGCCGCGGCGCGCCGCTGCCACAGATCGGCGGGCGAACGGCGATTGTGGTCGACGACGGTATCGCGATGGGCTCGACCGTCCGCGCCGGCGTCGCCCTGTGCCGCAACCAGCAGGCGGAGAAGATCGTCGTTGCCGCCCCCGTGGCCGGTCCTTCGACGGCTGAGGACCTGATGCATATCGCCGATGAAGTCGTCATCTTGGAGAAACCCCCGCTGTTCCGTGCGGTCGCCCAAGTATACCAGAACTGGTATGACGTGCCCGACGAGGAGGTCATCGCACACCTCGATCAATTCGCCTCGCAACAGGCGTGACTTCCATGACGTGCGTGGAGAAGGCGGAGTGTCGAGCGGAGATCGACGCCACGATTGATGAAGATCATGGACAGGTATTCATGCACAAGCATTGTGCCGAGCATGGCTCGTTTCGCGAGCTGCTCAGCGCCGACGCGAGGTTCTTCAAGCGCATGCTCGAGCTCGATCGAGCCATCTGCCGGGGGGCGCGCGGCCGGTCGACAGCGGACCACAGGGCTGTCCGCAAGCCTGCGGGCTCTATGCCGCCGGCGTTCGCACGATTCTGGTCCCGACCATTGTCAAAGGAATCAACGAACACGAGATCGGTCCCATACTGCGGTTTGTGGTCGAGCACACCGACTCCATTGCGGGAATCAGTTGGCAGCCCGTGGCCTTCACGGGTCGGCTGGATTACAGCCAACGATGGGTGCGATGCTTCACCATCGCGGATCTGGCCCGGGAGATCGAAAGCCAGGCGGGTCTTATCCAAATGCACCGGGATTGGTATCCCTTCTGCTTTGTGCACCCCTTTGCACGATCCATTACGCCGCTCCCGACGGCGGCATCTATCCATTCTGCAGCTACAACAGTGGCCCGTGTCACCGCGCGCGTCGAACGGGATTTTGCTCGGACGGCCGTTGGCCCACACGCAGGCCGCGCCAAACATCGCGTCGCAAGGGCCTCATCCATGCACCCGCAGCCCGATCTTCAATGGTCAACGGCGTTGACGCCTGCCGTCGTCGTCGGTGGCGCGAGCGTCAGGCGCCCGCAGTGTCGGTGATATCGCTCTCGATCTGAAGAACTGCCTCCGGGCGTCCTTGATCGTCCTTGCGGAGCGCCCAGCGGGTTGCGACAACGATTTTCCTGCCGTCCTGTGTGGTGTGCACAAGTCGCCCTTCCCACCGCCCGTCTCGAATCAGGCGGCCGACGATCTGGATGTAGGGCTCGGTGTATTCGGTCTGCAGAAGCTCGTGAATGTGCTTTCCAAGGGCGTCGGCCCGCTTCCAGCCGTAGGACTCCTCGGCGCCGCGATTCCAGTAAGCGATCTTGCCGTCCATGTCGTGCACGTAGATCATGTTGTAGGCCAGATCGAGAAGTTCGGCCTGAGCCTGCAGCCGGTGGGTATACTTTCGGATCTGCTGGTGCAACTGCTTCTGCTCGGCCAGAGCCTGGCGAAGCTTCTGGCCGGCCAGGCCCAGGTCCTTCGCGTGGGACTCGACCTGCCGCTCCAGTTCCTGCTGGGTCTGATGCAGGGCATCTTCCATCTCCTTGAGACGAACGTACGCGATGTCCTGATCGCCGATGATGGCGTCGACTTCCTGGCGGCGCAGCGCCTCGATGATCCCTTCACTGCGCTGCAGGCGGGATCGCAGTTCCTTGTAGCTCGGTTCGGTTTCCGTCGTCATTGCGCCTGCGTTCCTTTCAGAGCCGCCAGAACCTTCGGTCGGTCCGTCAGATTGCCGAAGATCACGAGCCGGGACGCCGGCCCCTCCACGATCAGGGCCGGGGTGACGAGAATGTTCTCCTGCAAAGCGACGCGGAAGTCCTCCAGAACGTCCGACACCTGCACTTCGCAGGTGCCTTCGGGCAGCTCGGCACAGATCTCATCCAGGGCCGCTCGGGCGAGGACCGAATTGGCCCCGTCTCCGGCGACAAACAGGCGAAGCCGATACGCCACGGGCGACGCAGTCGGTACCGTATCCCTCGATGGCCTGGACTCTGCGCTCTTCGTCATGCCACGCTCCCTCAGGTGCCGCGTCAATCCACTGTCGATCCGGCGGTCTCTGTATCCGGCTCGTTCTGGAGGCCTTTCGGATCGATGCGAACTCCATCGTCGGTGATAACAAACGGATGCTCTCCGGCTGAATGGCTGGAGCCCCTACTCTTATAGATTCGCAGGGTGCGGCCGAACCGGCCGTCCCATCGCCGATATTGAAGGAGCACGATGGTGTCAATCAGCGACGAGATGCCGATTGTGCTCAGGTCGTGCTGTGTCTGATCAGCGTCCAGTTGGTTGATCAGAAACAAGGTGAGGCCTTTTCGGCTGCACAGGTCAATCAGACGGACGAGATAATCGAAAGCCGCCTGCTCGCTGCCCATGCGGTGACACGCGCTGATGGCATCGACGACGACGTGGTCGACACCGAGCCTGTCGATCCGCTCCAGCGCGCCGAACAGATGGTGCTCGACGCCCATGGATTCGGGCATTGTGGCCAAGATCTCGAGCGTTCCGGCATCGAGTGCCGGACGCAGATCGATTCCCGGACTGAGCATATTGGCCAGCATCATCTCCTGGGATTCTTCGAAGCCGATGTACAGGACCTTCTCCCGTCGGGCGCAGGCCTGACGAACGAAGCTGCACACCAGCGTCGTCTTGCCGGTTCCCGTCGGACCGGTGATCAGTACAACCGAGCCCCATCGGTACCCGCCCGGGAGCAACGCATCCAGCGCATCGATTCCCGTCGTAAGCCTGTCACCCTGAGGCTTGCCGTCCAGCGAAACCATCGAGACGGGCATCACCAGGCAGCCCTTCTCGGTCAGAATGAAAGGATACTCGTTCGAGCCGAACCCCGAGCCGCGATACTTGAGCACGCGGAGGCGGCGCGTCGTGACCTGCCCGGCCACCCGCTGGTCCAGCACAAGGACGCAATCGGTCATGTACTCGAGGAACTCATAGCCGTTGGGCGACCCGGATGCATTGGAGAGCTTGCTGGTCATCAGGGCCGTGAACCTGCTGTCGAGCAGCCAGTCGTGCAGCTTGCCCATTTCCTCCCGCTCACGGCCGGGATCCCGGAACACCCGCATGAAGGCGTCCACGGCGTCAATGACCACACAGGCGGCATTCATCCGGCGCGCTTGACCCTGGAGGATGGCCAGCAGCGGATCGATGTCGAAATCACCGGCTACGATGGCATGGCGGTCCAGCCGGGCCTCAAGAATGAAGAGCCTGCCGGACTTCTCCATTGCCGATAGATCCCACCCCAGGGATAAGGCGTTGTCTCGAATGGCATCGGCCCGCTCTTCAAAGGACACCAATATGCCCGGCCGTCCCGCCAGCGCCGAACGCACGAGGAATTCAAGTCCGAAGAAGGTCTTTCCGCTCCCCGGCCCTCCACAGAGCAACGTCACCCTTCCGGCGGGAAAACCTCCGTGAAGGATCTCATCCAGCCCGCAAATCCCCGACGAAACCTTGGCGATGGCTTTGGGGATTGTGGTGCCCGTCTGTTTTGCCATCCGGTGACCTGCTTCCTGCGCACGCGCACGAGTCTGGTTGGGTCGGGTTAGCGAGTCGTGGATTCCCGATCATACATACAGACAATAGTACAGATCGCCGGGCGTGTCAAGGCTGATCGCCGGGAATTTTCGGCGGGCCGGGGGGCGGGCTCTCCGGAGGACCGGCCGGGACCACGCGCGTCTCGTGATCCCGACCATACCCCCGCACAGCATCCGACATGATTCGAAGCCGATCCGCCACCCGACCGTGCAGACTGTCGGAGACCTCGGACAGACCCGCTTTGAAACCTGTCAGCAGTTCGAGGCCCTCGTCGATCGTATGGATCGGATAGATGTGAAAACGGCCTTCGGCCACGGCCTGACGGACGTCGTCGCGCAGCACGAGGTTCCGAACGTTGCTCTGCGGGATGCAGACTCCCTGTTCGCCGGTCAGCCCGATTTGGCGGCAGACGTCGTAGAATCCCTCGATCTTCTCGTTGACGGCGCCGATGGCTTGAATCTGCCCCCACTGGTTGACCGACCCGGTCACCGCGATATCCTGGCGAAGGGGAACCTCGGCAAGATTGGACAACAGGGCAAACAGCTCGGCCGAGCTGGCGCTGTCGCCATCGACCCCTCCGTAGTTCTGTTCGAAACAGATGCTGGCTGAGAGGGTCACGGGGCTGCGCCGGCCGTAGGTGTTGCGCAGGAAGCCGGCGAGGATCAGCACGCCTTTGTCGTGCGTGCTGCCTGAGAGTTTGGCCTCGCGCTCGATATTGACCAGGCCGTCGGTGCCCAGTCCCACGGAGGCTGTGACGCGGCTGGGCTTGCCGAAGGCGTAATCGCCCAGATGGACGATGGCCAGCCCGTTGATCTGGCCGATCCGGCTGCCCTCGGTGTCCACCAGGAACGTGCCTTCGGCGATCAGCTCGCGGATCTTCTCGGCGATGCGGTCGGAGCGATAGACGCGATGGACCAGCGCGCGACGCGCGTCCGAAGCCGTGACGGTCTGCGCCGCCCGACCGCGGGCGAAATAGTCGGCTTCGCGGACCAGGTCGGCCGTCTCCGAGAATCGCGTCAGCAGCTTGTCTTTCTCGGCCACCTGTCGGGCGGCGAAGCGCAGAACCTCGCGAACCCCGTCCCGCGTAAACGGCCGAAGGTTCTCCTTCTGCACCTGACCGGCGATGAAGCGGGCGTAGTGCGACTGTTCCTCCGGGCCGCGCGCCATCTCGGTGCCGAAGTCGGCCTTGATCTTGAAGATTGAGGCGAACTCCTCATCGTAGAATCGCAGCAGATAGTACAGAAGCGGGCTGCCGATGACGATGACCTTCGTGTCGATGCGGATGGGCTCGGGACGCAGTCCCCCGGTGCTGAAGGGCACCCAGGGATTGTAGCTCTCCAGTTGAATGCAGCCGCTCTTGAGGGCCCGCTTGAGGCTTTTGTAGACGAACGGCTCGGTCAGGGCGTCTTCCAGATTGAACACGAGGTAACCGCCGTTGGCCCGCAGGATGCTGCCTGCCTTGATCTGCATGAAGTTGGTTACGAGCCGGCCGCTGCGGTCCGCGCTGCGCTCGATGTTGCCGAAGAGATGGCGATAGGCGGGCGTCTCTTCGATGATGATCGGGGCGGTTTCGGCGCCGCTGTTGTCGACGATGAGGTTGACCTGGTACGCCAGGAATTTCGGCTGCCCGTCTTCTCCCATCATCGCGCGCAATTGGGGCGGTACATTCTGCGCATCGCCCTGTTGTCGAAAGTCCGACAGGTTCTCCAGGATGTGCTCGGCGGCCCGATCCAGATAGGTCTGGATTCGCTTCTGTTCGCTGTAGGACGGCTTGATCTCTTCGACTGACGGCAGAACCACCTGCCGGGCGAACCGCCGTTCCACGTCGCGGGCCTCCTGCCCGAGGCTCTGCATCATCTGATGCTGTTCCTGCATGATCCGGTTGAACTCGCGGGTCAGCTCCTTCTCGCCTTCGCTGATGCGTTGCTTCTCTTGCTCGGAGAGCTTCTCAAGTTGTTCGGGCTTCTCGACGGTCTCGCCGTCAATCACCGGCACGAAGCCGACCTGCCCCTGAGCGGTAAACGTCAGTTCGAAGCCGCGTTGCCGGGCGATGTCGCGCAACTGCTGAGTATGTTGGTCCACGCGGTCCTGATACTTCCGGCTCAGGTCATCCTTCTCCTGGCTGAAGTCCTGCTGTCGAAACGCCTTGGGCAAGGCTTCACGCAGTCGTTGGACCAGATGGTCCATGTCCTTCTTCAATTGCCGGCCCTTGCCGGCCGGCAGGTCCACCGCCCACGGCTCGTCGGGGTGGTCGAAATTGTGCAGGTAAACCCAGTCATTTGGGATCTTCGAGCCGTCCAGACGCTTGATCAGGCTGCGCTGGATCGTCTCCTTCTTGCCCGTTCCGGTCAGGCCGGCGACGAAGATGTTGTATCCCTCATGGCGAATCCCCAGGCCCACCTCGAGAGCCGCCATGGCGCGATCCTGACCGACGATCTCCTCGAGCGGTTCGAGCTCCGATGTCGTCTCGAAGGCGGGCATCTCCGAGTCGAAGGACACATCGGTCTGCTCGGCGGTCAACGCCTCCACCGGTGCAGCCGTCATCAGGTGGTGTTCGTCGTGTTGGATATCCGGATTTATCGTTTCAGGGCTCTGCATGGTCTCGATCCTGCTCCAGTGATGTGGTTCTCGATTTGCGTACGGTCACCACCAGCACGCCCCGGTTTGCCCGATGCTCGATCTGCTCCGGGTCCAAGCGTTGTTCGAACTGAAACGTCCGCCTGAATCGGCCTTCGGGTCGTTCGCATCGATGCGGCTGGTGGTCGCGTTCGCTGTGCGCAACGTCGCGATGGCCTTCAATCGAAAGGGTGTGTCCCTCGGCGGTGACGCAGATCGCCTCGGTCTCGACGCCGGGCAGGTCCATTTCAAAGAGAAAGGCGTCATCGGTCTCCCAGACATCGGTGGCCGGGGACCAGCACGCCGTGCCCCAGGGCCTGTGGATCAATTCCTCGAACACGGCGTGCACTTCCCGATAGTGCCTTGCGACCTCCGTCGGTGGCATTGAGTCGGGCTTTTGCCCCCGGCTCGTGCAATGAACGGTATATTTGTGTCGGATTTCGAACATCACAGATGGCTCTCTTGGGCAACGTTACGACGCTCGGAGGCGTTCGCCCATAAGGAAAACCCCGCAAATCGGTTCGCCGGATGCCTACGCCAGGGAATTCGGATACGGCCGACCGCTCTGGAGTTTCTATCTCTCCCACACCAGGGATACCGAAATGCTGGCGCGGTGGTTTTCTGTGTGTTACTCTGTGTTTTTCAGCTCTCTGAAGGAACCTGTGGGTGAAGATGTAGCGTCTTGATTTCATGGCTTGGCGTGGTCGTGTGGTTGTTCTTGTTCTGCCGCCTCGTCTCCGGCGGGGTAGGTAGGTCAGGGGTGTCGCGGCTCTGCCCCGCCAGGCGCTGCAGTCTCCCTCCGCCCTTCACACCTCTGTACGTCAGGTAGGCACGGTAGAAAGATCCGCCCGACTCTGCAATGTACCCTCGCGCCTGCTGCTCGGCGCATCGCCCCTATCCCAGGTGTAGTTCCACTGGTCCATGTAGTGCTGTGCCGGACGGAACTCGTCCCCGGTTTCGCGGAGTCTGTGGGTGAGGACCATCTCCAATCGCGCTTGCAGTTCGGCGGATTCCGGCCGGTTGACGAGGTTGTCCATCTGATAGGGATCGGCCTCATTGTCATACAACAACCACGGTCCCTTCAGATCTCGTACGTAGGTGTACCGTTGCGTGCGAACGCCGCGATACTCTCGGCCGCCGCGGGCGAAGTTCCACTGGTGGAATGGCACAGGGCACATGATGAGGGCCGCCTCATCCGACTCTTCCCGTTCCCCACGAAAGACCGCAGAAAGGTCGCGCCCTTCGACCGTCTCAGGTATCGGTACGCCGGCCAGCCCGAGCAGCGTCGGCATGAGGTCGGGGGTATTGATCGGCATGCGGATGGTGCGACCGGCGCCGCCGTGCAGGGCGGGCCACTGCAACAGGAACGGCACGCGGATCGACTCCTCCCACGGCATCTGCTTGTGGAATTCGCCTTGAGAATGGATCATATAACCGTGATCGGTCGTGAAGACCAGAATGGTGTTCTCTTCGAGCCCGGTCTCCTTGAGTGTCCGGCGGAGATCGCCGATGCAGTCGTCGAGCGCCGCGATGTGGGCGTAGTAGCCGGCCAGTGCCGCACGGGCCTTATCTCGCAGCACCTCAGGTACATTCGGCCGCACTTTCAATGTCTCGGCCGGTGCGATGCGCTGCTTGTAGGCCTCAGGCGCCGTGTGGTGCGGGGTATGCGGTGGCCCCCACGAAAGGACAAAGAGAAACGGCTTGCTGCGGTCGTGTTCACGGATATACCGAATGGCGTCCCGTGTCTGTGCGATGGCGTCGTAGCCGTCCCAGATAAGCGGCTCCGGGGTATCCCCATAGTACATCGAGTTGTTGTAGTCGTGCGTGCATTCCCGCGCCTTCCAGTAGTCGAAGCCCTGCCGCCGCTCGCGCGGGATGAACGCCGACCGCCCATGGCCGTCCACATGCCACTTTCCCACGTACGCGGTGTCATAGCCAGCCTGTTTGAAGGCCTGTGCGATCGACACCGCCGGCGTACCAAGCGGCTTGTCGTTGTAGAACAAACCGTGGGTCAGCCAGTACTGGCCGGTCAGCAGACTGGCCCGATAGGGCGTGCAGACCGGACAGCCCGAGATCATCGACGCACAGTTGATGCTGTCCCGTGCCATGGCGTCAAACTGCGGCGTCGGCACATCGGAATTGCCCGCATAGCCGAGGTCGTGGGCCCTCCACTCGTCGGCGAATACGAAGACCACATTGGGCCGGCGCGGAGAGGGGGTGGCCGACAGAGGCAAGACACTCCCCATCGCCAGCGCCCCGGCGGAAAGCGTCACCGATTTGAGAAAATCTCTACGTCCGAAGGTTGTGTTGCAGCATCCATCGTGCTGAGTCATGGGCGGCAATCCTGTGCGATCTAACGCGTTCGCGCATATGTGCATCGAAATGAGTACGATCCGGAGGAAACCCTCAGGACGACCGAATGGCCCGCCATCGGACGGCTCTGCATTGTGTCTCGTCCCGTCACCGGCCGACCGGATTCGGTCACGTCCTCGATCCTGGCGGCGGGGAGAACGACGGACGCTGTTGTGTTGGGCGGGACCGTGACATCATAGGTGAAGAGGTCGCCTTCCAGCGTCCAGGCACTGGCAATTCGTCCGTGGATCGAATCGTAGTGGGCCCTGACCCAGTGAATGGGTGCGTTGTCGGGGTTGCTCCCGGGATACGGCGGAGAAGGCCGCAGAATAATGTGCTCGAATCCCACTCCGTCGCTGTCGATGCCCGCAAGCGTGCGAAACATCCACTCGCAGACCGCGCCAAACGCATAGTGACTGAAGGAATTCATTGCCGCATTGTGACGGCCGAACCCATCCTCCTTTGTGTAGCTGTCCCAGCGTTCCCACACGGAGGTCGCGCCGTTGACGACCGCGTAGCCCCACGAGGGAAACTCGCGGCTTTGGAAAAGTCTGACCGCCAGATCATGGTGGCCGTGGGCCGATAGAACCGGCAAGAGCTCCTTGGTGCCCAGAAAGCCGGTAGCCATACGGTAACCGTTTCGGGCAATCTGATCGGCAAGGGTGTCGGCCGCCACCTTCGTTTGCTCCTCGGCAAGAAGGTTGAAGGCCAGTGCGAGGACGTGGGCGGTTTGGGACTTCACCTCGAGCGTGCCGTCCTTGCCGATATAATCTCTGGCGAAGGCCGTCTTGACCTTCCCGTGGAGATCGCTGTAGAACGCCGCGTCGCTCTCTTGCCCAATGGCTTCGGCCATTTCCGCCATGAGTCTCGAAGTCCATGCGAAGTAGCAGGCATCGATATACTCGATCGGCGTGGGATCATCGACGTTCAGCCAGTCGCCCCATGGATTGCCGAGGGAGATGCCCCCGAATTGCGGGCTGATCGCCTGGCGGAACTCCATGAAACGGATCATGGAGGCATAGTGGCGTTCGATGATGCGCGTATCGCCGTAAACCTTCCAGATGTGCCAGGGGCAGATCACGCCGGCATCCATCCAGGCGGTCCCGAAGGCCTTTCCACTGCCGCCGTGCTGCATGGGATAGGGCGCGTAATCCGGATAGGCGCCAAAGGACCGCTGGGCCTCTTCGACATCCGTCATCCACTTCGTAAAGAATGAGGCGACGTCGGCGTTGATGGTGGCCGAACGAACGTAGATCTGAGCGTCGCCCAGCCATCCCAGGCGTTCATCCCGCTGAGGACAGTCCGTGGGCACTTCGACAAAGTTGGCGCGCTGGGTCCGGACAATGTTTCTGAAGAGTTGATTGATCATCGGATCGGAACACTCGAAGTGGCTGGTCATCAGCGTGTCGTTGTGCAGGACCAAGCCGGTCACGGTGTCGAGAGACGGCTCCTGGGCAAGGCCGGTCACCTCGACGAACTGGAATCCATGATAGGTGAAGCGAGGGACCCATTCCTCTCCATCGGGGTCGCCCCTGAGGATGTAGTGATCGATCACCCTCGCCCGGCGAAGGTTCTCGGTCATCAGACGTCCATCAGGGTGAAGCATCTCACCGTAGCGGAGCGTGATCCTGGCGCCGGCAGGCCCTTTCGTCTTCAGCCGCACCACGCCCGCAAAGTTCTCGCCGAAATCGAAGATGTACACGCCCGGCTTGTGTTCGGTAACCTTCCTGGCGGCCAGTTCCTGCGTGATGGCAATTGGAGGCGCGGGATAGGGCTGGAGGACCGCGGGTTTCACGAAACCCAATTCCACAAGGCGAGTGCCCCCCTGGTCCCAGTAGGGTGCCACGACGCTTCCATTCTCTTCGGCCGGGATGGTCCGCTCCCAGCGGCTGTCGTCGAAGCCCGCCTTGGACCAGCCGGGCATCTCCTTGCGGGCATCATAGGTTTCGCCGCCCTGGATGTCCGCCTCGCGCACGGGACCGTCGCCGGTGACCTTCCATGTGGCGTCCGTGACGATCGTCTCCCGTTTCCCGTCTTCGTACTCGATCTCCAGTTGTGCCATGAAGGCCGGCGTCTTTCCATAGAAGCAGCGTCCGGACCTGTGGGGACCGTAGCCCACAAGGACGCCATACCCCACGTAGCCGGAATACCAACCCTCGGCGACAATCGCGCCGATGGCATTGCCGCCGCGGGACAGCAAGCCGGTGACATCATACGAATGGTAGTAGACGCGCCGGCGATAATCACTCCACCCCGGGGCGAAGTACCGATCGCACACGCGCCGGCCGTTCAGATAGAGGTCGTAAATTCCCAGAGCGGTTGCATGGAGGGTGGCTCGCTTGATTCGCTCCGGTGCTTCGAACTCCTTTCGATAGAAGCGCGCGGGCGGCAGGTGGAGTTCCTCCCTGCTCCTGTGGATGTCGGAGGTGTCGCGGAAGCTGATGAAACGAGCCCGCCAGTCATCAGCCTTCAGCGGACCAATACACCATCGAGCCGGCCGGCTCCATCCGGAGGAACGGCCGGCTCCATCCCAAACCTTCACTTTCCAGTAGCACGTCTGGCCCGACTTCAGGGGCGTGCCGTCGTAGACCACCTGGGAGGTCCTGTGGCTCTCCAGTCTTCCGGTATCCCATAGGTCTCCAGTATCGTTGGCGAGGAGCGTCTCACTGCTGGCGGCGATCAGACGATACGCGCTCTGTCGGAGGCCTTGCGGCCTCGGAACGAGCTGCCAGCTCAATCGCGGCCTGGTCGTTCCAATCCCTACCGGATTCGCGAAATACTCGCATCTGAGGTTTGTCGGAGGACTGTTGCCCTCAGCCAGAGCAAGGGACTGGACCAGACACATAAGAATCACGGTATTGCATTTCTTCATGAGGATCCCCAATCGCAAAACGCTTTCTGGCCTTCATCACATTCGCCCATCGTGGTTCACCGTCCGTTACCATTCAAATGAACCCTCTGCAACGGCGTTTGACCAAACCTTCGGCCCGACCCGGCAGATCAAATCCCTGGCCCAATGGTACTGGATGGACATCTGGGAATCCAGCCAACAATCGAGCGTGGTGAGCCGTTGCGGCTTCTATCAGGATGCGGCCCCGGATGAGTCGAATGGCCCAGGGAACATGCCCCCGCTGCAAAGCGGGCAACCGCACCGGCCCGCAGCAGTAGGATGGTAGGCGATGGATGCTTCATCGGGGAGTTCTGCACGCAATCCGTGGGGCAATAGGATTGACCTGCCCTACGGATGCTGGGCGCGGGGCGAGCTTGATAGAGTGGGCTGCCACAGACACGAAAGGAACCATCTATGGCAGACAGAAGTGCACGACAGAAACGCTACAGCGAGGAGTTCAAGCTCCAGGCCGCCGAGGTCACGCCGGAGGGCGACTTGCGGACGCACATCTACCTGCCACGGCCGTGAGGCGTGGGTTGGTGAGGACACTCGTCTCGATGGGCAAGGAGACTGTAAGGAATCCCGCTGCATGGCGTCTTACTTCATAGTACCTCAGCGTATGGTCGCGAAATGGCGGATCCCAGATATGTGGTGTCATGAAACCACATGCTTCTGTGCGAGGGAGGACTCAGAATGAACAGGTATGTAGCACTTCATTTTCGGCTCGCCGCAGCGGCCACCATGGTGCCAGGGCCAGCGCGCACTCTTGGGCAAATTGGGCTGGCCCGGGCCGCGAGTTGCTGGATGGCGGCCCTGTTTGCTCGTCCAGATGTCGGTGGTTAGGCCGCATTTGCCGGTACGAACGGAAGATGTCGGGTCACGCCAGGCGTTCCATCCATGCACGCTTCGAATGCATGCGAAAGGGCTGCGATTACGCCTCGCAGCCCCTTGGCATGAATGCTTACTGGAACCCGATGTGCCGACATTCCGTCTTAGAACGGCTTGTGTAGCGGAGCCGTTCGTCCGGCCAGCCAGGCGATCTCCTCAGGAGACAATGCTTCGTTGTAGAGGCGCACTTCGTCGATCGCGCCGGGGAAGAAGCCGCCGGCGTCGTGCGCGCGCCGGCCCATCTGGACGTTATCCTCCGTGTTGAGGACATGGGCCTCGCTGGCGACGAACAGACCGTCGCCGTACCAGGCCACTGTGGTCCCATCGTACGTGGCGGCCAGGTGATGCCACTCCAGATCGATCTCCATGATGTTGCGCTCCCAGCCATAGGCATGGATGCAGTACTGATTCTCGCCGCCTCGCTTGTTCATGTCGAAGCTCAGAGCGTCCCCGGCCGTTGTGCTGGTGAACCCGAAGAGGTTGGTCCAGTCCACAATGTCCGTGGTGTCGGCTTTGACCCAGCCGGAGATCGTCCTCGGCATATCGCCGCTGATCCCGACGCTGCCGACGACGACGTACTGTCCAACGCCGTCAATCGCGATGGCCTGACCATCCACACCCGGGACATAGGTCGGACTGCCCTGGACCGTTCCGTGGACGCCATTGCCCGAGCTGTCATTGGCGTTGCCGTCGAATGCGTACTGCGCGACCAGATTGGCCGTGTCCGGCTCGGCAGGCACGATGAACTCAGGAGCGTGGGGATACAGCCGGACGTCGTCGATGTACACCACGCCCGTCGCCCCGGCGCCCTCGATCCCGATCGTCAGCGAACGGACGTTGCTGACGTTGCCGACCGCCGACAGATCGATGTTCCACGGCTGCCATGCAGCCCGCTTGATGTCGGCCGCCTCGCCGTCATAGGGCACCTTGGTGTTGTTGATCTTGACGTACAACTGTCCGGTGTTGTCCGGATCGCCGTGGAAATATAGTGACAGGCTTCGGATGCCGTTGGCCGTCCAGTCGGCCGCCAGTTCGAGGTCGGCCTCCGAGACGGCGGCCTCCGTGTTGTCGTAGAACAGCGGCATGGACTGGCGGCCGCTACGAACGATGGTCCTCTCAGCAAAGGGGGCCTCGATGTAGCCAACGGTCGAGCCGGTGT
>CAZSXM010000012.1:0-100010 GCA_964610435.1 uncultured Pirellulales bacterium | reverse complement strand
CCGTCACGGTCACGAATCCAACCGGCGGCAACTGGCTGATCATGATCCGGGGCTATCACGCCTACAGCGGCGTGACCCTCGTGGCCACGTTCAGTGGCACGGCAATCCCCGATCCGGACCCCGACCCTGTAACGCCGCTGAGCAACGGCGTGCCCGTACCCAACCTGGCGGGCGCCACCGGCAGTCAGGTCTACTATAAGATCGACGTGCCTGCCGGACAGGCCAGTCTGGAGATCTCGACCTCGGGCGGCACCGGCGACGTGGACTTGTACGTCCGCAGGGGCAGCAAGCCGACAACAACCGAGTGGGATTACCGTCCCTATCAGATCGGCAACAATGAAACGGTCACGATCAACAACCCAACAGCCGGCACGTACTTCATCATGCTCCGAGGCTATCAGGCCTATACGGGTGTGACCCTGGTCGCAACATACGTTCCCGTAGCCGAGCCCGTGATCACGCTGGAGAATGGCGTGCCGGTCTCGGGTCTGTCCGGCGCCACGGACAGTGAAACATTCTACAAAATCGACGTCCCGGCCGGCCAGGACTTCTTGAACATCTCGATCTCGGGCGGCACGGGCGACGCCGACCTCTATATCAAGAGAGGCTCCAAGCCCACGACGACCAGTTGGGACTACCGTCCATACCTGATCGGCAACAACGAGAGTGTCGAGATTGCCAACCCGGCCGCCGCTACGTGGTACATCATGCTCCGAGCATATCAGGCCTATTCCGGCGTAACGCTGGTGGCCACCTATGGGACGACAAAAGTCGGCAACAACTTCACCGTCGATCCACGGTGTGTCGCCCTGTGGCGTTTCGAGCCGGACCAGTTGCTTGTCGATTCCATCGGTTCGAACACGCTGGGTACCTCCGGCACGCCCACCGCAAACACAGCGGACTACAAAGAAGGCGAGGCGTCGGGGGACACACAGAACGGATACTTCCGCATCGATGACGCGGACCTCGATCCAGGTTTCCCGCTCAAGAGCGGTGTGGCTACCCCGCAGTTCTCCGTGGCGTTCTGGATGAACGCACGTGAAGGGTCGGCCACGCAAGTATCTGGGGCCGGGATGTACGTCAAAGGTGCGGAAACGGGGCCGTACGCCTATTCCTTTGCCATCGGGCTCTATGAGCCGTCGGGCGCCGGAAGCGCAACCATTCGTTTCAGCATAGGGCAACCTGACGGCGTACACCTGCGGTTCTTCAATACGGACGCCACGAAGATCATCCAGAGAGACCAGTGGTATCACATTGGGGTCACGTACCAAGAAGGCGATGCATCCGGCACCATCGAACTCTGTATCTACGACCCCAGTGATGATTCGGTCGATATCGTAACCTTAACAACGACAAAGATCCCGGTCTTCGATGGTCCTCTGGCCTTGGGTCTGTTCCGCTGGAGTGCCTCTCGCTTCAACGGCCTACTGGACGAGGTCGTGGTCTTCAACGAGGCACTGACGCCGGAGGAGATCGACCAGATTCGCCAGGGAATCTACGGAAAACCGTAGAGCGCCATGGACTTGGAACACGCATCTGCTGAATGAATTCAAATGTTCCCGATCGGTCCGGCGACGCCGGACCGATCGGGCATGACTATGCGGAGTTGTTATGACGCATCGAAGGAACACACCGACCGCCAAGGTGAACGGACAGACGAAGGTCAAGAGCTTCATCAAGTCGGAATGGCCGCTGTTCTTCTATCCGGCCCTGGTCGTGGCCGCCATCATCCTGCTTCAGATGGTGGGCCGATCCATTCAGAAGGACCTGACCCCTTCGACGCACCCGCAACCCCCGCACCCATCAGCAGCGCGGACCACGCCGGAGCAGAGTCCCCACGAGGCATTTCCGACGGCGGCCGAACATGAGAAATCGATGTCCGTGCCTGATTGGGTCCCGCCATCTTCCAACACAACCAGGGCACTGGATACCGACCTGGCAACCGACCGGCTCAGCGTGATCGAGGCCCTCCGAGATCGGGCCGAGGCGGCGGGCTCGGAAGCCTTCATCCCCGGCGCCGACGAGTCCGAGGAATCCCAAGGGATCAACGGCACAGTAGCGATTCTCCGTCGGGCGGTCCGAACTCGGGACCACGCCCAGATCAAGCAGGCCATAGACGATCTGGTCGCGCTCGGTGACGAAGCCGTGGTACCGCTGAGCGATCTGATTGCCGGTGGAATGGACGAGACGGCCCTGTGGGCTGCTGAGGCACTGGCGCGAATCGGCACGCCGACGGCCACCGCCGCCCTGTTCGACACGCTCTCGCAAGTCAACGACGGCCTCTACAGGGAGCAGATCGCCAAGACCGCCTCCAATGTCAGCAATCACGACAGCTGGCCTCTACTGCTGGATACCTTTCAAGAGACAATGGACGCCACGGTCCAGCGCGCCGCCGCTGCCTCTCTGTCGAGGATGGCGGACCGACCCGTCTTGGACGAGATCATCGCGCGTTACGATGCGGCACTGACCGAAGAGGAGGCGGCGCACCTCGCGCAGTTGGTCCGCAACATCAGTTCGCCCCGTGCCAGTGAGTCTCTGCGGGCCCTCGCCGGCGACGCCTCGGCCAGTCCCCAGGACAGCCTCCAGCAGGCGGCGATCGACGCGCTGGCCAATGTGGCCGATGCCCCATCCGTTAGCTTTCTGCTGAGCAAGCTCGAAGCGGTGCCGCCCGGCGAAGGCGCCAGCCTCTTCAACACCATCACGAAGATCAATGCACCCCAGGCCCATTCGGCGTTGCTTTATGCGGCAGCCGGAAGCAAAGACGTCTCCGCAGAACACGGGCGAACGGCGGCGATCTACGCCCTGGAGAACTATCCCACCGTCGAGACGTGCGTCTTGCTCGAGCGGATCGCGGCCACCGACGACAACACCGCCGTCATCACCGCTGCCTTGAGAACGCTGGAGAACATCCAGAACACCGTACCGTCGGCCGTCGAGCAAGCCATATCCAAGGCCGACTCGCACACCCCGCTTTCGCTGGATCCACTGCAGAAGTAAGGTGTGCTCTCACAACGCGTGGGCCACAAGGCGTTTCGATGCGGTCAGTTGAACGGGCACAACCCCCGCTCCAAAGACCCGTCCGAGACTCTCTCGATACGCCCATACCAGGTGCAGCATGCAGGCCCGGCGGCCTGTTTGCTGCCATTTGTCTGTTCGGCCCGGATATGCTACAATGGCTTCGGTTCACTGGACCGTCGGTTGAGCGAGGTACCCCGGATGGGGCAGAGGTTCATCACGTCCAGAGTCGGTAGGAGTACATCATACATGAGGGTATTCTCAATAGCACTTCTGGCATTCATCGTTTCCATCGTTCTGTTCCGGGGTCCGGCGTCGGCCCGGGGCGCTGACCACGAGCCGCCCGGGCCGACGCTGGTCATCAGCGAGTTCGTCGCATCCAATCGCGAAAGCCTTCGTGACCAGGACCGCCACTATCCGGACTGGATCGAGATCCAGAACCTATCGGCCCAGGCCGTGAACCTCGATGGCTGGTTTCTCACGGACCGACTGGACGATCCAACACGATGGCGCTTTCCGGCTGTGGAGATCGGTCCGGGCGAGTCTCTGGTCGTCTTCGCCTCAGGCAAGGACGAGCGCGATCCGGACGGCGAACTGCACACGAACTTCGCGCTTCGGGCTGCAGGAGAGTCGGTGGCCCTGATCGCGCCCGACGGCACCGTCGAGCACGCCTACATCGATTATCCACCTCAGTTTGCCGACATCTCCTATGGGCTGAGCGCCCAGAGCCTCCGCGATCGGACTGAGACGATTCTCATTCGGGAAGGAACGCAGGCCAGCGCTCTGATTCCGACGGACGAATCGCTCGGCTCGACCTGGACGGTAGCCTCGTTCGACGACAGCGGATGGGCGACCGGCACAACGGGCGTCGGATACGACTACCCCGGCTTCGTCGGTCTCGACGTCGGGGTCATGCGAGGCGTCAATACCAGCGTCTACGTCCGGATTCCCTTCTACGTCGAGGACGCCACCACAGCCGACAAGCTGATTCTGCGTATGAAGTACGAGGACGGATTCGTCGCCTACTTGAATGGGCACGAGGTCACCCGCGCCAACGCTCCGGCCGGGTCGCCATTGCCCTGGAACGCCGCCGCGACCGCGAATCGCCCCGACAGCGAGGCCGTGGTCTTTGAGGAATTCGATATCTCAGACTGTGCGGATTGGCTCGTTGCGGGCGAGAATCTCCTGGCCATCCACGCCCTGAACGTGACCCTGACCAGCTCAGACTTACTGGCCTTTCCGGAACTTGCGGCGATCCACCTCGATCGGATCGATCTTTCGGAAGTGGCCGAGGGGTATCTCCTTGAACCAACCCCGGGCGCGCCCAACCACGTGGCGCTTCGGCAGATCGGTCCGGCCATTCGTGGCCTCACGGAGAACCCGCCACCACCGGCGGCCAATGAAGACCTGGTCATCACCGCCCGTGTCAGTGAGACGCTGGAGCCGGTGCTCGGGGTCCAGTTGACGTGGGTAGTGGGCCTCGATACGGACAGACGACTCCCGTCGAGCGATATCGTGGACATGGTCGATGACGGAACGGGGGCCGACGCGGTCGCCGGCGACGGGATTTACACGGCGGTCATCCCTTCGCAATTCTATGAACCCGGCGACATGGTTCGGTGGTCCGTCAGTGCCATCGACGCCGTCGGCCAGCTCTCGCGGGCTCCATTGTTCCCCTACCGCGACAATTCCCCCGAGTATCACGGCACGGTCGTGCAGGATCCGAGCATCGACAGCGCGTTGCCGATCCTGCACTGGTTTGTGCAGAATGTGTCCGCCTCCGAGACGCGCGGCGGCACGCGTGGCTCGGTCTTCTATCGAGGACAGTTCTACGACAACATTTTCATCCGAATCCGTGGCGGAAGCACCGCCGGGGCACCGAAGAAGAATTTCAAGTTCGATTTCAATCGGGGCTACAAGTTCGAGTATGACGACGACGCCCCGCGCGTCAGTGAATTCAATCTCAACAGCACCTACAGCGACAAGGCCTATCTGCGACAGAACCTGGCCTTCGAAGCGTACTCCTGGTGTGGCTGTCCGAGCAGCAGATCGTTCCCCGTCCGCGCCCAGCGCAACGGTCAGTTCTACGGTGTTCAGGTCTTCATCGAGCAGGTGGACGACGATATGCTCGAACGCGAGGGGCTCGACCCGGACGGGGCCCTCTACAAGATGTATAACACATTCCACGCCGGCGGCAGTGCCGCAAAGAAGACGCGACGCCATGAAGGACGACAGGACCTGGACGATTTCTGCCGGAGCATCAACAATGCGTCGGGCGCGACGCTCCGCAACAACATCTTCGACCGTGTGAATCTGCCGCTGACACTGAACTACCTCGTGGGGACCGTTCTCGTCCATCAGAACGACCATCCGCACAAGAACCACTATCTCTATCGCGACTCGAACGGATCGGGTCAGTGGTTCTTCCTGCCCTGGGACCACGACCTGACCTGGGGCTCCAATTGGACGGGCAGTTCGTATCACGACTACATCTACGCCGCCGACGATCAGGTCCCCGGCAAACCGACCGATGTGAAGCCTTCGCATCCGTTCGTGGGCAAACAGGACTGCAAGGAGTGGAACTTCCATTGGAATCGCCTGATTGATGCGCTGCTGAACGACCCTACCGTGCGACAAATGTATCTTCGGCGTCTGCGCACGGTCATGGATGAGATCCTCCAGCCGCCGGGGACGCCCTACGAGGAGCGGTTCATCGAGAACCGAATCGACGAACTGGTGACGATGATGGCGCCGGACGTCGCGCGCGACTACGTCAAGTGGGCCAATCCTTGGTCCTGGGGCGGGCAAGGCGGCTATCCGCCAGACCAGTCGTTCCTTCAGGCGATCGACATCCTCAAAGACGACTACCTGGCGGTTCGCCGGACACATCTGTTCGTTACGCACAATGTAGACCGCATCGCCAGCTATCCCATTGCAGGCTCGTACTCGGCGGCGATTCCCAACGCCCAGCCCCACGATGCGACAATCTTCTTCGCCGAGTGCGAGTTCAATCCGATCTCAGGCGAACGCGACGCGCAATACATCGCACTTCTCAACCCGAATCCCTACGCTGTGGACATCTCCGGCTGGCGACTCATCGGCGACGTCGAACACACCTTCCTGCCCGGCACTGTCGTTGTCTCCGGCGGCGCGATCTATGTTTCGCCGAACGCCCGCGCGTTCCTCAATCGCGCCACCAGCCCTCGTGGCGGAGAGGGGCTGTTCGTGCAGGGCAACTATGACGGATATCTATCCAGTTGGGGCGGAACCCTTGACCTGCTGGATCCATACGGGCGCATCGTCGATACCCTGAGCTACGAGGGCGAGCCGAGCGACCAGCAGCAGTATCTACGTGTCACCGCACCAACAACACGATCCTCAAATTCGAGTACGACGACGACGGGTACGAGGAAACCGACGGCGGCGGCTACTCCCTGACCATCCGGGACGCCGCCAATCCCGACCGTAGCTGGAGCACACCGGCGGCCTGGCCGCCAAGCGACGAGCCAGATGGCTCGCTGGGAACAGATTAGGAGGCGGCGACTCATGCGATTCTTCGTGTTGTCCATCGTGGCGATGATGCTGCTCTCGGGGCTCGCAGCAGCCCAGGACGCTCCGATCATCAGTGAATTCATGGCAGCCAACACGAGCCGAGTTCCGCTTTCCCAAGGTGAGCTTCTCGACAAGGATGGCGATTCGTCGGACTGGATCGAGATATGGAACCCATCGTCTGCCTCGGTGAACCTCGACGGCTGGTTCCTTACGGACAACCTGGCCAATCGGACGAAATGGAAGTTCCCGGCCGTGGAACTGGCTCCGGGCGACTTCCTCATCGTCTTCGCCTCCGGCAAGAACGAACGCGATCCGGCGGAAGAGTTGCACACGAGCTTCGCCCTGGCCGCCGGCGGGGAATCGGTGGCGCTGGTCGGGCCGGATGGAACGATAGTCCACGCCTACATCAACTATCCGCCGCAATTCGCAAACATCTCGTATGGCATAAGTTCCCTGGACGCGAACCTTCAGACTCAGACGACCCTTGTCGCTGAGGGCGCTGAGGCCAGGGCGCTGATCCCGATCGACGGGTCGCTGGGTTCGGCCTGGACGTTTGTCGGATTCGATGACGCTGCCTGGCTTCGCGGGACAACCGGCGTGGGGTTTGACTATCCCGGCTTCGTGGGTCTTGACGTGACCGCAATGCGAGGAGTCAACACCAGCGTGTATGTTCGCATTCCGTTCTACGTCGAGGACGACGCGCCCGTGACTCGGCTGATTCTGCGTATGAAGTACGAGGACGGATTCGTCGCCTATCTCAACGGGCACGAGGTCGCCCGGGCCAACGCCCCCGCGGGGACTGAGCCGGCCTGGAACGCCTCGGCTACGGCCAACCGTCCCGACAGCGAGGCCGTCGATTTCGCGGATTTCGACATCTCAGCGCATGCACACCGGCTCGTTGCGGGCGACAATGTCCTGGCCATCCAGGTCCTCAACGTAGACCTCATCAGTTCCGATCTCCTGGCCCTGCCCGAACTGACTTCCGTTCGTACTCACGCCGTGGATCTGTCCGATGTCTTCGAGGGGTATCTCCTGCAGCCGACGCCGGGGGCGCCCAACCAGGGAGCGCTGGCCCAGATCGGCCCGGCCATTCGAAACGTCACAGAGAATCCCCCGCCTCCCGATCCGGGTGAAGACCTGGTGATCACCGCCCAAGTCAGTCAGACACGCGCGTCGGTCCTCGGGGTGCAGTTGGAATGGGTGATCGGTTTCGATCCGGCCAGACGATTCATGTCGAGCGACATCGTGGATATGGTGGATGACGGAACCGGGGGCGACGCCGTCGCCGGGGATGGGGTTTATACGGCGGTGATCCCTTCGCAATTCTACGCGGCGGGTGACGTGGTTCGCTGGTCCGTCAGTGCGATCGACGCCGACGGCCAGATCTCGCGGGCCCCGCTGTTCCTGCGACCCAACGATTCCCCCCAATACTACGGGACCGTCGTACGCAACCCCGCGATCCAGACCTCGCTGCCCGTGCTCTACTGGTTCTCGGAGCAGCCCGCTCGAACGCATACGCGAGCCGGCGGTCGGGCGTCCGTGTTCTTCGATGGGCAGTTCTATGACAACGTGTTCGTCCGCGAACGCGGCGGCTATACCGCAGGCGGTTCGCAGAAGTTCGTTTTCAATCGAGGACACCGATTCCGTTTCTCTCCCGACCACGAGCGCGTCCGGGAGTTCAACCTGAACAGCAACGGTTCGGACTCCAGTTATCTGCGTCAGCCGCTGGCCTTCGAAACGATGCGCAACGCCGGCAGTCCGGCTTCCATTTCGTTCCTGATGCTGTCGGTACTCAACGGCAGCGTCGATCGCGTGGGCATTTTCATCGAGCAGGTGGATGAGGAGTTTCTCAAACGCAATGGACTGGACCCGGCCGGAGCGCTGTATAAGTTCGTGCAGCGATCCTCGTCGGCCCCGGTGTTCAACGACATCAACTCGGGCATCGAGAAGAAGACGCGGAAGAACGAGGGGTTTGACGACGTCGCCGCCATCGTGGCAGGCCTGAACACCTCGTCCGAACAGAGGCGAAGAGCGTTCGTCTTCGACCACTTCGATCTTCCCCAGATGATGTGCTATCTGGCCGCTCGATGCCTGCTCCAGGACACCGACGACATTCGCAAGAACTTCTACTTCTATCGCGACACCAACGGGACCGGCGAATGGTCGATCTTCCCATGGGACAAGGACTGGACCTTCGGCGTGGTGGGAGACGGCGGAGTCTACACGACACATCCGTTCCTCGGCGCCGATTCGCACCCAAAGGCCGGCGGCTCGCAGTGGAGCGTGTATCTCAGCGTGATGTATCACCTTCCTGAGACGCAGGAGATGTTCCTGCGGCGGTTGAGAACGGTCATGGACGAACAACTTCAACCCCCCGGCACATCTGCCGATCAACTGCACTTCGAGGAGCGGATCGACGAGATGATCGTCCAGGGGCGAGGGTACCTTCCCGGGTCTGTCACCTCGTTGCGGAGCTATTTCCCGGCCCGCCGCAGCCAGTTGTATATCGATCACAGCGTCCACAACACCATGAACCCGCCCGCGGGAGGCGTAGCGGGAATACCGGATTCTCAGCCCCAGGATGCGTTTGTCACCTTTGGCGATTATGACTACAACCCGGTCTCCGGCAATCAGGAGGAGGAGTACATCGTCCTGATCAACCCGAACACCTATGCCGTGGACATCTCCGGCTGGCAAATCACCGGCGGCGTCGAGCACACGTTCGCACCCGGCACGGTCATCATTGCCGGCGGCTGGCTGCACGTCTCGCCGAACGTACGCGCCTTCCGACAGCGGCTTGTCCCCCCGACCGGCGGGCAAGGTCTGTTCGTGCAGGGCAACTACAGGGGCCATTTGTCCAGTTGGGGCGAGACATTGAACCTGCTGGACCAACGTGGGCACCTCGTCGATACCCTGACTTACGAGGGCGAGCCGAGCGACCAGCAGCGGTATGTGCGCATTACCGAGATCATGTACCATCCGGCCCCCGGCGGTCCGTTCGACAAGGACGACTACGAATTCATCGAGCTGAAGAACATCGGTCCGGCCCCCCTGGCCCTGGCGGGAGTGAAGCTGACCGACGGGATCTACTACACCTTCCCCGACAGTTCCGCCCTGCGGCTCGAACCGGGCGCCTGCATCGTGATCGTCAAGAACCGCGAGGCCTTCGTCAGCCGCTACGGCGAAGGCATTCCGCTCGCCCCCGGCGTCTACACGGGCAATCTGAGCAACAGCGGCGAGACGATCAAGCTCGAAGACCAAACCAACAGCACGATCCTTGAATTCGAGTACGACGACCGCTGGTACAAAGAGACCGACGGCGGCGGCTATTCGCTGACCATCCAGGACGCCGCCAATCCCGACCGCGGCAGTTGGGGCACCCCCACCGCCTGGCGGCCGAGCGACGAGCCGGGCGGCTCGCCGGGCCGATGAGGCCGCGCAGGATCAGAGCTCTACATCGTCGAGGTCGTCCTCGTCGTCGGTTCGGGAAGACGACTGAATCTCGGCGATGATCTCGTGGGCTTCTTCGGCACGGCCGGCGGGAACCAAGACGCGGGGGACCATGCCATCGAGGCAGTAGGCCGCTGAGACGTTCTCATTGGCGATCTGCACCGGGATTCCGGCGTCTTCCAGATGCGCCTTGATCAGATAGGCCAGCGTGATATCGCTGGCGGCGTAGACTTCCACCAACCTGTCCATACGTCCACCTCCCAATGGTTACGTGGCCAACCTGTTTCGATACCATGATACCGCTTCCGGTGCCGCCGTGACAATCCTCGATGATGATGCTATCATGCGGGCTACCATTCGAAATCGCGGCGTAGAATGAGCAGGAGCCCACAAAAATGCATGCAAGAGCACTGAAATCGATGGCAGTTCTCCTCGGATTGTTGGTTCTGTCCGCTCCGGCCCAAGCGGCCCGGATCGTCGTGGGACCGTATCTCCAGGCCCCGTCCCAGACCTCGATGACCGTCATGTGGATCACAGACGTCAACGCCGTCAGTTGGGTCGAGTATGGCCAGAATGAATCGCTCGACCAGAGAGCCCATCGCAGCCGGCATGGGCTGATCGACGGCGACGAGACAATCCATACGGTGACGATCGAAGGGCTCTCGCCGGGGCGAGAATACCGGTATCGGGTCTGCTCCAAAGAGATCGTCACGTTCAAGCCCTACGAAGTCACGTACGGCGAGACCGTCGCAAGCGACACGTACACCTTCACCACGCTCGACGGCAGGAAGGACAGCATCTCGTTCATCGTCCTGAACGATATCCACGAACGTAATGAAGTCCTCATCTCGCTGACGAGGCTCGCACAATCGCAACCCTTCGATCTCGTCTTCCTCAACGGGGACATCCTCGGACACATCGAGAACGCCCAGCAGATCATCGACCATGTGCTCGCGCCCTGCACGGAGCTTTTCGCCACGCAAACCCCGTTCATCTACGTGCGGGGCAATCACGAGACCCGGGGCAGGTTCGCCCGTCGGCTTCCGGACTACATCGCCCTGCCGGAGGATCGGTACTACTACGCGTTCAACCACGGCCCGGTCCGCTTCGTCGTCATGGACGGCGGTGAGGACAAGCGCGATACCGACAAGGAATACAGCGGCTTGGTCGATTTCGACCGCTACCGAGCGGTGCAGAGGGACTGGCTGGCCCACGAGATTCGGTCGGAGGCGTTCCGCAAGGCGCCGTTTCGCGTGGTCGTGGTGCACATGCCGCCGCAGCCGTCGGAGCGATGGCACGGCCCCGACGACATGTACCAGACGTGGCGACCGCTGTACAACGAGGGCAAGATCGACCTGATGATCTCGGGTCACACACACCACTATGAGATTCGGCCGCCGGTCGAGGGGGTGTGTGAGTATCCGACGATCATCGGGGGGGCTCCACAGAAGGGCGCGGCGACCGTCATCCGCGTGGATGCAACCGCCGACCACCTCCGCGTCACGATGACGCGGGACGACGACCAGATCGTCGGCACATATGCCATCGACAAGGTCAAGGCGAACTCGGCTGCCGCTCCCTGATCGACTCGATCTCAGCGCGAAGCGTCTCGATCTCCCGGCGCAGCCGGGCGTTCTCGTCCATCACGGCGGCCATAACGCTGCCGACCTGCCGGGCGATGCCGTCCTGGAAATCCCGTTCGAGGGCTTCGATCCGTTTCTGACAGGCCGCTATTCGCGCCTCTCGCTGCTCGATTTCCTCGGCGTGCCGGGCCCTGCGCTTCTCCATCTCTCCCTCGCATTCGGCCAGTTGCCGGCGGAGCTGTATGCTCTCGGCAGCAATGAGCCGGGCCTGCTTCGCTTCCGGTGTCGTCTCCTGCCGACAGCTCGATCCCAATCCCAGCAGCAGTCCGATAGCGACAGCGACAACCAACATCTTGTGTTCTATTGGTATCACGTGAAGGTCCTCGTTCTTGCGTCTGTTCCCAGGTCTATTCGAACAGGCGAGCCAACTGCTCCCGGCGTGCGACGTCGATCTGCTTCGGATCAGTCCAGGCAGCCATCTCCAGCGCCTTGCGGCACGCACAGTCGTCACAGACCAGCGGCGTCTCGACGGTCAACAGCGCCTCGATCAGCCGCAGGCAGTTGTCGGTGGCTGTCCGGAGATTCGAGAGGATCTCCTCGATCAGCGTCTGCTTGCCTTTGGCTGGATCGTGCGGCCGCCAGCAGTCGTAATCGCTGGCCAGGGCCACCAGGGAGTAGCACATCTGCGCCTCGCGGGCGAGTTTCGCCTCGGGCATGGCGGTCATACCGATCAGGTCGCCGCCCCAGGCGCGGTGCATCTTTGATTCGGCGCGGGTCGAGAACTGCGGTCCCTCCATGCATACATACGTCCCCTGTGGGTGAATCCGGACGCCGGTCGGTCCGGCGACATCCAACAGGGTCGTGCGGAGCCGGTCGCACGTCGGGTCGGCCATCTCGCAGTGCACGGCACCGAAGCCTCTGAAGAACGTGCCCGTTCGCCGAAACGTCTTGTCGATGAACTGATCGACCACGACCAAATCGCCCGGCACGATCTGGTCGCGAAGCGAGCCGACCGCTCCGCTGGCGATCACGGCGCGGGCCCCCAGTTGTTTGAGGGCGAAGATATTGGCCGCAAAGGGCACGTCGCTGGGCCCGAACCGATGTCCGGGCCCGTGTCGGTTGATGAATGCGATCCGCCTTCTACCGAGCGTCCCGACAACGATAGGCCCGCTGGGCGCACCGAACGGCGTCTGCACCTCGCGCTGTTCTACTCGCGCCAGCTTCGTGGCCAGGGCGTCCCCCAGTCCCGTGCCTCCGACCACTCCGACCAATTCTTCGGGCATATCCTTGTTCTCCTTTCCGGGCACGGCTATGATAACCGACGTTCGCACCGATGTCATCCTCGAAGGACGGCATGGAACCCATGGGACCGATATGACCTGTGCATATCGCGGGCGAGGCGCCTGCGGCGCGGGATTGTCCAAAGGAGCCTGAAGATATGGATTTGCTGGTAACCGTCAAAGAAGTCAAAGGGCACTGCCCTGCGCACAAGGTCGGTGATTCCTTCACCCTGAAGGCCTGCTATCAACTGGTCAGCGAGATCCCCGTCTGCATGCACGGGCTGGCGTCGCTGATGCCGTGGTACAACGCCCTGCGCGTCTCCGAGCCGGCCGACTGGGGTCTCGACGGCAAAGAGGACAAGACCAAGGCCTACGTTCAGTGCCCGGACGTCTGCCAGTACACCGGCGGCGGCACCGTGGTCTACGAGATCAGCAAGGTCCGCTGACCGGCGCGGCGGCTGGTCGATCCTACAGGTCGCGGGGCTCGTGGAAATCGTGGTCGTGATCGGTGGCAAGCAGTTCGGCCTGGGTGCGGACCATGCGGATGGTTCGCCATTTGCCGCCGCGATAGCGATGATAGAATGCGTACGAGAACGACAGAAACGACAACACGACGCCCGTCCAGGCCGCCTCGGGCGAGAGCTTGAGCACGTAGAGCATAACGATCAAGATCGCCAGCATCAACCAGTGCAGCCCCACCGAGACGCACATCGCCCAGACGGTGTCGCCGGCGCCGCGAAGGGTCCCGCTGAAGACCACCATCACCGCCTCGAGCATCACGTAGATCGATGCGATGCGAATCATCTGGACCGCCACCGGCCAGGCCGCTTGAAAGACCGCATCGTGCTGTTCCGGACGGAACGCGGCAACCAGATGGTGCGGGAAACCGACGAAGAGAATGAGGATGATGATCGAATAGAGCCATCCGGACTTGAGCCCGGACATGGCGGCACGATGGGCGATATCGGGCTCGCCGGCCCCCATGTAGCGTCCGACCAGACTCATCACGCCAATCTGGATACCGATCAGCGGGACGAACGAGACCATGTCCCAGTTGAACATCACGGTTACGGCGGTGGCGGTGGCCGGGCCGTGGGCGTGGAACGCGACGATCATGGCGTTGAACGCCATGAGGTTGAGGAACATCTCGACGCCGGCCGGATAGCCGAAGCGAAGTAGCTTGCCCATCGCCTCTCCATCGAACCGCAGCGAGTGCCACACGCGATACGTCCGGCGAATCCCCCTGCCCAGATACATTGCCAGCAGAACGCCCAACCCGACGACACCCCCGATGATCGTGCCGTAAGCCGCCCCGCGAATACCCAGGGCCGGAAAACCGAGCTTACCGAAGATCAGGATGTAGTTCATTCCCACATTGACCAGCATGGCCGCAAACGCGCTGACCATGACGATCCGCGTCCGCCCGATGCCGCTGAAGAAGCTGCTCAGGCAGTTGCGCAGCAGGCCGACCACAGTGGCGTAAACCACAATGTCGAAATACACGATCTGCGGGGCCAGTTGGCCGGCCGAAATCCCGCTTCTGGCGAAGACCATATGAACGAGCGGACGGGCCAGCAGGATCAACGGGTAGGCCGTCAGGGCAATGAGCATCGCCTGCGTGGTCGCCGTCGCACAGCGGTCCTTGCGGCCGGCGCCAAGATACTGGGCCACCAGTGCCGTCGAGTAGCCCGTCAGGCCGAGGAAGAACGTCATCATCACGAAGCAGGTCAGCCCGCCGGCCATCGAGGCGTTCATCTGCTCGGGGCCCAGCCGGGACAAGAAGAGCCGGTCGGTGAACATCATGACCGTATCGCAGGCGTGGGAGATCACCATCGGCAGCGCGATCGCAAGCAGTTCACGCATCCCTCCCGCATCGGCAACGTGTGAGGGGGCCATCGAATCGAGTTCTTCAGTCTGTGTCATACCCCCTGCACAATCCAGCGAGAGAAACCCTGTGGTCCTGGTCGCAATTCTTCAGACAGATCCTAATCGTACAACCGCAATTCCGACGGCCCGGTCAGCGTAACGGTTAACAGTCTCAGTTTGGCGTTGAAATGTGTTTCAGCTTCTGCAGCGTCATCTCCCAGTTCACGGACTGTCACGCGGGACGGTGCGCTTGAGACGCCGGCGATCAGGACGGCAAAACTGGCGTCGCCCCAGCCGTCGAGGGCAAAGCTCACCGAGTTGCCCGAGCAATCCACGTCTTCAATGGCACAGGGCGCGTGAACGAACCAGTTCCGCCCGTCCACCCTGCGAACGTCGTAGAGCTGCCCCCGGCCGAACAGCTCGGCCACGTGCGCCTGGACCGTGCCGGGATTGATGGCGGGCCCATCGCTGATCTGCGCCCGGAGATGGAAGAAGTCGGGCAGCAGACCCTGCCGCTCCAAATCGGTTTCGGGCCAGGTCATCTGCAGACCGGCAGCGGTAATGGCCTTGGCGAGCATCCGCCAGGGGTCGGATGAATCGTACTGACCGAGCTGATGCAGCGCCGAGCCATACACGAGGCCGCACCACTGCACGGGCAGGCCAAGCCACATCGGGGCTTGCCAATTCGTCGCACCTAACACCGCGATAGTGGCGTAAGGTCCGACCTCGCCTGACGTCGGGTTGGCGAGATAAACAAACGGAACACCCGTCCAAGCCCAATATCGGGCCTGTTCGAGATACTCGGGCCTCTCGGAGATCGCATAGCCGAGGGTGTACGCCTTGACCAGATGGGCCGAAGCGAGGATGTCGGGCGTGTGCAGAGGGATCTCCCAGGTCTGGGCCCCGCGCGGGACCGTGCGGGCATACAGTGCTGTCTGCTTGTCCAGTAGAGCCAAGCCCTGCTCGATGAGCTGCGGGTCGGCTGTCAGCGTAGCCGCTTCGAGAATCCGCGTCAGATCGGCCGCAGCCAAGCCGTTGGCGTGGTCGGCAAAGTGGCCTTTCGAGTAGTCGACTTTGCCCGGCTGATAGTGTTTGACCCCCTGTGCGTCGAAGTTCTTCAACAAGGCGACGGCCTCGGACCGCCTCGACCGAACATAGGCCTCGGCGCCGCCGAGCACCAGCGCCGGCGCCGGGGTCCGCACGTGCGAAACCGCACCCCAATACACCTCGGTCGGTCGTTTGCTCAGGGCGAGATCGCGAGCCTCCATCAGTCGCTCGGCCAAGTCCGTATCCGCACTGTGGCGAGCCAGCCAGTCCATGTACACGGGTGCATCGCTGGCGGGCTGGGCCGGGAAACTGGTTCCCCAAACCGCATGACGGAACAAGCCGTCCTCGTTGATCGCCGAGTCGAGCCAGCCGCGCGCGAGCAGGGTCACGGCTGCTTCGAAGCCGCCCTCGAACGCCGGAACGGGCAGAAGGCCTCGAAGCTGGACGTATTTCTCGACGGCAGGGACAATGCTCTGCCCTTCTCCGGCTACAATCACGGCGCGCGAGCGGACCGGCCGGTTCGCCAGAAGCCCGAACGGGGTGTGAGCGGCCAGGTCGTTCTCGAAGCGAAGGTTCCCCACGGCTGGTGCGGTCAGCGCCATCACGTGAGCCCCGCTGCCATGGATCGTGTCGGGCGAATCGAAGACGGGCGCCACCAGATCGGACGGCTCCCAGATCAAACCGATGAAACGGTCCTGGTGAGAGATGGCCATCAGTGGAAACGTGATCTTGACCGGATCGGGCACACGGCGGACATGCTCGGGCGTGGTGATATCGAGCTGGCTGCTGCTGGGCTCGTCGGCGAGGTATTCGAGGCCCGCCAGCAACCCCTGACTCTTCTTCGGGCCGAATGTACCGAGGCCTGGAAACAGCGTCAGCCAGGGCAAGTAGACGACCTCACGGTCGCGGTCGGTCGCAAACTCCGTGTCCACCACGAGCGTTCCAGGGGTCCGGCCCGGCGAAAACCGCCGCGTCAGTCGCCATTGCCCGCCACCGGGGTCGGCCAGAGTCGCGACGCATACGAGCGCGCCCGATCTGGCGCCACAGGTGAAACCAGCGGAAGACAGATCGAGCCATTGGGGCCGGCCATCAAGCAGGACGCCGACGATCTCGGATGCGTGGCCGGCCGCCATCTCGATTCCAGAGGCCTCAACCGCGAATTCGCCCCACCGGCGCTGGGAATGCTTCAGCAGCAGGTCCCCCGATCGCACGGAAGCCAAACCGGCCTGGCCCACATCGAGTCGGCCGGGTGCGTTCAACGGAGGCTGGGCCACGTCGGGTAGCGACTCGACGCGGATGGAACGAACGACGACCGAGCCTGGCCCGGCGGCCGGATCGAGACGAAATCGGGTGCCCGGTCCGAGCGGCTCGCGGATCGTCAGCATGTAGTCATGCCACTGCCGGTCATTCGTAACGATGAAGCGGACAGATCGGCCGGCCTCGAAATGCGGTCCATAGAAGAGTTCGGCCCTGGCATCGGCGTCGGACTTCATCGTCACAGTCACTCGCGTCATTGCCTCCTGCGGCAGATCGATGGGCGGACCCTCGATCCACGGATCGATCCCCGTCGAGACGAACGCCAGGCCTTCCGTGCCGGCGGCCAAGCCCTCCACGAAGTGGTTCCCGACCCATCCCTGGGCCCCTTCGGTGAAGTCCCAGATCACGATGGTCTCCGCTTGCACTGACGAAGACAGACAGACCAAGAGCACACATGCCGGGATGGCAAGCCACCACAGCCGACCGTGTGGCCGCGGGGCCGCGATTTGACTGGGATTTCTCATAAGCGATCTCCGATTCGTGTCTGTCGTGTCGAACTACGAGCCGCCTGTAGTATAATCCTCTCCATGGCTTTGGAACAGGAGATAAAGGACCGCGCGATCGCACTCGGCTTCAATGCCGTAGGCATCACCGACTCCTCACCCATCGCCGACACCGATATCATGCGGCTTCGGACATGGCTGCGTTCAGGTCACGCCGGATGGATGCACTATATGCATCGCAACATTGAGAAACGCATCCATCCGGGGACTCTGCTTGAGGGGGCGCGGTCGGTAATCGTCGTGGCTCTCAACTACAAGCCGAATCCTACAAGCCCGCTCCGACGAAACCCCCGGCCAACCGGAAGAGTCGCCCACTACGCATGGTACGACGACTATCACGATTGCATAAAACCGCTGTTGTCTGAACTGGCCGGTTTCATTGGCGAGCAGACGGGACGGAGACACCGGTTCAAGGCCTGCGTGGATTCGGTCCCACTGGCCGAACGGGCCCTGGCGGTCCGGGCCGGCCTGGGTTTCGTCGGGGCCAATCACATGCTGATCCATCCTACGCTCGGTCCGGAGGTCTTTCTGGGCGAACTTGTGACCACGGCCGCACTCGAACCGGACGAGCCGAATTCTGGAACGTGTGCCGCCTGCGACCTCTGCATCCGGGCCTGTCCCACGGGCGCGCTTCAGACCGACGGCACACTCGATGCACGCAAGTGCATCAGCTACCTGACGATCGAGCACAAAGGGGACATTCCACCCGATCTGGCGGCGAAGGTCGGCGACCGAGTCTTCGGCTGCGACGCCTGCGTGTTGGCGTGTCCCCATCAGCACGCCGCACCAGCGTGCGAGAATGCCACCCTTGGAGCGTGTCGGAAAGAGGGGGAACTGGATCTTCAGGAAGTGCTCGATTGGACGCCGGAATCGTTCGACAAGAAGTTCGCCGACTCACCTATCCGCAGGGCTGGACTCAAGCAACTGAAGCGCAACGCCCGCATCTGCCTGAAGAACATTGGTCACCGCCTCGGAACCTGAGGCCCGCCGGCAATTCGAATGAGCCAACCGCATGGACACCTATCAGGTCGTCTTTCCGCCTGTCCGGCCGACACACGGTCACGGGGCGAGGAACGCATCCGTCTCGCAGGACGGCCGCTCGTAGCCACGGATGCTGCAACCGTTTGACATCTCCTCCGTCGTGTAGATGTCGTCGTTGGAAGAATTCGTATGCCGCCTTCGAAGGAACTGGACAGACCCATCGGTGAACAAGACGTTCTGACCTCGCCCACCGTGGTTTCGACTGTTCGAACGCAACAGGTTCTCCGACAGGCGCAGATTCACTTGGGCCGAATAGTCGGTGGGAAGCTCTTCGGCAATGGGATTCAGGTCCGCCATGAGGACTTTGCGCGGCATCATACGGTTGTCCTTCGATTGCGGCGAACTGATGCGAACGCTATATCCGATGAGGCTGCGGTGAGGAAAATCGCTATACTCTTCGACATTCAGTCGGTCAAACGAAATCCTGCCGCCACTGCGTCGGCCCGGGCAGATGAATCGGTCGGGCAGTACGTAGCCCTCCCGCACGAGGATCCAGGCGCGACGTGTGTTGGAGTGGTTCTCCAGACCTTGATATCCGACCTTCCACCAAGGCTCCCCCACATCCGTCTCGATGCTGGGAAGCTGCCCCTCGTGTTCGGCAACATAGTGCGCGAGTCCTTCGTGAACACCGACCAACGTCGCCTGGCAGCGCGTCTGCCAATACTTCTGTCGGGCAAAACCCAGCGTCGGGAGAACCACTCCAACCAGAAGAACGAGCACAGCCGCCACAGCGGCAATATCACCCCAGTTTCGCCAGAAGGGGATTCGCACCGGGACATCGTCGACACCGGCAACCGCGAAGCGTTCTTCCGGGTGATCTGCGTCCGAGGCGGCCCTCGACGCTTCCTTCAGTCGCAACAGAGTCCTCTCCGCCAACTCCTCCGGGCAGGGTTCGACCTCCAGCGCATCAAGCGGGGCCAGGACACTCCTCAAGGCCTCATAGAGACGCGCGGCCTCGTCAGATTCCACCAACAACCTTTCAGCCTCGGCCCCTTCGGTCTCGGATGTCAAACCCACAGAGTAATCAAACAGCAGTTCTCGATGCTGATCATTGAACGGCCTCATTTGACCTCTTGACTCCCTGTAAAAGCGCTCCAATCTTTGGCAAACCTGGCCACGGCTGTGTGCAGACGGCTCTTCACAGTCCCAATGGGTATACTGAGCGTCTCGGCCATTTGTTTATACGAAAATTTCTGGAAATAGGCCAAAACGAGGATCTCCCGCAGGTTCTGGGGCATGTTCGCAATGACCTCATCAACACGAGCACAGGTTTCGCTTTTCTCCAGTTCGTCGTAGGGAATACTGTTATTGGACGAAAGCGTGTTGAGCATCTCGTCGAATGACATGTCCTGCTCGTCCGAGATGGCCCCGATGGGCACGGCGCTGGTGCGCTGGGCCTTGCGCAGCGCGTCTTTGGCCTTGTTGGCCGCGATCGTGAACAGCCAGGGCCTCAGCGGCCGGTTCGGATCGAAGCTCTCCCGGCTGGTGAAGAGCTGGAGAAACGTCTCCTGAAAGACGTCTTCGACCAGATCCATCCGATTGAGGAACTGCCGCAGAAACGCATACAGGCTGTTCTTATACCGGCTGACGATCTCGCCAAAGGCGGCCTCGTCGCCCTCCATGAAACGCTGGAGGAGTTCGGAATCCTTCAATTCGTCGAATGTGTGCTTCATAGGCTCTTTCCAAGAAAAGCGCCGTATTATACGCGACGGTCGAAGCAATAGAAACCCCCTATTGCCGCCGAAGGACTACCGCGGCCCACCCCGCCCGGACGGCCGAAAATCAACAACAGCCAACGGGAGGCAACGATTTTCCTTGCAAAGGGCATGCGGCTGCCGTATCCTTAAGCCCTTTGTGTTTCGGTGGATACCAGACGCATGCGTCCCTAAACCCGGAGTTGGAATATGAACTTAGTCAAATGGTTCAGGAAGAACAACAAGAAGGTCATGGCGGTCGTGGTGATTGTGCTCATGGTCGGTTTTATCGGCGGCTCGTCGATCGAATACCTCTTCCAGGCCGCCGGCGGTCGAGATGAGGCCGTGGCGTTCTACGGAAAGCAGAAGATCAGCTACTATGACCGTGAAGTGGCTCGGCAGGAACTCGAGATTCTCCAGATGCTGGGCGCGGCCCAGGTTCTGCAATCGCGCGACCTGCTTGGGATCATCCTGAGCGAAGTATTGTTTTCGCACGAGCGTGTCTCGGCCGAGGTGATCGACTACGCCAGGCAGATGATCCAGCGAAACCGTTATCGCGTCGGCGACAGACAGCTCCAGGCCATGTACTCCAGGACAGTCCCAACGGACATCTACTGGATCCTGCTGCGAGAAGAGGCGCGGCTGGCGGGCATGCACGTCAGCAATGAGGACGTCGGGCGCCTTCTGGCTCAGGTCATTCCGCAATTGTTCAACGGCCAGACCTACGCGGCTGTGATGCAGGGCATGGTCAGCCGCTACGGCATCTCCGAGCGTCAGATACTGACCACGTACGGCAAGGTGCTGGCCGTGCTCCAATATGCTGAGACCATCTGCTCGATCCAGGCCGTCACCGGTTCCCAGATTCGCCATCTCGCCAGCTACGAAAATGAATCGATGGACACCGAGGCAGTCCAGATGAGAGCGTCGTACTTCGCTGACAGGAGCGCCACCCCTTCACAGGCCGAGCTTATCCACCAATTCAACGCGCATAAGACGGTCTTCGCCGGCGACGCCAACGAGGCCAATCCCTACGGCTTCGGGTACAAGCTGCCCGACCGTGTGCAACTCGAGTACATCGCCGTCAAACTGGCAGATGTCTCGTCCGTCGTGCCCGCCCCCACCCAGGACGAGATGGAGACGTTCTACCGCGACAGCCGACATCGGCTGTTTACCGAGCAGGTGCCCGCCGACCCCGGCGACCCAAACTCGCCGCTCGTCGAGCGGTTGAAGGACTTCTCCGAGGTCGTCCAGGACATTCGTCGGCAGTTGACGCAGCAGAGAATCACGACCCGGGCCGAGCAGATCTTGATCGACGCGAGGAACGAGGCGGACGCACGCCTGGCGCCGTTGCGTGCCAGAGAGGAGGAAGCATCGCTTGAAGAGATGAGGCAGGAGGCCGGTGATTACCAAACAATCGCGCAGAACCTGAGTACCAAGCACGGCGTCGCCCTGTACAGCGGCCGGACCGGCCTGCTCAGCGCCATGGGTCTTCAGGCCGACAGGTATCTGGGGCGGCTGTTTCTGACAGGCCATGGCCAGACCCCGATCCGTCTCGCCCAACTGCTGTTCTCAGCCGAGGCGTTCGCTGAGCGCGCGGTGACGCTGATGGCGGTCCCGGATGTCCACGTGTTCAGGAGCATTGGCCCGGTACGCGATCTGTCGGCCGGTCCGAACCTGTCCGATCAGATCATGGCGTTGGTCCGGATCGTGGCAATCGAGCCTATGGCGCCTCCGGAGAGCTTGGACGTCACCTACAGCACGAAGACCCTTCGCGTGGGCGACACCGTGGCCGACGACGACGAAGACGTCTACTCGGTCCGGAAGAAAGTGACCGAGGATCTCCGGAAACTTGCAGCCTGGGAGACCACCAAGACCGGGGCCCAGGAGTTCGTTGCCCTGGCCGGGCAAGATGGTTGGGATGAGGCCGTGGCCAAGTACAACGAGCTTTACGGCGAGCAAGCCAAGGAGGACCCGAACGACCCGGACGTTTTCGAACTCCAGTACCTGACGGGCCTGCAACGAATTCCGGCTGGACAGTTGCAGGCGATCACCACACAGGCAGCCTCGAATCCGGCGGCGCCCGAATATCTCCGACGGCTTGGGATTGAACGTCGCTTTATGGATCGCCTCTACTCGCTGATCCCGCCCGACAAGGATGAGGCAACGGAAGTGCCGCTGGTCATGGAGTTCAAGCCCGACCAGAGCTTCTACTGTCTCCGCAGCCTCTCGATCCGGCGGCTGAACCAGGAGCAATTTGACAGCATCCGGCCCATGCTGCTCAGTCGCGAAGAGCATGCCGAGGCCCAGTCGCTGGCCGCGGTTCACCTCAATCCGGACAATATTCTCAAGCGGATGGACTTCCAGTTTGCCGAGCAGATCGCGCCTGCGGCGGACATGGAATCGCAGGCGCCTCCGGAGGATTCGGTGTGATGGCCCGGACGCCAAAGGACCACGATACGTTCTTCCTCGGCGCGGTCGGCCTGCTCGCATGGGCCGTGCCCGGCGGCGGACATTTCCTGATCAACGAGAGGAAGCGTTCGATCGTCATTTTCGTGACCGTGGTCCTGACCTTCCTGGTCGGGCTGTACGTCGGTTCCGTCGGGGTGATTGACCCGGTGAACGCCAAGCCCTGGTACGCAGCCCAGTTGATGAACTCGCCGGCGGTCTTCTTTCTGGGACAGATCAGCATCTCCGGACAGTTTCCTGTTTACGGAAGGGCCGGTGAGATCGGCCAGATTTATACGAGCATCGCCGGGCTGCTCAACCTGTTGTGCATCGTGAATGCGGTCTACATGGCCCATGTGCGAAGCCTTGATGAGGCGCACACATAAAATGACTGCTCTGACCTGTACCCTCCTGGCCGGCTTCACAACACCGATGCGGATTGACACGACCGTCGGATCGATGCTCTGGCTGCTGCCCTTGGTCGTGGCCATCGCAGTCGTTTACAAGGCGACCAAAGTCCGTCAGATCGAGGTCCGGGCGTTTGCGCGGGAAACGGGCCTGTTGATCGGCTCGATCCTGGTATTCATTGCGGTGGCGGCGTTGATCCTCTACGGCGTAGCCTGGTTCGTCACCGAACAGATCCCCGCCATGGCCGGCGGACCCGCTTTCTAACCGCCAACCTGTTCGGTCGATCGCTGGAGCACCCCCATCTCCACCAGCGCATTGTAGGCGGCCTTCTGCTCGGCTTCCTTCTTGTTCGCCCCCCAGGCGCTCGGGAAGTGACGCTGGTCGATCACGACTTCGGACTCGAAGCACTTGTTGTGATCGGGCCCCTTCTCGTCGAGCAGGACGTACAACGGAGCGACTCCGAACTGTTCCTGGGCGCACTGCTGCAGGAGACTCTTGTAGTTGCCCTGGGCCTCTTCGGAATCCACCTGCTCGACCAGGGCCAGGAAGTTGCGGAGGATGAAATCCCTGGCCGCATCGAATCCGCCGTCGAGGTAGACAGCCGCGATGACCGCCTCCAGCAGGCCGGCCGCCAGCGACGTCGGCAGCGCCTTGCTCGAGGTCATGCCTTTGCCGACCGTCAGGAACTCGAGCAGGCCCAGATGACGAACGACGCGGGCACACGTCTCGCGAGAGACGAGCATGCTCTTCATCTTCGTCAGCTCACCTTCGGCGTACCGGGTGTACCTGTCGAATAGCGTCTCGCAGATCACAGCCGAGAGAATGGCATCCCCGAGGAACTCGAGACGCTCGTTGCTGTCCAACCGGCTGTCAACGGCCGAGGAATGCGCGAAGGCCCTCCTGGCAAGGGCCTCGTTGGCGAACTCATATCCGAGAATCCGCTCGATCTGGTGCAGAATGTCTTGGTCCATGTGGCATCATCCCACCCTGTCGCACGAGGCAACACGGCGGGCACAATCGCCCTTGTATAAGCATCCTGCGAGCAGATGACGAATACCGCTCACGTGAACGGCCTTCGTGACCCACTCCACAGGGCAGCAAACCCACCCGTCAGCTTCCCGTGACGATTGCACGCGACGCACGGCGCCGCCTGCGGCACCCTATGGCGGGGCGGTCGCTCGATCGACAACTACCCCACCATTTGCAGGCTGGCCAAAGCAACGAACTTATCGTCCACCATTTCAAAGATGCCGTCAAGCCCTGTGATCGTGAAAATGCCCCTTGTCGCCGGGGCCACGCTGCAGAAGACCAGGCGGTGGCCGCAGTCGCCGACCAGCTTCCGCAATTTGAGCAGCTTCGACAGACTGGACGAGGTGATGATATCCACCTCGGAGAAATCAACCACGACTTCGCAGTCGCCCCGATCACGGACCACTTCGGTTACCGTCTTGAGCTCATCACCCAATTCGGGCTCCTGAGGCAAATCGACAAGCACGATGTCCTCGGACCAATTCTGAATCCCCATGTTGATCTCCTTTAGTGTTACGGTGCCTTCGGTACTCACCCGTATTATCGGCGCGCGGCTGGGGGGCATTAACAAAAAACTCGGGCATTTGAGAGGTACGTCTGCTCGACCCATAAAAGCCGGAGCAGACAGCCTGCGCGCGGGGCCTTCTCGAATGACAGCCCGGAGATCGTCCATGTACAGCGGCCGTCATCTCGGCGTGGATTCACAGATCGATACCCGCGCCGGGTTGCAGGCGAATCCGCCCGCGGCCGAGGAGCGTGCCGGTGGCGCGCGCCAGGCGGACTTGGGCGATTTCGTATTCGGCGAAGGCGCGAATCCGCCGGGACTGGGCGTCGGCCAGTCGCGAGGCACTGAGCAGCACGTCCGTACTCGTGCGTTTGCCCAGTTGGAACTGCGACTGCTCGACTCTGTAGTCGCGATACGCCGTGACCACGCCCTGCTCGGCTGCGAGAATGCGTCGCCAGTTCTGTTGCAGCTCGTCGACCGCGTTGTAGACCTCCTGGCGGATGCTCTGACGCAGGCGGTCGCGGTCGATCTGGTCGCGGACTTTCTCCAAACGAGCCCTGCGCAACCGAGCCTGCGCCGCCCGGTTGCCCAGCGGGACCACCGCTGAGACGCCCACGGCGTGATCTTGCAGGGAATCGCCGCCGATGTTTCCCAGAGCGCCGCCCAGACTGCCCGACCGACCCGTGGCGGCATATCTGTAGTCGAAGGTCACGTCCGGCAGCGTGCGGTTGCGTGCCAGCTCGATGTCCAGGTCGTCCACAGCCAGACGCAGTTCGAGTTCGGCCGTCTCCATCCGATTGTCGAGGGCCGCGGCGACGATTGCCTCGGCGTCCAGATCCAACCCAATCGGCTCCGGCTCGCTCGTCGGGAGGATGTCGATCTCGACGCCCAGCGACAGGTCGTCATGGTTCAAGATCCGTTTGAGGTCGCGCTCGCGGTCGCGGACTGATGTCTCGGCGTTGATCACGTCTTCGAGCCGGCCGGCCAGACCGGCCTCGGCGCGGACGATTTCGATCTTGGGAGCGGCGCCGGCTTCGACCTTTCGACGCGCATGGTCCAACTGATCCTCAGCGAGCTTGTACTGCTCGCGGCGTACGTCCAGCTCGCGCCGGGCCGCATAGAGCTGCCAGTAGACGATGTCAACGTTGCCGAGAATGGCGATGGCGGAGAGCTTCGTGCGAACGTCCGTGATGTCCTTCTGGTAGGTCGCGATCCGAATCGAATGCGTGTTGATCCGCGTACCGGCACCTCGGAGCAAAGACTGAATGTAGGAGACGCTCATGGCCGCGCTGGAGACACCTCCGACGTCAGCGGCGTCGTAATCGGCGCGACTGAACGGAAGGCCGGCCCGAAGCAGACCACCGGTCTGGAGCGGGACCGCCACGCCCGTTTCGTAGGACTGAACGGAGACGGTGTTGCCCTCGTCGTCCTGTTCGCTGCGGCTGTACCCGGCCGAGCCGAAGAACGTCCACTCGAACTTGGCCCGCTCCTCGTCCAGCGTTTGCTCGGCGATCGAGGGGCCGACCAGATGGAACTTCAGGTCCAGGTTGTTCGTCAGCGCGGCCGCGCGAGCCTCTTCGAGAGTCAATCCCACCGCCGTGTGCGGCACGGCATTCGGCTCAACCGCCTTCGCTGCCAGCTCTTCGGTAGCCCGCTCGATCGACACCGGCTGTGACTTCGATTGGTCCCTGAGCTGCACCCTCTCGATCTCGCCCGACCGCGCCGCCAACGCCTCCAGCTCCGCCGTCCGCCGCACCTGCGTGCTCCCGCAGCCCGCCAGCACCAGGCTCGCCAGCAGCCAGCACGCCAGCATCCGCAGGCCGTATCGAATATCCTGCCACAAGGTTGTCATTGCTGAACTCCAGTCCTCAGTTCCCAGTTGTCAGATCTCAGTTGCGAACCCTCCGGCCTTGGTTCCTTTGCTGCCAACGGCCAACTGCAAACTGTCAACTCCCTGCTATTCACACCGCAGCGCCACCATCGGATCGACCTTCGCCGCACGTCGGGCGGGAAGGTAGCTCGCCAGCAGCGCGATGGTGATCAACACGAGCGAGACAACCGTCAACGTCAGTGGGTCGGTGGGCGTCACGCCGTAGAGCAGGCTGGCAAGCACGCGGGTCAACACCATCGCACCGGCCAGTCCGACCCCGACCCCGAGCAGCGTGAGCGTCAGCCCCTGTCTGACCACGGCCGTCAGCACGTTCCCCCTCCGAGCGCCCAACGCCATGCGAATCGCAATGTCGCGGGTCTGCTGCGTCGCGCTGTAGTGCAGCAGGCCGTAGACGCCGACCATTGCCAGGATCAGCGCGATCCCCGCAAAGAGGCTCAGCAGGATCATGTTGACGCGTCTTGGGCGCAGCATGCCGGCCAGCCTGGCCTCGACCGTCTCGATCCGCCAAGTGATCCTGTCCGTCTCCAGGTCGGCCGCCCGCGCGGTGATCGCATCGACCAGGCGCATGGGGTCGCCATCGGTTCGGACCACGAGCACCACCTGCTCGGACCAGTGCTCCGCCGTCATCGGCAGATAGACCATGCCGTGCGTCCGTTCCAGATGCTCGAAATCTCTGACCGTATCCACCACGCCGACGACGATATGATGGCTGTCCGGGAAATCGATCCGCTGACCGATCGGATTGGCGTTACCGAAGTGCCTGCGAGCCAGATGCTCATCGATCACGATATGACTCGTCTCGGTGACAAGGTCCTCTTCGGTGAATGTACGCCCCCGCAGCAGTGGGACACCCAGCGCCTCGAAGAAACCTGGTGTCACGACCGAGAGCAGCGCGGCATCCTGCTCTTCCGCAGGGACAGGATCGCGGCTGGCGATGGAGATGCGAGCCGCCGCGTATCCTGCAAAGCCAAGGCCCAACTCGCACAGGCTCAGTCCCGCCGACTGGACGTGCGGCAGCGCTCGTACTCGCGGCAAGAACTGCTCGAAAAAGGCCTGACAACGGGCAGGCTCAGCATACTTGTCGGCTGGCAAGACCACCGTCATCGCCAGCACGTTTTTGGGTTGGAACCCCAGATCGAGTCGCTGCAATGCGATCAGGCTGCGAATCAACAGGCCCGCTCCGATGAGCAGGATCAAGGACAGCGCGACCTGAGCCACGACGAGACCGCTGTGAACACGGCGGCCCCGCCGGCCCATGGTCGGACGCGTCACACCCTCCTGGAGCATCTGCGCCATCCGCACGCCCGATGCTCTCCAGGCCGGCATCGCGCCGAACACAAGGCCCGTCAGAACCGATACTCCCAGCGTGAAGGCCAGGACCGTCATGTCTACTCTCGTCTCGTCGAGCCTTGGAATATCGGCCGGGCACAGGCCGACCAGTCCCCGGATCGTCCAGACCGTCATCAACAGGCCCATGGCCCCGCCGGCCGCGCTCAGCAGCAGGCTCTCGGTGAGCATCTGCCGCAGCACACGCGCCCGCGATGCGCCCAAGGCCGTCCGCATGGCAATCTCCCGTTCTCGCACGGAGGTGCGCGCCAGGAACAGGTTGGCCACGTTGCTGCAAGCGATCAACAGGATGAATCCCGCCGCCCCCAGGAGCAGCAGCGGCAACGTGCGTTTGCCCTCCAGTTGCTTGTCCAACGGCCGTTGGATCGCCAGCTTGTAGTCCTCTCCCTGCGGGTCCGCCCGTTTGAACCGTTCGGCGAGCACGGGCATGAACGCGCGGGCCTGTTCCAGCGTAACACCTTCCTTCAGGCGCGCATAGACAAACACATCGTATCCCAGCGGCAGGGCGGGGTCCGGCACAGAAAAGACCAGCGGAATCCAGAATGTGGCGGGTTCTCCGAAGATCGGCCTGAAACCGCTCGGCATCACACCCACGACGGTGTAGATCTTGCCGTCCACGCCCACCGTCCTGCCAATCACGTCGTCAGTCCCGCCCAGGTCGTTCTTCCAGAAGCTGTAGCTGACTACCATCACCAGGTCGTTGCCTGCTTGCTCTTCTTCCGGACGAAAGACACGGCCCAGCAATGGCCTGGCACCCACAAACGAGAAGAATTCGGATGAGACGGCCGTCGCACGAACCCGTCGGGCATTCTCGATCCCGGAGACCTCCGCGCGCATCGGACCACACGCGGTCATCTGCTCGAAAACGGGATTGTCTTCGCGACACAGGAGAAAGCCGCCGTGCGGCGGGGGAAAGTCGCCCCACTCCGAGTGGTTATACATACAGACGATCCGATCGGCGTCCACATAAGGTAAGGGCCGGAGCATCACGGCGTTGACGATACTGAAGACCGCCGTGTTGGCACCGATCCCCACCGCAAGGATCACGATTACCACCGCCGTGAACCCCGGATTCTTCGCCAGCATCCGCAACCCATACTTCAGGTCCTGCCACAAGGTCATCATAACAGAACTCCCGTTCTCAGTTCCCAGTGGTCAGTTCTCAGTTGGGAGCCGTCGCCCATCGCTCTCTTGCCGGCAACTGTCAACTGTGAACTGTCAACTCTGTTCTATGCCACGTCGAATCCGCTTTGTTTGAGTTCGGCGGTTTCCTGCTGTTTGCGGGCGGCTTCTTCGTCCTCGACGATCCGGCCGTCGAAGAGGTGGACGGTCCGCTGGGCGTGGCGGGCGTAGCGCGGGTCGTGCGTGACCATGCAGATCGTCGCGCCGCCCTTGTGCAACTCGCCCAGCAGCGCCATCACCGCTTCGCTGTTGGCCGAGTCGAGGTTCCCGGTGGGCTCGTCGGCCAGCACGATCGACGGACTGCCCACCACGGCGCGGGCAACCGCAACGCGCTGCTGCTGGCCGCCGGAAAGCTGGGCGGGGTAGTGCTTGGTCCGATGGCTCATCCCCACCCTTTCCAGGGCGCCGAGGGCGCGCTTCTTCCGCTCGGCCGACGACATGCCGCGATAGGTCAGCGGCAGCTCGACGTTCTCGAAGACCGTCAGGTCGCCGATCAGGTTGAAGCTCTGGAAGATGAAGCCCACTTCCCGATTGCGGATGCGGGCGCGCTGCGAGGCCGAAAGGTCCGCCACCGGCTCTCCCGCGAGCCGGTAGTCGCCCTGAGTGGGCGAGTCCAGCAGGCCGAGAATGGCCATCAGCGTCGATTTGCCGCAGCCCGAAGGCCCGGCGATCGAAACGTACTCGCCCTGAGCGATCGACAGATGCACCCCCGCCAAAGCATGCGTCTCGACCTCTTCGGTGACGAAGACTTTGTGCAGAGCCTCTACGTGGATCAGTGATTCGTTTGATTCTGCCATGTCGTGGTTTCCAGTTCTCAGTTTCCAGTTCTCAGTTACCGGTTCTCGGTTCGCAGTACTCAGTCGGTGGATTGCCCGTTCTGCGGACGAGCCTGGCGCAAGGATCTCCGCAGACCGTTGATCATCCTGCCAACCTCTTCGGTTTGGCCAAAGAGACGATGGGCCACATCAACCTTCAGGTACCCGATCCGACTTGCGATCTCGATATGTGTCTCCAATTCAGCCACAGACCCATGTGCGATGGAGAGGTGGTGAAGGAATTCCTTTCTGTGCTCGCGAGCTTGCCCCTCGGCAATGTTGGCAGGAACCGATACGGCGGCCCTCTGAATCTGCCCCGTCAGACCGTACTTCTCATTGGCAGGAAAGGCACGTGTCGCATCATAGCACTGCACCACGAGATCCATGCTCTTCCTCCAAACCTCCAAGTCCCGGTAGCTGTTTCTGCTCATGATTTCTCTCCTCTTCTCCGTCTAACTGTCAACTGTCAACTGGCAACTATCAACCGATGACTATTTCAATCGAATTCGGTCCTGGCCGTCCCACTGGGACATGTCGCTCAGAATGATCTCGTCGCCGACGTCGAGGCCTTCGAGGACTTCGATCGTGCTGACCGAGACGCGGCCGAACTGCACGCGCGTCCGGATCGCATACTTGCCCTCCTCGACGACTCTGAACAGCTCGGAGACACCCTCGGACGAGGCGAAGACGGGTCGCCCGACATAGAGGATGTCCTCCAGCCGTTCGATCTCGATGGTCCCCGTCACGGACAGATCGGGCCGGGCGCCCCTGGGCAGTGCCCCGTTCAGCGTGATGTCCACCGTCACATTGCCCTCGATCACCGTCGGATCGATGCGGGAGACGGCGCCCTGAACCGTGCCGTTGTACGTGTCCACTTCCGCAAGCAAACCGATGAGCACGTCGCGGGCCTGCACCTCGGGGATCTTCAACTGCGCTTTGAGACGGCTGGGGTTCGTGATGCGCGCCAGCACCACGCCGGGCGCGATCTGCTGGCCCGGCTCGATCTTGTCCTTGATCTGGGCCAGCACGCCGTTCGTTCCCGCCTTGACCTTCAGAGACTCGATCTGCCGGCGCTTCAGCTCGCAGAGCGATTCGGCCTGGCGCACCGATTCCTGCAACTCAGCCACCTGCGCCGGCACTGTCTCCTTCTCGAACATCTCAAAACGTCTCTTATTGATTTCGAGAAGGCGCTTGGCCCGCTCGGCGTTCGTATTGGACAGCGTCAGCTCCAGTTCGGGGATCAGGTCCTGCTCGAACTGCTTCTGGTTGACCTCGGCGCGGAGCCTGGCCTCGTCGCAGGAAGCCTGGTATTGCGCCAAAGACGCTTCGTTGCCCAGAAGTTGATCTTGCAGACTCGTTCTCTGGGCGCTCAGCCTGGCCTTGGCCGAGTTCAGTTGCGAGGTGGCATCCAGCAGTTCCCGCTCCAGATCGGGGTTGCTCAGTTCCAGGATCACGGTGTTGGCGTCGACGATCGCGCCCGGCAGGACGCGGATGTGGGTCACACGGCCGCTCACGAGGGCGGGGACGACCAGAATGTCCTCCGAGACCAGGGTGCCGACGCCCCGCACCTGGCGGAGCATGGAGCCCCTCTTGACGGAATCCAGCCACAGCGTACGGCGGTCCACGCTCGGCGCCGCCGGCTCCAGCCGGGACAGCCCCACCGTCACCGCCGCGATCACTACCAGCCCGACCGTCGCGATCACGCCCCGCCGGATCATCTTCATACGCTTCGCCGATTTTCGCGGTATATCCATGCCAAAGCCTCAAAAGACCATTGGAATAACGGAATGTTGGAATGTTGGAAGAGCGTCGCCTTGTCCACCCATCATTCCAGTATTCCCTCATTCCACTCCTACTCACATCGCAGCGCGACCATCGGATCGACCTTCGCCGCCCGCCGGGCGGGTAGATAGCAGGCGGCGATCAGGGCCGCCAGAACCGCGCCCGTGACCGCGATGAAGGACGCCGGATCGAACGGACTGATGCCGGCAATCTGATGCCGAAGGACTACGGCGCCGGCAAGGGCCAGCGGAATGCCAATCGCCGTTGCGATCAGCCACAGACGCAGACCCGTGGACAAGATTCGCCACATCACGTTTCCCTGGGTCGCCCCGATCGCCATGCGAATGCCGATTTCTCGCGTCCGGCTGCTCACCACATAGGCCATCACACCATACGTGCCAATCGAAGCCAGCACGAGCGCCAGGACGCCGAGGGCGCCTAAAATCCGCATGGACGTATGTTGAAAGGCCAAGGCATCTCTTATCAGGTCACGCACCGTACACACCTTGCCCTGCGCCAGCTTGGGATGGATTCGGCCCAGTTCGCCACGTACAGCGGTAAGCACGTGTCGCGCATCTCCTGTTGTGCGGATCAGCAGGTTGGCATGGAGAAGCTCTTTCTTCTTTGTTATCCAAAATACTGTCGGCTCCAACTGTTCGTCATATTCGTCGAAACACGCATCCTTGACGACACCGATGACTTCCCGCTTGCGAATGAACTTGCCCAGCGGGTCCTGGTTCGGCCAATACTTGTGCATAAGGCTTTCGTTCACGATCGCGACCTTGCGCCCCGAATCGATATCGTCCTGGCTGAAATCACGGCCGCGCAGGATAGGGATCCCCATTGCAGTGAACATGTTAGCACCAACGGCCGGGTAGAATCCTAACTCTATGGTCTCGTCATTGGGTAAGTCATATCCTTCGAGTCTATACCCGTCGCCTAGATATGCGGATACATCCAGATGCGTCATCCGTCCACCCATGAGATGAACAGGCGTCACACAAGCCTGCTCGACGCCGGGAATGAGGGTCACGCGACGAATGATCTCTGCCAGTTGCGGTCCGAACGTATCCTCGGTGAAACCGATACGTTCCAGGTCGAGCGGCACGGCAATCAGCCGGTCGTGGTCGTACCCCAAGTCCACGGCGAGCTGTTTGCTCATGCTGCGCAGACACAACATCGCGCCGCATAACAAAACGAGCGATCCGGCTACCTGCGTGACAATCAATCCGTGGCGCAGCCACAGTCGTTCACGCCCTGCGCCTCCGCCGTCTTTAAGGGCGGCGAACGGCTCGAATGCGCTCGCCTGGAGCGCGGGCAAGATACTGGCTCCTATCCCCACTGCCAGCACCGCTCCGGCAGCAAAGAGCAGGATCCGCACGTCCGGCATCAAACGCAGAGGCATCCCCGGCCACCAACTGACAAACTGCATGATCGTCCGGCTCACCCATGAAAACGCCAGCAGCGCGCCGAGCGTCCCGCCGGCGGCGACGAGAATGCCTTCATAGACCACCTGACGCAGCAGGTCAGAACGCGTGGCGCCGAGGGCGACTCGGGTGGCCGTTTCCTTGCGGCGCTGCAGGGCACGGGCCAGAAACAAGCCGGCCACGTTGGCACAGGCAATCAAGAGAAGCAGCACCGTCGCTATCGCCGCAAACTTCAGGAAATTGACGATCTTTGACTTCACATATGAGCGAGAAGTACCCAGCAAGCCCCGACCAATGGGCTCGAGCCGGATTCTGTGGAAGTTCGGTGAGGTTGAATAATGACTCCAGCGAGGATCGTTACCGTCAGCCACCCCCTTTCTCACTTCGGCCGCGATAGGGGTCAAATAATCCTCTGCGGCAGCGGCTAATTGCGGGTCGGTCAGCCGACCAACAAATTCATAGACCGCCCCTCCACCTAGCTCCATACTTGCAGGCATCCACAGACAGGGTGACTGCAGATCGAGGCCGGCAAATTCCTTGGGTGCAACACCCACGATCTCCACGACGGTATTGTTGAGTGTGACGGTCTTTCCCAGAACGTCCATCATTCCGGCAAACTGTGTTCTCCAGAAGGCATGACTAATCACAGCGACGACGCCAGCCCCGGCCTGGGTCTCTTCTTCCAGGAGAAACCCTCGTCCCAACACAGGGGTTATACCGAGGAACGAGAAGTAGTCCTCTGACACCAACTGCGCTTCGATACGTTCCCAACCGTCTCTCGTATGGAGTTTTGGCTCGATGCCTGCATAGCCAATTATGCCTTTGAATACTCCCTTGTCCTTCCGAAACGCTTCATAGTAAGGTCTACAGAGATTTTCACCAACGGTTTGACCGGCTCGGTTGGCCGGTACGATAGACCACAACTCGCCAGGTCGAGCGACCGGCTTGGGACGCAGCAGCATCTCGTTGAGGATTCCGAACAGCGCCAGATTGGCCCCAATGCCCAGCGCCAGCGTCAGCACCGCCACCGCCGTGAAGCCGGGCGACCTGGCCAGCATCCGCAGGCCGTATCGAATGTCTTGCCATAGTGTCGTCACCATGTGACTCCCATTCTGAGTTTGTCGTTCTTGGTTCCCGGTTTTTGGTTTCCAGTTCTCGCTGCCAACCGACAACCGTGAACTGACAACTCCTTCTCGTTTGCGGTTGCACCGTCTTCGGACGGAGGAGATGCAAACAGCGTGCCAGGCGAGGGCCACGCTGTGGGGGTCGCCGCGCGGGGTTGCCCCTGCGTCTGCGCCCGGTTTTGGACGGGCGCGCCCGGATTCGGACACATCCGTGAAGGCCGAACCCCTCTGCTGTGACATCTGCCCCCGGTGGCTCAGGTCAACGGGAGCCGCAGGCACGCCCGGCAGCCGGGGCGGTCGGGATGGTTCGCCAAGGTGAGGGTCCCGGCGTGGGCCTCGGCGATCTGGCGGCACAGCGTCAGGCCGATGCCAGAGCCGTGTTCCTTGCTCGTGTAGAACGGCACGAAGGCGTCCGTGCCGTTGTCCAGCCCGACCCCATCGTCGTCGATGCAGGCACGAAGCTCGTGCGAATCGGCCTGCCAACTGACCGCGACGCGGCCGTCTCCGGCGGGATGGGCCAGAAGGCTCGACTCAACGGCGTTGGAGATCACGTTGATGAGCAGTTGCTCCAGTTGGTCGCGGTCGCCACGGACGCTCACCTCCGGCCCGCCTTCGACGATGACCGGCATCCGCGTTTCCAGGCCGACGACTCGCCGGAACAGGTCGGCCACAGCCACCTCGCCAAGCTGCGGCTGGGGCAGGCGGGCCAGCCGGGAATAGGCGCCGATGAACCGGTCCAGCGCCTCCGACCGCTCGGCGATGATCGCCAGCCCTTCCTTGAGATCATCATCGCAGTCATCGGGTCGCGGCCGGCGGTCAATCAACGTCCGCAGGCTCTCGGCCACCGATTGGATCGGGGTCAGGGAGTTGTTAACTTCGTGACGCAGGGTGCGAATCAGCCGCTCCCAGGCCCGGCGTTCCTCCTCATGCAGTGTGCGCGTAAGATCCGACAGAAAAAGCAGTTGGTGCGACACACCCCTCTCTCGATAGCTGCCTCGGCGCAGCTCCCAACGCCCCGAGCCACCGGGACAGGCCAAGTCGATCAGACGAGGCGTGACGCCGTCGAGGCACTCGGCCAGACCAAGTTCGTCGGCCCGGCAACCGATCAACTCCTCCTCAGTTCGGGCCAGCAGGCGCCGGCCGCTGTCGTTGACCAGGTGCAGCCTCCGGTCGCTATCGAAGCCGAACATCGCCACGTCGATCTGCGCCAGGACCTTACGCAGCAGCGCGGTCGCCTCGATCGCCCCCAGCCGCTGCTCGCGGAGCGATGCGGCCAGCGCGTTGACCTCCCAGATCGCCTCGCCCAGCGCGTCGCCATGCCGGGCGCCCCTGGCCCGCATCGAATAGTCGCCTTCCCGCAGGGCCCCGACGAGGTTGGACAGGGTCCGAAGCGGAAAGGCGACCTTGCCGGCGATGCTGGAGGCCATGCCCAGCGCGACGAGCACGAGCAGAACGATCACCGTCACCTGCGTCCCGACGCTGTAGTCGGAGACGAGTAGGAGAACGGCGGCCGGAACCGAACCGATCAGCCCCGCGGTGAGACTCAAAAGGAAGATTCGCTGCTCGTATCTCATAACGTAGGTTTCTGGTTATTGGTTGCGCGTAGCGGGTCGGCGGGACTTCAGGAACTCGCCATTCTACGCGGCGCCTGAATCCGAAATTCGAATCTCGAAGTCCGAAACAAATTCCAATGACCCAAACTCGAATGTCCCAAACTCCCGGCCGCAGGCCCCTTTCGAACCTCGGGTCCTGGGCTTTCGTGCTTGTTTCGGACTTCGAGATTCGAGTTTCGAGATACAGCATGGGCTAAAGCCCATCCCACCGGATTCCCACCTCATATCCTCAATCGATTCCATGCTTCTCCATGCGCCGGTACAGGGCCCCGCGACTGAGTCCGAGGGACTCGGCTGCCTTGCTGACGTCTCCCTGGAATCGAGACAGGGCCTTTCTGATAAGCATCTGCTCGGCCTGCTCGATGGTCATCTCGTCCAATGGCGTCCGGCCGTTGGACGCGGCTTCGAGCCCCAGATCGCCGGCCCGCACCGTCGGCCCCTGGGCCATCAGGACCGCGCGTTCGACGGTATGATCGAGCTGGCGGACGTTGCCCGGCCAGGCGTAGTTCAGAAGCGCCTGCATCGAGGCGGCGTCGAAGCCGGTCAGCTCCTTGCGGTAGCGCGTCACGTACCGATGGAGAAAATGCGCCGCCAGCAGCGGGATGTCCTCGCGACGTTCTCTCAGCGGAGGCACGTGGACGCGAATCGTCTGAAGGCGGTACAGCAGGTCCTGCCGGAATCGACCCGCACGCACCTCTTCGTCGATGTCGGCGTTGGTCGCCGAGAGGACCCGAACGTCGACGCGAAGGGTCCTGGAAGACCCGACCGGCTCGAACTGGCCGCTTTCGAGGACGCGAAGGAGCTTGGACTGAAGATTGACCGGGATGCCGGCGATCTCATCGAGAAACAAGGTCCCCCCGTCGGCCAGCTTGAAGCGTCCGATCCGGTCGGCCCTGGCATCGGTGAATGCCCCGGCGACGTGCCCGAACAACTCGCTCTCGAAGATCGTCTCGGCAATGCTGGCGCTGTTGACGGTCACGAGCGTGGCGTCCTTTCGGGTCGAGGCGGCGTGAAGGGCCTGGGCCACCACACCCTTGCCGGCGCCGTTCTCGCCGGTGATGAGCACGTTGGCCTCGGACGGCCCGACCCGGGCGATGACCTCCAGCACCGGCTGCATCGCCCGCGACCGGGCGATCAGGAGCGGCCTGGCGTCATCTCGCAGCAGCAGGTTCTCCTGTTCGAGCTGCCGCCCTTTTCGCAGTGCGCGTCCCAATTCGACCTGCGTCCGCAGGACCGTCAGAAGCCGCTCGTTCTTCCAGGGCTTGGTCACGAAGTCCCGGGCCCCGCGACGCATGGCCTCGACCGCCAACTCGACGCTGCTCCAGGCGGTCATGACGACGACGGGCAGGGTGCTGTCGATCTGATGGATCTTGAACAGGAGATCCAGACCCTCCTGCCCGGAGGTGCTGCCGCGAACGTAGTTCATGTCCATCAGAACGACGTCGAAGTCGCGTTGGCGAACGGCGTCCAGGACCTCGGCCGCGGACCCGGCCGCCTCGATGTCGTAACCCTCGGATTTCAGCAGAAGACGCAAGGCGCGCAGCACATCGGGCTGGTCGTCCCCGATCAGCACCCTCGGCGTCGATTGTGTAACAATGCCATCCACAAAAACCCCTTCTAAATCCCACTCGTAAGCGCAACCGTTGACCATTGTACCGCGAAACATGATCTATACGCTACTGTCACCTTGGCGAGAGGTGCGAGCCAATCAGAGTTTTCGGTCGAGCTTGCGATAGCTGATGGCTTCGCTGACGTGTTCGCCCCGAATCTCGGCGGCGCCGTCGAGGTCGGCGATGGTCCGGGCGACCTTGCAGATCTTGTCATGTGCGCGGGCGCTGAGGCCCAACTCAGTCATGGCGGCCTTGAGCATCATCTCGCCGGCCTCATCGAGCCGACAGAAGGCCTCCAGTTGCTTGTGGTTCATCCGGGCGTTGGTCATCGTGCGTCCGTCGTCGAACCGGCGGCTCTGGAGCTCGCGGGCGGCCATCACCCGCGCCCGCAGCGTATCCGAGTCGATCTGCCGGGCCTTGGAACGCAGCTTGCCGAACGCCACGGCCGGAACATCGATGTGAATGTCGATCCGATCGACCAAAGGTCCGGAAACCTTGGCGAGGTACTTGACGATCTGGCTCGGCGTGCACTTGCAGGCCCTCAGCGTGCTGCCGAAGTAACCGCATGGGCACGGGTTCATTGCCGCCACCAGCATGAACTGGGCGGGAAACTGCATCGTCCGCTTGGCCCGTGAGACGATGACGAAGCCGTCTTCGAGCGGCTGGCGGATCATCTCGAGAACGTGCCGGGGGAACTCGACGAATTCGTCGAGGAACAGGATGCCGTAGTGGGCCAGCGACAGCTCGCCCGGGCGGGGCGAGGAGCCGCCGCCGATCAGGGCCGGGCCGCTGGCCGAGTGGTGCGGCGTGCGAACGGGGCGCGTCGCCATCAGCGCCTGGTCCTTCTTCAGCAGTCCGACCGCCGAATAGATGCGGGTCGTTTCGAGGCTCTCGGTCAGACTCAACGCCGGCAGGATCGTCGCCAGGCGCTGCGAGAGCATGGTCTTACCCGCACCGGGCGGACCGAGCATCATAATATTGTGGGCCCCCGCGGCCGCGACCGTCAGGGCCCGCTTGACGGTTTCCTGCCCTTTGACGTCGGAGAAATCGACGTCGTAGTGCGACGCAACGTCGAACAGCGCGTCAATATCGGTCACCGTCGGCTCCAGCGGCAGTTGCTCGCAGAGGAACCCGACCGCCTGGGACAGCGAGCCGACGCCGAAGACCTCGATCTCCTGGACCACTCCGGCCTCCTGGGCGTTCTCGATGGGCACGATCATCCGGCTAAATCCATGCGCCGCCGCCGTCATGGCCATGCTCAGCACGCCGTTGACCGGACGCACCCGGCCGTCGAGGGCCAGCTCGCCGACGATCACACAATCGCGGATAACCGGTCCCGGCAGGAGCCCTTCGCCGATGAGCATCCCCAGGGCGATGGGCAGATCGAACGCGGGGCCGGCTTTCTTCACGTCGGCCGGCGCCAGATTGACGATGGACTGGGTCTTGGGGTATCGGTAGCCGCAGTTGACGATCGCGCTGCGGACCCGCTCGGCGCTCTCCTTGACCGCCGCATCGGGCAGGCCGACAATGATCGGCTTGTCCAAGCTCCGGCGGGAGACGTCCACCTCCACCTCGCAAAGAACGCCCTCAATCCCTTCAAGGGTCACACTGTGCAGCCTCGCCAGCATGGGCTCCCTTCAGTCAATTCCGCGCCGAAAACACCAATTCTACGCTATCTTGCCCATTTCCACAAGCAAATTCGCCTCGTACGATGGCGAAGGCTCAACTGGATCGAGCGCACGTCTGCTAAACGTGGGTTCAGGGTTCGAACCCCTGCGGGGCAAGTTCTATTGTGGAATAGGCATTTCCCCCATTGAACTAAATAGGCAGATGCGCGATACTAACTACAGTAGACGTGCGGGGCCAGATCGGCCCTGGACAACGAAATTGGAAAGGGCAACGGGAGCAAAGCCGTTGTCCTTTCCTATCTTTCTGCGCCCGCAACATGTTCAGAGAATCGAAAGTAAACCACTACCGACCACTCCGGCGCTTTCTCCGTGCGCAAAATGGTGAAAGAATAGCGTAGGTGTGCCTTGCCCAAACGGTCCGAGCCGACCATAATGTCCTGAGTCCTTGGTTGGTGTGGGTTTCGTTACAGGAGATTGCCATGAGCAGAAGCACGCACATAGTGGTATGCACCCTGGTCGTTCTCTTGCTGGTTTCCACCGTTGCCGGTGCGGAGAACCTGCTGAGGAACCCTTCGTTCGAGAGCGTCCGCAACGATGCCCCGCGCTCTTGGAGACCGTCCACCTGGGCGGGGCAACTGGGCTTCTCGCTCGATCCCGCTGGGCGGACGGGCCCGTGCGCGAAGGTGACCTCGACAGCGGGCGCCGACGGGGGCTGGAGCCAGACGGCCGGGCCGATCCCGCCGTTTGCCCGCCTGCGGCTGTCGGGCTGGGTCAAGACCGAGAATGTCGTCACCACGACGGGGCGGGGCGTGCAATTCAACATCCACGGCCTTCACCACGCCCGCACCCGAGCCCTGACCGGCACGAACGACTGGACGAAGCTCGAGGTCCAGTTCGAGGTGATGGGCCAGGAAAACGTGCAGGTGAACTGTCTGTTCGGCGGCTGGGGCCTGGCCACCGGGACCGCTTGGTTCGACGATGTGGTGCTGGAGGTGGTCGAGGAACTGGAGATCGTCAGCAAGACCGTCCCGGCGGCCATTCAGATCGACCCCGCTCAGACCGGCGCGCCGATCTCGAAGTATATTTACGGCCAGTTCATCGAGCACCTGGGGCGATGCATCTACGGCGGGATCTGGGCCGAGATGCTCGAAGACCGCAAGTTCTATTACCCCGTGCCCGCCGAGCGGAACATCTGGCGGACCACCGGCGCCGGGGCCCGCGTGCTGGCGGCCTCGCCCTGGAGGGTGATCGGCCCGCGCGAGGCGGTGACCATGAGCACCGAGAACCCGCTCTCGGGCGAGCACAGTCTGCAGATCGCCGTCTCCGATACCCCGACGGGAATCTGCCAGGAAGAGCTGGGCGTGGTCGCCGGCAAGGAATATGAAGGCCGGGTCGTCCTTCGCGGCGATTCATCCGCTGGCCCGATCCAGGTCAGCCTCGTCTGGGCCGATGGCGAAGCCGGACGCCAGACGGTGACCATCCGCAGGCCGCGCAGGGCCTACAGGGCCTACCCGATCCGATTCAAGGCCGGCGCAAGCACCGACGAGGCCCGTCTTGAGATCGTCGGGACCGGGCGGGGCGCCGTCACCATCGGCGCCGTGTCCCTGATGCCGGCCGATAACGTCAACGGGTTCCGGCGCGACACGCTCGAACTGCTCCGACAGCTCGATGCGCCGATCTACCGCTGGCCCGGCGGCAACTTCGTCAGCGGCTACGACTGGCGCAACGGCGTCGGCGACCGCGACCGGCGGCCGACCCTCACGAATCCCGCCTGGACCGGACTCGAGACCAACGACGTGGGCATGCACGAGTTCATCGAGTTGTGTCGCCTGATCGGGACCGAGCCGCTGATTACCGTCAACACCGGCTTTGGCGACGCTTATTCGGCCGCCGCCCAAGTCGAATACGCCAACGGCTCACGCAGAACCCCGATGGGCAGGTGGCGGGCGCAGAACGGCGACCGAGCTCCGTTCGGCGTCACCTGGTGGTGCGTCGGCAATGAGATGTGGGGCGACTGGCAGCTCGGCTACATGCGTCTGGACCACTACGTTCTCAAGCACAACTGGGTCGAAGAGATGATGCGCAAGACCGACCCGAGCATCAAGACGATTGCATCGGGCAACGTCGGCCCCTGGTCCGAAGGGTTGCTGCGTCATTGTGCCGACCACATGGACCTGATCGCCGAGCACTTCTACTGCCAGACGGCGCCGGACCTGACCTCGCACGTGCGCCTTGTCCCCAACGCCATCCGCAGCAAGGCCGAGGCCCATTACCGCTACCGCCGGACCATTCCCACCCTCGAAGGCAAAGACATCCAGATCGCCATGACCGAGTGGAACTACTGGTACGGCCCGCACGTCTTCGGCGAGCTCGGCACGCGGTACTTCATGAGAGACGCCCTCGGGATCGCCGCCGGCCTCCACGAGTACTTCCGCCATTCCGACATCATGTTCATGGCTCACTACGCCCAGACGGTCAACGTCATCGGCTGCATCAAGACCACCAAGACCGCCGCCGAGTTCGACGCGACCGCCTATCCGTTGATGTTGTACCGCCGCGAGTTTGGGACCATTCCGCTGGCGGTCTCGGGGTGGGATGAGAAGCTCGACGTGGCGGCCGCCCTGACCGAGGACGGGAAGCATCTGACGCTCGGACTCGTCAACGCGACATGGGACCGCTACGAAGTGACGCTCGACCTCAAGGGCCTGAACCCCAGCGCGAAGGCCACCGGCTGGGTGGTCGCCCACGAGAACCCGCTGGCCTATAACCACCCCGGCGAGGAACTTGTGATCGAGCCGGTGCCCCTGGAGGCGATCGACGTAACCGAGATGATGGCCATCCAGCCGATCAGCATTACCCTATTGCGGGTGCCGTTGAGGTGATGACTTCGGACACCCGGGACGAAAGGACAGAGCCATGTCGAGAATGCACCGTCGTACATTTCTCAAAAGCGCGTTGGGCACGATGGGCGCGGCCGCTTTCACGATCTCCGGCACCAAAGCCAGCGGCCGGGTGATCGGGGCCAATGAGCGTCTGCGCATCGCCGTCTGCGGGCTGAACGGCCAGGGCCGCAGCCATTTTCGCGGCTATCAGGAGATGGACAATGTTGAGGTCGCCTGGGTGGTGGATCCCGACCGGCGCCTGCTCAAGGACGCTCCGAACACCACCACGGACATCCGTCGGGCGCTGGACGACAAGAACCTCGACGCGATCTCCGTGGCGACCCCCAACCACTGGCACTCGCTGATGGTCATCTGGGCGGCCCAGGCGGGCAAGCACTGCTACGTCGAGAAACCGGCCAGCCACGACATCTACGAGGGCCGCGTCGCCCTGGAGGCGTGGAAGAAATACGGCGTGGTGGTCCAGCACGGCACGCAGCAGCGCTCCAGTCAGGGGCGGGCCAGCATGATCAAGGCCATTCAATCCGGCAAGTACGGCAAGCTGGCGGTGTCGCACGGATTCTGCTGCAAGCCGCGCAACGGCATCGGCCACCGGGAGCCCGGCGACCCGCCGGAATGGCTCGACTGGAATCTGTGGCGAGGGCCGGCGGTGATCGACCGCTACCACGGCAACTACGTGCACTACAACTGGCACTGGTTCTGGGAGACGGGCAACGGCGATCTGAACAACCAGGGCACGCACGAGCTCGACGTGGCGTTCTGGGCGCTGGAGCCCGGCCTGACCGCCCCGATCCGGGCGATGGCGCTGGGCGGACGCTTTGCCTGGAACGACCAGGGCGAAACCCCCAACACCATGTTCGCCATCGCCGAGTACCCCAATGGCCAGAAGGTGTTCTTCAACGTCCGGAATGTCAACTATGACGGGTATCCGCGCGAGGTGAAGAACGACTTCTATTTCGAGGACGGCGGTAAGATCCTGGGCAACACGTACATCTCGCCGAGCGGCGAGCGGGAAGACGTCCGGGGCGAGCCGGTGGAGATCACGCCCGGCGGGCGGCTGGGCAGCTTCGTCCGCGCCTGCCGCGCCGGCAAGCCGGAGATGTCCAACTGCGACATGGAAGTGGCGCACTACTCCTGTCTGCTCGGACACGTGATGAACAACTCCTACCGCCTGGGCCGGAAGGTGCCGTTCAACAAGAAGGCCGGCCGGTTCGGCGACGACAAAACCGCCTATGAGGAGTTCATGAAGGTTCACGAGATCATGAGAGACGGTGTGGGCGTTCCCGAGAACGAGGCTGAGTACGTCGTCGGGCCCTGGCTGTCGTTCGATCCCAAGACCGAGCGCTTTGTCGGTGAGCATGCCAACGAGGCCAACAAGCTCCTGCGAGACCCCCGCAACAAGGGGTTCGACATCCCCGCGCCTGACAAGGTCTGATACACTTCCGTCAGATCGGCCCTTGCCGGAGAAGGAACGGGCAACGGCAGAAGTTGCTGGATTGCGGCTGCGGTGCCGCCTGGTGGGACCGCAGTCAGCGGCGCGGGAGCGAGTCCAAGTCGATCTCCGGCATGTGGTCGGCGGTGGAACGGCGAGTGAAGACGTCGCCGGGCTTGCCCGTCTCGTCGAAGAAGCCGCAGTTGCGCAGGAAGAAGCACTCGCCTTCGGCGCCGCCGGCGAAATCAAGTCGATGTCGGCCGCGCCCGGTGGCATCGACGCTGAATCGGGCCCTCGTGCATTCATGCCATTGCCCTTCGGTGTCGCGAACCCATGCGTTTCCATGATAGGCCCGGCGCCCGACATGGCCGAAGGTGGGATGAAAGCTCTCAAGGAACGAATGGAAGCCGCGTAGGTGGGTGTCAGTCTTCGGTCGACGGAAGCTGGCGATCAGACGCCATTGGCCCACCGACTTGTCGCCGAACCAGGCGGTGTAGATCGTGCTGCCCTGGCCATCGGGTTTCACCTCGGTGAGGAAGCGGTAGGTGGTGCCGGCCGTCCACGGGTAGACGAGGAAGCTCTGGCCGCCGGAGCCTTCGTTGCCGAACTCCCCGACGTGCACGCCCGGACCGCTGCCGAGGGCGACGATGCGCTGGTCTTCCGGGATGTCGCGCGGGTTGTCCGTCTGAAACGGACTCCAGACCGAGAACAGCACTCGCCGCTCCTCCGGACCGTTCACCTGGATACCGAAGTAGCCTTCGCCGAAGCCGTTGGCCATGAAGAACGAGCCGATCGGATCCTGCCCGGCCGGTACGGTGATCTCGCTGTAGGCGTACTGCAGCGTGCGATCCTGCGGCACCTCATATCGGAGATGGACCGACGGCCCGCGACGGCCCCAGTAGAACATGTTGCCCTGGTTCGTCTCAACGTAGTCGAGCACCAGGTCCTCGGTGTCCGAGGAGATGAGAAGATCGCGGATCTCGGCATACACCGACCCGTCACGCTCGGCGCCCTGGAGATCGACGCGAACATATCCGGCCTTCGCTACTTCGATGCGACCGATCGGGTGCGGGGCCGGATCGGCGCCTTCGATCGAGGTTTGGACGGTCCGCTCGCCGATGCGGGCAACAAGGGTCGAGCGGCCGACAGGGACACTGGCACGGAGCGCCAAGTCAAGGATCGCCGGGCGGTCGATATGGAAGTAGATCGAGAACACGCCTTCGGCATCGGCCCAGGCGATGGTGCCATTGCGACGAAAACCGTCGCTGCCGGGAGCGGGGGCGGTTCGAAAGGCGTTGCCGGCCACCGGAATCGACCACTCGGCGGCATGCGCGGCAGCGACGGACATCGCAAGCACAAGGCCGGCGACCAGGTAAGATGCGTGTTTGATCGCTTGCATGGGAAACGTTCTCCTGGATCTCGGATCATCGGGAGAGCCGTGGATCGAAGCGGCACATCCCAGTTCCTATTGCTTGGTAGCCAATTCAAGGGTCAGCAGATACCCGATCCTCGCTATGTCCTGCATGATATGCGGATTGATTCGATAGATCGTATCGCCGGTGGTATGGTACTTCAGATGAGGCCCGTTCGAGGCGAAGTACAACACCGGTATGCCTTTTGCGTGAAACGGCGCATGATCGCTGCCGCGCACACCGAGTTGGCGTATCGGGAACATTGATCGAACGGTCCCGACGTGCCTGTCAACGTCTTCGACCAGTTCCTTCAGGTCGGTGTGCGAGGCGCTGTAGCCGCAACGCGAGCCGTCACCGGCGCCGACCATGTCGAAGTTGATCATGTGGGAGATGGTCGTAAACCGATCCGGAAAGTGGCTGGCGAGGTGCCGCGAACCGATCAGGCCCATTTCCTCGGCGCCGAACAGAGCGAACAAGACCGAACGGTCCGTCCGAATCCGGTTTTCGGCTAATGCACGCGCAATTTCGATCACAACGGCACTTCCGCTTGCGTTGTCGTCGGCGCCCCCGAAGAGCAACCCCATGTGGGTCCCGCAATGGTCCAAATGGGCGCCGACGACCACCGCCTCATCACGCAAGCGGAGATCGGTTCCTTCGATGTATCCCACGACATTGTAACCGGTCGCCTGCGAAACGTGCGTCGACTCGACCCGTATCCTGGCTTTCGCCCGCAATTCAAACGAGATCGGCCGCCGATACTTCAGGAGATCCGCCCTGAGCGATGTGCTGCACGATCCGCGCTCGGCGAGCAGATGATCGGCGGCAGCGAAACTGATGTTCACCGGGGTAAACCCTTCGATCCAGTCGCCGTTCGGATTGGCAATCGGTTCCTTGTAGATGTAGATCAGACCGAGCGCGCCGGCATCCTTGGCGCGCTGCATGCGCGTGCGGTGCTGGTCGTGATGCTGGTAGGCGGTATTTTCCGGATCGGGTGTTCCGCGAAAGCACATCACGAACTTCCCCGCCACATCCACCCCGAAGTAATCATCGTATCCAAGCTCCGGTGCGTGGATGCCCCATCCAATGAATGCAATCTCGGCCGTCCGGTCGGCGGTATCGCTGAAGAGCAGGGGAAGGAAATCCTTCTCCGGCTCAAGTGTCATCTCACGGAAGTCGGTTTCCCCTGTCTCATCGGGCAGAAAGAGCGACATTGCCGCATCGCTGACAAGCGTATACTGAATGGGGAACGGCAGCAGATAGCCCTGCTGACCGTCGGCCGGTTTCACACCCCACGATTGGAACATGTCCGCCACCCAGGCAGCCGCTGCGTTATAGCCGGCATGTCCGCTCAGCCGCCCTTGAAACTCGTCCGACGCCAGCCGGTGCGCCGTCCGGTAGATCGAGAAACCACAAATCGAATCCGCGCGATGCGGCAACGGCTTTCCAGCGACGGGTACGGAGATCAGAATACACAAGAGATGGACCACAACTGTTCTATGCACGATGGCCTCCGATGTCATTGGTCTTCGACTTCCACACTACGCGCGTGTATTCTCCGTTCCTGATCGATCCTATTGCCCCACGGATTGCGTACAGACCTGCCCGATGAAGCATCCATCGCTTGCCATCCTACTGGTGCGGGCCGGTGCGGTCAACCGACAGTCGGTGCGGTTGCCCGCTTTGCGGCGGGGGCCTGCAGGGGCCGTACGACTTTCCCGCGCATGTACGGGCGTCGCGTCCCCCGCCGTGTGCACGCCTGGATCCGGAACCACGTGGCTCAACCGTTGCACCTTCCCGTCGAAGATATCCTCAGCATTGGCCCTGCCCGCGGGGAACGCGAGAAGAACACCGACCGCAACCTCTCTGCCTCCAAAGACTTCCACACAGCGCAAGCGAATTCACTCGTGCCAGGATTGACACGGACCCGACAAGTGCTCTATCATCTCCGGCCGACGTTACCGATCACTGAAAGGAACCCGCATGCAAACAGTGCTACAGACCAACATTGCCGCCACGAAGCCGAGCCGGGGCAAGGTCCGCGATATCTACGACCTGGGCGAGACGCTGCTGATCGCGGCGACCGACCGGATCAGCGCGTTCGACGTGATTATGACCAATGGCATCCCCTACAAGGGCATCGTCCTGACGCAGATTTCGAAGTTCTGGTTCGAATTCTTTTCCGGCCAGGTCGAGCACCATCTGATCGACGACGACGTCGCCGGCTTCCCCAAGCCGTTTTGCGACCACACCGACCAGCTCGCCGGCCGCACCATGCTGGTCAAGAAGGTCGAAGTGCTGCCGATCGAGTGCGTCGTGCGCGGCTATCTGGCCGGTTCGGGCTGGAAGGAGTATCAGGCGGACGGCACGGTTTGCGGCGTGAAGCTGCCGGCGGGTCTGAAGCAGTGCCAGAAGCTGCCCGAACCGATCTTCACACCCGCCACCAAGGCCGAGTTGGGCGCCCACGATGAGAACATCCGTTTCGAGCGGGCGGCCGAGATCATCGGCCAGGACAAGGCGGCGTACGTCCGCGACCGCAGCATTGAGATCTTCCAGAAGGGCAGCGCCTACGCCGAAAGCAAAGGGCTGATCCTGGCCGACACGAAGTTCGAATGGGGCCTGGTCGATGGCAAGATCATCCTGATCGACGAGGTGCTCACGCCGGACTCGTCGCGCTTCTGGCCGGCCGACAAGTACGAAGCGGGCCGCGATCAGGAGAGTTTCGACAAGCAGTTCGTCCGCAACTACCTTGAAGAAATCAAGTTCAACAAGTCCGGCCCCGGCGTCGAACTGCCGCCCGAGATCGTCGCCAAGACCAGCGACAAGTACATCGAAGCCTACGAGCGCCTCACCGGCAAACCGTTTGCCTGGAGGTCCTGAACCGGCCGAAACCAGCCGACGGCATTCCAGGCAGACCGTTCTGCGCCGCCTGGAATGCTCATCGGCTGTGTGAAGGGGTTAGCTGTTGAAGTGGTCCAGTTGCTCGTCTTCGTCCAGAGGGATCGGTCTCTTGACGGCCGGCTTGACAACGTGGCCCTGTTTGGCCTTGGGCGTCCGATTCGGCGCAGCCGAGGCGATGTCATGGTAGAAATGGTCCGACCGTGAGAGTTCCCCGCGTCGTCCACCACGCTGGGGAGTGGCCGACCTGGGCTTTCCCGATGCGCCGCCAACCAGAGCAACCAGCTCGCCGACGATCTCGTTCATGCTCTCGGCCTGGCTGCTGAGTTCCTCCGAGGCACTGGCGCTTTCCTCGGCGTTGGCGGCGTTCTGCTGGGTCACCTTGTCCATCTGGGACACAGCGGTGTTGACCTGATCGATGCCCTGGGCCTGCTCCTGCGAGGCGGCCGCGATCTCGCCGACCAGGTTCGTGGTCTTGCCGACGCTCTGGACGATCTGTTCGAGGACCTTGCCGACCTCCGTGGCGATGTCGACGCCGTTCTTGGAGTTCTTGACGGACTCTTCGATCATGTTCGCCGTGTTCTTGGCGGCCTCCGCTGAACGCATCGCCAGATTGCGTACTTCTTCGGCCACCACGGCAAAGCCCTTGCCCGCCTCGCCGGCACGAGCGGCCTCGACCGCGGCGTTCAGCGCCAGCAGATTGGTCTGGAAGGCGATCTCATCGATGACCTTGATGATCTTGGCGGTCTCGTCGGAACTCTTCTGGATATCGTTGATGGCCGCGCTCATCCGGGTCATGGACTCGGCGCCGGTGTCGGCGGCCTTGCGGGCCTCGCCGGCCAGCATGTTGGCCTGCTGGGCGTTGTCGGCGTTTTGTTTGGTCATGCTGGCCATCTCTTCGAGACTCGATGAGGTTTCTTCCAGGCCGGCCGCCTGCTCGGTGGCCCCTTCGGCCAGCGACTGCGAGGCCGCTGAAACCTGGTCGGACGCAGCCGTCACCTGCTCGGAACCTGCGGACAGGGATTGAATGATTCGTAAGATGCGACGATTCAATGTAACCGCAAAGAACACCACAGCACAAATCGCCGCTGCCAAGACGATCCCAAATGTAATACCGATATTCCTGAGAAGCGCCTGCACATTAGCCGAGGAGATCGCGTTGACCTCTGTCTGTGAAATACCCAGAAACAAGATGCCGACGACTTCATTCCGCTCGTTCACAATGGGGTCGTACGCGGTCAGATACGGCTCCCCCAGAATGGCCGCCTGTCCAAGGTAGAGATTTCCTTGCATGACCGGCCCGTAGGCGGCGCTGCCGGTTCCAAGAAGCGTGCCAACGGCTCGCGAGCCGTTCGCCTGGCGGATGTTCGTACTGATGCGACGAAAGTCATTGCCTTCGCGAACGAAAACAGTCGCAACCACGCCGAGGTCCTCTGCGACGGCATCGACCATGTCATAGCACCCTTCGATCGGTTGTCCATCGCTGCTAACCAACTGTCCGTCGACCACCTCGATCTTCCCATAGTGGTCCTTTTCGTACAGTCGGATCGCCTTGATATCGCCGTTGATCTTCATCTCCAACGTATGTTGGGTCAGGTTGTGCGCCATGCGCCTGGAATTGATGTACGAAACGCCGGTCAACAGCATACTGGTCAACACAATCAGTGCGACGAACATTCCAATCAGTTTGGTTTTCAATGCCCAATTCCGAAACATCTCTATCCCTTTCAATTATGTCGGTTCACTGCATATGTGTCTTGCTGCTGTGTACGATGGGGTCGAGGTCGCCGGTACCGAGGACTTTGTCGATGTCCAGCAGGATCTTGACCTTATCGCCGATCTTGCCCATGCCCAGGATGAAATCGGTATCGACCGAGGCACCGAACTGCGGGGGTTCCTCGATAGCGTCGCCCGCGATGTCGAGGACTTCCTGAACGCGGTCGACAACGATACCGGTGCTGAACTTCTGGCCCGCATGAGCGATCTCGACGACGATGATGCACGTTTCTTCGGTGACTTCAGTGGTTTCCATGGCGAACTTGGCGCGGAGGTCGATGACCGGGATGACTTGGCCGCGCAGGTTGACCACGCCCTTGACGTAGTGGGGTGTCTGGGGGACCGCGGTGACATCGATATAGCCGATAATCTCACGGACCTTGAGGATCTCCAGGCCATACTCTTCGTGGGCCAGGGAGAAACTGAGGTATTTGCCCTTCTTGTTAAGGACGGCGCTGTCGCCGGCGTGGTTGTGTATCTTGGCTTGCGTCATGGTTAGACTCCTCTGAGAGTTTCACTTGCCAGCCGAACGGACTGAGTCAGCCGACATGCCCAGAGATCATCCGGCTCGAGTTCGTGCTTTCGGTGCGAATCTGTAGATCTGACCAGGACACGTGTCCCCCCAGTTGATCGCCGTCATAGCGACCTGGTCATAGGTGCTCCATCGACAGGAAGATGAAGCGGATTGAGCCCCTTTTCGCGAATATATGCCTGTATTCTGTAGGGAAAAGAGGGGATGTAAAGGTGGCTATATATCGTGGCCGCGCAATCGGCCATAAGGCATGCCAATCGCAGGCGTGATACAGCAAGAACCTATGATGGTGATTTGCTCTGGTCTGCGTGGGATGGCCGTCCATCTGTCCGATAAAGCAAGCGGTGCATCCAACCTTTGCATTTCTGTGCAGGATGGCTGAGGGCGGATTGATGACTCTTTTGATGTCAGATGGGCCGGGAAGACCCACCTGGACGGTAGATGCGATGGGCAAGTCCTTTAGGCGTTGAAGCTGTCGAGTCCTTCACTGTCATCGAGCGGAATGCGGTGCTCGCCCGAACTCCTCTGGATGTCGTTGATGGCCTGGCTCACCCGGGTCATGGACTCAGCGCCGGTGTCGGCGGCCTTGCGGTCTTCGCTTGCCAGGGCGTTGGCCTGCTGGGCGTTGTCGGCATTGTGCTTGGTCATCGACGGCATCTCTTCGAGGCTGGACGAGGTTTCGTCGAGTCCGGCCGCCTGCGTACGACTGTCGCCGCCTTCCAAGACTTCTTCGGTCTGTATCATCCGCAGGATCTGGGTCTGTGAACGATAGTGGTCACCCCGTGACACCTCGATAGCTTCTTTGATGGAATGTGGGTCAGGGATCCCGATCTGGTCGAATTGTCTGGAAAGCTCAACAGCCCTGTCGTATTCGGTCTGGAAACTGCTCCAGGCTGGCGCAGATTGCCCCCAACCCACACGCGTCTCCGCCGTCGGTGGTCTGTGTGCACGGGCGACACTAACGCGCCCCACCCCGCGTCACGCACGCGAGGGTCGCGGACCCGAAGGCCTTCAACCTGCCCTGATGTCCATCTCCTATAAGAACTTGGGTATCATGGTAAAAAGCGGGGATTCAGCATTTTTTTCGACTTGACAAACGGCCCGCCACCGGTTAATGTGGGCCATCAAGGCAACCTGGAACGGCCTTCTGTCAAATGGAGTTGGCGAAAAAGGAAGGGGCAAGGATGAAGGATCTATTCACCACCGGCGAGGCAGCCGAAATCTGCAGGGTCAGTCAGCAGACCATCATTCGCTGTTTTGATTCGGGCCGACTCAAGGGATTTCGCGTGCCCGGGTCCAAGTTTCGCCGCATTCCCCGCCAGAATCTGATCAAGTTCATGCGAGACAACAACATCCCGCTGGACAATCTGGATTCGGGCAAGAAGAAGGTGCTCGTGGTCGATGACGACGCCGAGATCGTCGAGTTGATCAGTGACATCCTGAGCCGGGACGGCCGGTTCGACATCCGGACGGCTTCGAGCGGGTATGAGGCGGGCATGGCGACGCAGCAGTTTCGACCGGAGCTGATTCTGCTCGATTACATGCTGCCCGACGTCAACGGCAACGTGGTCTGCCAGACGATCCGAAGCAATCCGGAATTCGAAAACACGCGCATCATCATCGTCAGCGGCGTCATCAAGCAGGAAGAGATCGATCAGCTCCTCCGTTCGGGCGCTGAGAGTTTCATCCGCAAGCCCTTCACCATCGCCGAACTGACGGAGAGGGTGGATGCGGCTCTGCAATTCGCGTAGGCCGAACGCAAGCCGTCGGGACCGCCGACGGGCGAAGAGCTTCGCGAGCGAAAGGACCGGGTGCTTCATCGAGGCGGGTGAACGATATCGAAAGGACGCTACGAGGACATCGGCATGGCCGAACGAATTGTGAACGCAGCCGCTTCCCGCAAAGTGGAACTGGCCGCAGGCGATCTCGAGGCCCTGTCGGTGCCGGCGTGCGTGGCCGTTCAGTATCTATCGCGGATGCTCGAGGGTCGTTTCTCTGCCGGCTCGGTTGCCGATCTGGCCGCGTGCGAACCGGCGATGGCGGCTCGGGTCCTGTCGCTGGCGCAACGCTCCTCGGCCGTGCCCGCCGGCCAGCGACACGCCATCGGCCTCGTCCTCGACCGCCTCACGACGGACGAAGTTCGTGACGCCCTGTTGGGCCTGAAGGTCTCAGCCGGCTTCGAGGTCGAATTCGCCGACAGCGGTCCGGCCAAGCCCGCTCGAACCGACCTGATCGTCCACAGCCTGGCGGTGGCGATCTGTGCCGCGCACATCGCTGAGGTTTGCCGGCCGGCGCTCGATCCGCACATGGCCTATTCGGCCGGCCTGCTCCACGATATCGGCAAGTTTGCCCTTGGCGACATCATGCCCAAGAGCCTGGCCGCCATCGCTCAGGAGGCCGAGGCGACCGGATCGAGCCTGTATACCATCGAGCAGAAACATCTTGGGACCCATCACGCCATGCTCGGCCGGCAGTTGGCCCGGAAATGGCGACTGCCGGAACCGGTCGCCACGGCGATCTGGCTGCACCACAGTGACGCCGTGGCCATGTTGGAAGAACTGCCCGAGACGGGCATCGCCCGCATCGTGTGGGCCGCCGACCACGTTGTGCGACACGTCGGGGTCGGCCACTCGGGCAGTTTCGATCCGCCCGAGCGCGCCGGCGCCATCGCCGAAGCCGTCGGCGTCGAGGCCGGGATGCTGGCGCGAATCGCCGAAGCCCTGCCGCAGGAGGTGACGAACAAGGCCGAGGTGCTGGGCCTGACCGTTCCCAACGCCGTAGCGCGGTACTGTGACGCGATTGGGACGATCGCGGCGAAACTGTCGAAGACGCAGACGACTCTTTCCAGCGAGGCCCATGACCTCAAGATGGCTTCGAGTTATCTTGACTTCACCCGCGAATTCCTCAGCGAGATCGGCCCGAGCGCCACGGCCATCGTCGTCGCCGAGGCGCTGGCCCGCCGATGGCAGCGGTTCTTCCAGACCGGCTCGGTCTGCCTGTACCTGACCGGCCAGCCGGCTCCGGGAGCCATCGACACGGTCGTCGTCGAGGCGCTGGGCCATAGCCATAGGGTCGTGCTGGAACCGCCCGAGGATCGTCCCGTGGTACCGCGTCCGGTCGCCGAGCGTTTCGCGGTGCTGGATGCCCGCGACCATATCGACTGGCTCGTGGAGCTTCTGGACGTGGAGTTCGACCTTGGCCGGACCAAGCTCGTGCCGCTGCTGGCGGAGGGCCGGGCGGTGGCCATTCTGGCCTTTGAGCTGAACTATCCGGGCGATGCGACGTTGTTTGCCGAGAAGTTCCAGACGGCCGCGTCGATGGCCGGGACAGTGCTCGGATTCGCTTTGGCCAAAGAAAGGCAGATTCGGTTCTCCGAGCGTCTCGTTCGGGCGATGAGCGAGGCCAAACCGCCTGCTGAACCCAAACCGGTCGAGCGGCCAACGGAGGCGCTGGCCGAGATGGCGGCGGGCGTTGCCCACGAATTGAACAATCCCTTGTCGGTCATATCGGGCCGCGCGCAACTCCTGGCCGAGAGCGAAACCGACAACAATCGACGACGGGACCTTGAGCAGATCCAGGACAACGTGGATGAAGCGACCGGCGTGATCGACGATTTGATGACGTTTGCCGAGCCGTCGAGACCCAGACCGACCCGGACCGCCATCCGTCAGATCATCGAGGAGGCCGTCGAGCTGGCCGGGCAGAAGAGCAAGATCGACCACGTCAATGCGCAGATCCAGATCGCCGGGGGCATCCGTGAAGTGTTTGTCGATTCGGCCCAGATCGTCTCGGCGTTGGCGAATATCATCTGCAATGCGATCGAGTCCTACACCGATCCGGCCGGACCGATCAAGATCAGCGTCGAGCCGGAGGCCGATGCGGTCATGCTACAGGTCCGAGACCTCGGCTGCGGCATGGACGCCGATACGCTGCGAAAGGCCACGGGTCCGTTCTTCAGCGCCAAGCCCGCCGGGCGAAAGCGCGGCATGGGCCTGGCCTACGCCGCCCGCCTGATCCAGCTCAACGGCGGCACCCTCGCCCTGGCAAGCGTCCCACATCAAGGCACTACCATCACCGTTACCCTGCCCCGCGAGTAGAGGCTCAGCACGTGTTATTTTGGCATTCCCGGCCAAAAAAGGCTGGACAAACCAGCCGACAAGTCCTATATTAACGGGCGTTTCAGTGGGTGCGCCAGCTCTCATGGCTCGGAGGCCGTTCGAGAGCCGGAGCATAAGATCCATGAACCAAGTAACTCTATAAGGAGGTAGGGTTATGAGCGTTCGAGCACATCGTTTGGTCAAATCTTCCAGTCTTCTTGCGCTGCTTGCCGCGTCTTTGGCAGCGAGCTGTCGGTGCGCCGACTGTGGGGTGACCCGATGCACTCCTCGAAGCCCGTGGCAATCGCCGACCATCCAGTCGACACGGTCGCTTCTGCTGGTCAATCAGGCCGAGCTGAGGATCGTCTGCATCGACGGTCGACATGCCCGACCGACCTGCGTTAGCACCGACGGCGTAGAGGAATACCATCTTCTTCCCGGCCAGCACACGCTAACCGCGGTATTTCGCTATGCGGCGCCTCCGAGCGAAGGGGTGCTGGCCGACGTACACGGGCAGCCGCTGACGATCCGGCACGAGTTCCTGGCCGGCCATGAGTATGTGGCCGTCTACCGCGAGCACGCGGGGCCCACGCCCAAGGCGCCGTTCGGCGTCGCAAAGGTCGCAACCAGCGTCCGCAATCAGCCGCAGTTGTACTGGACGTTGGACATCGTGGACGTAGCCGAGCCCTCTGCAGGTCTTGATCCGGAGGTAGCCGATGCCCGGGCCTATCTGTCGTGGCTCCGGGACGCACCCGGCATCGCCAGGGGCCCCGAATACCCAAACAGCCATTAGGCGCACGGGGTGTCCCGATCTCGACCTCCATCGGGATCGGCGCGCCCCACTCTGCAAGGAGGTGGAGTCATGCGCGTTCGAGCACTTCAAAGTATGGTATGGGTTCTGGCTGCTGGGGCGCTGGCGGCGATGTGTGTGGGGGGTTGCACTCGCCAATGCGCCAGTCGGTGTGAGGCGAGAGGCCCGTGGCAATCGCCGACGATCCGGGCGACGCGGTCTCTGCTGCTGGTCAACACGACCGAACTGAAGATCCTTCGGATCGACGGTCGCAACGTCCAGCCCACCTGCATCGGCGCCGGCGGCGCCCATGAGTACTACATCGCCCCGGGCGCCCGTGAGATCACGGCGTCGTTTCGTTACGCGACCGGCGTCGGCCCCGGCCTGATCGGCGCCGCACACGGCCGGCCGCTGACGCTGCGCCACACCTTCCTGCCCGGACACGTGTACGTCGCGATTTATCGCGAGCACCTCTGCCCGGAAGCGGAGGCCGAGACGCTTGCCCAGGCGCTGGCGGCAGCCGTCTCGCAGCCATACGACAGCACGTGGTCTCTGCGGATCGTCGATCTGGCTGATCCCGAAGCGGACGCCGAGCCCGAAGTCCTGCAGGCCCGGATCTACACCGCCCTGATTACGGCATCGGCCCCGGCCGCCGAACGGCCCATGACACCGCGCTATTGAGCGGCTGCGGCAAGCCGACGTCGGCATTCGTCGAGGATCTCGGCGGTGCGCGTCGCGCCGGTGCGGGTGACGCCGAGGCTGCGAACCTCCAGCAGCTTGTTCAGGTCGCGGACGCCCCCGGCGGCCTTGACCTGCACGCCATCGGGGCAATGGACCCGCATCAATTTGAGATCCTCGATGGTGGCGCCGCCCGTGCCGTAACCGGTCGAGGTCTTGACCCAGTCGGCGCCGAGCGACGTGCAGATCGCGCAGAGCCGGATCTTCTGCTCATCGTTGAGATAGCAGTTCTCGAAGATGACCTTGACCTTCTGTCCGTATGCGTGGGTCGGCTCGATCACCGCCGTCAGATCCCTCTGGACGTAGTCCCAATCGCCGCTGAGAACCTTGCTGACGTTGACGACCATATCCAGCTCCTGGCCACCGTCGCGAAGGGCCTGCTCGGTCTCGGCGACCTTCACCGCTGTGGTGTGTCCTCCGTGCGGAAAGCCGATCGTGGTGCTGGCCTTGACATCGCTGCCTTTGAGGATGTCGGCGCACCGCTTGAGGTAGTACGGCAGAATGCAGACGCTGGCGACGTCGTATTCGAGCGCCAGTCGGCACCCGTCTTCAAGCTGCCGATCCGTGAGCGTGGGGTTCAGCAGCGAGTGGTCGATCATCTTGGCGATGTCGGCATATGTATAATCCATGGCCATTCCTCGCGAGCCAATCCTCAGGGGATGAACTGATGCAGAAACCGCGCACTTTGGCGGAGGGCCGCCTTGCGGCTGGCCAGCGACGCTTCGTACGCGCGGTCCTCGACCTCGACGCAGATCGGTCCATCGTAGCCCGTCTCGCCCAGAACCGAACAGAACCGTCCCCAATCGACATCGCCGAGGCCCGGCAGTTTGGGGCTGTGGTATTGCAGCGGCGTCGCCAGGATGCCGACGTCGTCGAGCCGCTCGCGATCCAGACGGACGTCCTTGGCGTGGGCGTGAAAGATGCGATCCTTGAATTCCCACAGGGGCTTGATGTAGTCCATCTGCTGCCAGACCATGTGGGATGGATCGTAGTTCAGACCGAAATGCCCCGACGGGATCTCCTCGAACATGCGACGCCACACGCTTGGACTGTGCGCGAGATTCTTGCCGCCGGGCCACTCGTCGCCCGTAAACAGCATCGGACAGTTCTCGATGCAGATGCGCACATCATGGCCTTCGGCAAATGCCACCAGCGGCGCCCAGACCTTCCTGAACCGTGGCCAGTTCTCCTCCACCGACCGGGTCCAATCGCGTCCGATGAACGTCGTGACCCGCCCGACCCCCAGCAGCGCCGACGCCTGGACGACCTTCTTGAAGTGGGCCGTGACCGCTCGGGCTTCATCGGCGTTAGGCGTCAGATAGTTCGGATAATAGCCCAGTGCGCTGATGCTAACGCCGCTGTCTGCCAGGACCGCACGGACCTTGTCGGCGTCAGCCGCTTTGAAGCCGGTCACGTCGATGTGGGTCACGCCGGCGTAGCGGCGCTCCGCCTTGCCTTTCGGCCAGCACATCAGCTCGACACACGAATAGCCGGTCTCCGCAGCGAATCGGATCACTTCTTCGAGCGGAAGATCGAGCAGAATCGCACTGACAAATCCCAACTTCATGACCGGCCTCCTTTCAGTTCGACCCATCTCTGTTCTCGATGGCTCCGTAGAATGGCCTCGCACAGCAGGATCTCGCGGTGGCCGTCGGCAAACGTGGGGAAGGTCGGCGCTGCGGCAAAATCGCCGGCCTCGATGTATTCGTGAAACGCACGGAAGCACTGCTTGAATGTGTCCGGGAAACCCTCGTTGTGCCCGCCGGGGTAGTTGACGAAACGTCGTGCCCGGTCGCAGACCAGAGCCGGGTCGCGCAGGAGGGTCTCGTTCGGCTTGTCGCGGCGACCGGTCCAGAGTTCGTTGGGTCGCTCGCTGCACCAGGCCAAAGCGCACTTGGAGCCGGCGATCTCGTATCGCAGGCAGTTTTTCCGACCGGCGGTGACCTGGGAGACCTCGAGGCACCCACGGGCGCCTCCGTGGAAGCGGATCAGCACGGCGCCGTAGTCTTCGGTGGCGATATCGACCGGCTCGGTTCGCGCCGGCCCGGCTGCTTCCTTTCCCTTGAACGTCTGGACCTCTCCGAGCGGCCGCTGCCGAACGGGATGAACCGTAGACAGGTCGGCACAGACCGCTTCGACCTCAAGACCGGTGATCGCATGGACCAGATCCAGCCAGTGCGTGCCGATGTCGGCAATGGCCCGCAGTTCGCCGCCCTCTTCGGCCAGAACCCGCCAGTTGTAATCCGTGGGGTAGAGCAGCCAGTCCTGCACGTAGCTGCCGCAGACGGAGTAGACCTCGCCCAGATCGCCGCATCGCACGACGTCGGCTGCCTCCAGACACAGCGGATAGTAGCGGATGTTGTAGTTGACGGCGGCGGCCAGGCCGGTCCGGCGGGCCAGCTCGACCAGCTCGCGCGACTCGGTCGAATTCATGGCCAGCGGCTTTTCACACAGCACGTGTTTGCCGGCTGCCAAGGCCGCCTTGGCCATCGGATAGTGTAGCCGGTTGGGCGTGGCGATATGAACGACGGCGACCGCCTTGTCTTCGAGCACCTCGTCGAAGCTGCGATAGGCTTTCGCCAAGCCCACGGCGCCTGCCGCCGCCTTCGATTCGGCGTCCGAGACACCGAGAATCCCTGTGACCTCCACGCCAATCCGCCCCAGCGCCTCGACGTGCACCGGACCGATGAACCCGGCTCCCACCACCGCCGCACAACCATTGGACATGAGCGAAGCCCTTTCACTGGTCCCTGGACCCTTCTGACGGAAAGACACTATCGACTCCGACGGCCCCTGTCAACGGTTCTCAGGCGCCCAATCGGACCCTTCTGGGCCGGTGCAGGTGCAGTAGGTTCGGTCGGATTCCCAGATCGTGACGCTGTGGAGTCTGGCCGGGTCGAACTTGCCGACGAGGCGCCGCCAGGCGAAGGTGGCCAGATTCTCGACGGTCGGGATCGCCTCGCGAAAGTCGTCGAGGTCGGCGTTGAGGTTCTTATGGTCGAGAAGCGAGATCAGCTCCGTTTCGACCGTTTGCTGAAACCGACCCGTCTCGAAATCCGCCGCGTCGACAGCGACGGAAACACTGACATCGACGACGTAGTTGTGTCCGTGTCCCGTGGGATGGGCGCACTTGCCGAAGACTTCGAAGTTGCGTTCGTCGCTGAAGGCATCGTTCCAGAGCTTGTGCATCGCGGCGAATTCGAACTTCTCGCTGAAGTGCAATACGTGCGGCTCTTTCGCATCCATCGTGAGCTTCCTGTACGGGTTCAGATTGAGAATCAGACGGTCGACCTCGGCGGCGCCGAATCGGCCCGCCAGTTCCGATGCGCACTGTCGCAGCATCTGGACGATCCGATCCAGACCGATGGGGCAACCTCGCCGGTACGGCTGCCGGATGCCCCGTGCAAACACGGGCACCGCGAACTGTCTGGCGATCCGATCCATGTCCGTCACGTTGACCACGAAGCCGGTATCGGATGCGACCGGGCCGACGAGCTCGATCGTCAGCTCCAGGAACAGGGCCAGCCCCTCACCGGCCGGCCTCGACGCATAGGCGTTGGCGCCGTCGGCGTCCTGGTCGCGAAATGGGTTGATCGAGAATCGGACCTGCCGGGCCAGGCGTACCATGCGCCGCTCCTCTACGCCGTGTCATGGTGCATCAGGCTGAGCACCTCGTTGCGGCTGCGGGCGTCCTTCTTGAAGATCCCGCGCAGCGCCGAGGTCACCATGAGCGAGCCGGGTTTCTTGATCCCGCGAATTGTCATGCAACTGTGCGACGCCTGGAGCACGACCGCCACCCCCTGGGGCTTGAGGCTCTGCATCAGGACATCGGCGATCTGTCCGGTCAGTCGCTCCTGCGTGTGCAGCCGGTGCGCGTAGCAATCGACGATTCGCGCCAGCTTGCTGACCCCCAGGACCTTGCCCGTCGGCAGGTAGGCCACGTGGGCCTTGCCGATGAACGGAAGCAGATGGTGCTCGCAGAGAGAGTAGAAGGGAATGTCGCGCAGCAGGACGATTTCATCGTACTCTTCCGTGAAGACGCTGCGAAGGTGCACGTTCGGATCCTCAACCATCCCGCTGAGCAACTCGGCATACATCCGCGCGACGCGGTCCGGGGTCTTCTGGAGCCCTTCGCGGTCCGGGTCTTCGCCTACGGCCAGCAGGATCTCGCGTACCGCGTTGCGAATTCGTTCGTGGTCCACCTTCTGCTTGTTCTTTGCCATCGGCAGCCATCCAAGTCAGGAGGGCGACGCATACGTCGCCCCTACCGGGTCAGGTTCATCAAATAGGTCACGAGCAGCCGCACGCCGAAGCCGGTCGAGCCGACGGTGGCGTGGTCGGTGGCTTTCTGGAAAATATCCATCCCGGCGATGTCCAGATGGGCCCACTTCGTTTCACCGACGAACTGCCGCAGGAAGGCGGCCGCCGTGCAGGCCCCGCCCCATCGGCCGCCGGTGTTGCGAAGGTCCGCGATCTTGCTCTTCATCTCGTCGGCGTACTCGTCGCCGCATGGCAGGTGCCAGACGTTCTCGCCGCTGTCGTCGGCGGCCTGGCGCAGTTGCGCGACCAGATCGTCGTCGTTGCTCATCAGGCCCGCTTTGTGCTGGCCCAGCGCGACCATGCACGCGCCGGTCAGCGTGGCAACGTCGATGATCGTTTCGAACTTCTGTTTGACGGCGTACGCCAGGGCATCGCAGAGGATCATTCGTCCTTCGGCGTCGGTGTTCAGGATCTCGACGGTCTTGCCGCTGTACGTGGTGACGATATCACCGGGCCGGTAGCTCGACCCGCCCGGCAGGTTCTCGGCCGACGGGATCAGGCCCCAGACGTTCACCGGCAGGCCCAGTTCGGCCACCGCCTTCATCGCCGCCAGCACCGCGATCCCGCCGGTCTTGTCCAGCTTCATCTGGTCCATGTCGGCCGACGGCTTGATGCTGATCCCGCCCGAATCGAACGTGACCGCCTTGCCCACCAGCGCCACTCGCGGCAGACCCTTGGCCGGCTTCGTTGCGGGGGTGTACTTGAGAACGATCAGCCTCGGCTCATTTTTCGAGCCGGCGCCGACGGCCAGGATCCCACCCATCTTGTTGGCCCTGAGCTGCCGGGCGTCGAAGACGGTGCAACGGAGCCGGCTGGTGCCCCGAGCCATCTCGACGGCCGCCTTGGCGAGCGTCGGCGGCGTGATGACGTTGCCCGGCCGGTTGGCGATGGTTCTGGCGTAGCTCTGCGCCCGGCCGATGACCGCTCCGGCAGCGAGTCCCCGGTTCAGCGCCTGGATCGGTGCGGCTTGGCCGTCCACCACCTCGACCTTCAGCGCGCTGCGCCGCCCGTTCGGGCTCTCGGTGACGAACTCGTCGTAGCGATAGCTGCCGAAGTAGACCCCTTCGGCCATCGCCTTGCCCATCTGGGCCATATCGAGCCGGCCGTGCGCCGCCTGGTGCAGGGCCAGCGACAGCGTCCGGAGCTTCATGTTGACGGCCTGGTTGGCAGCGGTTGCGGCGGCCTTGCGAATCGTCTCCGGAGTGACCTTCTTCGGCTCGCCCAGGCCGATCAGCATCACGCGCTGGGCCGGGATCTTGCCGTCGCCATAAAGGATCGTGTTGGTGCCCGCCTTGCCGACGAAGTCGCCCAGCTTGACCAGCCGGCGGATCGCTCCACCCAGCTTCTCGTCGAGGGCCCTGCCGGACTTGTCGAGCGAGGTTCCGTCCGAAAACCGCCCGACGATGAGCATGTCCGTCTTGCACCGCGTCGGCTCAACCTTGCGCGTCTTGATGTCCACCGCAATGATCTGTTTCATCGTCTTGCACCATTTTGCTCTTTGCTTTTTGACTCTTGATTTCCCTGTGCGGTCTTCGTCTGGTCCTTAGCCCGATGGTGCAGGAAGCTCTCGATGAACGCATCCAGGTCGCCATCCAGTACGGCCTCGACGTTGCCCGTCTGGTAGTTCGTCCGGTGGTCTTTGACCATCTGATAGGGTTGCAGCACATAGCTGCGGATCTGATTGCCCCAGGCGATCTCGCCCTTGTCGCCGTACAGCTTGGCCACCTCGGCGTCGCGCTTCTGCTGTTCGAGCATATAGAGCCGGCTCTTGAGCACCTTCATGGCCTGGGCCTTGTTCTTGTGCTGGCTCCGTTCGTTCTGGCACTGCACGACCAGGCCGGTCGGCAGGTGCGTGATGCGGACGGCCGAACTGACCTTGTTCACATGCTGGCCGCCGGCGCCGCCGGCGCGATAGGTGTCGATGCGAAGATCATCTTCGCTGATCTCAATTTCGATGTCCTCATCGAACTCCGGCGTGCAGTCCACGGCCGCAAAACTCGTGTGCCTTCGCTTCTGCGAATCGAACGGACTGATGCGCACCAGGCGATGGACGCCGACCTCGCACGAGAGCTTGCCGAACGCGAACGGCCCGATCACCCGCAAGGTGATCGACCGGATGCCTGCCTCCTCGCCCGGTGTGATATCCAGCTCTTCATATTTGAACTGGTTGGCGTCGAAGAACCGGCTGTACATGCGCAGCAGCATATTCGCCCAGTCGCAGCTCTCGGTGCCGCCTGCCCCGGCGTGAATGCTGATGAAGCAGTTCTTCGTATCCTCCGGCCGCGACAGAAGCCCCGCCAGCTCGATCTTGTCGCAGCGATGGATCAGCGAATCAACGTCCTCGGCCAGTTGCTCCAGTTCGTCGCCGTCCTCTTCCTCGGCCGCCATCTGGTACAGCTCGCTCAGGTCCGCCACCTCCCGCTGCAACTCCTCGACCGGCTCGACCACCGCCTTCAACATGCTGAGCTGGCCGGTGATGCGCTGGGCGGCCTCCTGGTTGTCCCAGAAGCCCTCGCGAGACATCTGCTGCTCCAACTGATCTAATTGCGCTCTCTTACCAGCCAAGTCAAAGCCAGTCCCGAATCGTTACGACTCGGGCCTCAAGATCGTCGAGCAACTTTTTCAGTTCTGCACCTTCCATAAAACCTCCCAACAGGTCATTTCATTGTGGATTCCGGATTGCAGATTGCGGATTGCGGATTAGCGACCTGAGGCAAATCCAAAATCCGCAATCCGCAATCGATGGCCCCTTATACCACATAAGGGCGGGGAATGCAACGAATCGCCTCGTGCGCGCAAAAGCAGGGGCCGAAGCCCGATCCGCCCGGCGGAGATTCTTCACTTGCACCGGCCTCGGTCGGCGGCTACATTGGGAGTCGCTATGACAAACGTCTTTCGAGGAGACAACCATGACGCAACGTATCGACCATTCCCACGTGAATCGACGACAGTTCCTCCAGGCCACCGGTTCGCTGGCGGCCGGAGCGGCCGTGCTGGGCGGCCTCTCGCCGGGCGCCTTTGCCGCCGAGGACAACACCATCCGACTGGCGCTGCTCGGCTGTGGCTCGCGAGGCACCGGCGCCGTCGGCGACGCCTTCGGTGTGCCTGACGGCGGGCCGATCAAGCTCTATGCCATGGCCGACGTCATCGAGGGCCGCATGGCCAATGCCTACAAGACGCTCAAGGAGCAGTTTGGCGATCGCGTCGATGTGCCCGACGACCGCAAGTTCACCGGCTTCAAAGGCTACCAGAAGGCCATCGATATGCTCCGTCCGGGCGATGTGGCGATGTGCACCACGCGCGCCTACATCCGGCCGCTCCACGTCGAGTACGCCATCAAGAAGGGCATCAACGTCTTCATGGAAAAACCCTTCGCCTCCGATCCGGGCGGTCTGCACCGGCTGCTCCGCGCCGGCGAGGAGGCCGACCGCAAGGGCGTCAAGGTGCTGGCCGGCGTACAGTGCCGCCATTCGCCCGCCCGCCAGGCGCTGATCGAGAAGATCCGCAACGGCGAGATGGGTGAGATCCCTCTGATCCGCGCCAATCGCCTCGGCGGCGTCGGATGGCTGGGCAACCAGGGCGCCAACGCAAACAGCTTGATGAGCCAGCTCGAATTCGGCCGGGTCCACCTGTTCTGGGTCGGCTCGGGCCACATGGTGGACTATCTGATCCATCAGATCGACGAGTGCTGCTGGATCAAGGACGCCTGGCCGGTGAAGGCCGATGCGCTGGCCGGACGCGTGCCCCGCAGCCAGGATCGCGGACAGAACATCGATTCCTACGCGATGGAATACACCTTCGCCGACGGCACCAAGGCCTTTTGCGGGTTCCGGCGAATGAACCATTGCCGCAGCGAGTTTGCCACGTTCATTCATGGGACCAAGTGCGCCGCGCAGTTCTCCGGCGACGTCCACGCCGCGACCGTCCACATGTTCAAGGACCAGCGGATCGAGAAGGGCAACATCGCCTGGACCCCCACGAGGGACCGCTACAGCCCGTGGCAGTACGAGTGGAACGTCTTCATCGACAACATCCGCAACGACCGGCCGCACAACGAGCTGAAGCGCGCCGTCTACTCGGACCTCACCACGTGCATGGGCCGGGCCGCCTGCCACACCGGCCAGACCGTCACCTGGGACGACATGATGAAGTCGCGATTCGAGTTCTGCGACTACCTCGACGACCTCGACTACGACAGTCCGGCCCCGGTCAAGGCCGACGCCGACGGCTGGTTCCCCGTCCCCATCCCCGGCCAGTGGACCGAAGTCTGAGACCGATTCTCCAACACACGTGAAACGTCCATCAAGGTGTCCGGCCCGGAACCGGACACCTTTTTCATTGCTTGCATGGAAGATCGAATCACTTCAGGTCAGACCTCCTGGGCGTCTTCGAGGACGTCGCCGATGTGGGCAATGCCGACGCCGGGGCCGGTCGGCACGGTCATGGCGCCGTTGGCGGCTCTCAGGGGCGGATCGAACCAGTTCATGTACTTCTCGATGCCTCTCTTGTACTCCTGATAGCGGCCGACATCGGGTACGTAGGAAGCAAAGTGCAGCATATAGACGAAACCGAAGCCGCCGGAGATGTGCACGGTGGTGGGCATGTCCGCCAGGGCCGCCATGCGGGCGACCCGCGTGCTGCGGACCATGCCGCCGTAGTATTGCAGGTCGGGCTGAACGATATCCACGCCGCGACTGGCAATCGTCCAGCGGAAACGCCACTCGCTGAACTCCTGCTCGCCGCCGGCCACGGGAATCGTCAGGGCATCGGCGACGCACTTCGTGTCTTCCAGATGGTCGAAGGGACAGGGCTCCTCGAAATAGACGGCTTCAATATCCTCCAGCATTCGCCCGATCTCGATGGCGGCCGGCGGATCGTAGCTGCTGTTGGAATCGGCGTGAATGTCGATCCCGTCGCCCAGGACCTTGCGCGACAGGCCGATCAGCGTCTTCGTACGGCCGGGTAAGGCGTCCTCATTGCGGCTCATGCGACCGCCCACACGGTACTTGACGGCGCGGGCGCCGGTCTCGTCGATCAATCGCTGAAGGTGCTCGACCTCCTCCTGCGGCGTGCTGTCGCGCCGACTGCTGGCCACATAGTAAGGCACCTCCGTCCGCACCATCGGCCCGAACAACTCGCCCATCGACTTGCCGGCAATACGACCGAGCATATCGAGCACCGCAAACTCGACCCACGCCACGGGACACCACAGCGCCAGGCCCTGAAGCTTGTAGTTGCTCTGGTGGCGATACACGCCGAACAGATGCGCCTCCAGATCGCGTGCGTCCTTGCCTATGAAGTACGGAATCACTCGCTCCTTCAAGATCGGGTAGAGCTGGGCCGGGCGGTCGTTGGTCACCGCGACGCCTTCGGCCCCGTCCCGCGAGCGGACGTGCACGAAATACTCCCGGTCCTTGCGAAGCAGGCGGATGGACTCGATCGCAATGGGCGAATCGAGTCCGTCGAGCTGTAGAACCGGCCTCGCAGCAGCGGCGTCCAACTCTTGCATTGTGACGCCCGATGGCTTCCGGCCGGTCTGCAATGGTCTCCTGACCCCGCTGCATCCGGAAACGGACGAGCACGCGGCGGCCGTTCCCGTCCACCTGAGAAACCGACGACGATTCATGTCCATGACCATCTCCTTCTATTCTCGATATCTGTGAAGCGGCAGGCCATCCTATCGCAAGAATCCGGAGTCGGCCACCATGAACGCCTCGCCGTCCGCCGGCGCGATGTGCGCGATTTGGTGAAAAGCCAGCCTTGAAAATGCCGGCGGACGTGATCTAAGATCCGACCAAGGAACATTGCCGAGAAGATTATGAACCGTCGTGCGCGGGCGCACGAGAAGCTGGAGGCCGCAATGAGGACAACAACATTCATCGCCCTATCACTTGCTCTGACGTTGGGTGGCTCGGTTTTCGCCCAGGGACAGAACTCCGCCGAGTCATCGACCGGCGCGAACCTGGCCGTGGTCGCCGAGCCGTCAAGCTCCTACGTCTCCGGCGACACGTCCAACGCCGCGCTCAACAACGAGTCCGATCCGCGAAGCTCGCGCGACAACCGCCGGGGCTCGTACGGCAACTGGCCCCGGACGGGCACCCAGTGGGTTCAGTACGAATGGAGCCGGCCGATCAGCACGGACAAGATCGACGTGTACTGGTGGGACGACCAGCGCGGCGGCCGCCTGCCCAAGGCCTGCCGTCTGCTGTACTGGGACGACAACACGTTCGTTGCCGTGAGCAATCCTTCCGGCCTGGGCGTAGCAGGCGACCGATACAACACCACCACCTTCGACGAGGTGCGCACGTCGAAACTCCGGCTGGAGATCGACTCGAACGACACCTTCTCCACCGGCATCCTGGAATGGAAGGTCTACGACTCGGGCCGGTCGCCCGATTTCCCGCCTCGCGTCGATGCGGGCGTCGATCGCGTGGTCGTGCTCGGCGGCAGGACGTTTCTGACGAGCACAACGAAGGCGCTGGCGAGGGCCGATGCGCCGCCGATGAAGGTGACCTGGAGCAAGCAATCGGGCCCGGGGTCGGTCGCGTTCGAGGACGCCGGCGCCGAGACGACCAGTGCGACGTTCTCCGCTGTCGGTGACTACGTGCTCAAACTCACGGCCGCTCGGGGTCCGCTGAGCGGCTCATCGACTGTGAACGTCCAGGTCGTGACACCGCCGCCGGCCGAGAACCTCCACCTGGTCGATACCAAGCCCTATCGAATCGACAGTCGCCTCTGGAACGACCGGGCCAAAGCCCTGATCGTCCACTGGATCCCGCACTGCATCGAGAAGATCTCGGACCCGAACCTCAGAGAAGGCGGGATCAACAACTTCATCGACGCCGCCAACAAACTGGCGGGCAAGCCGCACGGCCGGCACCGGGGCTACGTCTTCTCCAACGCCTGGGTCTACAACACGATCGAATCGATCTGCGTAGCCCTGATCATCGATCCGCAGGGCGACCACGAGATCATCGAGGCCCAGCAGGCGATGCGGGCCACGCTCGATGACTGGATCCCGAAGGTCCTGGCCGCCCAGGAGCCAGACGGCTACATCCAGACCGCCTATACGCTCAGCGACCGCCGGCGCTGGTCGCCACGCTATCGGGCCGACCACGAGGGCTACGTCGCCGGCTACTTCCTCGAAGCGGCCATCGCCCACCACATCCTCACCCAGGGCCGGGATCTGCGCCTCTACAACGCCGCCAGGAAACTCGCCGACTGCTGGGATGCCCACATCGGCCTGCCCCCGAAGCAGCAATGGTACGACGGCCATCAGGGAATGGAGATCGCCCTGGTCCGGTTCGGCCGGTTCGTCAACGACACCGAGGGACCGGGCGCCGGCGACAGGTACATCCAACTGGCCAAGTTCCTGCTGGACTGCCGCCGGGACGGCTCGGAATACGATCAGAGCCACGTCCCCGTCATCGAGCAGTATGAAGCGGTCGGCCACGCCGTGCGCGCATCGTATTCCTACGCCGGCATGGCCGATGTCGCGATGGAAACGGGCGACATCGACTACCACAGCGCCGTGATGAGCCTCTGGGACAACATGGTCAACCGCAAGTACTACGTCACGGGCGGCATCGGCAGCGGCGAGACCTCCGAAGGATTCGGCCCGGACTACTCCCTGCGCCACAACGCCTACTGCGAGTCCTGTTCGAGCTGCGGGCTGATCTTCTTCCAGCACAAGCTCAACATGACCTACCACGACGCCCGCTTCGCCGACCTCTACGAAGAGACGCTCTACAACGCCCTGCTCGGCTCGGTCGATCTCGACGCGAAGAACTTCTATTACCAGAACCCGCTCGATTCGTACGGCCCGCGCTACGACTGGCACGTCTGCCCCTGCTGCGTCGGCAACATCCCCCGGACGCTCCTGATGCTGCCCACCTGGACCTATGTCACGAGCGACGACAGCATCTACGTGAACCTGTTCATCGGCAGCACCGTGACGATCGAGGGCATTGCCGGCACCAACGTCGAGATGGTCCAGAAGACCGACTATCCCTGGTCCGGCGAAGTGTCGATCGCCGTCCGCCCCGCTGCTGCCCGGAGCTTCAGCGTCAAGGTCCGCGCGCCGAATCGCAGCGTCAGCGAGCTGTACAACGCAACGCCTGCCGCCGACGGCATCGCCTCGATCGCCGTCAACGGGGCGAAGATTTCCCCGGCCATCGAGAACGGCTACGCCGTGATTACGCGCACCTGGCAGGCGGGTGACGAGATTGCCCTGACCTTGCCGATGAAGGTCCAGCGGATCCGAGGCAGCGACAAGATCGAGGCGACCCGAGGGCAGGTGGCCCTGCGGTATGGCCCGCTGATCTACAGCGCCGAAAGCGTCGATCAGGACCTGAACAACGTGCTGAGTCCGACGTCGGCCCTGACGACGAACTGGATGGACGACTTGCTCAGGGGCGTGATGGCCATCGAGGGCACGTGGGCCGACGGTTCGGCCTTCCTCGCGATCCCCAACTACGCCAGGGACAATCGCGGCACCGGCGCCATCCGCCGTCCGCAATCCGCCGTCCGCAATCGACGGCCCCTCAGCTCGTCCGTCTGGTTACGGGAACGCTAAGGCCCGCGCGCCGGCCAAGGAGCATCACGGCCGGCGGCGGACAAAATCCGGCCCGACACGCAACGCGGGAGTTTACTCCTGGGGTGCAGGCGCATATAATTTGCCGTTTGAGCCCTCCCAACCGAAGATAGATGCAGTCGATGCTTAGTTGACATAGAAAGGAGAACGACGAAATGGCAGCAACGATTTACTACGAGGACCAGGCCCCCATTGCACCACTGCAGGGCAAGAAGGTGGCGGTCATCGGTTACGGCAGTCAGGGCCACGCCCACAGCCAGAACCTCCGCGACAGCGGCGTCGAGGTGGCGATCGCCGAGCTGGAAGGGACGGACAACTTCAAGCTGGCCGTCGAGCACGGCTTTGCGCCGGGCGAGATCAAGACCGCGATCGACGGGGCCGCCCTGATCATCGTGACGCTGCCGGACGAGATCCAGGCGAAGGTCTACGGCAGCCAGATTGCGCCGAACCTCAAGGCCGGCCAGACGCTCGGGTTCTGCCACGGGTTCAACATCCACTTCAAATACATCGTGCCGCCCAAGGACGTCAACGTCGTCATGATCGCGCCGAAGGGGCCGGGGCATCTGGTCCGCAGCGAGTACGAAAAAGGCGGCGGCGTGCCGTGCCTGGTCGCGGTCGAGCAGGACGCCACCGGCGACGCCAAGGCGATCGCGCTGGCCTGGGCCAATGGGATCGGCGGCGCCCGCGCCGGCATCCTCGAGACGACCTACAAGGAAGAAACCGAGACCGATCTGTTCGGCGAGCAGGTGGTGCTCTGCGGCGGGCTGTCGGCCCTGATCAAGGCCGGCTTCGAAACCCTCGTCGCCGCCGGCTACCAGCCGGAGATCGCCTATTTTGAGTGTGTCCACGAGGTGAAACTCATCGTCGATCTGATCTACCAGGGCGGGCTGAGCTATATGCGATATAGCATCTCGAATACCGCCGAATACGGCGACCTGAGTCGCGGGCCGCGGATTGTCACCGACGAGACCCGCGCCGAGATGAAGAAGATCCTCGGCGAGATCACCAGCGGCGCCTTCGCCAAGGAATGGGTCAGCGAGTATCAGGGCGGGCTGAAGAACTTCAATGCCCTCTACGAGAAGGACCACGGCAGCCAGGTGGAGACCGTCGGCCGCAAGCTGCGGAAGATGATGAAGTGGGTCAACGCCAAAGAGGTGTAGGGACGGCCTATTGATTGCTGATGATTGATTATTGATCCCAGGTGCATCGGGATTGAGACAGCCAGGGAGCCGGTATGAGAGCCACGAGACGGACGACACACGGCGACGCCGCAGGCAGGCTTGCGTGGTTCGGTCTTGCGGCTCTGGCCGGCTCCTTTTTCGTCCTCTGCGGCTGTGCGGCCCAGTGGTACGTCCGAAGCGACCCGCTCGCCTACAACCGCCTGGTGGGCCCCTACCGGCACATCCAGCTCAAGGCCGCCACCACGCTCGACGTGCTCGGCGCCTTCGACCTCGCCGACTATCGGCTCGACCCCGACGCACTGGCAAAGCACCTCGTCAGCCAGAGCGACCGGACGATTGCCGTCGCCGCCCAGAGCGACGATGCCCGGCGGACGTGGGTCACGCTGGTCGCCTTCGACGAGCACCGGATGACGGCCCGCCGCAAGTACTTCTTCTGCATCGACGAGCGGGCCACCGCCGCACCGACCGAGCGCGGCCAGAAGCTGGTCCCGCCGCGAAACGGGCTCGTTTTCGACGCCGAACTCGTCCTGGCCCCCGAGATCCAGACGACGCCGTATGCCACCGCCGAGGCCCGCCAGCTCGCCACCGTCCGCTGGCTGATCGAGCGGTTTGCCGCCGACGTGCAAGACCTCACCGACCAGCCGCACCGCGACAACGAACTCATCGCGCTGGCCGCTATGATGATGAACCAAACCTTCGAAGGCCTCAGGATCGAGCTGGACAAGTCGCCCGGCCTGGCCCGACACCTCGACGACCCCAAAGGCGTCGCCTTCGGCCACATCAGCATGAACGAAGGCCGCCTCCAACTGACCACCGCCGCCGGCATCACCACCGCCAAACTCCGCGTCAACCTGCCCATGTAGCGGCGACCTCGTCCGCCATGCAGGTACTTTCGCTCTCTGCAAAGAGCGCCCCGGAGTCTACGCCTGGACACATGGCTTACGCCGAGCGGGCGGTCGCCCCCGTCCACGCCGATGATCGCTTGAAGGGCAGCAGATGGAATGCTATACTAACCGTATGAAGAGCGTGCATGTGGAAACCTCGATCATCAGCTACCTAACAGCACGGCCCAGTCGCGATCTGCGGGCGGCAGCATGGCAGCAGATCACCGCAAGAGCTTCTTCCGGAGGAAACCGACGATGTATCGAGATGAGATTCTCACCGAACTCTGGAAAGTTCGCGACGCCTATGCTGCGCGTCATCACCATAATCTCCGTGAAATCGTCGCCGACCTCCAGAAGCAACAGGAGAGGCCCGTGTCCCGGCTGGTCGACCGGCGACGCCCGGGCAAACAGAGCGGGCGCCCGATGGACTGACGACGGCGCCGCGAGAACGAGGTTCGCGACACCCTCCGTTCCTGTAAGGTGTGACCTTCGGCCACATCAGCAGGAACGAAGGCTGCCTCCAACTGACCCCCACCCCCAGCATCACCACCCGCCACCCTCCGCGCCAACCTACCGATGTAATCCCGCCGCGCGCACCCCAACCACAACGCCGCCCACCCATCGACCGCTCTCGCACCAACTGAACCGCCGCCGCCTGTATCCTACCGGTTCATGACAAGCCGTGTAACAAGCCGTTGGCGGGCAAGAGTCGATCCGGTGCGTAAAGACCGGAGATGAACACGACAACATTCAGACGGAGGCTAAAGGAACCGAAACGTCGCCATCAACGGCAAGCCGGGTCAAAGCCCCCAGTGGTGATATGATTCTCTATGTCCCGACGATAGCGACTTAGGCCGCTTATCTGGAGATGAGTGGTGGAGATCTCTGCCACTACCGATCCGAAACACGCAACGTCCTTGCTACGCCCACTCTGTGTTGTACTCTTGCAGCGCCGGGACCGCGAGGGCTGAGCAAGCACACTACGCATGGAACGCGCCATTTCCAACTCTGGACAACAAACCCCCGTCATTTGGGTGCAGAGTACGGTGACGCCAGCGTTAACAAGCGCGTCCAATGTATCTCTCTTCGGGTGGTTGTGTCGATTGCTTGTGCCAACCGAGATGATCGCATACTCTGGCTTGATGAGTTCGGCGTACAATCGCGCTTGATGACTCCGTTCCCCAGTTGCACAATTCGATATGCTCCCGCCGTGATGTGGAACGGTCATGATATCACAAGGAAGTGGCTTCGCCTCGGGCATCTTGGCGGTGAGGTATTCCCACGCATCGATGGTTCCATCACCTGAGAACACAACCCTGCGATTGCCGCAGGATAGGCGGAGAACAGCACTGGTTTGATTGGCTGTGCTGGCGGCTGACGCCTGCACCACAAGATTGGCCGTGAAATCAGGATACAACACAGAGAGCTCTACACCATTTTCCGAAAAAAGGACCGTCGGGGGACTGCCATCGACCTCCAGCCGCCTCGGGACAGGAAAATCGCCATCCTTGGCTTCCTTCAGCAATCCCAGCGTTCGCGGAAGTTCTGTGGGTGGCTTGTCTTGAAGAAAGAATATGTTCTTCGTGGCCCTGCGGTATTGCTGTAGAACCTGCGGTACGTTGTAATCATGATCTGCATCATTGTGCGAGATGATCAATGCCTCGATGGTATCCACGTGCCGACTCAGAAGCTTGATCGTTTGCTGCGAACCGCAAGGGCCACAGTCTATGACGATAGCCCTGCCTTCACCAAGCAGGATCACGTTTGAAGTGCCCTGCCCCACGTCGAGAAACCAACATTCACAACTCGCGTATGGCAGATTCTTGACAACCACGAGGCAATCTCACCCTCACCAAGCCCACTCCGCCGTCTCAAGCTGCGCTTTCGGCATATTCGCCCAAATAGATATTAGTTCTCCCGCAGTGGGCAAGCGAAAGCTGACCTTGTGAATGGACTCGATCCTAAGAATCCTATGGCTAACAGGATGACGCACCACCTCAGCGTCTACCCACTGCCCCGGCGCGCAGCTCATCAGTTCACCCGGAACATTCTCCGCATCGATCACGTAGTTCTGACCGCTAATCCATTTGATCCGGTATGGACGAGAAATCCGGCCGAAACTGACCTGGCCGAGTTCTCGCGTCTTGATCGGCGTGGTGGTCCGGTAGTCGAGCAGGTCGATAATGCTGGTCAGTCGGACCCATCTGCAGCGTTCAGTCTCATCCATCTCAAAGGGGCGCTTCCTCAGGAGAACTTGGAAGTCTGTATGAATCGATAGCTTCAACTCATCAAAGGCCTGCTCCCGCGTGTCGCCTCGCCCCACGTAACCCGCCAAACCAGTCAAACGGCATGTCCAGCCCCTCGATGTCGGAAGGTAATTGAGGGTCGCAGGCCTCACGAATCGGTACCGTGTCTGTCCGACATGGAGACCGTCGACCGGGCTTGTCAGCATGCTGGCGAACTGCTCACCTTGATGAGGACTAACAGACTCCGTGACGCTCCATGAGGCAAACTCTGTCACATTGCCAGCCATGGTGGGACAAAACATGCTCAGTCTCCTTCTACCGGCTCAAAGAGCTGCAGACAGGCAGGCGTGAAAGCTCTCTCAAAGGTGCTACGCAATGCAAGGTGCGCCGAATCAAGCCAACCTCTGGCAGCCTCAATCTCTCTGACCTTATTATCGGCAGAAATGACGTGCCAGTCTATCGAAAACTTGTAGTCCGTAACCTCGTAGCTGTCAGGTGGCACGCTCTGCACGCTCACAACTGCTCTTGCTCCCTCGCACAACTCGGGCAAATGGACCGTGAAGTTGAATCCAGACATCGTTCCGAAAGTATCCTCGGGTACTTCCGGATAGATCCGGAACCAATCGCCTAGACTAATACCTGATTTGCGAGCTCGGGGAACTGCAACCACATCGCGATAGTGCAAAGCTATGCTTGTGAACTCGTGCAAGTCCCGGAAACCCATGTACTTATCCGCAGCCTCTAGGGCTGCGTCTCGCATGCGCTCATATCCGCGCCAGGTGTCCTTCTTCAGCTGATTGAACACGAAGGCATCTCGCCCGGCCTGAATACACCGGTCGCGATCAGGAGAAAAGGCCTTAATTCTCTCAAAGAATTCCTTTGAGTCGGTGAACTCGGGCTTGCCGTCCTTCAACTTCACCTCTATCTGGGTGCTCTTGAAGAAAGTGACCGCCTGGAATGCCGGGTAACAGCGCTGCATGAGGACCTTGGCTGTCTGCTCATCCCATGTTGACACTTCGTCCGTAAGGGCGAACTTAAACTCTATCCATGCCTCTACGACAGGAGGCTTCTTGAATCCCACAGCCGGTCTCTCCAAGAGTCTGAAAATACTCCAAGAGATCAGGATATCAGGTTATCAGGCCAAATGCAATGCCAACAGACCTGGAAAAAGATCCTTACTCGACCGTCTCTTCTCGCTTGGGCCGAGGGCAGAATCCGATACAATCGCCGAGTTCACCACCGGCGGGCTCCGTGTTCGTGTCTGCACCGGGACCCCGGCGGGCGAGGTGGGCTTGGAGCCGGCGGCGGGTGGGGGTGTCGGGTCCGGTCAGGAGTTCGGCGTGGGCCCGTTCGATGGCGGACTTCGGCGAGCGGGCGGCCGGTTCGCGGCCCGAGGCGGATTCGCCACGGGGCGGCTTGTCTGTGACGATGATCCAGTGGCCGCCGTAGAGCTGCTCGAAGCGCTTTCGCATGGGCTCGGCACAGGCGCGGACGTAATCGAGGTCGTCCTGCCTCGATGTGGGCTGCACGTAGACGCCCGTCCGCCGGCCCGCCATGTGCACGTTCCAGCGCGGCGCTTCGAGGCATTCCAGGAACACGCGCGTCTGCACGTCAGGTGGCTCCGAGCGTCCGCGGGCGGTCGTCCGTGAGAGGGCGCGAGCTTTGTCGAGAAACCGCCGAAGCACCGGACGCCGGGCGTTCACCGTCTGTTCGCGGAAGCATGCCTGCGCCGCCTCACGAGCCGTCCGGCAGGCCAGCGGCGCCAGGTCGGTCATCCAGACGCGCAGTTCGGCCTCGGCCGGTTCCCACTGAGGCCAAAGACCTCTCAACTCGACGTCGATGAATTCCTTCTGTTCGAGGCGGGTCACAGCTTGCCCTCCCGTTCCATGCGCTCGATTCGCTCACGCGTGCTCTCCCGGGCCGGCTGCGCGTGCATCTTCAATTCGAGCCGGTCGAAGTGCCGGCGAAGCTTGGCGCCGCTGAGGATGTTGCTCTGCCAGAACGGATCGGCCTGGCACCAGTGGATCGCCGCTGCGATGCGCTGCGGATCGCGGCCGTCCAGACGGATCATGCCGTCGATGTCCCGCGCCCAGCGGTCGAGGTCCGGCGGCCTGAAGTCGGCCTTGCGTTGCCAGATCAACTCCAATAACAACTCCGCCAACTCTCTCGCGACCGGCGTCGCGCTAGTAGTTCTTTTCTTCTTTTCATTCTTCTCATTCTTGATAGTCGTTGCCTGTCCGTTGGCTGCTCGTTGGCCGTCCGTTGGCTGTTCGTTGTCTGCCTGTTGGCCCTCGGTGACATTGATGTCATAAATCGCTGTGCTGCAGAGGGTTGCGATGGTCCCTCTGGGCGTTGCTTTGAAGTCGACCAGACCGTATCGCTTCAGTCGAGTCTTGGCGCCTCGATACTCCTGCTCGCTCAGTCCGCAGTTCTTGTGGTCGCCGATCAGGGCCTGGCCGGGCGCCAGGCCGTGGATGTTGAAGTCGTCGGTGCGCTTGGCGCGACAGGCGATGGCGGTCAGCAGGGCGAAGGCCTTGCGATCCTTCAGCAGCTCGCGCGTCGTGTTGCCGCGTTTGAGTTTGATCCAACCCTGGCTCATCGGACCACTCCTCAAGGCCGCTCCGTCGTCAACCCTTGAGGGCGGCGACGAGCTGGCGGGTTGGGGCCGACTGATTGGCGTGGGCGGCTTTGAAGGGCTGGGCTTGGGCCTCGTTGGCCTTCTTGAACGACTCGTTGCCCTGGATGATCTCCTTCAGCGCGGTCGATTTGGCCTGGGCATCCTTGAGGAACCGCACGGCCCGCGTGCCGTAGACGCCACCCAGCAGGGCGCTGATTCCGATGGCCACCTGCAGCAGCGAATCGGCGAGGAGCCACGGGTCGGGCCGCTCGACGGATTCGGCAGCGGCGCCGGCGGCCAGCTCCCAGTTCGACTGCGCGAGGATCTCCTCGCTCGTCTCGGCCGGCGGATATTCGCGCGGCAGCCCGTAATACGACGTGAACGCCCGGCTCTGCACCTCCGAGAGCTTCGTCAGCGCCCGCAGCTCCGGCGAAGTCTCCTCGACCCGCGCCGTCTCGGCGGCGACGGCCGTGGTGCGATGGTGCAGCCATGCGTTCTGCTTGAGCGACTCGCTCGGCGCCAGCCGGAGGCTGTCACAGCCGCACGCGAATAGAAGGATCGATGCAACGATCGGGACGAGCACAGACAGATACGAAAGTAGAACGCGGGTCTTCATGGCTTCTCTCCTAACTGCTTTTCGATGGCTTGGACGCGGTACTCGTGCGAGAGGCTCCGGGTCGAGAGGACTTCGAGCTTCTGTGTGAAGCTCTCCTGGGCCTTGAGCAGCATGGTGACATCGCGCTGGAGCAGATCGAGCTGGCGCTGGAGGTTGAGCCAACTGCCGAGGATCAGCGACGCCAGCGCCAGAAGTTGCACGAGGACCGACAGATTGATCCGGCGGTCAAGCCGCCACGACGAAGGATTGGGCCTGGTCATATCAACCCCCGACAGCCGATTGCGGATTGCGGATTCGTGGCCAATGTGGTACACTTCTGTCCATGGATGCGGAGCAATTCAAGGTCCGAACGAAGGCGTTTGCTCTGCGCGTGATTCGTGTGGCCGAGGCCAGGGTAGGATGGGCTTTAGCCCATGCGGCTGGTACGGCATAGGCTGAAGCCCATCCTGCCGCTGGTGGCCCCTGTCGGTCGCAAATCCGCAATCCGTAGTCCGCAGTCCGCAATTGCATCATGGTTTGGCGTGGAAGACGTTTCGTTCGCCGGCGCGGAACAGCAAAGCGAAGGTCCCGGGCGGCAGCGCGCCTTCGCCGGTGAAGGACTCGGCCAGGTTCGTCGCCTCGATCTCGTGTCCGATCTCGATGGGGACCGAGCCGGCTTCGCCCAGGGCCACCATGCGGACGCGGTAGACGTTCCAGGCGACGTGGCTCTTGACCGTCACCGGCCAGGCGGGCGATCCCGCGCCGCCGCTGACGACGAGGGAAGCCTCCTTGCGGTTGGCGGCGGCCTCGCGCGATAGAGCGGTCAGCACCTGCCGCTCGTCGGTGATATGTCGCTTGTCCATGACAAACTCCCAAGTCGTGTGGTGAGTGTGTGGCAGCCTCAAGTCCGAAGGACCTGGGGATGGTCTCCACGAGCGCGCCATCCCCAAGCTTCGCTTGAGGCTGCCACTCCTGCTCAGGCGCGTTGTCGCACCACGTTCAGTTGGGTGCTTTGCTTTCGGAAATCGATGCGCACGCTCTCGATCCAGGCGCGGCTTCGAGGGTCGCTGCGGCAGCCGAGCACGTCCCGGCTGTCCGGACTTGATGTCACCCGGTCGCCCGGATGCACATGCAGCGTCAACGTGGGCGTCTGAACCTGCGCCGTCTCGACCATCGGCAACGATGCCTGGGCTCTGGCGCGGAGGAACTCGCAGAGCGCCTCGGTATCATCGGCGGCGTCGGACGCGTTCGGCGCCTGTGCGAAGATGCTCCGGGACGAGACCTGGCGATACTGGAACCGCCGGGGTAGCGTGACGACGTGATCGACCACCGGCGCCGTCGAGCCGACCGGACCATCGGTGACGAGGCACGTGAGCCGCTGGTCGCTGACGACCGATGCGGTGATGCGAAATCGCAATGCCCCTTTCAGCGCCGCCACCCAGGTGTCGACGTCGAGCTGATCGCTGGCCAGCCACACGCCGCACTCGTCGAGCAGATTGTCGAACGACCCGGCGTACTGCCACCAGTGGAGACCCGCGTCGAACGAGACCTCCAGGAAGTAACCAAGCGAGCGGCCCTGCCCATCGGCGCTCAGCGCGGGCCAGAAACGCCGACGGCGGCGGATGTAAGGAGCACCCTCGAAGAGCGTTGAGAAATCGTACGGCGGTAGCCCATAATCGCCCGCCTCGTTCAGACACCACTTGCGATAGACATCCCGGACCTCGTGGAACTGGGGGTTCATGGACGCAGAGAACTTCGCATAGTCCGTATCCTCCAGCGCCGGGTCCCACGCGCCGACCAATTCGAACGTCGCTTCGTACGTCTGGAAATCGCCCTGGCCGATGTACCGGAGAGCGTAGCTCGTGATTCGTCGCTCGTCGTTCGTATCTCGCTCCCCAGGGAAGCGGCAGGAGGGATCGGGGTTCGGTCGTCAGGGGGCGGGGTGGGAGGATTGGTTCAAGGGGGACAGTGAGATAGGAAGTGCAAAGTGTGAAGCCATGAGGGAAGGTTGGAGACACCTCAGTATTGAGATGTATGCTTGAGAACCAGACGCTATCCGCTCACGTTTGCAGTCGCGAACGGCGGCGTGCCCAGCGATCAAGCAAAGAGTCTAAACCGTATTCGCCTCGATTGACGCATCAAGAAGGTCCGTAACGAACTGATGCAGTTCGGCATTGAGTGCGCGAATGTCTGCACATTCGTCGGCCGTTCTTCCGCAATGCACAAGCTGCGATCGCAGGGCGTAGCAGTGCGCAAAGAACGAGGCGGCGTCTCGATCCGCATATCTCTTGTCACCCAGCAGCCGAGTGGCGAGCTTCTTCCCCGTCCTGGTGATGGAGTCCTTAAGCAGCCATTGGAGGCTTCCAATCAGCGAGTTCTTGCCCCTCGGTTGGAGTGGGGATTCGCGAGTTTGTTGGATCAATGAGCGGACGTGACTCTGCGCAGCCTCCTGGCGGCTCTCCGGTTCGAGCAGTGCCTCGATGGCCATGACTAAGGTCAAGAAACGACTTCTTGCAGACGGTTCGAATCCGGCAGACGCCAGAAGTGTGAAGGCCAATCCCTGCCGGGCTGTCAGCATAAGTCCTGCCGCATATGTGGCCTCAAACGGAGCCAGGAACGTCGACACGGACGTGACTGCCGTCAGTGAGCCACTAAGGCGAGCAAACCAAGTTTCGCATGCTCCATCATATATAAGGAGGCCGTGAACATCGTCAATGACGCGGATACCGGTCTCGGCTTGAATCTTGTCCTTCATGTACTTGGAGAAACCACCTGATGCCTTGTCGTCGCCGAGATCAATAGGGACGCCAGATTTGATCGAGCACCGTCGGAGGGCATCCCGGGCCTTCGCGCCTGCACGACGGGCTTCTTCCTGCGATGTATAGTCGGCGCCCGTCAGGACAAGCCAACGCGCGGAGTCAATCGGTTTCTCCTTGTCTGCGCCAGTCAGTTGGAGGCGGTGTTCAGAGTCGCCTGTCGGAATGTCGATGACAACTTCTTCACACTTGATCGCCTCATCTCGCGGAATACGAAATCGCAGCCGAAAGCAGTGTCTTCGTGGGACTTCTGGCATGTCGGTTTGACTGCTCATGTTGTCCTCATCTCCAAGGATCGAGACTATGCCCACACGCCTCGCAGTCTTGGGTGATTCCATCTGCGAAACAGAAGGGTCATCTCGTCTTCTCTGCCCACCGCACAGCAGCCGCCTCTCGTTCCACAAATGTGTTGCCACACTTCAAGTGAATCCTCAGGTCTTGATCTGGAACGAATGCCCCCGTTCTCGAAACGACTGCGAGGAAGGTGACGCGCACTCCCTGCGGAGGCATCTCGAAGTCTATGCCCAGTTGTCTTGGTTTGTCGCCGTCGAGCTTCCGCGCCCAGGTCGTGGCAGGCGTGCCATCTACCAAAGTGGGTTTGACCGAAGGTGGTGCCGTGAAGGTGACGAAGCGACCTTGGCGTAACGATAACTGGAGAGTTGCCTTTTCATGTGGATCAACTGTCCGATTGGTAATCTCAATCTGGTATGTGGTAACATAGTGGACATGCCCGAAGAAGAGGAATTTGCGACGGATTGTCTGGCGCTCGACAGGTTGAGCCTGCACATGCAGTTCGCCTTTGGCTGTGAGCGCCGCATCTACCCGAGTCGCGATGTTCGATAGCGGGACGGCCAGCTTCTCCCAGCAGTAGCCGGCTATAGCCATTACTGTACAAGAGATGAGCGCGGCAACTACAACTGGCACCAGTTTGTCCGCTTTAAGATGACGGAGGATAATCGCCTTTACGTTGTCACACATGGGACAGGCTCCCCATCTTCTCGATCCAAGTCATGCAGACTGAACCTGATTGCTACATTGATGCCTTGTATTTCTGCGTCAGGCGATAGCGTCTCCACACCTCATCGGGAGACATCTTCTCCATGCTCCGTCTGATTCGGTCTATGGCTTTCTGCGAGTATCTCTTGTGCTTTGATTTGCCGATACTGATCTCGGTGTAACACTCAGGGTCAGCTTGCAGCTTCATGTGGTCTATGTACGCCAGACAACGCCACGTGCTGAGATTCAACTGCTTGGCCAGCGCGGCCAACCCCAGGTTGTAGAAACCAAGCTTGTCGACCGTCCTGACGGCAACGACTGTCGCCCCGGGGGTGCCTTCTGGGACCACGTGAATTGGGATTCCTTGCTTCTTCGTTATTCGAAGGTCCAGTGATGGGCCGTATCCCTTCTGCGTGAGATTGATCGAAGCGACTCCAGGGAAAAGCTTATCCCAGCTCTGACCTTTGAGGATTCCTGTAGCCAGTTTCTGAACATCCTTCGGGCTCGGTTGGCCTCTTTCGCCGCCCAATGCCGCCTCTACGATAGCCAACGGCCTCAGCTTGGCCGCCGCCTCGGTTCGGCGGCGAGACCCCGGCTTGAGCAAGGTCTTGATAAGCGCCACTTCGGTATCGAAGAGCGTGGCAATGTCGTTTGGCGGTGTTGTGGATATCGGCAGGACTCTCGCCGGGAGCACATCGCCCAAGTCACGGCGGAAGACGCCCTTATATACATCCTTGAATAGGGTCAGGCCAGCTTGTGCGTGGATGTAGAGGTGCGGTTCGGAGATATCAAGAAGGTGATGCTGCGCTGCATCCCTCAGACCATTGATCGTCTGAAGTGTCAGCGCTTGCTCCTTCTTGAGAAACTGGATGTCCCCATTCGATAGGGCCCGGCGTACGCACTCATCGAAGCCTATCGTCTGTTTCGCCCGTCGCTCGCGTATGGCCCCACCGCGATGAAGAATCGCGGCTTTCAGCAGCATCTCAAAGGCATGGTCGAGAAAGATCAATACAGCATCGCTTCGTCCTGTCTCCGTGGGCCGATTGAAATGCTCGACGCTGAGGATCAGCGAATCGATTCCTTTGTGTAGAAGGAGTCTCGCTTCTTTCTTCATCGTCAGACCTCGATGGTTAGATGGCCGTCAATCCTCTTGTATTTGACAATAGAGTCGGAAGATCGTGTTGCGAAACCAGCAATTGAAAAAGCAGAGATATGTGAGAACCATGTAGTCTGCAAAGATGATGCCTGCCTTGTACCCCTTTGCCGCGTCAGCGACCTGTGTGAGTAGAGCAAGCACCACGCTGGCAACACCGTAGAATATGTGCAGAAAGTTCATACTTTTCTCACCACGCTTGACGGTCAGATTGACTCCGCCACTTCGAGTGCTACGACACACGCGACTGATAGCATAGATCAGAAGGCCAAACAATACAGCATGAACGAATACCAGCACGGCTGCGTCAGCATTCCATGGCACGCTCGTCACTGCCTCTTTGCCGGTGTTAGTCTGGAACATGCCACTTCTTCCCTTCGTAGTCGCAAGTGCCGCGCGCGCCCGTCAAAGGTCCATTCCGCAAGTGTTGGCCCTATCCTGGCAAGCCTTGCTTTCTTCGATGGTTTCATCGTGCCAGACGACTGGGATGCCTTCTTCAATGAACATCTTTTCGATCAGCATCATGCGCTGCTTATCCTTCGGCCGTTTGGGGAAGATGATGCCGGGACAGACATCCTTACGTTCGCCGCCCTTGACGTATTGGCCGTCGCGGATCTGCGATTCGATATAACTCCAGATCTGGCGAATCTGCCTTCTGACGTTGCGGCGAACGTTCTCTTCCGTGATCCTGTCCCAATCCGTCGCCTTGACCTCGACAATGGCGATGACGCCCTTAGGATTGTCGTCCTCGACAAAGACGTCCACACGCCCCTTATGCCCTCCAACCCTGACGACACGGCGTTCAACGTGGATATCGCCTTCCGCCTCCCGCTGCCATTCGGCCTGAATGAGCTTGTGAAACACCTTGCCACGTCGAAGTTGAGCAGGTTCAATAGGCATCTGCTACGTAGTACTTGCTATCGCGGTTGTCGAAGGCAGGGCGTGTCCCTTCGAGGATCGTGATAAGAGCCCTGTTTATCTTCGGGTTTTCGATAGCCCCGCCCTGATAGGTGATCCTGTTGCCATCTGTCTTGTCCATCTGACAGTGGATGACCTGATCGGCATCGCACACAACGGCGAGATTCGGATTATGGGTCACGAGGATTATCTGGCGGCGTTTCTTGGCCCACTTGATACAGGGTACAAGCAGTTTGTAGACGGTCTCATTGTCCAGATTCTCTTCGGGCTGATCGATTACAAGCGGGATGTCTTCTGTACTGAGGAACAAGTAGAAGATCAGAAGGACAGTACCCCGCTCGCCGGGAGACAATTGACCCACCTCTCTGTCGCCCCATCGCAAAGTGTACTTGGGTAGGAGGTAACCCAAAGAATAGACGTAGTCGTAGAAATCGAGTACAGTGATCTGCTGTTTCAATTGATCCTTTACGTAGCGGACTTCCGCCGCGTTGGTGTCGCCACCGTCCCCTTCGCGAGCAAGTTGTTCTTCTACAGTGTCGAGAAAGCTGACGACTCCGTCCTCAGAACTGAAATCTGCTATGCCAAGAATGTTTCGCACCTTCCTTTGTCCTTCCACCTTACCGCGGAAGGAACCCCTCTTGTTCTGATCAATGAATCCAAGGAACTCGTTCTCGAACCGCTGGCACACGATGGCGACGCTGAAGTCTAAAGACGCCATGCCATCGGCGAGACCGTGCCGACCCAAGCGTTTCTTCACCGGCTGATAGAGCTCAGCATACTCCTGGGTGAGGTGATGGAGGTGGCCATATATCTCCTTCACCCTGGATATGCGCTCCTTCTTCTTCTCAGCGAGGGACTCCGGCAAGCTCTTCAGTTCCTCCAATTGCGCCGTATAGTACTGCAGCGATCCGACAGCATCGGCATCTCCTTCGATTTGCTCCAACTTGGCCTTCCACGCCTGCTTGGCGACGAGATATGCCTGGTATTTCTTCTGTGGTTCGTCGAGCGTGTCGGAAAGCTGACGGATTTCCTCTTGGAGTTTCTCCCGCTGAACCAGGACCCCTTGTTTGTTTTCCTCGTCGAGCTTGTCTTGAATCTCACCATACTTTTTCGAGGCTTCAGACCGCGTCGTCTTTACAGCTGCCTCATTGATGGCAACCTTAAGGACTTCGTCGAATTCGATTCCAAGTTTTGCCGCAATCCCCTGACAGTCAAGCCTGACAGTGTCATAGGCGGCGCGGAAATTGGCCAACCTGTCGAGCAATAGCTTCGCGTTCGTCAGACGCTCATATTGCGTCTTCTTTTCCCCCTCGAGTATCCGGATCGTCTCCTCCACTTTGTCCAGCGCTTCTTTCTTCTCTGTGAGCAGTTTCATTGCTGCGGATACTTGTCTCTGTGTGCCAGCATCGTCCTCTGGGTTGGGAACTTCCTCTGGTGGAGCCTTCTCAAGCGAGGCCTTCTCCCGCTTCTTGTTGTCCCGCTGCGCTTCAATGCGCTTTCTCTGGTCTGGATGCAGCTTCTCCTCAAGGGCAATGATATCAGCATTGATTTGGTGCAATGCTCTGCGGACTATTTCGATACTTCTGTTCTTTTCGCCCGTCTTGACCTCAATCACCTCGTCCAGCGTATCGCAATCGAGCGTTTCTGCTTTGTCAATATGCGAGAAGATCATGGCTTTGAGTTCGTTGTAGAACTGGCCCGCCGTGATCTCATCAGAACAGATCTCCTCAAGATATTTTTGTGGAAGGCATTTGATGGTCTCGGCGGCATCCTCATCAGTCTCGTCGTTGAGAGTCTTGGGCTCTTCGGTATCTCCACTTTCCCATCTTGCGACCGCAATGAACTGACTAGCCTTGGCACCACCCTTCTCACGGAACTTCTTCTTGGAGAGAAACGAGAAGTGTTCGCTCTGTCTCGTATTGCCGATCAATCCAAGCGTATCCGCAAGAGCGCTCTTGCCGCTTCCTTTGTTTCCTATGACAGCGACCAAACCTGGGTTAACAGGTATCTCACCGTTTTCGCTAAACCACACTTCCGTCTCCGTCGAGTCTGAAATCTTACCGAATTCGACAGAGGCGATGTACTTCGTTCGATTGCTTCTCACCCGCGATAGACTATCCGGCTCTTCTCCGATATACACGCGTTCCTCAGGTTCAATTGTGACCTGTCTCAATCCGTCAAAAGTAGGGTCTGCCTTGATCCAACAACAGCGGTCTTGGTCTGGGCGAAAGAGTGTGTCGAGCGTGTGAGCATCAGAACCGTGAAGACAGGGCTTGAGACCTTTGAACTCAGCGGCGTAGTCAGCGGGTGTTGCGTGTTTCTTTCCCAAGGCCCAGGCAATCGTATGGGGGTTCGCCGCCATCAGGAAATCGGCTTTCTGAATGAGCACTTTGCGGCTGTTATGCCCTTGTCCATCCCAATGAGCTTTGCTCAGATCCTCATCTGCGGGCACACCCACGAGAAACTTCTCAGAGAAGAGACTCCGAGGGGCATTCAGAGTCTCGCAGACCTCACTGGCATCCACGACAGCATTGCACAGGCCGATTTCGATATCTGACTGTGATGCGAAGTTCGCGTGTTCACGTTTAAGTCTCTCACCGAGTGCGATAAGATTGTGCACCGTGAGTTTTCTCTGCTCATCAGTGCTCTGAGGATTCCCTTCATATACGAAATGGACATCATGCAGGAAGTTCTCCTCGATATCCTCCACGGACACCTTGTCGGAGAACAGCACGTGGAAATTGACGCGGCTGTCGTTTATCAAGAAGTTCAGCCGGAATTCCACATTCGCCAGGACAAGGATATCACGAATCCTGGCTCTGTCATCTGGATCGGGAAAATCCTGTGCAAACCTCTTCTCATCATTCAGGTAGGCCTTGACCTTCTTATAGCCCTCAATCGTGAAGTAGTCTGTGATTCCTATCACTGCAATACCTTCTCGAAGGGCCTACGTAAACAGAGCTTTGACGTAGGAGGCAAACTCAGGGAAATCTACATTGACGTGTGATTCCGGCGTATGCACATGCAAGTCCCACTTGCGCCAAAGAGAACCACGTGGGTCATTCATCGTCTGCGCTCTCCCATTGTCCTTCTGCATGCTGCGCGATTGGCATAGCAGGCTGTCGCAACAGTTTGCCTCAGCCAAACTGCGAAGCAGGGCATTCCGTCCATGCCGCATCACGGTAAACAAGTCTCACCCGCCTCTACTATTCTATCGGCATCGACGGCCGGTGTGATAAGCAGAAAATGAAAATGCCCGGTCATCTGAGGCGGGGCCGTTGTGGGTTTGGGCGGCTCTGGGGCCGCGATTTCGTCGGGCGCGTTTGGCGATCGGGTGGCCCAGGCGGCGAGAAGAGGGTTCTGGGACGGTTGGGGAGGGTGATTTCGGGCGATGTTAGGCTAACAGCTTGCGTGAAAGTGACTTACGAAAGGCCGGAGGCCGTTTGATTTGCCTTGGAGTGGACTTGATATGGGGCAAATCAAGCTTCGAATGAGGCAAACCAAGCTTGAAATGGCCCAGATCAAGCTTCGAATGGGGTAAACGAAGCTTCAAATGGCCTGGATCGAGCTTCGCATACAGTGGGCCAGGTGTCATATGCCGCCGCCCGGATTTCGTACGCGATGGGCTCGAGTCGCTGTGTCGCGGCCAAAGCGTTATCGGTCGGGATCGAGGCGGCCGTCGTCTTCGGCTGTCCGGGGCTTTGGACACAATACGAATCGGCTTGCCAAACAGGAAATCGGCGGCCGCGTTCACGCGCCAGGCGATGTCGTTTTCGATCACCACTTCCTTGCGCTGGATGTCACGAGCGATGCGCGAGTCGAACGCGCCCGTCGCGGGCGAGTGCATCAGACCCGTGATGCGCGACGGCAGGCCGTACTCCTGCGCCTGCACGTAAGGCCGGCCCGACTCGTGCACCTTGCGACTGACCGCGCCGCTGCCGGCGACGTCCACCGTCGGGTTGGCGTAGTAGTCCCACAGCCGAGCGAAGTGCCGGCCGATCTCGGCGGCGCGCGCCTCGACGAGCCAGTCGAGGTAATCCGCGTCGAGCCGCACGTCACCGAAGCCATCCAACTCAAATCCCATCTCGGTCTCGTCCTTACTGTCGGACTTCAAACTCGCGGGCACCCACAAATGCCCGCCTCTACCCTTGGAGAGTGTTGCACGTTTTTGACCAAAAAAAGCACGCCGCCCCGACCCAAACCTGCCCCAAGTCCTTGCCGCAGAAGGAGCTAAAATTTCTTCAATGTCACGACCTGTGCGCAAAAAGGTGTTGCACGTTTTTGACTATTCCCACTGCCGCACAGGGCATTCACAGGCCCCTGCCAAATGCCGTAAGGCCGACACACATGTCACACCCGTTGTCATTCCGAGCGCAGTCGAGGAATCTGACTGCGAACAGGGCGTACATCCCATCGATGGCCAGACCCCTCGACTGCGCTGCGCTTCGCTCGGGGTGACAAACAGGATGAGGACGCTCCCCTCGGGGTGACAAATGCCGTGGCGAGATGCGCCGGATCGATAGGCGGTAGGGGCGAGGCATGCTTCGCCCTCACCCAAGACGACACACGGCGCAGGGCGGCGGGCGCCGATTCGGGTGTTTGCCGGGGCAGGTTGGGTCGTTAGAATGGGCGGCATGAGATTCGATAGCGTGGTTATCCGAGCGGGCCGGCTGTTGGTTCTGGCCGGCGTATTGGCGGCGGCGGTGAGGCCGGCGGGTGGGCGTGTATTTCTTAGCGAGCAGCGGATCAGCGCAATTCGGGAGCGGATCGCCGCGCGGGTCGAGCCGACGTACTCGGCCTGGCAACACCTGGAGCAATACGTGCAGGAGCACGAGGGACACCGGGCCCGCGTTCCGAGCCGGTGGTACGTACCGGGGTTCTATGTGGACGCCGACGGCCACCGCCGGGCCAAGGAAGGCCTGATGCGGGACGCCAACACGGCCTATGCCTTCGCACTGTACTTTCGCCTGGGCGGCGGGCCGGAGCACGCGCGGGCGGCAGCCGAGATCGTCCGCGCCTGGAGCACACAATTGGAAGACACCAGCGACAAGGACGACTCGACCCTTTCGTTCAGCTACCATTTCCCCGCGATGATCTTCGCGGCCGATCTGCTGCGCGGCTCAGACGTCTGGAGCGACGAAGACGAGCGCGTCTTCCGCGCCTTTCTGCGCGACAAGGCGCTGCCGCTGAACACGATGGCCCGCGCGAACAACTGGGGCAACTGGGGACTGGTCCTGACCGTCTCGGTCGCGGCGTACCTGCAGGACGAAGCGATGCTCGAGCGATGCGAGGAGCGATGGAAAGAGTTCATCCGCGACCAGATCGCCGAGGACGGGCACCTGCCCCACGAGGTCCATCGCAGCGGCGGGCAACGCGGACTGTGGTACTCGCATTTCACGCTGATGCCGCAGACCATCGCCTCCGAGGTCCTGCGCGTTAATGGCGTTGACCTGTTCGACTACGTCGCGCCCAACGGCCGGTCGCTGCAGATGGCCTTCACCCGGCTGGCGGCATGGTGCCGCCGGCCCGAGACGTTCCCCTATTGGGACGGCCCGACCGAGAAGCTTCTCGGAATGAATTACTATAGCTACTTCGAACCGCTCGCCGACCGCTGGCCCGACGAAGACGCCCAGTCCCTGATCGACGCGGCCCGCCCGACGACCGCCAGCCATTCCGCCCCCTTCCTGACCCTGACCCACGGCGGCCCGCTGAAGCGCTAAGGGCTAGGCATGCCTCGCCCCTGCCATTAACGGCGTGTGTGTGAAAATATCCGGGCAGCCGTGTGGCAGCCTCAAAGCGTAGTGAAACGCAGCTTTGGGGATGGCGAATGGGAGTGGCACATCCGTACGGAAAGGCCTCGCCGATGCGATCCATCCCCAAGTCCTGCGGACTTGAGGCTGCCACCCAGATGCTTCAATGGGCCAAAACACGCATGCCCTAAAATCTTCACAGACACTTAACGGCCGATGCTGGCTTTCGACCTTGTTTCGCATTCTCCCTGCTCATATAATGGACTCTCGTACTGGCGATGTATCATCCGCTGGGAGACGTTATTTGGCACAATTGCCGATTGTTGAGCGCATGGCGGTCTTGACCTTCTATCTCGATAATTCCGTCCTCGGCGGTTATTTCGACTCCGAGTTTCAGGAGGCAACCCGCCGGCTCTGGCGCATGGCCGAAGCCGGAGAGTGCCGATTCGTTGCATCGGTAGTCACCCAGGAAGAGGCTGCTCAGGCGCCACCGGATATCGTTATGCTGTTTGCCCGGACGTTTCCCGACGACGGCACTCTGCTTGAACTGACGCCGCGCGCCGAGGAGCTCGCCCAGGCCTATCTGGCTGCCGAGGTGGTCCCCCCTCGATATGTCGATGACGCCCGACACGTGGCGATTGCCACGACCCAGGGGATCGGTGTGCTCGTGACCTGGAACTTTCGCCACCTCGCGAACTACCGGCGGGAGGCAGGATTCAATCGTGTAAACCTGGAACGAGGCTATCCCACCATTCGGATTATCAGCCCATTGGAGATTGTCTATGGAAGCGCGGACCAAGAGGTTTGACGCGGTGGCCGAGTCGCGCAAGTGGAAAGAAGCCGTGGCCAGAGAGACCGAGGCGCTGACACCAGAACAGACGATCGCTTACTTCGATCGTGCAGCGGTCCGCCAGCGGTTTGAAGCCGCCCAGCGACGAGCCGAAGGAGAAGGCAAGACGCAAGCCGAGCGACCGCTATGAAGTTGGGTGTTGCGAAGGGTTTTCTTGTCGGGGCTGCGCTGACGGTGCTTGCGGCGAGTGCGGCGAGCAGCACGTCGGCGACGCGGGATTTGATGAGCGATACGTGGGTGGCGACCGATGCGCTGGGGCGGGCGTTGCCGGGGTACGCCGAGTGCGGGCCGGTGCGGGCCAATCGCACGGTGGGGCTGTTCTACTTCCTCTGGCTGGGCCAGCACGGCACGGGCGGTCCGTTCGATATCACCGAACTGCTCAAGGCCGACCCGCACGATCCGGCGTGGGGACCCGTCGGCGCGTTTCACCACTGGGGCCAGTCGGAGCTGGGCTATTATCTTTCCGACAGCGAGTACGTGATCCGCAAGCACGCCTCGATGCTCGCCGACGCGGGGATCGACGTGCTGATCTTCGATGTCACCAACGCCGTGACGTATTCTGCCGTGTATCTGAAACTGTGCGACATCTATCGGCAACTGCGGGCCGAAGGCCGCCCGACGCCGCAGATCTGCTTCCTGACGCACTCGTCGGCGGCCAGGACCATCGAGACGCTCTATCGCGACTTCTACGCCAAGGGCCTCTATCGCGAGCTGTGGTTCCACTGGAAGGGCAAGCCGCTGATCTTAGGCGGCGCGACGGACGCACTGCCTGCCGAGATCGCGGCGTTCTTCAGCCATCGCGACTGCTGGGCCTGGACGCACGGGCAAGACACCTGGCAATGGCTCGACCACAGCGAGATGCGTTACGGCTGGCACGAATCGCCCGACCGCGCTGAGCAAGTGTCGGTCAGCGTCGCGCAGCACCCGACGACGAACATCGGCCGCAGCCATCGCAACGGCGTTCAGCCGCCGACGGATGAGTATGGGCGGACCGGCCTCGAACACCTCGGCCTGTACTTCGACGAGCAATGGCAACGGGCGCTGAAGGTCGATCCCGAATTCGTCTTCATCACCGGCTGGAACGAGTGGGTCGCGATGCGCTTCCTGGCCACCGAAAGCGACCGCCGGGGACTGCTGGGTCGTACGTTGGAGCCGGGTGAGTCGTTCTTCGTCGATGCCTACAACCAGGAATACAACCGCGACATCGAGCCGATGAAGGGCGGGCACACCGACAATTACTACTACCAGATGGTCTCGTACATTCGCCGGTACAAGGGCGTTCGCAAGCCGCCCGTGGCCGAGCGGGATTATGCCATCGCCATCGACGGGCGCTTCGACGACTGGGAGGATGTGCAGCCGGAGTTTCGCGACACGGCCGGTGACATCGAGCATCGCGACGAGGCCGGCTGGGGCAAGGCAGGCCGCTACGTCAACGCGACCGGCCGCAACGACTTCGTGACATTGAAGGTCGCCGACGACGGTGATGACGTCTGCTTCTATGCCGAGACGGCCGGGCCGCTGACCCCGCACACCGACGACCACTGGATGCTGCTGTTCATCGACGCCGATCAGAACGCCGCCACCGGCTGGCACGGCTACGACTACCTCGTCAACCTCGAACCCGGCAGCGAGCGCACCACCAGCGTGCACCGTTTCGTCGACGGCGCGTGGCAGAAGGCCGCCAACGCCCACTACCGCTACAGCGGCAGCCGGATGGAGATCGCCATCGGGCGCGCGACCCTCGGCCTGTCGCCGGGCCGCGTCGCGTTCGACTTCCACTGGGCCGACAATATCCAGAGCCTCGACGACATCCTCGAATTCGCCCGCCACGGCGACAGCGCCCCCAACCGCCGCTTCAACTACCGCTTCCAACGTTAGGGCCGGGCGTGCCTCGTCCTGGCCGGGCTGACAAGCGGGACAGGATGCTGCGGCGATCCGGCGTGACGGCGGTTTTTTCCTTGCATGGGGGGCCGGCGGTGTGGTATGAGTGGGGTTGTTCGGGAGTGTGTGTCTTGAGGGCCCCGGTCGCGTCCCAGCGGCATGGTGTCAAGGCAGCGTCGAAACGCGGAGGCCGGGTCCGGACCGCATCTCGATCCGGAGGTCCCAACGCAATGCGTGGCGATGCAGGCCATGGCGGACGGGCAAGCATGCGTGCAGGGGGGGCACAGCGAGTGAGTTCTATCCACACCGGGGCCGTCACGGATCATGCGCCAGAATCGCACGAGCGACATCACGGCTGGCTTCCACAGCCAGATCCCAGTCACAGGTCTTTTCTGAAGGAGGACGATCATGTCGAAGAAACGAATGCTTCTCGCTGTCATGGTCCTGCTGCCGGTGGCCACCGCTGTCGCCAATCTCGGCACGGACCCGGACCTGGTCATCTACTTTTCCTTCGATGAGTTCGGCGACCCGGTCATGGACCTGTCGGGCAACGACTACCACGGCGCAATCCAGGGGGACGTCACGTTCGCCCCGGAGGGCATGTACGACGGCGCCGCCAAGTTCGCCGGCGGCGGCTTTCTCGACCTGGACGGTCCGAGCGTCGCACCCGAGCACATTCCCACAACGGCCGTGACGATCGCCGCCTGGGCGAAGTGCGAGAACACCGGGGATCACCATGCGATCTTCAACGCACGCGCCGGCGACTCGACCTGGCTGGTGCACCCCGAAGTGCGCAGCGCGGGCAATTTCCGCTGGCTGCTGCGCTCGGCGGGCGGAACCACGATGTTCGATATCAGTGCCGGCACCGTCACGTGGGATGAATGGCTGCACTACGCCGGCACCTACGACCAAGCAACCAGCCGGGGGACGCTGTACATCAACGGTCTAGCGGTCCAGAGCGCCAACGTCACGGCCGGCGCCGAGATCGCCGGCGACTGGAACCAGGGCGCGCGCGTCGGACGGAACATCGACAACGCGCGGCCGTTCACCGGGCTGATGGACGACTTCTGTCTGTTCAGACGCGCGTTGAGCGAGCAGGAGATTGGCGTGCTGATGCAGGGCATCAGCCTGATGCCGGCCGAGCTGGCCGGCGCGCCCGACCCGGCCGACGACGCCAATGACGTGCCGTGCGAGACCGCCCTGAGCTGGACGCCGGGCAAGTACGCCGTGGCGCACGACGTGTATCTGGGAACAACATTCGACGACGTTAACAACGCCAGCAGAGCGACGCCGCTGGGCGTCCTGGTCAGCGAGGGCCAGAGCGCGGCGACGTATGTGCCCGACGAGGCGCTGGCGTATGGCCAGAGGTACTACTGGCGAATCGACGAGGTCAATGCAGCGCCTGATTCGACCATCTTCAAGGGTATGGTCTGGAGCTTTGTCACCGAGCCGTTCGCCTACCCGGCCGAGGGCATTGTCGCGACGACCAACGCGGCCTCGGTCGAGGGCAGCGGTCCGGAGAAGACGATCGACGGCTCCGGCCTCGACGAAAACGACGGGCACTCGAACCGTGCCGCCGACATGTGGCAGGCCGTGGCCGGCGACGAACCCGTCTGGATCCAGTACGACCTGGGCCGCACGCTCAAGCTCTGGGAGATGCTCGTCTGGAACTACAACGTTGAATTCGAGCTGGTCCTCGGGCTCGGCTTCAAGGACGTCACCGTGGAGTACTCGACCAACGGGGAGGACTGGACGATCCTCGACACGGTGCAGTTCAACCGGGCAACCGCCAAGGCCGGGTACACCGCCAATACGACCGTCAGCTTCGGCGGCGTACCGGCCCGCTTCGTCCGACTGACCGCCGAAAGCACCTGGGGCGGGATCGCGCAGATCGGTCTCAGCGAGGTGCGGCTGCTCTACATCCCCACGTGCGCGCGGAATCCTGAGCCGGCCGACGGCGCCACCGACGTGAGCGTTGAAGCGGTCCTGAGCTGGCGCGCCGGCCGCGAGGCGGCCACCCACGAACTCTACATGGACACCGATGCCCTGGCCGTCGCCGACGAGACGGCGCTGCTCGGCGCCACCGACGAAAACCGCTATGCGATCGCGCCGCTCGATTTCGGGACGACCTACTACTGGAAGGTCAACGAAGTTAACGAGGCCGCGAGCCCGTCCGTCTGGCAAGGCCCACTCTGGAGCTTCGTCACGGAAGAGTACGCCGTCGTGGAGGACTTTGAGAGCTACACCGACGACATCGATGCCGGCGAGACCATCTACCAGACCTGGATCGACGGATGGACCAACGATACGGGCTCGGTCGTCGGGCACATCAACGCACCGTTCGCCGAGAGGAGGATCGTCTACAACGGACGGCAGTCCATGCCGCTGGCATACGACAACACGACCTCGCCGTATTATTCCGAGGCCTACAGGACCTGGCCGACGGCCCAGGACTGGACGGCCGGCGCCGCCGATACGGTGACCCTGCATTTCCGGGGCCATCCGGACAACGCGCCGGGGACGCTCTACGTGGCGCTGGAAGACAGCAACGGACGCGTCGCCGCCGTATCGCATGCGGACCCGGACGCCACCCTGGCAACGCAATGGCAGCCGTGGCCGATCCCGCTGGACGCCTTCAGTGACGCCGGGGTCAACCTCGCGCGGATCAGCACGATGTACATCGGCATCGGCGACCGAAACAGTCCGAGCGCCGGTGGCAAGGGCACGATCTACATCGACGACATCCTCATCGGCCGACCCATCGCCGACGGGGCCACGCCGTAATTCCACTCTGTTGCTCTTGCAGCATGGAGCATGCTGGGCTTCCGGGCGCGCGCCCGGAAGCCCGCGCCATTTTCGCGCGCTGCCGCCACCGATGCGAAACGGCCTTGCCCCGAAATCCGCCGGACATCCCACGTGCGGGCTTTGCACGGAGGCCCTGTGTCCCTATAATGGCGCGGTGATCGTTCGAGAAGGAGAATTCGATATGGCGGATGTGGCGTTTCAGAAGTGCATCAATCCGGGTTGCGGGGCACAGTTCGACTGCGGCCAGGCGATCTTCAAGTGCCCGGCGTGCGGGGACCTGCTCGATGCGCAGTACGACTGGGACCGGGCGGCCGTGCCGGGCCGGCTCAGCGACTTCGGCAAGCGGTGGGCCACGCGCGACCAGCGGCTCGATTTGTCCGGCGTCTGGCGGTTCCGCGAGTTGCTGAGCTTCTGCCCCGACGAGCATAAGGTCACGATCGGCGAAGGCCAGACGATCCTCCAGGCCAACTGCGCGCTCGCCGAGCACCTGGGGATGAAACCCGATGCGCTGCACCTGCAATACGAAGGGCTCAACCCCTCCGGTTCGTTCAAGGACAACGGCATGACCGCCGCGTTCAGCCACGCGATGATGGTCGGCGCCACAAGCTGCGCGTGCGCCTCGACGGGCAATACGTCGGCGTCGGTCGCGCTGTACGCCCACAGTTGCGGGCTCAAGTGCACGGTGTTCATCGGCAGCGGGCGGATCGCGTTCGGCAAGCTCAGCCAGGCGATGGACTACGGGGCCCAGACGATCCAGGTCGCCGGCGACTTCGACGACTGTATGCGGCAGGTGCAGGCCATCTGCACCAAGCTGGGACTGTATCTGCTCAACTCACTGAACCCCTTCCGGCTGGAAGGCCAGAAGACGATCATGTACCGCATCATCGAGGCCCTCGGCTGGCAGGTGCCCGACTGGATCATCGTGCCCGGGGGCAATCTGGGCAACTCCAGCGCGTTCGGCAAGGCGTTCGCCGAGCTCAGGCAGCTCGGCTTGATCGACCGCGTTCCGCGCATGGCGATTGTCAATGCCACCGGCGCCGATACGCTGACCGATCTGGTCAACAACAAGAAGCTCACCTGGAACGGCGGCCACGTTGACCAGACGATCATCGATGACTACTACGCCGACCTGACGGCGCGGAACTTCTCGCCGCACACGTGCGCTTCGGCCATCGAAATCTCCCGGCCGGTGAACCTCAAGAAGTGCCTCCGCGCGATCGATGTGTGCGACGGCGTGGTCCTAGCGGTGACCGACGAGGAGATCTGCGACGCCAAGGCGCTGATCGGCAGGTATGGGCTCGGCTGCGAGCCGGCCTCGGCGGCGACCATCGCCGGACTCAAGCACCTGCTGGCTCGCGGGACAGTCGCCAAAGACGACCGCGTCGCCTGCGTCCTGACCGGCCACGCCCTCAAGGACCCCAACGTCACCGTCAACTACCACAAGGACAACCAGGGCCCCTTCAGCAACGCCCCCATCGAAGCCCCCAACGACTTGGCCGAGATCATCAAGCTGATCCGCTGAACACCGTAGGGGCTCTGTGGACGACAGAACGAAACCGCTCCGACGGAACGGCCAGACAACCGGGTGCCGCTCGTGGATCAGCGCCGGGAACGGTCGGGTTTGTCTCAGATATGGACAGAGGATCGTGGGTTTGCTATGACATCCTCGACGGAATACGACGCTCTGTTTGGAGGTTTTGATGATGCAGTGCAGACGGCTGGTTGGATTGGCGACGGTTTGGGTAATGGTTGGTGTGGCGGTGGCGGCGGCCTTGCCGGGGCCGCTGGCGGACTTGCAGGATCGGGCCGAGCGGGATCCGCGCGTGCGGACGTTCATCACGCCGTCGCGCGTCGTCTGGCAGAGCGGCGACGGGGTCGAGAACGCCGGGGCGCTTTTGCAGAAGCGGTCGGGCCAGATCACGCTCGATGCGTCGAACCCGTGCGTGCTGGACAGCCGCAAGGGCAAGGCGGCAATCCTGCTGGACTTCGGCGTCGAGCTCAACGGCGGCGTGCAGATCATGGCCTGGCACAGCAAGGACAACCAGCCGGTGCGTGTCCGCGTGCGGTTCGGCGAATCGGCCAGCGAGGCGATGGCCGAGCTCGGTGGCCGGCAGAACGCCACCAACGACCACGCGATCCGCGACCAGACCACGCTGGTGCCCTGGCTGGGCACCGCCGAGATCGGCAACACGGGCTTTCGCTTCGTGCGGATCGACCTCGTTGACGACGACAGCTTCGTGCAGCTCAAGAGCGTCCGCGCGGTGTTCGTCTATCGCGACCTCGACTATCTCGGCTCGTTCCGATGCAGCGACGAGCGGCTCAATCGCATCTGGCAGACGGGCGCCTACACGGTACACCTGAACATGCAGGACTACCTCTGGGACGGCATCAAGCGCGACCGGCTCGTCTGGGTCGGCGACATGCACCCCGAGACCGAGACGATCTTTGCCGTCTTCGGCGCCGACGCGATCGTGCCCGACAGTCTCGATCTGGTCCGCGACGAGACGCCGCTGCCCCGATGGATGAACGGGATCAGCTCGTACTCGATGTGGTGGGTGCTGCTGCACCACACCTGGCACCACTACACCGGCGACGCCGCCTATCTGCAACAGCAGCGGACGTACCTGACCGGTCTGCTGGCGCAACTGGCCGCTTGTGTCGGGCCCGACAACCGCGAGACGCTGCCGGCGCACCGCTTCCTCGACTGGCCCAGCAGCGAGAACAAAGCGGCGATCCACGCGGGCCTGCACTCGCTTCTGGTGATGACGTTGCGGGCGGGCGCCGAACTGTGCGACGTGCTCGATGAGCCGGCGACGCGACGCAAGTGCCTCGACAGCGTTGAGAAGCTCCTCAAACACACGCCCGACCCGGCGGGCAGCAAGCAGGCGGCGGCGCTGATGGCGCTGGCGGGCCTGGCTGATGCGGGCAAGCTCAATCGCGAGGTGCTGGCGGTCGATGGGCCGCAGCGGATGAGCACGTTCTACGGCTACTACGTGCTGCAGGCCCGCGCGATGGCGGGCGACTATCAGGGCGCGATCGACGTGATCCGTCAGTACTGGGGCGCAATGCTCGATCTGGGCGCGACGACGTTCTGGGAGGATTTCGATCTGCAATGGACGAAGAACGCCGGACGGATCGACGAGCTGGTGCCCGAGGGCAAGAAGGACATCCACGGCGATTTCGGCAACTACTGCTACGTGGGCTTTCGGCACAGCCTCTGCCACGGCTGGGCGTCGGGCCCGACCGCGTGGCTCAGCGAGCACGTGCTGGGCGTGCGGATCGTCGAGCCCGGCGGCATCGTCGTGCGGATCCAGCCGCACCTGGCCGACCTCGACTGGGCCGAGGGCACGTTCCCCACGACCAAAGGCATCATCAAGGTCCGCCACGAAAAGAAGGCCGACGGCACGATCGAAACGAAGATCGACGCGCCGAAGGGAATCACCATACGGCGATAACAGGACACACGGACCTCTTGGGAGGATTGCACATGTCGCGTCCGATGCGGGTGATGTCGATTCTGCTGTGCGTTGCGATGGCGCCGGCGGGCCACGGGACGTACGAACTCGGACAGCGGTGGGTCTATCAGCACACCGGGCCCAAACCCGGCAGCTCTGAAGGCGAGCCAATCGACGGCCAGCGCATCGCTCAGGTAATTCGTCACGACCCCAACGACGGCCTCTGGATCATCGAGGAGCGCTACACCAACAGCTCCGATCCAGCGAGTCGGCTCGGCGTCGATTCCAAACGGATGGTCGTCGCCATCGAGATCGACAGCAAGGACGGCCCGCCCGGCCGGCTGCGTTACGACCCGCCCGTTCCTTATGAAGCGCCCGAACTGGCCGTCGGGCAGAGCGTGACAATCGAGACGACGTTGCACATGGATTCAGCCGCGTTCAGCATGCCGATGCGCCTGGAGATCGAGCGGCTGCCCGACGAAACCGTCGCCATCGACGCCGGCACATTCGAGGCGTGCCGACACTACCGCACGACCAGCCACGCGACGATCGACATCAAAATCGCCAAGATCTCCGCGACCGAACACCGGCATCGCTGGTTCCACGGGCTCGTCAACGGCCTGGTCAAAGAGACCTACCACAGAGAGCCGGTCAAGTTCCTCACGTGGTCGCGTCCGGCCTACGAGGCATCGAGCGTGCTGACGGCGTTCGGCGTCGAGCCGGTGGCCGAGCGGACCGAACCTGATTACCCGGCGCACGACCACGACCACGATGAACACGCCGGATCAGCCCTCATCCCACTGGCGGTGGTGGCAGTCGTCATCGCTGTGGCCGGCCTGCTTCTGCTGCGCCGCAGACGGGTCCATTCGGCCGGCAAACAGCAGAATACGTAGTTGCCACAATTGACCCTTGCGGCCGAATGTGGACAATCGACCCTGGTGGTAGGCGAAGGAGGTATTCAGCCATCAGAGGAGGGTGATGTTTTCCTCCTCAGCCATGTTGCTTCGGACGCCGGTCCGCTCGACTAATTGCGAGGCAGAAGGTCGATGTCTTCGCGCTGGAGCAGTTGGATGATCTCGGCCTTGCTCGGCAGCGACTCGATCCCGCCGAACTTCGTGCAGGCCAGGGCCCCGGCCGCCGAGGCGAACTTCACCCCGTCGCGCACATCGTCCTTGACGGCGCAATAGGCCGCCAGCGCGCCGGCGAACGCATCGCCGCTGCCGGTGTGATCGACCAGATCGACCTCGAACGCCGGGATGTGGTCGGCGCCGCCGCGATCGACCACCATCGCCCCGCGCGCGCCCATCGTGATCACCGCACAACGCGCCCCGCGCGCGACCAGATCGGAGCCCATGCACTTGGCGGTGCGGATCGTGGCGGTCGATTGGTCGGTGATGTCGGCGGCCTCGTAGAGGTTCGGGATCAGGATGTCGGCGGTGAAGTACTCCACCGGCAGGTCGAGCCCGTGGCGGTTCTCCTGCTCGGTCGGACGGGACGGATTGAAGATCACCTTCGTGCCGTGCAATTCGCTGAGCCAGAGGGCCTTGCCGATCGCCTCCTGCGGCAGACAGCCGTGGATCAGGCAGACGTCGGCGCCGGCGATCAGCTCCTCGGCCGCCTCGATATCGGCCGGCTGCAAGGCGGCGTTGGCCCCGCAATAGTGGCAGCAGGCGTTCTCGCCTTCGGCATTGACGTGGGTGACGACGACGCCGGTGTTCTTGGCCTCGGCGGTGTAGACGGTATCGACGTTGACTTTGTAGTCGGCCAGGCTCTGCTTGGCCACGGCGCCGAAGGCGTCGCCGCCGACCTTGCTGATCAGTTGGACGCGGCAGCCGCACAGCGCCGCCTGCACCGCCTCCAGCGGTCCCGGCCCGGCCAGCGAATACGACAGGGCCGACCCGCTGACCGCCTGACCCGCCGAGGGAATCTTGGCGCACTTGAAGGCCATGTCGATGTATGTGCTGCCGACGACGATGACTTTTGGAATCCGTTCCATCATGTCTAACCTCTGACCATAATCTTCTCCCAGCGGCGACAGTATAGGCCGCCAAGCCTGGAATCACAACGTTTTTTCGGACGGCCCGTGCGGGCCCCAATGCTATCGGTCCTATCGGTCAGATCGCCTGTCGTCTTAACCACACTTCGATCACCCGCACGATGTGGTCGATTTCGTCGCTCGTCAACTCCCGGCCTTTGGCGATGCCGTGCCATTTGGCCAGACAGCCCCGACAACAGGTAGCCGTGGCGTGCTGGGCGATGAAGACGGGATGGTTGCGCATCGGGGTCTGCCGGCCGTCGTTGGCCGGCTCGGCGGCCGCCAGACGGTCCTCGACGAACTGCCGCGCGTGCTGGAGCACCGTCTCGATCCCCCGCTGCCGCAGATACGCCGCCTCCCGCGCCCCGAGCCGAAACCGTCCGCGAAACCGAGACCGCCCCAACGCCTCGAACAGTTCATCCATCGGCCGCATGCGTTATTGCCTCATGCAAGGTCACGAACCGTCCACACTCACATCGACGAGGTGAGCGCGGATGAAATCCTCGGCGCCTTTGACGGTTGCGTCTTTGAGTTCGGCCGGGCTTCTGGCCACCCAGACGGTGAACTCGTAGAGCACCTGCGGCTCGACGTCGAGCCACTTGCCGTTCTTGTGCAGGAAGACCAGCAGCGTCGTGATAGCCAGGCGCTTGTTGCCGTTCTGGAACGGGTAGTTCCTAGTCATCAGATACAGCAGCATGGCGGCCTTGGACGCCAGCGACCGATACGGCGACGTGCCCGCGAAACTCATGAACGGCGTGAGCAGGCAGCTTTCGAGGCGATGTGGATAGCGTGTCCGGAAGTCGGGAATCGGCTCATCGAACGCCAGGTGCTCTCTGGCGAGGCGAAAGGCGATGTACTCGACTTCTTCGACGCCGATCGGTTGGACTACTCTCTTGCCAGGCGTTTGAGCACCTCCCCGTAGTCGCGAACGACTTTCTGCACCGCCCGGTCCACACGCTGCTTGTCCAGTTCTCCGACCCGCTTGCGGAGTACCTCGCGAACAGTCCGATCGGAAATCACATGGATGCGGCCAACCTTCGTCGCCGCGATTTTGCCCGCCTTCACCTGGTTGTACACAGCAATCCGGCTGATCCCAAGGATTTCCGCCAACTGCGGTATTGTAATGAGATTTGACTTAAGGACTCGTAAGGCAATAGATTCGGAAATAGCTCACGTTTGACTGCGGCCC
>CAZSXM010000011.1:0-111481 GCA_964610435.1 uncultured Pirellulales bacterium | reverse complement strand
GTCGGTTCGTGACTGTCACGACCTATCGTGTTGCACTTCGCATGTTAATGCGCCGGGGGATTGGGGGGCAAGGCAAGAAGAAAATGCGGTTTTGCGCATCTTCTTGCGTCAAGCGAGAAGCGTGAAGCGTTGCGGCTGGACGCCGCGTGGCTCCCCTCGGCTTCGCTCGGGGCAGGCTTTGCCCGTGACTCATGGCTCGGGGGACCGCCGGAGGCGAGGCCGTCGCTGGTCGCTCGGGCGACGGGACACGGGGCACGGACGACGGGGCACGCATTTACGCTTCTACCCTTCTACGCTCCGACGTGGCGGAAGCGGGCGGGGGTAACGCCTTACGGCGTCACTACGAACGACGAGGGGCGAGGGACGGTCGGTCAGGCGGGGATGGTGAGTTTCTGGTAGAGGAATTCGGGGGCGAAGTCGGCGTGGTTGGGCCAGGTGACGGTGTGGAGTTCGGGGTGGAGCTGGAACGTCTGGAAATAGGCCGGGTCTTGCAAGGGCTCGAAGACCTCGCCTTCGAGTTCGTCTTTGAGGTCAACGTCGCCCTCGGCGCCATCGGCGAAGCGCAGGTGGAGGATGTAGTCGCGGACGTATTGGGCTTCAATCAAGCGTGGTGTCATCTTCGCTACTCCAGTGGTTCAATGTCCAGGAGCGGACGTCTTTCACGAGCCCTGTGCCAATTCTCCAGCAAGTCGTCTTTGTGGAGGTCCAGCCATTCGAGGACAAGGCGGAGCGCCCGTTTGGGAAACCGTCCGTGGACGACGCCCGTCTCGATATCGACGGTGACCTCATATTCGCCGTACGTCGCATGGAAGTGCGGCGGCACATGGTCTCGGTAGAACATACCGATCACAATCCCAAGAAATCGTGATATCTCAGGCATAGAGGTATTCTACCGCAGAGCCCCGATCAGAGCAAGAAGGCGCGTGAAATCGCGCGATACAGTCTGGACGCGTGGGTTAGCGAGATACGAGCGACGGGCGACGGCTACTCGTTCGGGAAGTTGAGGTGGGCGTAGGGGCCGTGGAGTTGACGGGCGGCGGTGTCGTGGGCTCGGGCGGCGTCCTCTTCGTAGGTGAAGAGGCCGAGGGTTTTCTGTTTGCCGTTTTTCTTGATGTAGGCGATCCATTTTTGTCTGCGGGGGTCGTAGGCGACGCCCAGATATTGGGAGGTCGCCGGTCGTGAGCCTTGGCGGGGGGCGCGTTTGCGGCGGTTGGCGTTGTTCTGGGCGGTGGTGCAGTTACGCAGGTTGGGGACGCGGTTGTCGAGCCCATCGTGGTTGGCGTGATCGCAGACGAGGTGGTCGGGGGTGTTCATAATCATGCGGTGCATGAAGATGCGTCGGGATCGGCCGTTGTGCTGGACGGTGCGGACGGCGTAGACGGCGTGGGGGCCGGTCTTGGCGTGCCATCGGAACTGGGCGAGCCAGGGGTAGTACGCCGGATCGACCTTCGCGAAGCGGCCCTGGGTCAGCGGGATCTTGCAGTACGGGCCGTACTGGTCGGTATGGATCGGCAGGGCCGGGGCGGGCCGGGCGTCGGGATCGGGCGGACCGGCGACATCTCGGAAGCAGCCGCAGGTGTCGGTCGGCCGGACGCGGGGCCAGCGGGCCCGTCCGGTGCGGGCGTCGGCCACCGGCGGGTTCCTCAGGCAACACAGGGCCCCCGCCACGTCGCGACAGTACCGGCAGCGGGCGCACCGGCTGGAACCGGGCACATCGTGCATCAGTGCGTCCTTTCGGAGGCCGCCAAACGAGGCGCCTCCATAGAGGGACGGCGCTGCACGTTTTTGATCAAAAAAGCGGGCCGAAAGGGGGACGCGACGCGTCTAAGTCGTTACCAGGGCGGGACTAAAAAAAATCTGTATGTCACGGGCCGCGCGCAGAGAAGTGTTGCACGTTTTTGACTATTCTGCGGGTCCGTCGGCGGTTGGGGCGCGGGCATTTTGGATCCGCGTGTGTCTCAAGTCCATTGACCATGGTGGGGATTGGGGCCCCTTCGAACGTGGCAGGGGCCCCTTTGCCCGGTCTCGAATCGCAGTCAGGGTTTCGGATCGGCCTGTGGAATCCCGTAATCCAGCCGGTGGTCCGGCGGGGCGCCGCCCGGACCTTTGAGGTAGTGGTTCATCCACTGCATCAGCCGGAGAGAGTAATCGTAGCGGGCGGCGGCCCTTCGGTTGCCGTGCCCTTCTCCGGGGTAGAGCACCAGACGCACCGGCGGCGGGTCGTCCTGAAGAGTCAGGTACCGGTAAAGGATGCGCGATTGCGTCGGGTCCACACGCGGATCGGCGTCCCCGTGCAGAATCAGGATCGGGGTCATCGCCTTTCTCACGTAATAGATCGGACTGGCCTCGACGTACATCTGCCAGTTCTCCCAAGGCCAGGTGAGGTAGTGAACCAGATACAACTCCTGCGGAATATCCGATGTGCCAAGCATGGAGATCTTGTCGGAGATGCCCACGTTCATCACCGCTGCTGCGAAGCGCTCGGAGTAGTACGTTGCCCCCCAGGCCGAGGCATAGCCGCCGTACGAGCCGCCCGTGATGCCGACGCAGTCGCGATCAACCAGCCCCCGGGCGATCAGGTGGTCCACGCCGTCGACGAGGTCGTCGAACTCTTCTTTGGCCGGTCGCCTCTGACTGGTCTCGGTGAAGGCTACTCCACGTCCCGTCGAGCCGCGATAGTTCGGGTAGAACGTGAAATAGCCTTCGGCGGCGGCCACGTCGGCCGGCAGGCTGTAGCTGGTCAACCAGCCATTGGAATAGTGGGCTTCGGGACCTCCGTGCACCGCGAGGATCAGTGGATAGCGCCGGCCCTGCTCGTAATCGAGGGGATAAAACAGAATCCCTTCGATCTCCAGGCCATCCCGCGCGGGGTATGTGATGACTTCCCGCCGGGCCAATCGGACGTCGGCCAACCACGGGTTGGAGTCCGTCAGCCGCGTCGACGGACCGTCCTTACCGGACAGCCGATACACCTCACGCGGATGGTTCGGGGCGCTGGCGGTCGTGACGATCTCGCCGCGATCCGAGACGCTCAGCGAGTCCCAGATCGGACCGCCGGCCGGCCTGAGGGTCCTGTGGCCCGAACCATCCGTCCGAATCTCGCCGAGCCGGGCGCCGATGCCTTCATAGCTGACAAACAGGATCGTGGTCTTATCCCGCCAGGCGACGTGCCAGACGTGGCCTTCGAGACCGGGCAGCAGGTGGAGCCAGTCTCCGCCGTCTTTGCCGGCGACCATGAGGCGTCCCTCGCGGGTGTCGTGAAGGCTCTCGGTGGCGATGAAGGCCAGGTGTTCGCCGTCGGGGCTCCAGGCCATGCGTCCGAGTTTTCCAGGATTGTCGATTCGGCCCAGCTCGTTGCCTTGCGGATCGAGAAGGCGGATGCGATTGAACATCAGAACGTCGTCGACCATCTCGCGCGGGGTGACCTTGATGGCCAGACGGTCGCCGGCCGGCGACCACTGGACCTCCTGCACGGACCCATCCAACTCGATCATGATGGGCTCGGCGTCCTCAGTGCCCAACTCGTGGATCCACAGGCGGATCGGTTTGCGGTCCTCCTCGAAGACGATCTGGGTGAAGCCCTTTTCGCGCTCCTTCTCGAGGTCGGCATCGTCGGGCTCAACCGCCAGCAGGGCGACTCGCTTGCCGTCGGGGCTGAGGCTGTAGCCGCGTATGGCCTCTTCCAGCGCGGCCAGCTCGCGCGATTCGCCGCCGTCGCGGGCGATGCCGTAGAGCGTCCGGGCCGCGTCTGGTTGCCGCTTGGCCAGATAGGTGATTTGTCGGCTGTCGGGCGTCCAGCCGATCGCCGAGATATTCACCTGCCCGGTGACGAAGGGGCGCGACCGGCCGTCGGGGTCGATCACGTGCAATTCGGTCCACGCCGGCCCATCGGCCTCGTCGAACAGCTTGCGCTGCACCAGTTGAGTATAAGCGATGTACCGGCCGTCCGGGCTGATCTGGGCCTGCCCAATCTGTTTCAGTTCGGCGATCTGCCTCAAGGTCATTCCATCGGCAATCGCGAGTGCCGGCAGCAGCGTGACGTGCAGCAGGACTATCCGTATCCAACCTGTCTTCATCTCTTGCCTTTCTCAATCACATCCAATGATCGTTACTCATATCGGAACTCGGCGGTGGCCGTGGCGTCGCGATCGGCCGTCAGCCGGACCCAGTGTGCGGCATAGCCGTCGGGAAAGACGTGCGTGAACCGTTCGTTCGGCTGGACCACGAATCGCGCATATTCGACGTAGCGACCGTCGGCCGTGACATCGACCTCGACGGTCACCGTCACGGCTTGCTCGCCGCTGTGGCGGAGCGTCAGCGTCTTTCGGTCGTAGCCGGTCATGAGGTATGGATCACTGCGTTCGCCCGCCTTCACCTTGGATGCATGCCAAGGCCCGCCCGTGCCGGTCGGCTTGCCCAGTTTCCACAGATCGTCGATGTCGCCGAACCACAGACCGACCTCGTGGTCGTCGCTGCGCACGAGATGGTTCCCGGATCGAACGTCGGCCCGGACGCCCGAGATTACGAGCATCCCCCGCCAGGAACAGAAGTCGAAGATGCGCTTGTTGTGCGTGGCCACCGGCTTGAGCGACCGAACGCCTCCCGAATTGATGCGCGGCAGCATGTAGATCGTGCCGGCCGCATTCAACAGCGCGCGCTCGGTGACCAGTTCGCGCACCGTTCGTGCGAATCCAGCCGAAGTGCTCGTGACGGCATCGGCGTGGCCGACCGGCAGGCGAAACCGATTGTCTCCTTCCACGACGAGCACGGAGTTGCCGTCCAGGGTATACTCGGCGCCGCGCGGTGCGGCTCGTTCCTTCAGGTACGTCGCTTGATCCGCATCGTCCACACGGCGCAGCATCATCTCCGGGCCGATCTCATAGACCCCTGCCTCGCCGGCGTTTCCGTTGGCATCGATCCTGGTCGCGAGCATGTGAAGCGTGCCCAGGTTGTCGCCGCGCCCGCGCATGACGGCGACGCTGTGGGCGTCGCCGCGCTCCACCTCGGCCAGCGAGGTGAACATCGCAGGGTCGGTCTGCGCGCCCCGCGAGGGTCCATAGTGGAAATACGCCGTGACACCGTTCGCGCTGCGGTCGGGCGTCGCGCGGATCCACTGGCCCGGTGCATCGGGAGCAAAGACGTGAAACCTGTAGCTGTCGGCCGGGACGGTGACGCGTGCAAGTGCGCGCCAATGGCCGCGACCGTCAGAAGTCTCCAGAGCGAAGGTCACGTCGTGGTTCGCACCGTGCCAGAGATGCAGGACGCGCTGCCGGTAGCCGCTGAAGAGATACGGCGCCGACGGCCGGCCGGCGGCCACGGTGTCATCGCTCCACCAACCACCCCAACCGACGGGACGGCCTTTCGCGTGCAGGTCGTCCCACGTCGCGAACCAGAGGTTCGAGTTCGACTGGCCCACCAGGTCCATGTCTGTGTGCAGGCCGAAGCCGGGCAAGAAGTGCGACTTCGCCGCGTCGTCGCAGGCGAACACGATCCGCCCGTTCCAGTCGGCAAAATCGGCGGTCATCTTCAGATACGAGCCGATCGGCCGCAGTCCGGAGGTGTCGTCGGCGCGGAAGCCGACGGGGAAATCGAACCACCCGCCATGCATGTTGGCCAGCAGTCTCGGAGGCTGGTCGCCTTCGGCGGGCACGACCTGGCGGATGCGGGGCCACTCGGTGTGCCAGCCATGATGGCCGTCGTACGAGGAATCAGACTTGGGCATGCGGAACTCGTGCCAGAGACCTTCGTCGAGCAACATGAGAATGAGCGATCGCCTGTCCCAGCCCATCGCCCATAGCGGACTCTCATCCGACGGCGCGCCGTGGATGCCGCCCGGCCCGGTCACCTCGGTGAACTGGCGGCGGCGGATCAATCGCCACTGTCGGCCGTCCCATTCGGCCAGAGCGCCCGCGTCTTCGGGGCCCGTCGGCGTCGGGTCGATCTGGTATTCGAACGGCTTGAACCGATCGACCGTGCCGGTGGGCCGCTCGCCGTTGTTGGCCACGACGAAGCGGCCGTGTGAGGTGTACGCTCCCTTGGCGTGCCAGCCCGGGACCGCGCGACGAAATAGAAGTGTCGTATCGAGTGTCTTGACGTCCACTTCGTAGATCAGTCCCTCCATGTCGAAGTAGAGCACCTTGTTCTGTGGATCGGTCAGATGGCGGGCCGTGGCGGTGTGCCGGCCGAACATCGCGTCGTAGGGAACGGCGCGGACGTTCCGCAGGCCATCGATGGCGTAGGGGCCGATGAACAACTGATTCGATTCACGGTGGATCATCCGGTTGGCGGGCGTACCGCCGATGCTCTCGGGCCGTACGGCCATGTTCAGTTCGCCGTCGATCTCGTACAGTTTGTCGTCGCTGCCGCTGGGCATGTGGGGCGAGTACGTGATCAGCCACAGCCGGTCCGCCCAGGGCACGACCGCACCGATGCCGCATTCGCCGGCGGAATTGAATACCGCCAGATGCGGATACCGGCCACTGAAACCGATCGGTTGTCCACCGATCACCGGCGCACAGGACAGAAGGCACATCCCGGACAGGAAGCCGGCGAACGCTCTTGACATGGAACCCCCTTTCTGCGGCAAAGCGGTTCTGCCTTGCTCACAGGTTGCTGTATGAGCGGCTCGAAGACGCCACGATGGCACTCAATCGGTGTCGGTTTTGGCGCTCAGACCGTTCCTCCATCGATGCGGCTGATGGCCAGGCCACTGAGCTGGCAATACGCCTTGAGCATCGGCAGATGCTTGCCGTAGAGCAGCACGTTGTGATGGCCGCGGATGTCGCGCGTGTCGCCGACGTCATCGACCGCCATCTCAAAGGCGGTGCGGCAGCCGCCGACGCCGTCGTCGGGACGGGTCTCGATGTTGCACAGCAGCGTGCCGGTGCACGCCATCAGCTCGCCCGCGTTCAGGAATTTCATCATCGTCACGCCCTGGTTCTCCCGCAGCCAGACCTGCGGCGCAACCCCCACATCCGATTCGTGGTGCGAGCGCAGCGTGTAGTGCGAATCCGGAGCGTCGAAGCCGTCCATCTTCGTCGGCGCCGTGCAGTGGGCGCCCATATACGTGTTCCGAACCGTGTTGGGCGAAGGATTGTGCAGGAAGGCGGGGCGGTCGAGCAGATAGCTGCTCAGCAGAAGCGACAGCGTGGCCGTCACGTCCCGCTCGCACGCGCCGCACGTGCCCTCGTTGAGCAACTGCATGTAGGCCATGCAGGGCGGCGGGGTCCGGCGGTTGGTCACCAGGCCGAGACAGTCCATGGTGATGGCATGGCATCCAGTCGTCGCGAGCATGCGACGATTGGCCACATACGTCCGCGCCGCTTCGAGGATGTCCTGTGCATTCGGCTCCACGATCCCCTTGGCGACCTTGCGATAGGTCTCGGCGATTTCGCGAGCCTCCTCGGCGTCGGCGGTGGCGTCGTATGCCACGGCGAACCGCTCCAGAGGGATATGGTGGAGGGTCGTGCCCAGCGGCGAAAGGACCTGTTCGCGCTCCTCCTGGCCGTGGACCACGGCTATTCGCGTTGTGGCCATCTGACGAATGGTCTTGAGCATGCGGACCGCTGTCGCGAGCCACTCGACGTCCTGCGTGGCCCCCACGAACACCTTCGACATCGTGCGATAGCGCTGCAGGGTCGGCGTGAACTGCGTGCCCTGCGGGGCGAAGACGACGGTGGGCAGATCGCCGCGCTTTTCGAGGAAACGATTGACCTGCGACCAGCCGTCGGGGTGCAGGCCGGTGACGGTGAGGATCACCCCGTCGGAGCCGGCGCCGGCCACGCGTTCGACAAACGCGTCCACGGTTGCGTCGTTGACGAGCGGCTCGTTCTGGATATCCACCGAGACGTTGAGGTTCTTGGCAGCCCCATTGAGGATTTCCGTGTAGCGGCGCTGGCTGGCCCCGATGTCATAGGCGGCGCCGGGCCAGCCCATCCAGTATCGCTCGACCGGCTGACGGGTGAAGGCGGCGTGAAACACCGGCTTGCGGTGCCCGCCGGCCCTGGGTGTGGCGCCGACCGCGCCGGTCACGGCCGAGTCGAACAGCCCCAACTGCATGGCCAGGGCCGCTCCGCTCAGCGCGCCCAGTCCTCCGAGGAAATCCCGACGCCCCAGAAGCGAACAGCAGCCAGCGTCACAACATGCCTTCTTGAAATGATGCGTACTCATCGCGGATGCCTCCTTTCTCATGCCTTTGCGGCCGGACCACAAGCAATCCCGACGAAGCCACAAGTGAGCCGTGGCCCCACGCAAGACGCCAGTGTAGCGTGATGCACATGGACGGGCAACCGGTTTTCGAACCTGTTTCCAGGACGACGACCATCGACCCGTGGAACCGCCGCCGCGTGGTTTGGGCTTGACGCGGCGCCCCGGACCAATACAGTAGGGGAGATGGACGAAGTATCCGATCTATGCAGGCCAAGGGAACGACAAGCTGCTTTGCCATTCCAATGACAAGGAGAAGACCATGCCGATCGACCGCCGCCGCTTCCTGAAAAGCTCGCTCGCCACCGGACTGGCCCTGGGTTTTCCCGGCATCGTCGCCGCGCAGAAAGGCAAGACCTACCGCACCGCCCTGATCGGGGCCGGCTGGTGGGGCACGAACATCCTGCGGGAGGCGGTGGCCTGCGGCCGCTGCACGCCGGTGGCGCTGGTGGACGTGGACGGTCGTCAGCTCGCCCGATGCGCCGATGAAGTCGCCAAGTGGACCGGCGAGACGCCGAAGCACTACGAGGACTACCGCGAGATGCTGGCGGCCGAGAAGCCCGACATCGCGATCGTCGCAACGCCGGACCACTGGCACGCCCTGCCGACGATCGCCGCCGTCCAGGCGGGCGCCCACGTCTTCGTCGAAAAGCCGATCGGCCATACCATCATGGAAGGCCGCGCGATGGTCAACGCCGCGCGCGCCGCCGGCCGCGTCGTACAGGTGGGCACACACAGGAGGGTCTCGCCGCACAACGTCTCGGGCAGACAATTTCTGCGCGAAGGCCGGGCGGGCAAGATCGGGATGATCAAGTGCTTCGTGCTCTACGGCGGCGGGCCCGAGCAGCCTCGCAAGAACATCGAGCCGCCGAACGAATTGAATTGGGACCTATGGTGCGGCCCGGCGCCGCTGCGACCGTTCAACGGCGGCGCGCATCCGCGCGGGTTCCGCAACTATCTCGACTACGCCAACGGCACCTTAGGCGACTGGGGCATCCACTGGTTGGATCAGGTCCTGTGGATCATGGACGAGAGGTGGCCGAAGACCGTTCATTCGACCGGCGGGCGGCCGATCAAGGGCGAACCCATCCTCACGGCCGAGCACCAGACGACCGATGCACCCGACCACCAGGTGGCGACGTATCAGTTCGATGACTTCACGCTGACGTGGGAGCACCGGCAGTTCGCCGGAAATCCGACCGACAAGACCGAGAACGTCGGCTGCTATTTCTACGGTACCAGGGGGACGTTCCACATGGGCTGGCAGCGGGGCTGGACGTTCTATCCGAGCGGCCGGGGCGAGCGGGAGGTCCACGAAGAGCCGAAGCTGAACCAGCCGGATGCGCAGAACATCAAGGAGCTGTGGGCCGACTTCCTCGATGCGATCGAGACGAGCCGCCGGCCCGTGTGCGACATCGAGGCGATTCACTACTCGACGAACCTGAGCCTGCTGGGCATGCTGTCGTACAGGCTTGGACGCAGCGTACACTGGGACGGCGCCAAAGAGGTGTGCGTGGGCGACCCCGACGCAAACAAGCTGCTGCGCCGCGAGTACCGGGGCCCCTGGGTCTATCCGCAGACGTAATCACACGTCCGGCGTCAGCCTGTCGGCTGGACGCATGGAATGCGCTTCGTCGCCACAGATGGACAGAAACCCAGACCCTTTGCATCAGGGCCTGGGTGCTTATGATCTTGCGCTGGCCGCCGAGTTGGCGCGCCGACGCCACCGGAGCAAACCGCCGCTGCTGCCAAGTCCCAGCAGACCCAGCAGCGCCGCCCCCGGCGCCGGAAGCGCGACCAACCGCACTCCGTCGTAGAACGTGTTCACATAGTACCCATCGTAGACGGTGCCGTACAGGTCCACCCGCCAATATGCGCCATCAGGCACTGCCGCCAGTTCGACCATGAACGACTGCCACTCAAAGTTCTCCGTGGCCAATATGCCGCTCGACGCCTGAGCCAGCAGCGCGTGCTCGGCATCGAAGACCGACAAGACCGCCTCCCCCACGTCACCGACGCCATTGCGGCGTTCGGTCTGCACCCAGCCGGTCAGCCGCAACTGATGCCCGTTGAGACCATTCGTCCCCTCCTGATACATGCCGATCGTCACCGGTGGATCCGTGACGGAATCACGAACCGCAGACAGGGCAAAGCTGTAGAACGACTCGCCCTCGTATGGGGAGACGATCCCAGTCGATTGCCCCTGACTTGCAACCTCCGCAATCAGTGACGCGTCCATAACCCAATTGTCGTTTTCGATGAGGTCGGCGCCCGCCCGCAACGGCATCACGCACATCAGCGCCAGGACACACATCCCAACAGGATAGAACTTCCGCGCATCTTTCATCACCCAATCTCCTCAATCGCCGGCCCGGCCGGCGACACCCATGAGGCCCGTCCCAAGCTATGCGCCCAACGCTCAAGGACAAACCTCAAAACCCCAGATACTGTTTCTCAGCACCCTGTCAACCTTCCGTCATTATAACAGCCGCCCATCTCCGTGTAAAGGAAAAAGACGTGCGCGAGTCCACATATCGTGAGATTGCTTTGGATCAGATCGATCCACGAATACGCCATTACGCGCACACCTGGGCGTGCGGCCGTGTGTGGACGGACGCTCGGCCACGTGGGGTGCCTCTCGGGAAAGAAGGGGGGGGGGGGCGGTTATCGGACGAAAGGAGCCGGTCGGGCGAGCCGACCGCAGAGCATTGCGGGCTTACCAGCCCTTCTTTGCGAAGAGCACCGGGATGGTCTGGAGGAGGATGTAGAGGTTCAGCAGGAAGGAGCGATTCTGGATGTAGATGTAGTCGTAGCGGACCTTGTGGGCCGGCTTGAGATCGTAGAAGCTGCGGACCTGGGCCAGGCCCGTCAGGCCCGGCTTGACGACCAGCCGCACGCCCTGAAGGGCCTTGTGCCGCTGGACGAAATAGGGCCGCTCGGGCCGGGGCCCGACCAGACTCATATCGCCTCGCAGGATATTGTACAGTTGCGGCAGCTCATCCAGCCGCGTCCGGCGGAGGATGCGGCCGACGGCGGTGACCCGGTCGTCGTCCTTCGACGCCAGGACCGGACCGACGTGTCTTTCGGCGTTGTCGATCATCGTGCGGAACTTGTACAGATCGAACAGCCGCCCGCCCTCGCCGACCCGCTGCTGACGGTACAGGATCGGGCCACGAGAATTGAGCTTGATCGCCACCGCCGCGATTGCCATGAACGGCAGGGTGCAGGCGAGGATGAACAACGAGCCGACGATATCCAGCAGCCGGATCAGCAGTTCCACCGTCTTCGACGGCTGCGCGATCGGGAAGGTCGAAGGCTCCTGGCGCCCCGCCACATCGCGCAGGCGGCCCCCCGCAACGGACGGCCGAAAGCGGGTCACCTCGGCCTGCGCCACCGGCTCGCACTCGGTCGCCGTTCGACTCGCTTGGCCCAAACGCACACGCGGCTCCATAATGCCCCCGACCTGTCTCGACGTCTAAAGAACCCCGGCGGTCAACCCACCCGCACGGCACGGATTATAGGGTTTACATCGGCCAGAGCAGACCCGGAGCATTAGCCCAATCGGCCGGATGGACTGAGAACCGCCCCGGCCCGAGGCCGCCGGCCCAGTTGGCCCAGCTTCGCCAGCGGCTTGCGAAGAAAGAACCCCGCCGACGGCCGCAACCCGTTGGCAAGAAAACGCAGATCAGCCCTGGAACATCGTCATCCCTATATGGGTGAAATCCAGGCTCTGTGCATAGGCCTGTCTCATCCAGTCAATTGTATGAGGTATTCCCTCGCTCAGACCGATCTTGGGCGCATGGTCAAGATCCCGGACGGCCTTGGTCGTGTCCACCTTCTTGATTCTGGTCGTAAACGGCTCGGCTTCACGGTAGGTAACCAGCCCTTCATCGCTCTTGCCAAGGTAATCGAGGATCAGATCGGATGCATATTTCATATCGTGTTCCTCACCGCCCCCGATGTTGTACACCTCGCCCGGCCTGAAATTCTCGCTTATGTTGGCGAGCGTACGCACCGTATCGGTGACGTACGTCGATGTGCGACTGTGACCGAGGTGGACGGTGTATGGCTGATCGTGCAGTGCCCTATAGATGAACAAGCAGATGGCACTGCGGTAAGGACTGTAATATTCGCCTGGACCATAGGTATTGAAGAGCCGGACCCTGACCGTCTCGGTACCATACATCGCAGCGGAGTTCAGGATCTGCATCTCACCAACCCATTTCGTCATGGCATAGTCGTTGAGCTGCCGGATCTCATGCGTATCCATGACATCCTCACTCATGACCCCCTCCCAGTCACCGTAAACCTCTGAACTGCTGAAGAACACCATCCGAAAACCGTGCTTTTCCTGAAGTCGAACGAGATTCTTCGTTCCCACGCAATTCGCAACCCAGAGCGTATCGTAATAGTCTTCGCCGTTCCATCTGCCAAATTCCGCTGCAAGATGGTAGACGAAATCAAAGCTGTGCTCACCAAAGAGCCGTTCAAGTTGCCTGAACTTGCCTACATCGCATCTGCGATACTTAGCATCGTGATGGTGGTGGAGATCGCAAAGCCAGACATCGTGCCCTCTGCCGCGTAGCTCCGTAACAAGAACCTTACCCACCGTGCCCAATCCACCCGTTACAAGAATCTTCATTTCTGCATCTCCATATGACAGGGTTCCAAGACATGTGACATCGTATGGTGATCCGATATCGGCGGCGCCCCGCCGCCGTTGTAGCTCTCCAGATACGTGACATACTGTGACAAGACAACATCTTTGCCGAAATGTTCTATGGCGCATTTGCTGGCTTGCTGCCCCATCCTGGCCAGCGAGGAGCGGTCTCGATACATCGCCAGAACAGTCCGCGCCAGGTCTCCCGGCGACTCCGGCTCAATCCCGACACCGCAACCGGCCTCCTCGACCAGGTGAAGAGCCTCGCCTTTGACCCCCATAATCACAGGTCTGCCGGCCGCCAGATATTCATAGGTCTTGCAGGGGATCGTGATCTCGTACAATCGGTTCCATCTCAGATGCACGAGGCACACATCGGCCATAGCCAGAAAAGCCGGAATCTCCGAATTGGGCTTCCGTGGGATGAAGGTGAAATTCGACAGCCCGTATTCGGCTATGCGGCGCTGCAACTGGGCCTTCTCCACGCCCTCTCCCAGAAAAACGAATTGTATGCCCGGCTCCTGCGACGCGACAAGGCGGCCTGCCTCCACCACGTGCTCGAGACCCTGAGCAAAGCCCATCGTCCCGACGAACATGACGACGAATTTGCCGTCGAGATCGTATTCCTTTTTCAGGCCATTGGTCGGAACGTGGCTGAAGAGATCGGTATCCACCCAGTTATGAACGACGGTCGCCTTCTCCGGCGCTGCACCTTTCTGCACGAAGTCACGTTTGAACCCATCTGAGATGCCGACGATGCCCGCAGCCTTACGGTAGAAAAACCTTTCGCAGCGTTCGAGCAGAGCGATGGCAATACGGTTCTTGAGGAACCCCAATGCGACAAGAGTCTCAGGGTAGATGTCCTGGATGTCGATGACCCAGGAGGCTTTCTTGACGCGGCTGATGACATATCCGGAAAACAGGCTGAAGAAGGGTGGAGATATCGTGAGGACCACGTCCACTTTGCCCTTGACCCGATGTGCACCGAAGATGGAAGAGACCATGAAAGACAGAAAGCACAGAATCCGTGAGGCGAAATTCCGGTAGCGCTTCGGACAATACGTATACGTCCGAATGACTGGAATCCCCTCGTACTGCTCTGGCACGATCCATTTGTTTCGGTATTTCTCTCTGTCCACTGTCGCGGAGTAGTAGGGAAACGCCGTCACAACAGACACGTCGTGGCCCCTGCGCTGCAACTCCTCCGCCAGGTGCGTCATCCGCTTGGCATTGGCCGCAATCTCCGGATGGAACAGAGACGTCAGGATTAGAACTCTCATCTGGATGCCACTCCGTGTTTCATTGGATCGCTCAAGTTCAAGCTCAGAACGGGACCTGGGCCAAGAAACGCAACATCCTATCGCGCTCCTCTGTGATTCGGGATCGATCGAGATAGACGGGTTTCTCGTCGATTCCGCTGACTCCGACACGCTCCAGAATGCGAGCCCGACCACTTGTAGAAAAAAGCATGGCGGGCTTGCCGTATGCAAGTGTCACCAAGGCCGCATGAATCCTGTCCGTGAGCGTCAGATCGGCGTTGGCGTACAGGCACAAATACGGCTCGGGCAGATCCCAACAGAATGAATTGGGCGAACGGAACATCTTTCTCAGACAGATCGGATTGAACTGATGGTCGGCGCGGACAATCATCTGGCCACCCACCGACTCGGGTTTCGCGCCTTGCAGGGGAATGAGGCTTTCAACATACGGATAGAATTTGTGAAGCCGCCTGGCAAGACGGCCTCGGAACCTCGGGAAGGATATGCCCCAGCGCTTGCCGTTCAGTTCGAACTGGACGACGCCATTGGTCGCGGGTGCAGCCGACAACCCTGCGCGATCGCCATTCATCGAGCAGGCAATCGCCGGTTCCGGCGATTTGTCGAAGTTCAGAACGAAATAGGGCGGAAGCCCCAATGCGGTTGGAGTGAACGCTTCGGGCAGGAAGAACGCACAGTCGATCCCGTCGTAGGAATGCTCGGCCAGATCGTGGAAATGCTGATACGTCTCAGAGTCACGCGCCATGAACACGAACGGCGGGTACTCCTTCAGAAAATCCCTGCATATCTGGATTTCCGCCTTGCTATACTCGAACAGGCCCGAGCCGATGAAGGCCACCTTTGCTCCACGATCGCGGAGCTTGCGGAACGATTCAGCCCACACGCGAGGAAGATGGCGGGTCAGCACACTGCCGTGGAGGACGACAAGATCGGCCTCAAGATGGTTGAATATATTCAGGCTGTTTCGCGGCGGCCTTCGCCGTACGAAATCCAGATTCCCCGGCTGATCGCTCAACAGAAACACATCCGCATCAGGCAGCACAGTCCGTAGAGCGTGCAGCGTACCCATATTGAAGAATGCGTTCCCCACATTCGTGGACCACCCACCACCGGTAACAACCACCTTCATCATTGCGATCCTGTCAAAGAGATGACTCTGTCATCAACCGATTCGGTTCTATGGCTTTCCGAAGTTCACGTACCGTCGCCTCGCAGCACGTCTGCCACGTGAACTGCCCTGTCCGGGCGAGAGCATTGCGTCGAATTTGCTCGCGTTGGTCGCGGGGCAGGGCCAGGCCGTCGCGGATGTGTTGCGCCAGTTGCTCGGCGGCGCCGGCGCGATAGTAGCGGGTCGCCTCGCCGAAGATCTCCGGCATGGGCGGGTTGTCCGTCGAGATACACAAGCAGCCGTGGGCCATGGCTTCGAGGGCGATATTGGGGCAGGCCTCAACGCGGCTGGTCATCACGAACGCCGCGCAGTTCCGATAGCACCACGCCATCTCGCCGCGATCCAGCACGCCCGCAAAACGAATATGGGGCGTCAGGCCCTTACCCTCAACCATGCCAACCAGCTTGCGGTAGTACCGCTTCATCCCCTGTCCGACCTTGCCCGCAATGATCAGCGGCGGCCGATCCGAACCAGTGCGCAGATGTCCCCACGCCTCGATCAGGTCCTCCAGACCGCGATAGGGGTAGATCAGGCCGGCCGTGAAGACGAAACGGCCTTTCAACTCGTCCGAAACCGCGACCGGCGGACGCATGTCGCGCTCACCGACGGGGTCGATGCCGTGATAGACCACCCCGACCCTGCTCGGGTCCAGGCCGAGGCTTTCGGTGAGATAGCCCCGCACGAACTGAGAGATCGCGATCACACGGTCCGAACGGTGTACAGCACTTCGCATCTGCCGCAGACGCGCCCAGGTCCGAACCCGCTCGACCGGGTAAGCCGTCAGGCCGGGCGCGGCCGGCATCATGTTGCGAACCATACTGACCACGGGAGTGCCATTCCACGCGAAATGCCGAGCTGTCGGAACAAAGAGCACGTCAGGTGCAAATCGCTCGATCTCTCTCCGGGCCTCTGGCCCCAACTCCCGGCCCCTGGCCGCCAGATTACAGCGCAAGGGCAGCCACTGCACCGACGGGGCGCTCTCTCGCCACGCGGCGATGTCGATCGTTTCCGGCACGCCCACCAAAAGCGCCTCGACCTCCGGATGGTCCGCCAGCCGAGGCACCAGCCGCGACAGATACGTCCGGTACCCCCCGCTCATCCCCCCCGCCGTAATGTTCAACATGCAAATCCGCACGAGTTACGACCTTCCTCTGCCCACGGGTGCCCCAGCACGCGCAAACACCCAGCGAGGGAGAATCCGCACTCGCAGAGCCAGGATCACCATTGACAGCAGAATGAGCCTCATCAGCAACCCGCCCACCTGCGACTGCAGTTCGCCGAAGAGCAGGCTGCCGCCCATACCTGCTACATAGGTATAGGCTAGTACACGCCATATGCGCGAAAACCGGCCCGCTTCTTCAAGTGCCGTACGGAGTCTGGCGTAGAGCCTTGTAAGTAGAACAACCACAACCGTCAGAAGCAAGAAGCCCCAGAGAATGCCCAAAGGACGGCCGAAGTTCAGAATGCTCTCGGTCACCACGCCTGTGCTCATGTGGCTAAGACCCGTGTAGTGGCGGCCCCGAAGGAACTTGGTCAGAACCACGCCACCAGGTTCGAACTTGTCCGGCCAGATTCTGCGCGGGACGAAATTGGTGACCGGCGTGAGGAACGTCTTGCCGTACTGGTAATCCGTAAACTCGCGTTCGAAGACAGCATTCAACGGATTGACACCGTACGAGAACATCTTCAGATTCAGCGTATCACCGTGCATACGGCTGATGTCGTCAAGGCTGTGGAGTCGAGACAAGTTATTACGCACCGTTCCAAGAAAGCCGGCTATGACCAACAATACTGCACCACCCGCAATCGCGTATCGCAGCTTCACCGGCCGTCGCAGATAGTTGTAGATCACCATCATCAAGACTACTTGGCCCAATATAAACCCTCGCCCTCCAAGCAAGGCTGCGGTTAGGACAAATACAACAACATGCAGGATATACCCCAACCACCAAAGGCCCGGATGACGTTTCGTGTAGACAAGGCCGACAGCGAAGTAAACCAGATTGATCGGCGCGATGAGCTTGATCAGGTTGACGAGATGACCCAGGCCTCGCCATTCACCGACACGATGGGCAATCGTCATAGCCAGGGATGCCACACCCCCGGTGATATGGATCAAGTAGAGCTGTGAGACGACAGGAACGATCGTAAGGCCCCACAGGACAACAACCAACCGTGGAGGAACCACACCCGACGGCTCCGGCCGGGGCAGGACAGCGCCGGACTCGGACAGCGTATATCCCTCGATAACAGAGATGCCCATCCCAACGAGGATGTAGCCAAGATAGATGGCATAGATGTAGCCGTTCTGTTCGGACACGAAGACATCCACAAAATACACTGCCAGAGACATATGGTAGAACTTGCCCGGCGAGAAGATGTCCCGATTGCTGGCAAAACACAACGCCAGTGCACACAGCAGCAGAATGAACAACGCCAGCGGGATCACGCACCAATTCCTTCCAGCACTTTCTTTGCCCTTTTCTCCCACCTGTAGTCTTTGAGAAAGGCTTCGTAGGCATTCTGTGCCAAGTTGTCGCGGAATTGGCCATCTTCACAGCGTTTGATGGCCTCGGCCCATTGATCGGTTTCGCCCGGCGACACCAATACCGCCATCCGGTCATCCAGAACTTCCCGCAACACGGGCAGGTCCGATGCGATGATGGCTTTGCGGGAGGCCATATACTCGAACAGCTTCATCGGAGACATCCAGGCACTCGTATTGGCCTGGGTGTAAGGCAGAGCAAGGTTCGTCTGATATGGCATCAGCAGGACATCACAATGCCTGCAAACAGAGGAAATCAGGCCCGGCTCAACGAAACCATGAAAGCAGAGATTCGCAGAGGCCATCTGTCTCCAATGCAGAATGTCCTTGTCGTCTCCCCCGATGACGTGGAAGTCGTACTGAGGCAGACGCCTCGCGCATTCAACGATAATCTCGATCCCTCTGCCCTGATGGAGGTGGCCCGTGTAGCCGATCTGGAGAGTGTCCCGGCAGGCAGGCCAAGGCAGATCGCCATTGGATGACCTACTCGGCATACAGGCGGCATCGTGGCAGACGACAACCCTGTCGGCAACATCGAATCTGGACATATAGAGATCCTTGAGTGCCTCAGAGATCACCACCAATCGCAGCAAACTACGATGTGCCAGTAGGCGTGTCTCCAGGTGACGGATCAACCTGTTATAGGGCAGGCCGTGGGCTTCGTAGATCACGCGGAAACCCATCCTGATTGCCATGGACGCGCCATAAATGTCGCGGGCGTAGATCAGGACCTCCTTCGGATCGTATTGCCGAAGCCGCAGGTACAACTTCGGCAGGACGAATAAACCCACCCCTTTGATCCGCCGGCAAGGGATCAGGGACAATTCAAAGGCTCTCTCCACACCATAGGAACCATAGATGTCTTCGGTCGGGCTGCTGTTGTACTGCTTGCCGACCAAGATCACCTCATGCCCGTTCTTGCCGAGAGCTTCACACATCCGCATCACATGGATGCTGTTGGCATTCCGTGAAGGGATGCTGGATGCCGAGAGGTAGACGATTCTCATTGGCGAATTCTTCCTGCGAGAGCCACGGAAGAGACAGTGCTATGGGAGACAAGGCTGAAGATTGTGTCGCGGATCATCGGCCGTATCACAGCAGGGGTCGAAGGCATACGCGATCGTACCGGCCATTCGAGCGATCTGCACATGACTTTCGGCGAGCGCAACGAGTCTCTCCACAGAACATGAAGCGACGTTTTGTGCAGAAAGAAGTGCCGCATAGTGCTGTAGCCGGTCACAACCAGTTGGACTTCGGAAGAAAGTCCGGTCCTTCGCATAATTCCTGTCAACGCTGTCCGGAGCAAGGTTGATTGCTCGCAAAAGCAGGCCGCGCGCCCTTGCAGCACGCAGCGCAAACTCGGATTTCGTCGGCCCTTTACCCGAAACGAGAGATCGCCCCTGCAGTCGCTTTGCGGGCAGGCTGAACAAGGCCGCGAATCGATGCGCCAGCATCTCCCTGTAGGCCGCCTGATGGAGCTTCTGGTGATAGCATAGAGACGCCATCTGTTCAAAGTACTCCCCGCTCAGATGCGGACATCGCCACGATTCGGTCTCGAAGGGGAGCACCCCAATGAGCTCCATGCGGCCCCGGACAAAGATGTCCCACCCGTCCAGAAATTGCCAGGATTCGTCGTATTCGGGAAGGCCCGACCTCTCCAGCAAACCCCCAACGATGGACTCGATCTCGACCGGCTCAATCCCGATGATTTGCGATACGACTGCGACAGGAATATACAATCTGCTGGTCAGCAACCTCACTCGATCTGTGAAATCCGCACATGGAGGCAAGTTATCGTCCCCGTCATGAAGATGGGAACCGCTGATCGCATCTCCGCCAACGCCCCAGAGGGAAACGCCATACGTTCCTTCCTCCTCAGAGAGAAACCGGATCATGCGAGCTGGCTGTGTGGCGAAGGCAGAGTAAGTGTAGCTATAGTCGTTGGCTCGTCGCCGCAGAAAGGTGTCCTCAAAGTAGTCCTCCAGAATGGGAAAGGTCATGCTTCGAACGCCTGCTGCCTCGGCGACATACTGGCCAATCTTGAGATCGCTTGTATCGGGTCCTCCGAACGTGATTGCGCTGATATTTTCGGCCGCGACACATTCGAGAAGCCCGCCCAAGACCGCCCGGGAGTCAAATCCACCGCTGAGGCTCACAAGCATAGTCGTGTCGGTTACAGTCACATTGCGCACGGCCTCAACAAACAACCCGCCCAACTCTTCGGCGCTGACCACCGGCTTTGTATTGTATCGATGCTCCTTCTTCCACCGGATCTTTTCCGTAATTCGACCGTCAGACCCAATCACCACCGCGTGGCCGCCGACGCATCTCTTAACACCCTCGTACAGCGTCTCATCGGCCAGATGGTGCCCGAACAAGAGGAGGGAGACACAGCCTTCTCTGCACGGTGAAAGAGGCAGAGATGAAGCCTTTGCGATGCTCGCAATGACAGGGGCAACGTGAATGGTCTGCCCCACAACGCGATAAAACAGTGGATAGATTCCAAGTCGGTCGCAGAATAGATGTACCCTGCCATCTACCTTGTAAACCCCCGCAAAGAAGCCGGGAATATCGGCGAGATCGCCCCATCGACCCGACTCGACTGCGTGCAGGACGCGCTCCGTGCTGAGCTCGCTATTCTTCCAGAGATACAGACTGGGCGTGCCATCATCGTGCCCATCCAGCTCAACACAATCCCGAAAGGTTCGTTCGACCACAAGGGTTCTTCTCATAGTGTTCTCCTTTGCTTCAGACAGCCTATGGTAAACCCCGTTGAGATGACGCCTTGCATTATTCAGGCAGGGTTCTCAAGAGAGTGATGGTACGATCTGTCACAACTTCAAACGGTCTCTGGAGCGAAGCGGCGGCAATCTTGCGCATCACCGATGCTCTGCTCGGCTTGTCATATTGAGGACTTAGCGCATCGAATGTATTGAGAATGCCGTGTTCAATGATGGTTTCCGAAGTCATATTCCGGTATCGGGGCAAATGACCGTAATTCAAGAACGGTACGAAGAACCAGTTAAATGCCCGACCGACCCTAAAACGATTGGTGAGGTTGGTGAAATGGTAGAGGGGTTTCGCGCATCGCGCGACGATGCCGTAGAGCGTCGTGGGACGCATCCTGCGGGTTATCGGCAGAAGAACATACTTCCAGCGAAAACACTGAAAGAACGTTCGCGCATATGAATGGACAAAAACCGCTCCATCATCCTTGACGAACTGGAGGATATGAGACAGGGTCTGTTCCGGATTCGGAGTGTGCTGCAACACGCGATGACAGTAGACGATATCGAAACTCTTCTTCTTGAGCGGTAAATCAGTTATGCTCGCCTGTATGAACTGGACGCTTGGGTTGTCTTTGTTGTTCTGCTTTGCGATGTCAACGGCCGCTAAGTCCACGCTCAAGACTTTGCAGCCTAACTGCAAAAGGACCTCAGTGTCAGGTCCTACACCACAGCCGCACTCCAATACGGTCTTGCCCCTGAAGAACTCAGGCAGCCACGCTGTGCGCGAAAGGATCGTGTCATATCGGTCATTGCTCCCAGTCTGCGAATCCAATTGGAGCGTTGAATGCTGTTGCCACTGGAGTGCAAAATTGCCCGCATAAGACATCTCAGGTGTAAAACGCGGGATACCCCGGACAATCGGAATGCGATCTCGGCCACACATCAAGCAATCGCCCTGGATCGTGAACGGCTTACCGTTCCTTTCGAAGTAACCAAGGAAGTCTGCGTTCATCCCACTGCCCAGGCAGGCAATGGCGTTATCAGAAAGCTGCATAAGAACCTCCGTTTGTATGTCACCTGCACCCGAATCGGTGGCGCACCACAGCATAGAACCGGGAGAACCAGCGGTAGCCGATCCAACGGCCCGCTTCACGGATCGAGTGATATGCTGGCAATCGCCTTTTCCATTTGTCCGCCTCACGTGAAGCGACAAATAGCAGATACACTGCCGCGTGTTTGTGAGGACTCTCGGCCTCAAACATGACTTCCATGCCATTCTGATGAAACAGCTCACGAACACATGAAGGTGTGAATCGCCAGTAGTCCTTCCAGTCTTTCGACTCATGCTGGACCTGCGCGAAGGGAACGACAACAATGACCACGTCCCTGGACAGCTCACAGAGGTTGGCGAAGGCTTTACGCACATCGAAGATGTGCTCGAGCGTGGTGTGATTGAAGGCCACGTCGAATCGACCTTTCAGGTCTTCCGGCACCTCTCCCGTCAGATCGAGCGCATACTCGTTCGCTAGGCCCTGGAATCCGCGATAGCCGCCAAAGTTCGTGTATGAGTAACTACTGGCGTTGGTGAAGTAGTCCTTGTAGCAGCCGCCCTCCTTGTCACGATCGTCCCAAGCCGAGACATTGACAACGTCTCCGGTGAAGTGAAGAGCCACCTTGGCCAACTCACGGTTTGACCAATGGCGCGCGATTCGAAACTGCCTGTCAGTGAACATGTCAGAAGCGCAATGAACGGGATGAATTACTGATTCCAGTTTGTGGTTCTGCGAAACTCTGGCCGTAAGAAGAGCAACATCATAAGGAGCCAACTCAAGGCAAAAATCACATAAGCAACGGCAGCACCGGTAATGCCCCACCAGCTCATCAACGGAACTAAGGCGATGAAGTAGACGGCCGTGGCAGCGCAAACCGTACCCAATGATCTTCTCGGAAGTCCAAGGGATAGCATCGCCGGTGCCAGTGCGAAACCACCTACGAGAATGATCAAAGCCAGCATATACACGGCTGCCACAACATAGGCGGGAGAATATTCAGTCCCAGCGGTCAAGGTAACAAGCCATTTCCCTAACAGCAGGAATAGAAACCAACCTCCCACAGCCGAAACAGTCACGAGTAGCGTCGCGCGTTTGACCAAAGAGATAAATGCGCGCTTCTTACCGGCCGCTGTAAGCCGCGCCAGCTCCGGATATATTGAATGGTAGAGTGGATCAAGGAGTCTTGGCAATATGCGTGAGAACTGCTTAGCCACCTTGAATAGACCAAGTGACGCCGGTGTGGTTAAGCCTGCGACCACAAACTCATCACCTTCCCGGGACAGCATGCGGATCGTAGAGTTGAAATTGGTCGTCCAGACATAATCCACGATCCCGGGAAATCGGCCGCGAATGCCGCGAACGGTCTGAGCGACAATCCCGGTGACATTCTGCTTCCGGAGCACCCAAAGCGAAGCGAAAAGCTGGTACAACTGACCGATAATGCCGGTAAGCAGATAGACCAGCACGAAGCCGAACAGGGCCTGCCTCGTCACGAGGCACCAGACCACCCCTGCCAGTCGGACAACGCCGCTGAGGATCGCCGTATAGCTGAGCAGGTCGAAGCGGTCGAACAGGCGCAGGACGCCGATCGGCGTGCCGCTGAGACTGAACAGGATCAGCACGCTGTAGAGGACAAGCAGGGATCGGACCGATGGGTCCCAGCCCAGCAGGCGAATCACGGGACCGGCAAGGGCCATCGCAAGGGCCGTCCCGACGATCGCACTGGCAATATCGAGAGCGAAGCCGAACTTGACAAGCTGCCGAAGGCCCGCGCGGTCGTCGGTATGCAGGGCCTCGCTGCCGAACTTGATCACGGCTTCCCATGCGTTAAACGTCACCAGCTTGCCGAGAGTCAACTCGTAGACCAGGACCAGTGCGAGAATGCCATAGTTCTCTGGCCCCAAGGCCCGCGCCGTCAGAACGGCGGCAACCAAGCCCAGGACGGCGGCCACGGCGTTTGCTGAAACCAGCTTGCCGGCGTTGACGAACAGCCGACGAAAGACGTCGTCCTGGAACCAGGCGAGGACCCGGCGGCGGTGATCGGTCCAGAGGTTGATTATGCTTTCCATGTTGGCCGGACGGCCGAGTTTCCAGTTGTCAGTAGCCAGGAACCAGGAACCAGTTCTCAGTTTGAAGTTCCACGAGACAAGTCTGTCCCTTCGACGAGGCTCAGGGCAAGCTCCGAGCGACGTCGAGGGAAGAGACGAGAGACGGCCGATGGCCGCAGTCTGATTCTGTCAACACTGCTCCATTGCGTAATTGCGCAGACCGGTGACCAAGGCTTGAACATCTGTCGAGAGCAACCTGATTTCATCGGCATCCGGCTCGACAAAGGGCAGGTAGTCATCCTGCTGTCGCTCATGAAACGCTCGGTGAAGCGTCCTGGAATACTCTCTCGGCAATTGCCCCGAACGGATGAATTCCCTGTCGAAGAATGCGATCACGGCGGAGTGTTTGGCGTATTGCAGCCGTCTGGTCAAGAGCACCGCTACCGCCGCGTAGAAAGCAGCATAGTACAACCGATTGGCGGTCGCTCGATATCGGCCGGCTGCCAGGAGAAGCTCGGCGTCCTGCAGGGCCTCGCTGGCTTGCTCGAGACGGTAATCGATCAGCGATTGGAAGTCCGCGTCTCTCATGCGGCTACCTCAATGCCCTCACGGCGGACGTTCCGGGCATACTGGGACACAGACAGCGGCCCGGCCTCAAACGCCTCCTGGCTGACGATCGCTGCGGAGATGACGTAGCCTTCCTCCAGACTCAATTCCCAGGCCCGATCCAGAATTCGCCGTTTGGCCGTGGCGGTCACCTCCCGCACTTCGACCAGAAGATCCAGGTCCGAGCCGGGACCATAGTCCCCTCGGACCCGCGAGCCATAGGCATAGACCCGAACGATACCGGTCTGGGGCCCCAGACCGTCGATCAGCTTTTCGACTACTTCACGAACGCGCGTATCCACACCACGGCTCCTTAGTCCGCAACAGGACCGAACGGACAGCTACCTCCACTATAAATCAGCAGAACCGTGAAGTCAACCTGTCCAAGTCGCTCAAGCGGGCTTTGGATTTACGATTTACGACTTACGATTCACGAGAGACGAGAGACGGCCGGAGAACGCTTCTACGTGACACGTGGCACGTGACACGGGATACGAGCAACGCTTCACGCGCGACGAACGACGACTCCCATACGCCTTCAAATGGGTGCCAGCACGCGTCTGACCTGCTCATGGATGCTGCGGGCACACGCGCGAAACTGGCGGGCATCCGCCATGGTCGGTTTCCCGTCGGGCAGCAAACCCAGCTCGCCGGGATAGCGGGCGTCGATGTAGAGCTTGTCCATCTTCTCTATCAGGATGACATCCTCTCCAGCACGAGCAGATCATCCTGGGCGGCGTTGAGCCACTGCTCAGCGATCTCTTTCATACAGGACCTCCCCTCGGCTCATCACCTCCCTGGCAAACATGCTGTCCAGCCGAACAAAGGCGCGGTGCATTGGTCTGGTATGGACCATCAGATCGATCGCGACCGCCCTGTTAATCGGACGCAAGAGCGAAGAGACCTTCAAGTAGTTCCGCATACGCTCGTCATAGTTGGCCGGCAGGAAGTCATCCTGCGTGACCACGTAGAGATCGATATCACTGTCTTCCGTCGGCCGACCCCAGGCGTAGGACCCAAACAGAATCACCTTCTCCGGATGCAGCGGTGACAGGGCGTCTGTGATCCGCTTCTGCAATTCACCCGAAAGCCTGGTCTGATTGGTTGTCATGGCGGTATTCTATCGCCGGCAGCCCTAGCGCGCCAAGGGGTTTGGATTTACGATGTACGATTTGCGATTTATGATTTGCGAGCGACGAGATACGAGGGGCGGCCGATGGCCGCAGTTTTAAATTTTAAGTTTCAAGTGTTAAGTTTCACGATTCACGAGTCACGTTTCACGCTTCACGCTTCACACTTCTACGCATCCACGGTTCTACGGGTCAAGCCTGTCCCGAGCGAAGTCGAGGGAAGCGACGAGGGCGGCCTTGATCCGCTCCTTGAGTGGCCTATCCCGAAGCGCCTTAACGTCTTTGAGGAAACTGCTGCGAAACTCGACCTTCAAGAGGCGCTACTCCAGGGCCTTCAAGACCGTACTCTTGGCGACGGTCGCCGTTTGGGCGCCTTGCCGAATCGCCTCGGCCAAGCCGACCTCTTCCATGGCCTCGGCGAGCACAGCGCTAAGCAGTTCCGGCCGCTCCTGCATCACCTCAATGAGGGCCTCTTTCAGCAAGCCTCTCAGCGTCTGATCATCTATAACGACTGCGCTCATATCAACTCCTTGCCGGCAGAGCGTTCCACTGCTGCCGCGTAGCTTATCGTACCGCCTGCGAAACACCGTGTCAAATGCCGAGCGGGCAAAGCCGCCGGGAAGCGGGGGTCCTGATTGATCATTGATAATGGATGATTGATGCGTCGCGCGTCTTGCGAGATACACTTCACGCTTCACGAAACACGTTTCACGAGCGACGAGCGGCGGCCTGCGGCCTATGGCCGCGTCTTGCGTTGTGCGTCTTGCGATTCACGAGCCACGCTTCACGCTGCACGCGCGACGAGATAGGGCCCGCCGGGCCGCAAGTGCATTGCGGCCCGGGGGCGGTTGGTTACTGTCACAGCACGACCACGACCGTATTGGACGGCTCTCCCTCGCCGGCCCTGTTGGCGGCGATGACGCGGTACTCGAACTCCTTTCCGCGCTCCTGGTCGGTCAGGTGGATCTCGGTCGTCAGCGCGGTGGCGACGTCGAGCCAGGGTCCGGCGGGCCGTTCGCGCCGCGTGACGCGATAGGCGCTGGGCCTGCCGCCGGTGACGGGGGCTTTCCAGATGAGATCGACGGTATGTTCGCCCTGGTGTGTGGCGAGCAGTTCCCGCGCCTGTCCGGCCGGGGCCAGGGGCGTGGGCGCGCTGCGCGGCCCCCAGCCAATCAGGCCCAGTTGCTCGCTGTCGGCCCCGACGGTGGTCTCGGCGTAGCGAATGTTCTTCTTCATCGCCGTCGTGAGGTGGCCGAGGATGCTGTCTTTGCTGGTCCGGGCCGCCTTGGCGACGGTTTGCCGGGTCAGCAAGTCGGTTCGGGCCTGCGCGTAGGCATCGCGTACGCCCGTCATGTTGGCGACCGTCACGGGTGGGTCGGGGTAGACGGCGGCGTGTTCGGTCAGTCCGGCGATCATCTCATCGGCCAGAGTGGCCACATCAGATTCAGTACTTGGAAATTGAGCCATAATAGCTCTCCTTTCCTTCAGGCCGTCGGCACAGTGCCGGCGACGGGGGGGGTTGGCGGCCCACCGTCCGGCCGCAAGAGGCCGGCGACGGGGCACGCATCCTCACGTCGCGACGTACGCATTCAACCATGGGCAAGCGCTCGCTCGATTCGGGCCCGCATGTCTCATTGCCGCCTGTATCGACGGTTGAAGGAAGGAGGTTGAGAAGAAAAAGAAGAAAAGTTTCAGATCACAGATCGCAGTTGCCGGTTGGCAGGGGTCAGGGGTCGGAGGTCGGTTGACGGCAGCCAAGAACCAACGACCAGGAACCAGTTGTCAGTTGACCGTTTCGAGTTTGAAGTTCTACGCTTCACGCTTCACGCGCGACGCGTTCAGGCCGGAGGCTGCAGGCTGCAGGCCGGAGAACGCTTCACGCTTCATGCTTCACAGCTAATTATCCAGTTCGGTCGTGCGTTATCGGCGAGATCGCCGGCCGCATCGGCGGCATCCGGCATTGGATCCAAGTCATATCCAGCTTGGTTTGGCTCATTCGAAGCTTCAAATACGACATTCGAAGCTTGATCTGACTCATTTGAAGCTTCATCCATCTCATTTGAAGCTTGATATGACTCATTCGAAGCTTGATTCAGTCCATTTCAAGCTTCATATCGGTTATCCGAAGCTTGATATGGCTTGTTTGAAGCTTGGTATGCTCTATTTGAAGCTTCAGATGGCTCGTTTGAAGCTTGATTCCTGGCATATCAGGCTTCATCTGGCCACGGAATCCGCGATAGCCGCCGTGATCGATGTACGAGTAATGGTCGGCATCGGCGAAGTAGTTCCTGTAATGACCGCATCGCAGACTAGCACGGACATCGTCCGCCGGTTTCGGTGTACGGAGTCAAAGCAGATTCGACTTCCGGTCCGGTCCCAGCGGGGATGTAGGTGGTATTTTCGCGAGCCGCGATAGCGGAATGGACTGAAGAACGTTCCGGCCTGGCGGAGGGTTTCTTGTTGCCTCGAATAGATCAAGAGGCTCTGATCGCCGGCGTGGTCAGGGTAGGTGTCGGTGACCAGCAGATCGCCCGCAGGGCTCAGCGATGGGTGGCCGTCTTCTGCCGGCATGGCGGCCGGCATCGGTGAGCAGGCGAATGTGCGGTCGGGGCCGAAGGTGTATTCATAATAGCCCGGCGTCCCTTCGTGCGGATAGCGGAAGCAGATCAGGCGGTCGTCGGCCAGCCAGTTGAAATGGGAGGCCGTTGCGGCATCGTCTACGACGTGCAGCGAGCCATCGTCGAAATCGCAGAACATCAGTCGGTTCATCCGGCGGCCCTGCGGCAGCCACAGGTGCAGGAAGACCAGACCCCTGCCATCGGGGGCAAAGAGCAGATGGTTGATGTAGTGCGGACCGTCGGCCATGCACGGCAGCGGCCGCAGATCGGCGATCTGCCGAAGGCTAAGGAGCATTTCGGTTTCGCCGGTGGTCAAGTCGATCCGCCAGAGGCCGTCGTCAGCCGGGCAGGCCTCGGCGGCGGTCTCGTCGGGGAAGTTGCCGTAGCCGTAGCCGGGCCGGAGGCGTTCGAGGCGAGAGAAGTTCAGGCCGACGCCCCACCGCCCCGCCGGGTCGATGGCGTAGATGGGCACGGTGTACGAGGCCTCAACCTCGCCCGTGAAGACGTCCTGGACCACGCAGCCGTATTGGCCGTCGACGAGCCGGTTGTACAGGACCAGCCGATCCGCCTCGGCGCCGAACCATTGGAGCATACAGCCCTGTTGCCAGCACCAGGTTTCCGTCCGGCCGAACGGGTGGAAGGTCGGTCGGCCGTCGGCCACCTGCGACCATTCGAAATAGCCCAGCCGCAGCGGCCTGCGCAGGGCGGCGTCGGTCCAGTCCTTCTCGCAGGTCATGGCCATGGCGAGAATCCTGCTGTCGTCGCCGCTGAACGGCGTTTTGTCATAGTATCCGAACCATGTGGGCATGCCGTCGGCGCTCATCGAGTACAGGCGAGAAGAGACCACCGACCTTGATGACCCGTTCGAGTTGCGCAGCCGGCCGCACTGCCGCACCAGCCGGATGCTGCGGCCGCGCAAGGCCCGCAGATGGGGCAGCACGCCCGTCTTGCGGAGGGCCGGACCCAATGGCTCCTTAAGACCGCTCAGCCGCATCGAGTGCCGCCCTTTGCTTGTCCAGGTGAGTTCTCAGAAACAAGTGCATGATGCCCGACCACACGGCGAAATAGCCAGTATAGGCCAACGAAGCCCCGACGATTCCGAAATATCTGATCGCCGGAAACAGCAGGCCGAAATAGACCGCCGTCGCCGCCACGTTGGACACCAACGACCTGCGCGCCAGGCCCATCGCCAGCAGCGAGGGCGTCAGCGTGAAGCTGCACAGAAAGATGACCATCGCCAGCAGGTAGAACACCGTGACCCAATAGGCGTCTTCAAACGCCGGGCCCACGGTCCAACGGATGACCCAGCGCCCGGCCAGGAAGAAGGCAAACCATCCCAGGAAGGCGGCCGCAGAGGTCAACAGCGTCGTCCTCTTGATCAGCGAGACGAAGCGTCTGCCGTCCCGCGCGGCCCACGCGCGGGTCAGTTCCGGATAGATCGACTGCGACAGCGGCTCGGAGAATTTCGGCAGAACGACGGCGAACTGCTTGGCGACCTTGAACAGACCCAGGGCCGCCGGCGTGGTCAGGGCGGCGATGAACAGACCGTCGGTCTCGCGCGAGAGCATTCGGACGGTCATCGTCAGGTTCGTCGTCCAGACGTAGTCCACGATCCCCGGGAACCGGCGGCGAATGCCGCGCAAGGGCTCGTTGACGATGCCGGTGACATTCTGCTTCTTGAGAACCCAAAGCGAAGCGAAAAGCTGATACAACTGGCCGATGATCCCGGTGACCAGATAGACCAGCACGAAGCCGAACAGGGCCTGCCTCGTCACGAGGCACCACGCCACCCCTGCCAGTCGGACAGCGCCGCTGAGGATCGCCGTGTAGCCAAGCAGGTCGAAGCAGTCGAACAGACGCAGGATACCGATGGGTGTGCCGCTGAGACTGAAGAGGATCAGCACGCTGTACAGAACGACCAGCGGGCGGACAGAGAGGTCCCAGCCCAGCAGGCCGATTACGGGACCGGCGAGGGCTATTGCAAGGATCGTACCGACGAGGGCGCTGGCGACATCGAGAGCGAAGCCGAACTTGACAAGCTGCCGCAGGCCCGCGCGGTCGTCGGCGTGCAGGGCCTCGCTGCCGAACTTGATCACCGCCTGCCAGGCGTCGAACGTCACCAGCTTGCCGACGGTCAACTGATAGACCAGCACCAATGCGAGGATGCCGTAGTTCTGGGGACCCAAAGCCCGGGCCGTCAGCACGGCCGCAATCAAGCCCAGGACAGCCCCGACTACATTGGCCGAAAGCAGCTTGCCGGCGTTGATGAACAGCCGACGAAAGACCTCGTCCTGGAACCAGGCGAGGACGCGGCGGCGGTGATCGGTCCAGAGGTTGGTTATGGTTTCCATGTTCGGCCAGCGGCCGGGTTCGTCGTGCGTCGTGCGAGATACGAGCGACGCATCACGGCCGGATGGCCGAGTTTGAAGTTTGAAGTTCGACGCTTCACGCCGCGAATGTGTGGGCGGACTCCGTCCGGGTCGGTTGCGCCGGGCCGCTGGCAGCGGCGGCGCAACATCGACGCGGGTCTGCGGCGGCCATCGTCGCGGCCGCGGCCCGACGGCGTTCTATCCGGCGTTGGCGCCCACCTCGGCGGGCGGCCTTCGCTCTTTGGAGCGGGAAGGCTTCGTCGCCTGCTCGCCCTGGGATGGGCGATGACCGCGATCCGCCGACCGCTCGGCCGCGGGCGGCCCCGGTCGAGTGCGGGCCTTGGCGGCGGCGATATACTCGCGCAGGAAGGCCAGGAAGATGCCGAAAACGAACGCAACGGTCCCGGCCAGCACGCCCTTGGTCGCCGTACCGCGCGCGACCGGCAGCTCGGGCACAATCGCCTCGTCGAGCACCTGGAGCGTGGGCATGCTCTTGGCCTCCTCGATCTTGGCCAGCTCGGTTTCGCGGACGAGCAGTTCGTAGAGCATCTCCTGGACCTGGGCCTCGTGGGTGGGGATGCTGTCGATCCGGCTGAGCCGGGCCTCCACCTCCTTGAGACGGCCTTCGAGAAAAATGCGCTTGCTGGTCGCCTCGCCGGTCGAGAGTTTCTTGTTTCGGCGGTCCAGCTCCTCGATATAGGCGTTGGCCATCGCAGCGGCCCGGTTGGGATCGAGGTCGGTTATGGCGATCTTCACCGCCCCGTCGTCCGTGGTCTTGATGCTGGTGTTGCCCGCAAGCCGCCGACGGGCCTTGGTCCGGTTCTCGACGTTCTCGTAGACGTTCATCAGGTCGAACGTGTCGATCAGCGTGTCGGCGACCTCTCGACTCGTGAGGATCTCAACATAGATCCCGGCAACGCTGCCGCTGTCCATGATGCTGCGGAGCATGGAGTTGCCCAGTCCGCCGAGGCCGCCAACCGTTGACTGCCTCTGCAACACCTGCATGGGCGGGACAATCGTGGCACTGGCCTGATAACGACGCGGCTGCAGGAGCATGAGGCCGACAGTGGCCGCCATCGCCACGAACGACAGGACCACAATCATCCAGCGGCGCCGCCAGATGACGAGCAGATAGTCGAACAGGTCGATCTCTTCGACGCCGACCGGTCCCGGTCCCTTCGGCGGCGATCCACTGTCGTTTTCGTACGGCTGAGCCAATATCGGCGTCCTTTCCTTGTCCGGGCTAGATCGCGAGCACCACGCCGGCGGCGACGGCAATCTGGAAGACGATCTGGGTAATGTCCTTGGTGGTCTTAAGCCAGAAGTAGCGATCGAGTTTCCTCGGCACAACGATCGTGTCGCCTGGGTCCAGCGGGACGTTCAGGAACCCGCCGAACGACCATTGATTGAACTCGTTGTCCCAGAACACCAGCCCTCCGCGGTCCTGCTGCCGGCTGATCACAGAGCCATCGGCCCGGATCACACTGACCTGTTTGGTGTCCGCGTCCCTGGTCATCCCGCCGACCCGGCCCAAGTAGTAGTTGACCGTACGGCGGGCCTCGTACAGCAGGCTGGTCTCGTTAAAGACTTCGCCGACGACGTGCACAACTCCCGGCGTCTGCGGGATGACAAGTTCGTCGCCGTCTTCGAGTTCCAGATCGAAGTTCGTTCCACGAAACTGCTCCAGTGGCGTCAGCTTCACGACGACGCGACCGGTGATCTCGCTGGCCCGAAGCCGGGCGAGCAGCTCCTTCTTGGCCTCGAGGGCCGCCTGCTGGCCCCGGACCGTCTCGGCGTCGAGGGCCGCGCCCAAGGCCTGCTCGGCCCCGCCGAGCATGGACTCTTCCAGTTGGCGGATCATCTGGTCCAGTCGACGGCGCTGGGTTTGCCGGGCGGTGTCGCGGGTGAAGACGGCGCCCTTGAGATAGGCCTTCTGGGTATAGCCGCCGGCCCGCTCGACGAGCGAACTGAGGGTCTCGCCCCGCCGGATCGGATAGCGGCCGGGGAAGCGGACCTCGCCGCGAATCGCGACCGTGCGGTCGAAATCCAACTCCGGCACGGGCCGCACGACCAGTGTGTCGCGGTCGGACAGCAGGATGTCGTGCTCGGGATCGCCCGCCAGTGCCCTCGCCAGGTCGACGTCGATCTTCTCAGTACTGACCCCGTCCTGGCTGATGTGCCTGCGCGTGATCTCGACCGCACGGTGATACGCGTCCTTCCTGAGCCCCCCGGCCGCGTCGATCAGATCGCTGACACGCATGTCGGGAACCAGACGGTACCGGTTCGGGTCGAACACCATGCCGGAGATCGCAACGGTCCGGTAGTCTCTTTGGTCCCAGCGGAAGATTCGAATCATATCGTATTGCGCCAGTTCGATGTTCGACGCCTCGTCGCCGGCGAGGACCTCGCCCGGATCGAACGGAACGAAGGTCGGGTGCAGGTCGGGCGGGACGAGCCGCTCGATCTGGCCGTAGTCGAGATTCGGTTGCGGCAGGAAGACGTCGTACGACGTGAGGACGTCGCCGAGGCGCATGCCGGGCTTCCATTCGTATGTACCCGGCCGCACGACGTGGCCCTCCAGGCGAACGATCTCCTGTGTGCCGGGCGCGACGGAGAAGATCTTGACGACGTCCCCATCCCGAACCGGCGTATCGAGCGAACGCTGCTGGTCGTTGCCGCCGGATGGGTCGGCGAGATTGAAGTCCACCACAATTCTCTTGCGGTGGTTCTCGATCCTCTCCACCTGCACGCGCTGGAGCCACCCGGCGAAGGTCACTCCCCCGGCCAGGTCCAACACCTCGCCCAACGTCATGGGCCCGGCCATCTCGTAGATCGCCGGACGTTTGACATTGCCGGCCACACCTGCGACCGGACCGATCAGCGGGATGAAGATCGTGTCGCCGTCCTGAAGCCGGACATCGCCGCTGCGGTCTCCGCCCAGCAAGAAATCGTAGAGGTCGATCGTCATCGGCTCAGCGCCGTTGCGGCGCAACTGGATCGTCCTGAGACTGCCGTTCTTGGAAGGCCCCCCGGCCGCCACCAAGGCATTGATCACCGTCGCCAACGAACTGACGGTGTAGCTTCCGGGGGTGGCCGCCTCTCCGACGACGAAGACGCGGATCACGCGGAGCCGGTCCATGGTGATGGACATTCGGAAATCGGTGTACTTGCGGCCCAGCTCGTGCTGGAGGTAGTTCTCAAGCTCGCCGAACTTCATCCCCCAGACCTTCAAGGCCCCCACCTGGGGCACGATGACCTGGCCGTTCCGATCGACCTGCAAAGCGAACTGGGCATCGATTCGACCCCAGAGCGTCACGCTGAAACTGTCTCCGGGCCCGATCACGTAATCGGGCCCGACGGGCACGTTGGTCACCGGGGCAAAGGTGGAGACGGGGCGGGCGAAGACGTCGTATCCGAACTGCTGAAGCTGTGTGGACACGTCGGCGGCAATATCGCCCGCGATCAACCGCTCGGTAGCCGAGGGCGTTCGTCCCGTAGCGGGAACGAGCGACTGCGGCTGCGACAATCCGACATCCGCTGACTCCGCTTCGAGGTCCATCTCGGAAGGGCTTGGAACATCAACGGCGCGTTGCGCGCCGACGGCGCTCAGGCCGGGCGAAGCCTCTCCCTGGACCTGGCCTATCGCGGCCGAAGAAGGGGCTTGCTGGGCCATGACGGCCCCCCCGGCCAGGACGCTCCATGCCAATATCATCGGTGTGAGTGCAGGAACCAAGCCTTTGGTGAGCGCCGAGGACAACCTCCGCACTCGGCACAACACGGCGCACTCGACGGTCGTTCGATCCGCCGAACGGGCTCGGAATAAGGACTCACCGGATTCCATTCCAGACTCCTCTTGGATCACAACCGGACGGACTGCCGTTCGCAACCCGCCCGTCCGGGCCGTTCTCACGATCGGCGGCGGACACAAACGCCGGCGTGCTCGTTTCGTGCCGCCGTGACGGACCGGTGATGGTACAGGGCGAATCTCCCGTGTCAAGGTCCTTCCGACGATCGCATTTCGATTCCACGGAGCGCATCGCAACCAAAGCAACACTGACTCAAATGTACTTATCGGACACCGCGCCGCGAAATCTTTACATGTTTGCGAGGATTGTCGGACCTATCGGCCGAACATTGATCTTGACCCCACTTGGGGGATGTTCTATTCTTGCGTCCGCTGTAGCACGGATTCGCGTGAAGAACGGTGTTGACTGAGGCCATGCGACGGATTGCGGTGTCTCTTATCCTGTTGATCGTTGCGCCTGTGCCCTGCGGGGCGCTGGTATCGACGAACGTTCCCCTCGATCACTGGAGCTATCGCGAGGTTGACAAGCTGGCGAATTACGGGCTGATCGACAGCGCCATGCTGACGATGAAGCCCATCTCCCGCGTCGAGATGGCCAGGCACATCGCTCAGGCCCGGCAGACTCTTGGGCGCATGGACGATCCTCCCGACGTGCTTTCGGGCATCATAGACCGGCTCACAAAGGAGTTCAGGGGGGAGCTGATCCTGATCGGCGCCCTCGACGGTGCCTACAGCGGGTCCTTCCTCAAACCCGTGGAGGATCCTTACGTGAGGCTTGTATGGGCCGATCGCGAGCCTGACCTGGAGAACGTTCGGGGCGACACGTTCGAGTCCGGGTCCAACGTTCGGGCTGGTTTCGCTTCGCGTCTGAAACTGTGGGAACGTGCGGCGTTCTACGTACACCCGGAGTTTCGGATCGCCTCGGCCGACTCCGACGGCGACCTGCAACTGATCGCAGGCTACGGCAAGGTGCAGGCCGAACGATTCGAGATACAGGTTGGAAAGGATTCCCTTTGGTGGGGCCCGGGCCACCGCGGCTCGATTCTGATGAGCAACAACGCAGAGCCGCTGACGATGGTCAAGGTGACGAACCCGCAGCCCATGCAGCTTCCTTGGGTCCTGCGATACCTTGGACCCTACCGAGCGCAGTGGTTCCTCAGCGAGTTGGAGGAGGATCGCCACATTCCGAACGCCAAACTGTCTGGAGTCCGGCTCAATTTCAAGCCCCTGCCTCTATGGGAAGTGGGGTTCTCGCGCGTGTTCATGTTCGGCGGGCGAGGGATGTCGCGAGTGGGCCTGCGGGACTACGCCAAACTGCTCCTGGCCACAAGCAATCAGGAAGAAGACAACCAGATCGCGGGATTCGATACATCGATTCTGCTGCCGCTGGCCGACATACCGTACTGCGACGGGCTTCCGTTGCGGTCCGTCAAGTTCTATGTGGACGGGGCCGGGGAAGATGAAGCGGGCGGCCTGCCGAGCAACTGGGGATGGCTCTGGGGCATGCAGCTCAACGACATCGGCAAGACCGGCCGGACCGATCTGCGCGTGGAATACGCCGACAACCACCACCACAAGAAGCCCAACGTATTCTATACGCACAGCATCTATCGTTCGGGCTACACCTACGAAGGCCGCGTGATGGGCCACTTCATGGGAACCGACTCACGAGGCGCGTTTGTACAACTGTCGCACTATCTGACCGACGACCTCATCGCCAACGTTTCGTACGATCGGCTGACCCACAACCTGTCGGGCAACGTCCGCCCCTCGGTGGACATCTTTCAATGCGATCTGACCACCTTCGCGTGGCCAAACTGGCAGATTGCGGCCGGCTATCGCTACGAGGACGGAAAAGGCGCCCGCTACACCGACAACCACATTGTCCAGATCCAGTTGATCCGCAGTTTCTGACGTGCAAAGCGGTCGGCTCGCGGGACTTGCGGCAGGAAGATGGCGATGGCGTCGTCTATCCGGTGATGGTCTTCCAGCTCAGATTCAGTTCTTCCAGCAATCCAATGACTTCCTCGATCATCTGGGGATCGCGACTGCTGTTCGCCTGGGTCAAACGCCGTCCCATGAACACGTAGAGCTTTCGCAGGTTCTCGGCGATTTCGCCGCCCGCTTCCATATCCAAGACAGCGTTGAGCTCGTCGATGATGTCCTGGGCGCGATTGATGTACTGCCCTTTGGCCGCGTAGTTCTGGGCCTCCAGTTCCCGAACGGCCAGCTTGAGGAACTTGATCGCTCCATCGTACAGCATAACGATCAAGCGGCCTTTGCTCTGCGTGCCGACGGCAGCCTGCTGATATGCACCGATTCCGTTCATGGTTGTGCCCTCGTCAAAGACATCGGCCTGCACGTTGCTGCGGCGGGCCGCTCGATAAGGCCGAGAAGGGAGACAAGCCCCACACAGATGCTTGTAGAAAGGAGGTGGCCGATGGCCTTATCAGCCACCTCCCCTTACTCGTCATGCGATCCGACTGCCGCTGTCACTACCTCAGCAGCGTCAGGGCCATCTGCGGGATCGAGTTGGCCTGTGCCAGCATCGCCGCACCGGCCTGCGAAAGCACCTGATTCCGCGTCAGCGTCGCCATTTCCGTGGCTACGTCGACGTCCGAGATGCGCGATTCGGCCGCCATCAGGTTCTCGGCCTGAATCCCGAGCACCTCGCCGGTCGCATCCAGTCGGTTGATCATGTACCCGAACATGGCCCGCGCCGTGTCCTTGGTCTCGATCGCGCTGGTCAGCGTGGTCAGCGCGCTCCGTGCGCTTTCGTCGCCGGTGATCGACAGGGCCTTGACGCCCAGGGACGAAGCATCCATCTTCGCACCGGTGACGTCGATCTTGTCGGTCTCGCCACCGAAGTGGATCGACACCGTCGCCGAGTTGTCGAGCATCTTGATGCCGTTGAAGTCGGTGGATTCGGCAATACGCGTGATCTCGCTGGCCATCTCGGAGAACTCGTTGTCCATAATGACCCGCTGGGTGGACGAGTACGAGCCCGTGGCCGCCTGCTCGGCAAGCTGTTGCATACGCACGAGGAGGTTGTCGATAACCTGCAGGGCTCCTTCCATCGTCTGCAGCAGGCTCACGCCGTCCTGGGCGTTTCTGGCCCCCTGTTGCAGCACTGCGATGTTGGCACGCATCAACTCGCGGACGGCCATACCGGCTGCGTCGTCGCTGGCGCTGTTGATGCGAAGGCCGGATGATAGCCTCTCAACCGACGTGGCCAGGTTGTCGTAGCTGATCCCGAGGTATCGGGCAGCATTCGACGCCATGATATTGTTCTTGATTGCTAACATGTTTCCGTCTCCTTTTTCACAAAGACCCCAGTTTGGCCCCTACATGTTTCGTCAACACATCCACTTCATCGTGTTTCGACGTTCAATGGTCATTATCGTCAAAACCCACAACGACTTAAGGCGACCGGATGCGCCGAGCGACCACAAAAAGATACGGCCCTCTAAAACCAATGCTGGCGGCACTGATAGGGTCGGTCAGAGCGTACCTCCAGGGAACAATTTCCGACAAAAAACCCACATCTCTCCTCGAAGAAGCCGCTTGCGTCACCCCCTGCATCCGGTCGGCCCGCAACTCGAAGCCCCCCTCCCATCCGACTCCAGCCTGAACCGTGGCCTCCCGAAGGCACATCCTTTTTTCATGCCAATGAATCCAACCTGCCGATAATCCTCAGGGTCTGACTGCATGGGGGCACATAGGGCATTCGTTCTTCCGCGGTAAGTCGCCATTGCCGCCAAAGAGGCGGAGTCCGCACAGCAGGCACGGCCGGTCGGATTTCCGACGAATCAGCAAGACAGGAGTCGCATGGAGAACACGCGGACACTCGAACAACATAGGACACTGCTGGTCTTCAATTGCCACGAGCCGTGGGTCTATCAGCTCGGCGTGCTGGGTTATCGGCTCGACATCGTCGTTGGTTTGAAAGGCATGTACAGCCGAGGCTGGGACAAGCGCATGCGTCCGCTTCCCGCCAACGCCCGTCTGGTCACCTTGCCTGAGGCCCTCGCATCTGCGGCCGAATACTATTGCATCATCACCCACAATATGAGGGATCTTCTGGACGTGCGCACGCGACCGGAGCCGAGAGTCCTGGTTCTTCACAACACCCTCGAAGGACGAATCCGGGAGGAAAGGCCAAGCTGTGATCCCGATCAACTCAAGGATATGCTCCACCAGTACGTCGAGTTTGTCGGCGCCCATGTCGTGGCCACCAGCATGTTCAAAGGGGAATCATGGGGGTTCACCGACGACATCGTTCACTTCGGCATCGACGCCGACGACTATCTACCGTACTCAGGGCAAAAGGCTTGTGGCCTGCGCATCTGCAACTTCATCACTTCCCGCCGACAGATCCTGCGTTGGGACTTTCACGAGAAGGCCTTTGACAACATCCCGGTGACCCTTGTGGGCCACAACCCCGACCTCCCGGGCGTGCGGGCCGCGCGCGACTGGGACGATCTCAAGAAGATCCTCCAGGCCCATCGCTTCTACATCCACACGGCCGACCCGCTTCTCGAAGCGGGTCACAATATGGCTACCGCCGAGGCTATGGCCGCAGGACTGCCCATACTGGGGAACCAACATCCCACCTCGCCGGTCCGGCATGGGATCAGCGGGTTTCTCAGCGACGATACGGGCAGATTGCAGCACTACGCGAGAATACTCCTGGAAGACCGCGACTTGGCCGCCTTGATGGGCCAGCAGGCTCGCAAGACCGTCCTCGAGCGATTCTCACCAGCCCGATTCAAGCACGCGTTCACGCGATCCATCGAGATCGCTCGGCGCAAGTGGTATATGCGAAAGGTCTCGCCGGCAACCTTCCGGACGACCTGCTTGTCCCATCCCACAGCCCGTCGGTGAAATCACCGGGCTTGTCGATTCGCCTATACAAGCATGTCGATACGCCCGTCGAGGCCATTGCCGATTGCGGATTGGGGATTGCCAACCGAAGATGGTCCCCCGTGTGCTGCTCCGAGATCCGCCCTCGGCCCGCCGAAATCGGACGACGCATCCTGCGGACGATACCCCTGCCAGCCGGATTCCCGCTGCTGCGTCCAGGCGTCTTGCTGGAAGTGCTCTCGTCCCAGGCCCCTGTCAGGCTGATCGGAGACAACGACCTCTACGCGGCGAACGCCAACACCGGCCTCCTGCAACCGACTCAAGACCTCAGGCAGCGCCCGCTCGATCTCTCGACGCGTCTCGTCGTAGATCACCTCGATCGTTCCACGGATCTGATTGCCCTGTTCGTGCACGCGGACCAGAACGCTTCCCAACTCCGGCGGGTCCAGCCGAATCTGCACCTGTTTGTCCGCACGAGCTATCGAGGCATGAATGGAACTGAGAATCTGCTCGCCAACATCCTGCACCGGGCTTCGCAGCGACGCCGCATCAGCACCGGTCGTGCTGGGTGCCTGGGCCGACAGGCGAACAAAGGCGCTTGCAGGATCGCTCTCCGTTGAAGCCGTCACCTCAATCGGAGACAGTAAGGGGCCCTTGGCGTCCGGAACCGGCGATTCTTTGCCCACGCCCACTGCCGCGCCCACCTGCCGAAGGTGGCTGTCCTGTCGGGAGAAGGGCTGCCCGTTCTCCTGGCGGGTACCGTCCGCACTGCCTTCGGACGTCTGCGACGCGCGGCTCGTGGTCGCGGCATGGCCCGGATCGAAGTCCTTTGCGGCTTCCCTTGCAGGCTGGTTCTTCAGTTGTTCGGGCGACTGCAGCCCGGTCGGCGCCTGAATTGGGGCCGCTCTGGATGTGTCGGCTGCCTCGGCGTCCGCAACAGAGGTCTTGGCTTCGCCACCCCTCGGCGTATCAGCCCGTCCCTGGCCACCTGCCGGCACGACCTCGGCCACGACCTGCTTCGGTCCTTCGGCGCCAGGCGCAGCCGTCGCAGACAACGCCGCGCCGTCGCGTCCGTCGGCGGTGACTTCACCCCGGGTGACGACCGTCTCGGCAACCTCCACGCCGTTGTGCCTGCCGGAGGCGGGCACATCTGGTTGAACGGCAAGTCCCTTCGCATCGCCTGTTTCCGCCGCGGCCCGCACCTGCATCTGGCTCACTTGGCCCTCGGCGGACATGGTTTGCGATACCATGCGCATCGACTGATGGGGTTCTCCACGAGGAACCTGGCTGCCCACATCGGGTCCAGCGACATCGACCGTCTCTCCCTGGGCCGGCAAGGGTGCGATCTCGTGAACCGGCGAGTCCGCGGGCAGCGAAACTGCTTGCTCTTCGGGCGGATCTGCAATGGGGTCGTCAGATTTCAGCCCCCTGCCGTCGCTCGCCACCGGCGATTCGACCGAGTCGGTATCCGGATCGGCCACCTGTGCCCCATCGGCTGAACAAGCCCCTTCAGCGCCTTGGCATTGCCTTTTATTGGACCTCAATTCGTCTCGAAGCCGTGCCAAGGGCGCCGCATCGGCGAACACCTGACGACCGCCCTTGCTCGTCGATTCACAAGCCTCCCGACCCATTGCCACGGCCTCGCCGGGCGATCGGGCAAGCATGTTGCCGATCACGATCGCTATGTTGCTCATACACTGATTCCTCAATTGGGCCACGTATACAAGTCAAATAGCAATCTGTATGCCAATTCATGGCCTGCTGCACCTGCTACACTCTAAGCTATTTCAATGCAACATGTTACGATCTCAACGAGGGAACAAAGCCGTCCATTCGCCCCCTCGGCTCAGAGGGCCGACAGACGAATGTTCCGAAAGAACAGGAAATCTCTTCCGGTATCGTCGGCCGGCGTACCGCCAGCGATCCCAGGGTGCGGCGCGCGTCAAATTAGCCAACCGCGTGTATAGAATCCTGACACGGTCGCCGCAACGGGCAAACACGGTCAAACGAGCTCTCCAGGTCCGCCAGCGGCCGTCTGTCGCACTGTTCTGGGCGTCGCCACAGGGAAACCGAACCTGGCACGGTTATTGCACATCACGTTGACGTCGTAGAACGTTCGTGCACAGACCCAAGGATGCAAACGATGGCACAGCCGAACAACATTGTGAACCTGCTCGAAGCGGGGATCAAGGCCGAAGGGCTTCGTCAGAGGACGATCGCCAGCAACATGGCCAACATCGAGACCCCGGGGTACCGGCGGCTCGACGTCAAGTTCGACGAACTGCTGGCAAGGGTCCTGAACTCCTCCAGCACAGCCGACCTCGACAAGATCGAGCCGGAGATCTACCAGCCCAGGAACACCCCTGTCCGGCCAAACGGCAACGACGTCCATATGGAGGCGGAGGTTGGAAGCCTCGTCAAGAACACCCTCCGCCATACCGCATACGTCAGACTCCTGCAGAAACGGTTTTCGCAAATCGAAACGGCTATCCGCGTCGGTTAGCCGAAGCGACCCCGTCGCCGGGCACAACGCCCAGCGAGGTCGCCTTGAGAGAAAGGATTCGCTATCATGCGAGTGGACAGCACGTTCGGTCCCGTCGATATCGCCGTCTCGGGCATGAGAGCCCAGAGCACGCAGATGGAGGTCATCTCCTCCAACATTGCCAACGCCCGAACCCTTGACGACGGGCAGGGCCAGCCTTATCGCCGACTCCAGGCCCTCTTCGGCACCGACAACGAGGACACCCACGGCATCGCCGGAGTCACCGTCTACAACATCGCGCAGGATATGAGCGCGCTGGAACGGATCTTCGATCCCGGCAACCCCCGGGCCGACGAAGCCGGCTATATCACCATGCCAAACGTTCAACTGCCGGTCGAGATGATGAACATGTCGACCGCCACCCGGGCGTATCAGGCCAATGCGGCCATCCTGAAGCGGTATCAGAAGATGATTGAAACCACACTCGAATTGCTCCGGTAACGGAAGGGCAGCCCGATGGTCAACTTCGATCCAAGCGCCAATTCAATCCCAACGAATGCCAGGCCCCCCCTGCCGCAGACCGAAGGTCCCGGCGGCAAGGCCGATTTCTCCCAAGCCGTCAAGGCCCTCGACAAGTATGTCTCCCAAGTCGATGACCTCCAGAAGTCGTCCGAGACGTCGATCGAGGATCTTCTGACGGGCAAGAACAACGATATCACGGCGGTCGTCTCCAGCGTCGCCAAGGCGGACGTCAGCTTCAAGGTCCTTGTCGGCGTCAGGAACAAGCTCATCGAAGCCTACAAGCAGACGATGAACATGCAGATTTGAGCGAGGCGGTGCCCGACGGCACCGCCGATCATCTGTGGTAACATGGGTTCAGAAGCCTGATGGAACTCCAGCACAAAATCGTCTCCGTGTGGCAGAAGATCAGCCTGATCCAACGGGCTCTGCTGGTCACCGTCCTGTTGGCCTCGGCCATGATCGGGGCGCTTCTGGTCCATTGGGCCCGTCGGCCGGACATGCGATTGCTCTACCAGGACTTGACGCCCGCCGAGGCGGCCAGAATCACCGACAAGATCAGCGACAAAGGGATCGCGTACCTGCTCCGAGACGGCGGCACGACCATTTACGTCCCCCAGCAGTACGTCTATCAGCTTCGACTGGACCTGGCCAAGGAAGGCCTGCCGGGCGGCGAACAGAGTGGATACAAGCTCTTCGATGACGAGAAAATCGGCATTAGCCCCTTCGTCCAGAACGTCAATCTCAGCCGGGCCTTGCAGGACGAACTGGCCAAGAGCATCCAGATGATCGACGGCGTCGCCCACGCCAGAGTCCACATCGTCAATCCGGAGCAACGTCTCTTCGCCTCGGAGCAAGGCCAAACCTCCGCCTCCGTCGTCCTGCGTTTGAGGCCCGGCTATCGACTCAGCGGCACCAACATCGCCGCCATCACACACATGGTCTCCGGAAGCGTCAAGGGCCTCAGATCGCAGCACGTCACCGTGATTGACAGCCAGGGCAACCTCCTCTCGGGCCACGACGATCCAAAGCTGGCGACCGGCGCCGGCACCGTCCACGATTACAAGGAGCGTGTCGAGCAGGGCCTGGTCAAGAAGGCCGAAGACATGCTCACGATGGTCCTGGGACCCGGACGGGCCACCGTCCGCGTCAGCGCCGTGGTCGATATGAACAGCGTCAGCACGGTCACGGAGACGTACGACCCCTCCGCCAAGGTGGCTACGAAGGAGGAGATTACCAACAACTCGGAAATCGGTGGCGGCAATGCCGGACAGCAGGCAGGCACAGGCAGCACCCGTAGAGACGAGACCATCCTGACCGAGTATCAGGTCGGCAAGACCATCAAGCAGAAGGTCGTCGTGCCCGGAGAGATCCGCTCGCTCTCGGTGGCCGCACTTGTGGATTTGCATGCCGCCGACGCCAACGAGACTCCGGCGGGAGGACCGCCTGCCCTGATCATGGAGGTTTCCGAAGTCGAGCAGATCATCCGCACGGCGCTGGGCCTGAAGGAGACCGATTCGCTCCGCGTCGCCAACGCGCGATTCCGACAACCCGCCGAATCACCGATTGAGGAAGAACCCGTAGCCTGGTCGCACTATCTTGCGTTGGCGCGTCAGTTGTCGCTGGGGCTCATGGCCGTCTGCGCCCTGATCGTCTTCCGTATCTTCAGTCGCGCGCGGAGCAAGGCCGTGGCCGTCGAGGCCAGACAACTGGCCGAGGGGGGCAGCGGGAGCGCCGGCCTGCTGACGCCGGGAGGCCCGGCCAGCGAGCCGATCATGCTGCGACGACAGATCACGCACGCCTTGCGAAGCAATCCGGAGCAGGTGCGAGAGATGTTCCTCAACTGGATCGAAGAGAAGGAGTGACCAAGGACTGTGGCACTGACGGGAAAACAGAAAGCGGCCCTTCTGCTGACCAGCCTCGACGTGGCCACCGCCGCCGAACTGCTCAAGGGCGTGGATGCCCGAATGGTTCAGGAGCTGGCCGTCGAACTGAGCTACCTCGACGCCTCCGGCCATCGCAATGCCAAGGAGACCGCCGAGGTCGCCCGGCAGTTCTGCAAGTCCCTCGAGAATGAATCGGCCTTTCAGTTCAAGAGCTTCCTGCGTGAGGTCCTCAAGAACACCGTGGGCGAAGACAAAGCCACACAGGTCCAGAACGAGATTCAGGATCTCCTCCAGAAGCGTGATCCGTTCATTGCGATTCGTTCGGCCGATCCGCGAAAGCTGGCGGCGGTGCTCGAGACCGAACATCCGCAGGCCGTCGCGGTGGTCCTCTCGGAACTGCCCCCCAAGAAGGGCTCCGAGGTCCTCGGGCTTCTCGGTGACGGCATGCGGGTCAGCGCCATCAGTCGCATGACGGCCATCGGCAGCGTCACGCCGGAGGCCAAGGCCAGCATCGCCCAAATGGTGCGCCAACGCATCGAAGGGCTCGGATCGCCCCAGCAGATCGGCGGCGCCGTGCAGGCCCCTCCGGAAGACTCGCTGCGCAAGGTCGCTGTCATCGTGCGGAATCTCGACAAGGAAGTCCGTGACGGCGTCCTGGAGGCCATTCAACAAAAGGACAGCGACGCCGGTGACAAGGTGATGAATCTTATGGTGGTCTGGGAGGATCTTCCGCAGGTGGGCGACCGCTCGCTCCAGCAGGCCCTGCGCGGCATCGACGAACGACGACTGGCGCTGGCCTTGCACGAGAGCCCGGAAGAAATCGCGGACAAGATCAAATCCAGTATCTCCGAGCGCGCAGCGGCCATGGTCAACGAAGAAACGTCGCTGATGTCGGCTGCGAAGAAGGAGGATGTCCGCCAGTCCCGCGACAAAATCGTCGAGGCCTTGCGGGAGCTCAACCGCAAAGGCGAATTGACCTTCACGGAAGAGTAGAAGCATGACCGAGGCAATGATGATCCGCCTTCCAAGACCGGTGGCTGGGCTTCGCATCGTCGAAGAATCGGCCCGCACCGCCCCTGCCCCGACGCGCCCTCAAGCGACCGGGGCTGGTTCGAAGGGGCGCGAAGGGGGACAGGTCAATCCACCGGAACCGACCGAGGCGATCGGACAACAGACCGATGCTCTGGCACAACTGGCAGGCACGATCAACACCCTCGCGGCCCGGTTGAATGACCTGCACCAACAGACCGTCGCTCGTCACCGCAGCGATATTGCCAAGCTGGCCGTGGAAATCGCCAGAAAGATACTGAAGCAGAATATCGACAACGGGCACTATGACATCCAGATCATCATCGAAGAGACGTTGAAACGGGCGCCCGCCCGCCAGAAGCTCGTGGTGCGTTTGAACCCCGAGGACCTGGCGACCTACGAGCGTCTCCAGCAGGAGAACCCCGACAGTCCGTCTGCCGAACTGGATTTCGTCCCGGACTGGGCCGTCGCCCGTGCAGACTGCCTGATCGAGACACCCAAGGGCATCGTCAAGTCGTTCGTCGAAGAACACCTCACACGCATCGGGGAAGCACTTGAGAGAGCGCAATAACCTATGATCGACTCCAACTGCCCCACCATCGATTTCGACAAATACCACTCGGCCCTCGAGACGGTGGACCTCGTAGACTGTCAGGGCTACGTCGTGCGTGTTTCCGGCTCGACGATTGAGTCGGCCGGTCCGGCCATCGGTCTGGGCGAATTGTGCGGCATCCACATCGGCGAGAATCGGCGCATCTTGGCCGAGGTGGTCGGTTTCCGCCACGACCACGTCATCCTGCTGCCCCTGGAACACATCGAGGGTGTCTCGCCCGGCGACATCGTGACGGCCCGGACCACGCCCCGGCACATCCGGCTGGGGCCTAACGTCCTGGGACGCGTCCTGAACGGCTTGGGTGAGCCAATCGACAACAAAGGCCCTCTGGCCGGAGAGGAGAGCAGGCCGCTGGACGTCAGCAGTCCCCCGCCGCTGACCCGCGAGAAGATCACCAGGCCGCTCGCACTCGGCATCCGTTCGATCGACGGAATCCTGACCTGTGCCCAAGGCCAGCGCGTCGGGATCTTCGCAGGAAGCGGGGTAGGCAAGAGCGTCCTGCTCGGCAATATCGCCAACGGCAGCGATGCCGCCGTCAACGTCGTCGCCTTGATCGGAGAACGAGGCCGCGAGGTCCGGGAGTTCCTCGAGGAGAACCTGGGTCCTGAAGGGCTGGCCCGCAGCGTCGTTGTCGTGGCCACGTCGGACGCACCACCCATCCAGCGGGTCAAAGCGGCGTTCGTGGCCGTCACCGTCGCCGAGTACTTCCGGGACAAGGCCCGGAACGTGCTGTTTATGATGGATTCGCTGACGCGGTTTGCGCAGGCCCAGCGGGAAATTGGCCTGGCCGCCGGCGAACCACCCGCGACAAAAGGCTACTGCCCGAGCGTGTTCAGCCTTATGCCTCGACTCATCGAACGTCTTGGCTGCTCGGACGCCGGCACCATCACGGGGATCCTGACCGTGCTGGTGGAAAACGATGACTTGGCCGATCCGGTCGCCGACAGTGCGCGAAGTCTGCTGGATGGACACATCGTTCTGTCGCGAAAGCTGGCAGGCCGAGGTCACTATCCGGCCGTGGACATCACGCAGAGCGTCAGCCGTCTGATGCCGGCGGTGGTCAGCGAGGAGCATCGCACGGCCGCCCAGAAGCTCAAGGAGATCTACGCCACCTATGCCGATGCGGAAGACCTGATCAACATTGGAGCGTTTTCCCCCGGCAGCAATCGACGGATCGACGGCGCGATCAGCCTGATCGACCGTATCAATGACTTCCTCGTACAGCCGGTGCACCAAAGGACACCGTTTGATGAAACCATCCGCCGATTGACGGACATCCGGCACACGTGGGAACAGTTGCTCAGCCCCGACGGGCATCAACGATGAGGCCGACACAGCGATGAAACGATTTGCATGGCGCTTGCAGAAGGTGCTGGACATCAAGATCAAGGAAGAACAGCTCAAGCGCATGGAGCTGTTTCGCCTGACCGAGATGCTGGCTATCAAGCGAGGCGAATTGCTCATGCGTCGCCGCATTCTGCAGGAAATCGCCAAGGAAATCACTCAGGACCGGTCGGCCGGACGCCTGGGTCACCAGGAGTTCTTCCTGAGAAATTCGGACGCCGATGACCGGCTCATCCGAAGGTTGACCGGTGAAATTGAAGACTTGGAGATGCAACGAAAGCAGAAGACCGCCGAGGTCCTGGCGATCAGACGCTTCAAGGAAGGTTTGCAGAGACTTCGGACCGAAGCGAAGGTCCGATTCATCGAGGAGCAGGAGAAGCTCGAGCAGAAGGAAATGGACGACCGAACCACCATCGCCTTCGTCCGAAATGAGGGCGTGAGACTGTGATGCGAACCTCCGTGGCACGGCAGGAGCATCGCAGGAATCCAGATTGGGAGTACGTACAGTGAATAAGAAACTTCTCCTTGTCACCGTCGCGGCGGGCCTGGTCAGCTTCCTCGGGGCCTTCGGCGCCGCGTGGTTCACGAGCCCGGCTTCCGTCCGGGGGGCGCCCACCGAGGGGCAGGCCGACGCAGGGGCCTCCGATCCGTTTGCCGCCAAGGGCGCTCGTCCGGTCTTGACGGCCGTGTCGTCTGCGGCAGAGGACGGGGCCAACACCCGCGCGATGACCGAAGAGCAACTCAAGGAACTGATCTTCGAGGTCCGCGAGAAGATTCAGGAATACAACACGAAGACCCGGAATCTGGACAAGGAGCGACAACGCCTGCTCGTCGCCCAGCAGACGCTGCAACAGGACATTGCCGCCCTGAACGACCTACGCGTCGACCTTGCGGCGGCCGTGGCGAACCTCCGGAACGAGCGAGACATGCTTCAGAAGACGCGCGTAGAAGTCGAACAGGCCGAACGCGCCAACCTGGTCGCCATCGCGGCCGCATACGACAAGATGGAACCGGCTCGAGCCGGCGAGATCCTCAGCAACATGGCCACAACGCAGCCCCGAAACAACGGCACTGGTCGCAGCGCCAACCTTGACGATGCCGTCAAAATCCTCTTCTTCATGCAGGATCGGGCCAAGGCCAGGGTCCTGGCCGAACTGGCGGCCACGGAGCCGGCTCTGGCGGCTATGCTGAGCCAGAAGCTCAAACAGGTTACGGGAGGATAAGACCTCTATGGACATCGCAACCATTATCGGAACGCTGCTGGGCTTCGTCGTTGTCGTTGGAGCAATCGTCATGGGCGGCGGGGCCGCTATGTTCTTTCACGTCCCCTCCCTGTGCATCACGATCGGCGGGATGCTGTGCGCAACGATGATCCACTTCTCGCTGCCGCAGTTTCTCAGCATCTTCTCCATCATCAAGAAGACCATCGTCGCCAGGATTCCCGGACAGTCCGAAGTGGTTCAGAAGATGGTCAACTTCGCGGCAATCAACCGTCGCGATGGAACGCTGGCCCTGGAGCCGGAGATCAGCAAGCTCAGCGACCACTTCTTTGCCAAGGGCCTTCAGTTGCTCGTCGACGGACAGGATTCCGAGGCCATCCGTGACATGCTGGAGCCGGAGATTCAATATCTCCAGGAACGCCACGCCAGCGGCAAGAAGATCCTCGAATTCATGGGGGCCGCCGCCCCCGCCTTCGGCATGATCGGGACGCTGATTGGACTGGTGCAGATGCTGCGAAACCTCAGTTCGCCCGACCAGATCGGACAGGGTATGGCCGTGGCCCTGCTGACAACGTTCTACGGAGCGTTTGCCGCCAACCTGATCTTCATTCCTCTGGCCGGCAAGCTCGGCATCTACTCCAAAGAGGAATCGCTGGCCATGGAGATGATCCTCGAAGGCGTCTGCGCCGTCGCCCAGGGCGACAACCCGACCATTGTCAGAGAGAGAATGCAGGCATTCGTCTCGCACAGCCGACGCAAAGAGATCAAGGCGACCGTCTGATGGCCACCAGAAGCAAACAGAAACCCTCGGACGACGGGCCCGGCGCTCCGGAATGGATGGTCACATTCAGCGACTGCATGACCCTCCTGTTGACGTTCTTCGTCCTGCTGTTGAGCTTCTCTTCCTTCGACACCAAGGTCTTTCCGAAGATGCAGTCGGCGTTCTCGGAGGGACTGTCCTCGATCGGATTGCGCCTGAGGCGCATTGACGACGCGCTCTTGCCCACCCCCCGAATCATACACGATCAGGACCCGGAAAGGGGCAGTGAGAGGCCAACCGTCGACGGCCAGTACGAATCGAATCCCAGCACGAGCCTGGACTTCATGGACTTTCAGGACCAGAAGGTCTTTCTGGTGCCGTCGGAAGACGTCTTCCTGGGTCTCGGCACCCGCACCACCGGCCACGGGCGCCGGATCATGGCCGACGTGGCGACGCTGCTAAAGGCCGTTCCCAACCGGGTGATCGTCAGCGAGCACGCGATGGAGGCCGGTCCGGACGGTTCCGACGAGATCGGCTTGCGAAGGGCTTGGGCCATCGCCCAGATCCTGACCGACGGCCAGGGGATCGAGAAGACGCGACTGAGCATCACCGCAACGGCGACGGTGGACGCCGAGACGCTGCGACACAGCGGCTTGGCCGCCCTCAATCCGAGAACCCGGCGGGTGATCGAGATCGTTATTCTGGAACGGAGCACCTACCATTGAGATCGCGCAGCCAGCCACAAGAGGAGAAGCCAAAAGTCCCGAGCTACATTGTCACCTTCTCGGACATGGTGACCCTGTTGCTGACGTTCTTCGTGCTGCTGCTGACGCTGGCCCAGGTGCAGGACCCGGACCTCTTCAATCGAGGCCGCGACTCCTTCTGGGAATCGATCCATCTCTGTGGCCTTGGTGTCCTTCTGGGCAGTGAGACCAAACCGGAACTCGAAGCCTCCAAGACCAAACACCTGACATCGGATCCGGAAACAACACAGGATCGGACCCTCGATGAGTACCGCGAGAGGCTCCGCCAGGCGTTCGAACGCCTCAGTCAATCCACGACCACGCTGCCGTCGCAGATCGTCGGTCATCGTCTCAACTTCTCGATCACCCCCATCAAATTCGCACCGGGAGAGGCGCATCTCGACGACGAATCACGGCACTATTTGGCAAGATACTGCATCGACCTGCAACAGAACCTCCGTGCGGAGACCTGCACACTGTACGTGCTGGGACTGGCGGGCGAAGAGGCGACGCAGATGCAGCAATGGACGCTCTCGGCCCGACGTGCCGAGGTCGTAGCCCGGTTCCTCCGGGCCGAACTGGCTCAGGGAGCCGATCGGCCCGGTGGGCCTCCGCCGGCGGCCGACGCCTCGCCGTGGCGCATTCTGTGCTGGGGGGCCGGTCCAGGAGGCAACTGGGCGGGCCAGGACCGCCCCGACCCCGGACAATCACAGATCCTGATCGCCATGTTGAAATCCACCCGCTGACTCCGAGCGCGTCAAGTTTTTCGACAGCAGGCCTATTCTTCAGGCGCTGTGCCGCTCGCATCCGCCCTGGCGCGGCATGAAAGCCATCCCAAGGGACCGCACGGTTTCGGCACACCATTTGCACACCCTCATTGGATACCGTGTGCGTATTTCGGAAACTGGCTCTCCGAGAGCAGTCGGGAGAGCAGGACAGAACTATCGAGGTTCGTGTGAAGGACAAGAGAAGAAAAGTGGCGATGATGTTTGCCGGGGTCGTCGTTGCAGGCAGCCTGGTCGGCTTGGCCGCCCGCCCAACCGATCAGGCCAAGCCGGATGCCTCTGCGCCACAGACGCAGCGATTCTTGCTTAACGATCCCAATCTCGCGCGGCAGGGCGACCTGGGCATTGGGAGCAAGGAGTTGTTCTTCAAAATGATGCTCTCGGTCCTGCTGGTGGTCGCCCTGGCCGCTGGGGCCCTGTATCTGTCCAAGAAGGTGCTCCCCAACATCACGAAAGCGGGTGGCAGGGAGATCCAGATCATCGAGACGGCCTACCTCGGACCACGCAAGGCGCTCCATCTCGTGGAGATCGGCGGCCAGAGGCTGCTGATCGGCAGCACCAACGAAAGCATCGCGAAACTGGCTGAAGTCGGGGATACGTGGCTGGATCTGTCCAAACAGGAACTCGACCATTCGGTGGGCATGTAGATGACCAATACCCGAGCCAGGTTGATCGCCCTGTCGCTGATTGGGCTTGCGGCGGCCACCGTTTCGTACGGGCAGGTCGTCAGTCCGATGGCGCCCCTGGAACTGCCGGGAACCGAACCGAATGCAGAGGCCGTCGCAGCGCCGAACAATGTCCCGAGCCTCAGCGATCTGGCCACCGTCCTCGACAAAGCGACCGCCCAGGATGCCGAGGGCAAAGACTGGTCGACCCCCGTCAAGCTCGTCATCATCTTCGGCGGCCTGGCGATTCTGCCCAGCCTGCTGGTCATGACGACCTCCTTCACGAGAATCGTGATCGTACTTTCGTTTGTTCGTCGAGCGCTCAGCACACAGACCATACCGCCGACGGTCGCCGTTGTCGGCCTGGCGCTGTTTCTAACGCTCTACACGATGGCGCCGACCTATTCCAAGATCAACACCGAGGCGATCCAGCCCTACCTGGCCGACGAGATCACGTTCACCGCGGCCACCGATCGCGCGGCCGGGTGCCTCAAGGAGTTCATGTTGCGTCAGAGCCGGCGAAGCGATCTGGCGCTGTTCGTCGAGATGGCCCAGGTCGCCCCGCCCGCCACGCCGATGGACATTCCACTGCACATCGTCGTCCCGGCCTTTATCATCAGTGAATTTCGCACGGCCTTTGAAATCGGCTGCTTGCTGTTCATCCCGTTTCTGCTGATCGACATGGTCATCGCCAGCGTCCTGCTCAGCGCCGGGATGATGATGCTTCCTCCGGTGATGATCTCGCTGCCGTTCAAGCTGATCCTGTTCATTCTGGTCGATGGATGGGGCTTGCTGGCCAAGAGTCTCAGCCTCGGATTTCAATGACGGCCACCCGATACACGAAAGAGGGCACACGCACGTATGGATAGCAGCTACGTACTCTATCTGGGAAGACACACGCTTGAAACCGCACTGCTCCTGTCGGCGCCGATTCTGGTCACCTGTATGGTCGTGGGCATCGTCATCACTCTGCTCCAGGCGGTCACGTCCATTCGGGACATGACGCTAACCATCGTTCCCAAACTGCTGGCGGTCTCCCTCGTCACCCTGCTGTTCGGCAGTTGGATGCTCCAGGTCGCCTTACGATTCACCGGCGAGATCTTCGCCCAGATCCAGAACATTCGGTACTGATCGCGGGGACGCCAGATGCTCGAAACACTCCTCGGCTTCGCTCTGGTTCTGACGCGCGTTTCCGCGTTCTTCCTGATCGTGCCGGTCTTCGGATGGCAGACAATCCCGGTACGGGTCAAGGTGGCGGCGACCGTACTGGTCTCGGTCTTCTTCGCCGCCATCGTCCCGAAGGCCGCAGGCATCGAGGTGGCCGATCCCGACAGCCTTCGGGACACCGTCAGGGCGGTGCTGCTGCTGGGCGGCGAGGCCACGTACGGCTTGGCCCTGGGAGTGATCGTCAACTCACTGTTCTCCGTGGTGAAGCTCAGCGGACAGATCGTCGAACGCCAGATGGGGCTTATGATGGCCGAGATCCTCGACCCGCTGACCGGCGAAGGCGCCCAGCCGCTTGGCGGTCTGCTTGAAATGATCTTCGTCCTGCTGTTTCTCAGCGCCAACGGTCACCATCTGCTTCTCCTGGTTCTTTCGAGAAGCTATGCCGCCTTTCCCATCGGGACGACCCCGACCATCCAGACGCTGACGGGCGGCGTGCTCACCGCCGGCTCGACCATGTTGATCGCCGGCCTGCGCCTGGCCGCACCCATGCTGGCGGCGTTCATGGTCCTCATGGTGGCGCTGGCCCTTCTGGCGCGATTGGTTCCGGAGATGAACATCCTCTTCATCAGCATGCCGGCACGGATCGGTCTGGGTCTGATTATGGCCGCAACGTTTCTGCCGTTCATCAGCGGATATGTAACCGAAATGGCCAACTGGATGGCGCAACTGCTACCGCTTTAGAAGGAGTACCGATTGTGGATGTTTGATTCTTGCGGATACGGATTGTCTATCCACTCATCGCTTCTCAAGAATCCATAATCACTCACAGGAATGGCCGAGAAACCCGCCGCCGAAAAGACAGAACAACCGACCCCGCAAAGGCTGAGCAAGGCTCGCGAGAAGGGCCAGGTCCCACAGAGCCAGGACATGGGGGCCGCCGTCACGCTCGTGGCACTGCTTCTGAGCCTCGCCCTGCTGGCGCCCGGCCTATTCCAGTGGTTCACGGCACAGGTCGAGGCGGCTGCGTCCGGCCAGACCGGCCCTTTGGCCAACTCCCAGATCTTCGTGGCCTATATGAACGCGAACATCATCGACACCATCGTCGTCATGCTGCCGATCCTCGCCGTCATCAGTGTGGCCGGGATCGCCACATGCATCGCCATCGGCGGCCTGACGTTCAGCCCGGAGGCCATTCAATTCAAGTGGGACGCGATCAATCCCGCCACCGCAATCCAGAAGATCGGCAACCCGCGGTCCGTGGTCCGTCTGCTCGCCGAGATCGCCAAGCTGTTCATCGTCGGTGTGATCGTCTGGTTCTACCTTAGAGACAAGCTGGAGGCCATGGCGGCCCTGCGCTGGGCGTGGTCGTCTCAGTTGATCGGTTCGATCGCGTCGATGACATTCGGCCTCGGGATTCGCGTCGGCATCGCGGTGATCGTCCTGGGACTGGCCGACACGCTCTATCAGAAATGGCAGCACACGCAAGAACTGAAGATGACCCGGCAGGAGGTCAAACAAGAGCGCAAAGACAGCGAAGGCTCGCCGGAAGTCAAGAACCGAATCCGTCGCATTCAGATCGAAATGTCGATGAAGCGCCTGATCCAGGAGGTGCCCAAAGCCAGTGTGGTCCTGGTGAACCCCACGCACGTGGCCGTCGCACTGCGTTATGAGGCGGCCACCATGGAGGCTCCCATCCTTTTGGCCAAAGGCGCCGACCATATGGCCCAGAAGGTCATCGAGATCGCACGCTCCCACGGCGTTCCGATCGTCCGACGCCCTGAGGTGGCCCGCGCGATCTACGCTTCGGTCAAGCCGGGACAGCGCATACCCGAGTCGCTGTACGTTGCGGTGGCCGAAGTGCTGGCGATGATCTATCGGCTCCGACAGAACAAGAACGCCGCCCGATGACGCGGCGCCGAAGGCAACGACCGGTGAAAACGGCCCCCTCGCAACATGCCGTCACAGGAGACCGGCCATCTGGTTTTGCATCAGCGTCAGCGTCCTCTCCAGACGTGCGTACTTCCGGATCAGACGTTGCTCGACGCGTGACAGGCGATCCGTCTCCCTGGTGATGCGGTCCTCCAGGTTCCGAATCTGGACGTCCACCGAGTTCTGGTCCAGCGTCAGCCATCCATTCGTGGGTTTCAGGAATCGCTCGATCACGTCTTCGATGGTGCCGGTGAATCCCTGCTTGACACGAACTGTGGCGTTGAATGTGCCGTCCCGGCTGAGATCGACGTTCAAGGCCAGGCCGTTCTCGGCATACACCGGGTTCCCATCGCTGCCGAACGAGCTGTCGCCGATGACGGTGTTCCCCCGAATCGTCGCGTCGCGATAGGTGGACTCACCCGCCCTCTTGATCCCGGCGCTCGTGATGGCCCCTCCGACGACCGTGACCTGCACATTGTACGTTCCGCCTTGCGTGTACTGACTCGATGCGCTGTAGAACTGGACCGTGTTGCTATCGGAGCTGCCGGTCTTGTCGGCGCCGATGAGGGCCAGTACGCCCATGTAGTTCTTGGCAATCGCCTCGTCGAACACCGTCGTGTCCAGCGAAAGAATCCCATCGCGGTCGAGTTCGAGACCGACCTGTGCCGGCATGAGAAACGCATCCACGTCGGTGACGAAGCCGCTGGTCTGCCGAAGCAGCGGCATGCGCAGGCTGGTGGCGATACTCGTTACCGTCGAATCGCCCATCAACACGCCCGCCGTCTTGAGTTCGCTGTTGTACCCGGTCTTCTCGGCGAGAAACGTCACGATGGAATTGTAGGCATCGACCATCTTCGTGAGCTTGTCCTTGACCGCTTCGGTGTTGCGCGACAGACTCACCTGGACCGTCCCGGTATCGTGCAGAGACAGCGTCACACCCTGGAGAACGTCGTCGATCGTATTGGCGCTGCGCGCCATCCACTCGTCGTCACCGGGGGGAAAGCCGTTCACCTTGATCTGAGCGTCTTGCGCCGATTGGGTCTGGGAGAAATCTGCATCGGCAAATCCCGCCAGAGTCGCCGCGGTACTGCCCCCTTGCGTGGATTGAGCCACCGCCGGGACGTCCAACGTCGTGGAACCGGAACCGGGATGGTAGCTGAGGCTCAACTCCATCTGGCTGGCCCCGCTGGCGTGATCGGTCAGTCGAATCTGCCCGTTCACAATGGCCGCCGTGGCGGTCCCTTCGAAAGCATTGTTGATCTCGCCCACAAGATGCTCGAGACGCGTGTGCTCGTTGACGGCAAAACTATGGCTCACCTCCAACCCATCGTGCTGCCGCCCCGTGATGGTGATGGATTCGTCGCCGGCAAACGTTCCACTGAACTGATCGAGGTCTCTGATCCTGGTGGCCACCGTGGCGTTCTCATCTTTGACGGTGAAGGGCGAGGCGGTCTGCCACACTTCCGTGTTGCTGGCGTTGACGGAGATCTCGTAATCGGAGCCGGCCTCGTTTCCGCTCAAAGCGAGATGATAGGCGCCGTTGTGGAACAGCAGGCTGGCGGTCACCCCGGGATTGTTGGCGTCGTTGTTGATCAGGCCGACGAAATCCTCCAAGGTCGTATTGGCGGCCGTGGTGACGGTCACCTCACGATTGTTGTAGGAGTAGATGAAGACACCTTCCCCCACGTAATCCTCGGCATACGCCATTCCGGCTGTATGGACCCAGCGTTCGGCACTGGCGAGTTGATTGACAACAATCGAATGGTTGCCCTCAAACGCATTATAGGAGGCTTCGGCGGTCAGAACGTCCGTGTTGCTGGATACCGATGTGTACGTCCGCAGCTTGCGGGCATCTGCGAGAGCCGCCACGGCACTCTTGAGGTCGTTGAGCTTGCTTTTCAGCGTATTGAGGGCGTCTTTTCGCTCGCTCCACGTATCCTTCTGCGAGACGTACTTGTTGAGTCTGCGCCGCTCGACCGCCATCAACTGAGTGATCAGCGCGCTCGTATCAATCCCGGTTGACAACCCTGAAAGACGTAATTCACCCATGTGTATCGACCTTTCAATAGCCCGCGGCAGATCGGCGGACACGTGCTTGGCTCGATCGAAACCAAACGACCCGATATGATTATCGTTCCGATCGGTACGGTCCTGAACCCCACAATCCGCTTTTCTACGTCGCGTTGACGAACGACGTCATCTGCGGCGATCTCCTCGGTCCGACTTCTTTCAGAGTCATATCGTATTGCGCGGCATGGTCCAGACACCACGATCGCATATCCACCGGCGTTTCGGACTCGAAGGCATCCTCGACAAACCGACGAGCGGCTACGGTGTCATGACGGCGAATCTCACGATCCAGATAGAATCGGGCCTGCTGTTTCATCCGCAGAGCGAAATAGGCCAGACCCCGGAGCAGGTCGTAGCCCGCCACATGATCCGCGATGGTTGGCTCGAAGGACTCCACACTGTTGAGAATGCTCGCACAATTGACGCAGCGCCCCAGGTCGAACAGACGGACGGCAGTCTGCAAATACTCCGGGACAACTCGACTGTCCAACGGCTCGTTCTCCCATGCGATGATCTCAGCCTTGAATCGCGTCAGGAAGTCGCCGCAGGTACATTGCCGCAATTCACGTCCGATATCCACATCCGGCTCTGACTTCACGCGGTCGCGGATGCGCCGCAGTTTGCACTCGCAGTATTGCCGGTATCGGATCCGTCGGTTGCGAGGATCCAGGGTGGACAGGAGCCGCGTGTGGTTGCTGGCGTGCATCCGGATCAGGGTCAGGCACTCGGGCACGTTCTTGACGCGAACCGCCTGGCCCGATTCCGCGTACAGGGCCAGTTTCGCCGACCAGAACGAATCGGCGGCGAACGGATTCTCATCGTAGGGGCCGATCTCGCTGAAGAGCGCCTTGCGCAGGATCGCCGAGCCATGACTCATGCCATGTTGCCAGGACCAAAACCGGGCCAGGATCTCGTCGTGAGTCATGGGCAGTTGGCTCGCTTCACTGCATTCGGGACCATGATACTCTTCGAGAAATGTTCGGTAGTTCGACCCGACCATGGCCAGATCGGCGTCGCTGCTGATCTCATTGTAGAGCGTTTCGAGCTTCGTCGGACACATGATGTCATCCGCATCGTGAATGACGACGAAGTCTGCACGGGCCCGCTCGATGGCGAAGTTCCGCCGCACGTACGGCCCTCGATTGTCGTCGAAGCCGTGCACCTGAATGCGTTTGTCGCGTCGAGCATACGCCTCCATGATCCGGCGCGTATCGTCCGTGCTGCCGTCATCGAGCAGCAACAGCTCCCACTCGTCCAGAGTCTGCGACAGGATGCTGTCCAAGCACTCCGGGAGGAACCGAGCGGCGTTGCGGCACGCTGTGATCACGGTGACCTTCGGCCGACGATTCGGCGCCATTGCCGCGATGTCTCCATCGGCCGCCGAAGAAACGTCTCCAACAATGCTCCTCTGGACTTGCAGCGCAATCGCCTCCGCATGTTCGCTGTACCATTGCGCCACGTCGATCCGCATGCCTCTCACGAAGAGGTTCTCATGCAACTGCCCCGCCACTGGGCTGTGGTGGTTGCCCATCTCGCGACGTAAGCAAATCCGGCTCCGCTCTTCGTGCCCCAGCCCATAGAGAGCCATGGCCATGATGAGATCGAAGTGCACGATGCGACGCGGGGTCGCAGGATCCATCACCTCCAACCCGCGCAGCGTGCGCACACACATGACATACTGCCGTTCGCCGAACTGCTGCAACGCCCGCTGGAGCAGCCGGTCCACGACCTGGTTGTCCACGGGCCGCTTCTCACGGGCGGCGGCCTGATCCTCCCACCGTTGGAGGAAGTCGCCGCAGGTGCACTCTCGCAGCGCACGCGCCAGGTCCACGCCGGGATCGCGCGCCGCCCGGCTCACTGCCTCGTCAAGCCTCTCAGCACAGTACTGCACGTACCCCATCCGTCGGTTCCGACGATCCATCGTCGGCAGCACTCCCGTCTGGGACTCGCCATGCACCCGCCGCAGGGTAAGAAACTCCGGGATGTTCTTCAGCCGAATCCGTCCCGTGCCACAGGCATATTCGGCCACCTTGGCCAGCCAGAAGGAGTCGGCGCCAAATGGATTCTCATCATAGAGGCCAATCGCGTCGAAGAGCGTGCGACGGACAATCGCGGAACCGTGCCACGAGAAATCCCACATCCGCTGCGTCTGGTAGGCCTCCACGATCTGTTCGTGGGTCACCGGCAACGCCGTCGGCTCCGTGCGCTCCACCGCCGTGAGCTCATCGAGGAACCTTCGATAGAATGAACCGACGAGTCCCAGACGCTCATCTTCAAGGATCGCTTCATAGAGGCGATGGAGCTTGTTCGGACACATGATATCGTCCGCGTCCTGGATCACGATGAACGGCGCCTTGGCCCGCTCGATGGCGAAGTTGCGTCGGACGTAGGGACCCCTGCTGTCATCGAAACAGAACAGCCGGATGCGGTCATCGCGGGCGGCGTAATCCTCCATAATCCGCCGCGTACCATCCGTGCTGCCGTCGTCGAGAAGGAACAACTCCCACTGCCGCAACGTCTGACTGAGAATGCTGTCGAGACACTCGGCCAGATGCCGTTCGGCATTGCGGCAGGCCGCGATCACCGTTACCTTCGGGCAAGGCAGAGCGCCCTCCACGACCTCCGTGAACGGGTCCGGCCCCCGCTGTGCCTTTTCAAAGGCCACGACTCCCTCGCACACGCCGCAGCCACGAACGGCACGACGGTGTGGCGCGGCAACTGCTGGAGTCGAAGACACCGTGTTCGTGTCGATCAGACGCACCCACGCGTCACGTTGCTGCGTGAGTCTCTTGCACAGCGTTTCGGGGATGGATATCCAGCGATTCTTCAGGAGTCGAGTGTAGGTGGCCGCGGCTCGTTCGTGGTGTCCCATTTGCGCCTGGCATTGAGCCAGAGAAACACACGTGGCCGCATAGCGTTGTACAAGACGGTCGCTCTCGGCGACATCGGAACCGGCACCGCTCGGTCGCCTCAACGTGAGCAGCGCCTCGTGCAGAGTCAGGGATTCCTCCCACTTGCAGGCGGCAATGTCCCTCTGTCCGGCCGCCATCAGTCGCTCCGCCTGCTTCTGCAGCCAAGCGGACCGCTCCTGTCGATATTCTGCCGTGAGATACACCGGCTGTCGGGGCGGCGTTCGGAGAAGCATGCCTTGGCGATTCAGAATCCAGGTGGCTCCCGATGTCCGTCCAGAATTGCTGGAGGTCCCAGCCAGTTCACGGTTGCGCGTGGCTTCAATGCCCCTCCAGGCTTCCTCTCTTCCTCCGGCCACATGTCCATAGTCGTGATCCTGATGCACGGCCGTGATGAACTCGGTGCCGTCGATTACCGCGGCGCCACGCACGTGCGGGGCCATCACCAGCCAGTTGTCCCAAGCCGTTCGTCCAATCGCGAAGGGCGGGATCTCAGGATACAGTCTCTTGGGGAAGACGAAGTAATCGAGGCCGCACTCGGCGTGGAGCATGGCGTGCTCGGCCATCTGCTCCTGAAGCGACCGCTGCCAACCCGGCTGATGGAAATCGATCTCCTCCAGAATGGGAATGTCCCAGCGCTGACCGATGAGCAGGAACTCCGACAGTCGCGTCCTCACCTTTTGCACACCGTCCGCAAAGTCCTGGAAGAGGATCATATCGGCGTTGACGTAGGCCAAGACCTCATGGGAGGCGCAACCCTCGGCGGCCTCGAAGAGCTTGTTGACCAGAGGGGTCCCGAACTCGTTTCGATCGACGTGAGGAATGTGGCGGGCGCCGACTTCTTCGGCCATCTCACGAATCCCCGGCTCATCGCCAAACAGGATGATCTCCGGGGCCGGATCGAGCCGGGCCCAACTGCGAATGGCGTTTCTCTGTATGGTACCGATGTGCCCGTCAAAGGCCTTTGGCATCGCGAAGATCGTCAGACCGGACTCATCTTGCGAAGAACGCCGTGCGATCGGGGGCTGCGGCCCATTGCAGGGGCCGACGCGCGCGACGAGATCGTCGAACAGCTTTCGACAACGCCGATCACCGGTGTCATGTATGACGCGCCCAAGCACGTCCCTGGCTTGGTCGAGCTGGCCGCATCGAGCGTAGCAGACCGCCAGGCCATAGGCGAGCCCGGACTCCTCGGCATGCCGCTCCCTGAGGTCGGCCAGCCCCTGTGCGGCCTGCGCAATCCGCTTCTGCCGGTAGTCCTTGGCAATCCGCTGCATCGGCTCTGCGAGCGACGCAGACACGGGAACGGACATCAGCGGATTGTACGACACCGACCCACAGCAACCTCCCGACTCCGTAGCAACGGCCTCGCTGATATGCGACAGACAGGCCCTCCGCCATACGAATGAGACGTGCTTGCCGCCCGCGTCATGTCGCAGCTCGACACCGTGACGATTCACAAACTCAAGCAAGGGGCCCACTTCGGCAAAGCCCATGAACGAGCCGCCTTTGTGGTATGGGGCGTAGTGTCCCTCGAAGCACTGCAACTCGTCGATCTCGCCGACCACGCGGCCGTCCAGAAACGCCCGGGCATTGTCGCGCGTCAGCCGCTCTTCGCTGAACCAGAGATCGTCCACAATAACCAGACTGCCGTCGGGCAAGGCAGGCAGAGCCGTCGTGAGCATATGCTCCATGATCGGCACACCGGGCAGATCGTGGGCATCCACGAAGAAGATCACCCGGTCCTGCGGCGTCCACAGCGATGCGAAATCCGTCTTCAGGATATCCTGCTCCAGAAGGGTCACTCGCGAAAGATCGACGGGCAGCAGACTCATCGTTTCGCGCAGCTTGTCGAAACTGAGATCCACCGCGTAGATCTTCGCCCGTTGCGCCGCCGACACCCACGTTCGCAGAGACAGCCCTGCCAGCGTTCCCAGTTCGACGATGACTGTGGGGTCCAGCGCGCGGGCATACCCGGCCAGGGAGGTCATCGTCTGAGAGGATTGGTCCCGGTAGTAGAGCCGGTTCTCGGTCCGGGCCATGGATGCGATCAACCCCTCAAAGGCTTCACCCTCGCTGGCCGACTCGGATGGATGCGTCTTTCGATTGCTCTGTTCCAGAATGTCGTGGTACATACGCAGAACCTTGGCACCGCCCTTCTCAATGCTGAATTCGTGGCGGAACCGGACAACGTTCCTTTTCAACGACGGCAGGTCCGCGTGGTTCAGGATCTCCGGGAGCCGTTCCAGATCACCGTCCTGGAGAACCACCCCAATGTTGTATCGACGGACGAGGTCGGCCATGAAGCGGTTCTCGGCGTGGATGATGACGGGCAGACCGGCCCGAAGGTACATCAGAAACTTCGTGGCCATGTACTGGTTGTAGGTGTCTCCCGCCTTCATGTCCTCCGCTCTCAGAAGGAAGGTCCCGTAATCGTACTGCGTGATGGTCTTGACGAAGTCCTCCAGCTTCAGCGGCTGACAGGCATATACCTGGGTCAGGCCATGCTGGCGAATGACTTCCTGGAGCCCCATATTCTCCCCGGTTCCATTGAGGTACGGTGAGTTATAGATGTAGAGGTGCAGATTGTCGCGGGTGAAATGGCGGGCCGCCTTCAGGAAGGCGTCGTAGTACATGTTGTCAGGCGAATTCGAAGCCAGCATGGCGCCGCCATAAACGATCCGAATGTCGTCGTGCTTCTCGGTCGGAACGTCGTAGGTCGGCTCGTACAGATATTCCGTCACGGAGACAATCGAACCGGCAGGATTGTACTGGTTCCTCATCCTCTCCGACACCTCATCGGAGCACAGGTGGATGACGTGGTCGTAGTTGGTTACAAAGTGTCTCTCGGCCTCGCGGACCTCTTCGGCGCTGCTGTGCGTCTTCTCGAAGAAGGCGTCGGGCAGAGAGGAAAGGACTTCGTAGAAGTCGACCACGGTCCGACGGCGGTCTGGTATGAATGGAGACAGGGCGAGGGCCTGGATCCCCCACCCTACATTCAGATGAACGACGCTGGGGTCGACGGTTCGCAGGAGGAGCGGCCACAGGTAGAAGAACGGCTCCACCAGCGTGGCATCGAAATCGGCGTCCAGCAAAGGTGACGGCGAGAGGGAGACGACGCGGAACCGTTTGTCCTTGGCCCGGATGAACCTGGCCATGATGGCCATCGTGTGAATCTCGCGATACAGAGGATACAGGACCGTCTCTTTCTCTGCGTCGCGATGCAGGCTCTGTCGCACGGCCCGGAACCGACCGGGGTCAATGAACCGCTCCAGATAGTCATTGATCAGCACATTGTGGCCCTTGGCGGAAAACGGTTTTGCTGAAAGGCCGATCACCGTAGGCCCCTCGGGAACACCGTCGCCCAGACCCACAACGCGATGCGGTGCGAGGCGAGGCCTCAACTGCTCCGCCTCCTGCCCTGCGATGAACGCCACAGGCGGGGCAAGTCCGGCCTGGCCGATACCCTGCACGACGCCGGCAAGCGCGTTCAGATTCGTTGGATCGTCCAGATGGAGATGGTATGGGGCCCCTTTGAGACCGGCAACGAGTTCGACAACTCGGGACGCGCAGCGAAAATCTCGATAGGCCGCGAACCAGCGACGGAACTTGTCGGTCGCATGCCGCAGGGCTACACCCGAAAACGTCCTGCCGATTTCCCGCTCGAGCAGATGGTTGTACTCATCGGCGCCGATGAACCCGGACCGGTCCAGTTTCTCCATGAGCGAGGGCCATGAAGAGATCGCCCCATCTTTTGGATCGCGGCCGACAGCCGGCTTCGCGGAGCAGACAGCCGTGCGGCGTGCCGATCCGAGGGCGTCGTTGTACAACGCCATCACCTTCTGTGCCGCTCTGTCTGTCCTGAACTGTTCCCGGAATCGAAGCACGTTGTTCTTGAGCCGATTGATGTCTTGACCGTTGAGAAGATCGGCCATGCGGTCGGCATCGTCGTATCCATATACGACGCCGATCTCGTTCTTCCGCACGAGGTCGGCAATGAACGTGTGGTCTTCGGGCACGACCAAAGGCAATCCCGCCCGAAGATAGGCGATGACTTTGAACGGCAGGATATACGGATACACGCACGGCCGGGCGTCACCTGGGATACACACGCCGTAATCATAGTGCGATATCTCTTGAATCCACTGATCCTCTTCACGAGGCTCGCAGGGATGAACGTTGGCCAGACCCTGGGTCTGGACGAGTTCTTCCACGGCCTTGGGCCGTCCGAAACCATAGAGATAGGGCGATGGGTAGACGAACAGGTGCAGATTATCGTGGGCGAAATAGTCGACCAGGGAACGGAACCTGCTGTAGTACACCGAGTTCAGATCGGATGCATCCTGGATGATGATCCCGCCGTAGACCAGGTTCACCTCGTCTTTCTTCCTGGCTGGCTGGAAGAACACAGGGTCTTTCACGTACTCAACGACCGATGCAATACTGCTATGGGGGTATCTCTCCTTCAGGCGCTCACTGGTCGCATCGGAACATCGGTGAACGAAGTGATCGAACGTCCGCCAAAGATAGCTCTCCGACGCTCGCGTCAGCGCGAGCGGCTCCGGGTGACGCGGATCCATGCTCTCGTCCGGGATCACGCTGATCACGTCATAGAAGTCCACGATGGTCTTTCCTGTATCCGACATGAACGGCACAAAAGGAAGACCCTGTGTGCCCCATCCCACGTTCAGATGGAACACATCCGGGCCCAGGTGTTCAAAGGCAAGCGGCCAGAGATAGAAGAACGGCTCTACGAAAACGGTGTCGAATTCCTGCTGCGGGGCACTGCCGGCCGCGTTGACCAGAAGCACGGTCGCCAGATCCGATTGCTTTCGAATCTCCTGAGAGAGAGCCGCAAACGTCTGCACTTTGCGGTAGTCGACGTACAGGACGATACGCCGATCTGGAGAACGCCGTCGGACTTCGCGAAGCGATGACATCCGGTCCAGATCGATGAAGCGTTCCAGATAGTCGTTGCCCCGGTCGCGGCGACCCTGGCGGAACGGGCGATCCAGAGAAAGGCTGACGACGACCGTGTCCTCACGGTCTTGCCATTGCCCGGTCCGATAGACCGGGAACGGTGAGAACCATTCCGGCTGGACCCGATCCCAAAGAGCATCGGCCACCAGGAAGCCGCGAAACCGCTGCGCGTCGAAGCGATGTCGCCGGGCCAGGTGGCCCAGAAGGGTCAGGTCGGCTTCGCAGCCCAGATGAAGCACGTTCGGACGCGTCCGTTCCGATGCCAACAGTTCGGATGCCCGTTCAAGGAGCCGGTGCAGACGATAGGCTTGGTGCCAGCCAGAGAACCTTTCATTGACGTGGTTTCGGACGACCGGGTCGTCCAGGCGATGGATGTGCTCGTCAAGGAAGGCCTTGTAGCTCGCATAGGACAGAAAGCTCATGTAATCCACCTTTCCATTCTGCCTGGGGTCCGCTCTCCAACCAGGTCGAAGGTCTCATCGATCGCCTCCCAGACACTCGGCGGCTGCATGCCCAGAACCGAGCGTGTCCCACTGGTGTCCAGCGTTGTATGCTTCGCGATCGCCCGGGCCGGCAGCCCTCTGCTCTCGGAGGATACGGGCACGACCAATGCCGGGTCCGCGCCCAGACGCGACGCCAGATGCCGCGCCACCTCTGCGTAACTGACATCACGATCGCCGGACACGTGGAATACGCCGGGCAGGCGCCGTTCGGCAATCTGCCGCAGGACCTCCGCCGCAAACGTGACCGGCACAGGGGCCATCACCATATCGGAGAACGGATGGACCTCGTGTCCCGACCGCAGGGCTTCGATCCATCCGGCGATCAGTGGCAGATCCGGACTGAGGATCTTGGTGAAACGCACGATGGCAACCCTGTCGCCGAGACTGCTCAGTTGCTGCTCGGCCAAGGCTTTCTGGCGACCGTATTCGGTGCACGGGCAAACCGGTTCATCCGATCGGCAGTTTGGGCGAGCGCCATCGAACACCATGTTTGACGAAGGGAAGACCGTGAAGACGCCTTTGGCCGCCAGCAGGCGGGCCAGCGTCACGGTTCCCGTCACGTTAACGCGCGCCGTCGCCTGGGGATCGGCCTCGCAGGCGGCCACCGCCGGCGCCGCCGCACAGAGCACGGCCGCATACGGAGACACCGGTGGCAATCGCCAATCTGCGGCCTCACCGGCCAGATCAAGCGTGAAACATCGAGGTCCGGCGGATCCGGATCGGCGGCTTGTCCTCCATACGACATATCCCGTTCGCTCGACGAGTTCGACAAGGTGACGACCCAAGATTCCGTCGGCGCCCACAACCAGAACGTCACGTTGTGAGACTGCGCCGGATTTTGCCCGGTCGGTTTTCAACACAAATACCTCTTCATGACAACAGGAGCAAACGCTACGCGGTCGCTGCCGGGACCATTTCCGACTGGACTCTCGCCAGTGTCTTTCGCCGTATCGCCAAGAGTTCCGCCTCGTTGATGTTCATCATGGCAGCCGTTTGCCGCCGTTTCTCGGGATCGGTGAAGTTGATCCGATCCCATTCGTAGGCCCTCAGGATGGTCAGATCCTGACTGCTGAAGGCATCGGACTCGATCTGGCCCGTGTTCCAGCGAATCTCCGACTGGTGGAAACCCTTCTTGAACGCCCCCTCTCGCTCGCACAGTTCCCACAGGCGGGTGTGCCTCAAGGGGATGGCGTGAAACAGCTTGACGTAGTTGACGTCCAGTTCCTCGGCGAACCGGATCGTCCGGCGAATCTCATCCCAGGTCTCCGTCGGGAAGCCCACGATGAAATTCGCGGCGACGTAGATTCCCAGAGACCGGGCCAGCCGGACCATCCGTTGGGCCTGCGCGTAATCCACGGGCTTGCCGACGATCTCCTTGAGCACGCGCTGCGTACCCGATTCAATGGCAATACAGATGTACTGGCAGCCGCTGCGACGCATCAGTTGCAGCAGTTCCTCGTCTAATCGGAACACGGCGGTCGCCGTGGATTTCCACGGCAGATCGAAGCCACGGTCGATCATGCCCTGAAGGATGTCTCGGGCGCGCCGTCGATCGGTGAAGAGATTGTCGTCGTCGAAGATGAGGCTCCGAATCCCGTAGCGTTCTTTGAGCCAGCCGATCTCGCCAAGCACAGACTCGGCGCTGCGCGGCCGGAATTTCCGCCCCATGATCCGCTTCACCTGGCAGAAGACGCAATCCACGGGGCAGCCCCGGGACGTAACGATTCGGGCGTATGGCAACGCCACCGGACCATCGACACTTCTGCGTGGGGCCATGCTCGCATACCTCTCGAAGTCGATGAGTTCGAACGCCGGCAGAGGCAGGGCGTCGAGGTCCTCAATGAAGTCGGCGCGTCCGGTGTGCACCACCGCCGGCCCCTTACGATAGGAAAGCCCCTTGTCCGGCACGGCCCTGCGCCCGATCAGGGATTCGACGAGATCCCGGAAGACGTACTCTCCCTCGCCCACCACGGTGTAATCGACGTGAGGGTCGGTCATCACCTGGTCGGGATTGACGGTCGGATACACCCCGCCCATAACCAGCGGGGTGTCGGGGAACAGAGATTTGGCCAAACGGGCGGTCCTGTGCCCTGCCGAGGCACATTGATCCATCATGACCGTCACGCCTACGAGATCCGGAGCCGCGGCCTGCAGCACATCGACAAACTCGCTCTCGGCCATGTCGGGAGCATAGGCGTCGATGATCTGCACCTCGCACAGGTCCCGAACCATCGCCGCAAGCAGACAGAGATTGTAGGGCGTGATGTGCCAGAACGCACTCTCGTCGAGTTCCGTCCAACGGTAGTTGGGCACGACCAATACAACTTTGAATCCGTTCATATTCGATCCCATGCAGGGCTACGGAACACATGTAAACCTGCGACCTAAACGAACGCCAGGTGATCGGCGTCTGCTTCGAGATACTCGTGGACCAGGATGTTGCGCTGGTTCGCCACGCAGTGGTGGTTGCAGTGGCGCGACGGATCGATGCGGAAAAACTTGTCCTTGTCCGTCATCCAGAAGTCGCGAAACCGCCGATCTCGCAGGCTGCCGAGAAGACCTTCCTTGAGGTTGTAGGCCTTGTCGTGGCACGTGTACACGTTCTGATCGGCCCCGATCACCGGGTTCAGTTGAAGATAGGGACACCAGTGGTACGATTTTGCAAACGTCTCCAACTGCTGGTGGTACGAATCGAAGATCTCAACCGCCTCGTCTCGGAACCGTTCCTTTGCGACGGCGATCTGGCGCTTCACCTCTTCGAAAAGGGGAGCGTGATAGTCGTTGTTCTCCTGGGCAACGTTGCTGAGGATGCAGGGCGCAACTTTGACACTGTCGGCGCCCGTCTCGCAGACCCGCTCGATGAGTTCGGCCACATGCGGCGCCAGGGTCTGGTCAACGACCAGGGCAACCCCAAGGTGACACGGCCCCTTCAACCGTTTGAACGCCCTCATATTGGCCAACACGCGGGTGAATTCGCCGTGCGCCACATGGCGCTGGCGGGCATAGCTCTCGTCATCCCAGCCGTCAATCGAGATCCGCAGCCAGACGCCGCGATGGGCAAACACCTCCGCGATGGATCCGGTCAGTCGCGAGCCATTCGTCAGCGATGCGAAACGAACGCCCCCATCGGCCAGCCGCAGTACCGTCTCTTCCAGGTGAGGATAGCAAAACGGCTCCCCCCCGCCGCTGAAGGTCACCGCGCGCACCCGCATGGTCACGAGATCATCGACGATCTCCATCATCTTGTCGTACGGGATCACATCCCGTTCGTCCATGTCCTGCCCCAACTGAACGCCCTTGAGCCGATACGAGCAGTACCAGCAGCGATGGTTGCATACGTTGGTCGGCTTGATCCGGATGTGGATCGGCGGACCGATGCCTTCGACGTGTCTCGGGAGATGGCCCAGCCCGTCGCGGTAATGGAACACCTTTGCCCTCGAGTAGATGGTTCCCATGAAAGCACACTCTCATTCAAAGAAGATGAATTCGTAATCGCCGGTATAGCCGGCTGTTGAGAACACCCAGCGCCACTCGTCCGGCGTGAAGAAACATTCGCCGGTGAGGTTCCAGCACATCAGATTGAACTTCTCGGCCTCGTTCCGATAGCTCTCCACGACGATGTACGCCTGTCTGCCGACGCGCGCCGCCTCGCGGAGTGCCTCGACGATCTCATGCAGATACAGATTGTGCAGCGTATTGATCGACACCACGAGATCGAAAGCGCCGTCATCGAAGGGCAAACGCCGGCGAGCGTCGTGTACGAATACCGCGTCTCTGACCGCCTCTTCGGCATGGTCCACCGCGTACGGTGAGACATCGAGACCTCGTACGTCGAGATCGGGCCGAATCTCCCGCAAATCCCGCAGGAGGAATCCCTTCCCGCACCCCACGTCGAGCACCCGCGCCCCTTCCGTCAGGTTGTAGTGACGCAGAAGCTGTTGCGCGATCGGTTTCCATCGCCCGTCATACCGGTAACCACCGTACCCATTCGCACGGTCCCCATCGAAGAATTCTCGGTCGAACCGTTTGGCGATCTCCACGCGCAACGGCTTCTGGGCGGTCATCCGGGCCAGGTAATCCCGAGGAGCCGATCGGTGGATGCTCTGAATCATCTGCCTTTCCGTGCCCATGTCACACCCGTATGTACCCGGCCTGCGGCTCGCGCATCCAGTGTTCCACCAGCGTCTCAAGCGGCCGGTCGTCCGAATAGGGATCGTACACCGGCATGCCGATCGTCCGCAGGATCGCAAGATCGTCGTTTCCACAGCAGTGCGAGGGGCCAAGGAACCGGAAATAGTCGTTCGCCCCGTTGCCGATCAGCTTGACGTTCAGCCGTTGCAACACGATGTCATTTCGAATCTGTTCCAGCGCCCGAAAGACGAGGAAGTTCACAATGGAATAGACGATCGGCACCAATCCGCTCATGCTCATTCCGGCGGCGATTCCCACGGTGGCCTGCTCCATGATGCCGCAGTTCACCACGCGATCCGGAAAGGCCTCCTGCAGCCGGTCCAGAACACCGAACCCCATATCGCACACCAGGAGGCGGTAACGGTCGTCCGTCTCGAAATAGGGAACCAGCGACGGCAACAGGTCCCTGCGATAGTTGCGCATCGGTTCATCCATGACGACACTCCAGTTCTTCTGACGTCGGCAGCCGGAAGTGGAATCGTGGAACATCCTCCATACACGTCACGCCGTATCCTTTGACGGTATTCGCGATCACAACGACCGGGGTGTGCGACGCGGACCTCGACTCCAGTGCCGTCACCAGATCCGACAGCACATGGCCCTGGCAATCGACGGGAGCAAGGCCGAACCCCTCCAACCGTCTGCGCAATGCCCCCGGACCGGTGTCCATGATTTCGGTGATGAAGTCCATCGCCTGCAACCGGTTGTGGTCCACCACCACCGTCAGGTTGTCCAGGCGATGCCTGACGGCGAACTGAAGCGACTCCCACATCGACCCTTCCTGCATCTCGCCGTCTCCGACCAGGCAATAGACTCGGTACGTTCGTCCCTGCTGCCGCGCCCCGAAGGCGTACCCGACCGCCAGGGGCAGCCCGTGGCCCAGCGATCCGCAGCCGGCTTCCAGACCCCACTGCGGCCTGCGTTCCATACAGCCGCACAATCGCCCCGTCTCCGTATAGAACCGATTCCACTCCCCCATGGGAATCACACCCATATCCGCAAGGGCCGCATAGACGGCATAGCAACCGTGGGCCTTGGAGACGATCAGCCGGTCGCGGTCTTCCCATTCGGGGTCCTGAGGGTCGTACCGCATGACGCCGTGGTAGAGCGCCGTTACGATCTCGACGCAGGAAAGCGACGGCGCGATATGACCTGCCCCGTTGGCGACCGCCACTCTCAGGACGTCGTCGCGAATGTGATCCGCCTTTTGCCTCAATTGCCCAATGTCCACGACACACCCTGTAGCGGCGTTCGGATCGTCCGTCATACCCTGTCCTTTCTGCCTACCTCATCGGCACGCGGCCTTCGACGATCGGACAACTGTGCAATGGCCGCCGGCAAGGCGTGCAAATCGTCGATGCCGATGACGCCTCTGCTTGCCCAATCGACCGGACCCAAGCTGCGGCCAACGAGGTCGATACCCGCTCCGTCCGCTGCGTCGGAATCGTTCAACGACTCGCCCACATAGACACACGCCGGGCGGTCCTCAGCCAGCCTCCATCAAGATCGAAGATGAGATGTCGGCATTCCATCTCCCGGCCTTCATCAGACGAAATTGACGTGCGGATGGGGGTGTTTGAGTTCCCACAGGTAGCGGTTGATCTCATCCATGCGGCAGCCCACCCGGCACGAACAGACGTCCAGATGCGCGGTCGTCCATGCGAGCGATTCGAGGCGATCGGGACCCTCCCAGATTTCCTCAAACGTTTCTTGGTAGATGTTTCCGTAGAGGAAACGGTCGTCGCCCAGGTACATGCTGCATCCCCAGATGTTGCCGCCGGCATCCAGGTATGACCAGAACGGCAAGGCCAGGCAGCGATTGTAAGGCCGCGTTCCATCGTCGCACTTGCGCATCGCTCGCAAGCGGAAGATGATCCGAAAACGGTCGTTCTCATATTCCTCAAGCTGCGCGGCCAGTTCCTCGTGCTGCTCGTACGAGATGTCTTTATAGTGGCGATGCTCGCTTTGCGGATGCTGAGAATAGGGCTTGACGATCAGATAGTCGAACCCGAGATCCCGGCACCGCGCCGCCAGCGTGGTCACTTCATTCTTGTTCTCGGGCAGCAGCAAGATCTGAGCGCCCAGCGTGCAACCGGCGCCCTGCCGTGCGCGGATCGCCACCGCCTGCTCCATGTTGGCCAGGGTCTTGGCGAAGTCCTCCGGACGGGTGCCGTGGATCGCCGCATAGGTCTCGGGCGTGCCGGCGTTGATGCTGACCTTGATCCATGCCGTGCTGCCGAGAATCCGCTCGCTGATCTCAGGCCGCATCAGCACGCCGTTCGTCGTCACCGCCGCGTCGATGCCCGCCTGCCCCTTGCAGTGGACGATGATCTCAGCCATCCGCCGATGCAGAAAGGGCTCGCCCTCGCCTGCGAACATGACGCTCCTCAGTCCCAGTTCGCCCATCTCCGTCAGCCGCGTCTTGAGCAACTCGGCCTCCAGAAATCTCGGCTGGTAACCCATGAAGTCCAGGGCACAGAACACGCAGCGGTGGTTGCACGACCCGGCCGGAGAGATCTCCATGTAGATCGGGTAGATGGTCCGCCCGTCCAGCCACTCACTCACGCGGTCCACGTGAAAGAAAAGCTTGTGATGATCGATACGCAAGTCGTCCATGACGCAGTCTGTCTCCGATGGGACTGGAACCGTCAGCGTTGCAGAGAGACACGGTCCATCCAGTGGTGCAGGATCGCGCCGTGGCTGGTCTCCGCCATGCCGTAGGTGTCGGCCGGCAGCCAGAAGTTCAAGGCCCCCAGTTGCCTCAGGGCGTTGTCCGGCTGCATCGCGCTTAAGGTCACGACCGTGGCCTTTCGCGATGCCGCCCACTCGGCGGCCTTGAGTACATTGGGAGAATTGCCCGAACTGCTGATGGCCACGACCATATCGCCGCCTTTGAGGCGCTGACGCAGAGGCGCCACGAAGACCATGTCGTACGACAAATCGTTGGCCACGGCGGTAATCAGCGAGGTGTCGGTGAAAACCTGGGTGTGCAGTTCGGCGCTCTTGGCCAGATCGGCCGCGAAGTGGCTGGCCATCGAGGCGCTGGCGCCGTTGCCGATCAGGTAGATCACCCGCTCAGCCTGACGCACGACCTCCGTCGTTTCGCACCACAGATCAAAGGCCCGGTCCGTGTCGATGGGAACGTCGCCTTCGACCGTGGCGGCCACGGCGCCGAGACAATCGGCCAGCGCGACGACCTGCTCGGTCCACTCCCGGATCCGCTTGGACTCACAGGGCAGAACGGTTTGGAACTGCGGTCCAGAGTTCGGGGACCGTGGTTGCGTGGTCTCCTTTAACATAGTAACTTGCTCCACCATCGGCCACGGTACGCACCAACATGGTCTTCCACGGCCGAAAGTAATAGTCCGGGTTGTCTTTCGGGGCTTCACGACGATAGCCCGCCGGTAAATCGTGCAAATCACATACCAGCATCGTGAAGCCGGCCCTGTTTTCACCGCGTCGGCAGGCGACGTTGCGAACCATGGCCAGGGCCTTGAGGAAGATCTCCGGAGCCATTACAGCGCTGCCGAAGTTCATCACCACCCCGTGACCGAGTTGCTCGACCACCTTCGTGAAGATGAGGAAGTCGGTATAGCTGGCGGCCCCCAGGGCGGCGCCGTCGCAGTTGGGGTGCTCGTGAATGATGTCGTAGCCAATGCCCACGTGGATGGTGAAGGGGATCCTCAGACGGTAGGCAGCGGCCAGGACACTGATGTCCCTGTGCGGAGGGTTGGTTTCCTCGATTTCACGGCCTACAGCCTCCCCCAGGCCCATATTCTCGGACGCCGCCGCTGCGATCACGTCATTGAGCCGGCCCGTTTCCCGCCAGAGCCCGAACTGCCCGTCCTGAATGTAGCGGGCAACGCTTTCGGTGGTGGCGCCGATGAGCGCCAGTTCGTAGTCGTGGATCGCGCAGGCGCCGTTGCCCGCCAGCGCCGTGATGAGCCCTCGCTCCATCAGGTCAATCAGATAGCGTTGGACCCCGCAGCGCAGAACGTGAGCGCCCATCATCAAGACCACCGCGGCCCCCCGCCGACGGGCCCGCACAATCTGCTCGGCGACTTCAGACAGCTCCGGATGCGCCGCATCGACCGGGGCAAGTGGAAGGATTTTATGCGCGGATAGATCATGCTGGCGTTGCCCGATGGGCCTGACCAGAAGTGCCGATCGGTCAAAGAGAGGATACCTGCCGGCCATCGCATCTCATTTCAGCAAAGAGGTGATGTATTTCGTCAAACTCACCTTGTCGATGGCCTTCTGGTTGCCGATGATCTGAACGGCCAGGGCCCCGGCTACGTTGCCCAGGAAACCCGCAATCTCGAAGGGCGCCCCCAGCCGGATCGCCAGCGAACTGATCGCGAAGAAGGCATCGCCCGAACCGACGCTGTCGACGGCCTTGCTCGCAAACGCAGGCACAACCACAAATGCGCCGTCGGGTCCACAAAGGCACGCCCCCTGCCGGCCCTTGGTCACAGCCAAGGCCTCGCTGTGGAACCGCGCCGCCGTCTGGCAGCCCAACGGGCGAAGGTCGGTTCTCTGGTCGCGGCAATCCAGCCGAAGTTCGCGTTCGGTCAGACTGATGTAGTCGGCGCGGGCGTATTTCGAGACCGTGTGCATGGCGGCGTTGCCCGCATTGACCTGGGTGTTGACGGCCAGAAACGACGCATGCTCCACCAGCGACTGGGACAAAGACGAACTCACGGCCCCATGGCCAAAATCGGCCGCAACCACCATGTCGTGCTGCGGCGCCTGGGCACGGACCGTCGAGCACATCTGGCCGTCCTTGTCGGCCGACAGACCCGAATCGTCCATGTTGTAGACTTCGAGCAGTTTGTGGAGCGTGTACCCGTCGAGATAGCGCCGTTTGACGAGCGTCGGCGCGTTGTCCTGAATCCAGAACTGCGGGCCGACGCACCGATGCAGCGCCGAGACGATCAGGTCGCGATAATCGTCACGGTCGCCCAGGACCGTCAGGAGAGTGACCTGGTCCGCGAAATTCGCCAGGTGATTCGCCACGGCCAGCACCCCGCCGGCGAAGCAATCCACGCTATTGCGCCGGACGGCCAGTACGGGCGATTTCGACGAGGCGCCCAGTGGGCTGCAGTAACAGTACTCGTCCACAATCACGTCACCGACCAGAAGCACCTTGAGCCGGGCCATCTCGTCAACGATTTCGAGAACCCGATCCAGCGAGTAGCGGCGACGGAACAAGTCGAGATAGTCCTGAAGCTCGCGGGAGAACGAGGAGAAGAACCGGTTGATGAGACTGGTCGAGCTGAAGACGATGTCCTGCGTGAATCGAAGCTCAATCCCCAATTCCCTGCAAACCCCCTCTTCCAGCGCCAACTTACCTGTGCGATCGGCGTCGACGGACTTGAAATCGGAGCCTTTGACATAGACATCGGGCTTGAGGCAGCGCAGCGTCTGCTCGGCAGTAGGCCATTCGTTGACCGCGACGTGGTCCACGACGCTCAGCGAGGCAATCGCCTCGGCCCGGAGCCGCTCGGGAAAGGCCGGCCGCTTGTCGCCCTTGTCCACATACTGGTCGGGCGTCAAGGTGACCACCAGAACATCTCCAAAGCGGCGGGCCTGCTCGAAATAGCGGATATGGCCGATGTGCAGCAGGTCGAACACTCCGTGGCAATGAACGATCCTTCGCCCTTTGTCCCGATGCCGCCCGAGCACCTCGGGCAGTTCGCTCAATGTGTGAATCTTGTGATTCTGCGTCATGCTGTGCTGCTGCTCCAATCGGTTCCGATTCAGGCTGGAGCCGGAAACGATCCGATTCAGCCCGGATCTGCCGGGCAGGCCTCCACGCACAAGTGCCAGCCGAGGCACCTCTCCAATCGACGGAACGCCGGGTCCGAAAGAAGCCGGAAGTACCACACCCTACGATACTCGTGGCGTTTGTACTCGGGGATGCGGTAGGCGAAGATGTGGTCGACGAGTGTCTTCTGCACCGTGAATCCCTGCAACAGATCCCGCACCGTCCCGCGCGAGTAGCTGTACGTCACGGGGCAGCCTGTCTGGGCTTCGGAGTGGCGGGCGATCAACTCATCGAGCTTCCAGAAAGCCCCTTTGCCGAACTTCATCAGAATCCAGAGCACCTTCCAGGAACGGCGATGGTAGACCATCATCTTGAACACGCTCTGCGGCCCCATGTACTTGCGGATCTCACGGACGGCGTCCTGCGGATGCGGCGTATGGTGGATGACACCGAACGAGTAGACCAGGTCGTACGCCTCGACGGGCACCACATCGCTGAGCCGCTCGACATCGGCCTGGTGGAAGGTGATGCGATCGTCCAGGTCGTAGACTGCGGCACGTTCTTTTGCCACCGCCAGAGAGGCGTCCGAAAGATCCACCGCCGTCACCTGCGCGCCGGCCCGCGCGAAGCGGATCGTGTCCGTGCCGATGCCGCAGCCGATCTCGAGGACCTTCTTGCCGGCCCATCGATCGAACTCGGCAAACGCCGGGATGTGCGGCTCCACAAAGTACTTGCGGGCCTCCACCTCGTCGAAATAGGCGCGCGTCCCGACCGGCTTAGGTGAGTGCCGGATGTTGCACGGACGTGCGTTCCAGTACCGGCGTACGTCCTCGACGGTCCTGGTAGAGAATGTCTGGGCGACAGCCATGTTCGATTCCCCCTGAAGGCCGGGTCGAAATCCCGAACGCCCGGTACGTGAACTTCGTCAGCGGAACATTTCGGAAGATCCGCCAGCAATCGATCAGCAGCGGCGTCTCCCCGGCGCGGTCTTCCAACCGCTCCATGTCCAGACGGGTGTATTGAGGCCAGTCCGTCAGCATGACGACGACGCAGGCATCGGCAGCGGCCTCGTAGGGATCGTCACAATAGACCCCACGCCCGCAGAGGGCTTCCGAGACCGCCTTAAGGGCCTTGGGATCGTGCATCCGAACGACATATCCTGCCTCCAGAAGCTGCGAGGCCAGCATGACCGACTGCGACTCTTCGATGATATGCGTGCCGGGCTTGTACGAAAGACCCAGCAGAGCCACTGTCGCTCCAGGACGCGCGTGTTCGCTGATCATCGCAAACAGGCGATTCACGACCTCATCGTTCACCCTGACCACGCGAGGGCTCAGATAGGCATCCGCTCCGGCATCCTCGGCGCAACGCTGAAACGCCAGATTGTCCCGCGGAAAACACGGGCCGCCGAACCCAAGTCCACCCTTGAGATATCGATGTCCGACGCGCGTGTCGGCCCCCAGGGCCGAAGTCACCACGCCCACGTCGGCGTCGGGAATCCGCTCGCAGATCGCCGCCAGTTCGTTGGCGAAGCTGATCTTCATCGTCACATAGCAGTTGAGGCTTAGTTTGGTGATCTCGGCGTTGGTCAGACTCATCACCGCGTAGTGCGGGCGGTTCTCCACCACCGAGGCATACAGTTCCCGGCACACTTGCGCGGAGCGCACGTCGGAGGCGCCGATGAGCAGCATGTCCGGATGGAGAAAATCGTGAATCACCGAACCGAGGGCGATGAACTCGGGATTGTAGACGAACCCAAAATCCCGGCCGCACACCTTTCCGGTCAGCTTCTCCAACATCGGCTTGAACACACACTCGCAGGTCGTGGGCATGACCGTCGAAACGAGCGTCACCACGTGAAAGGTCTCCTTGGCCTTCACCGCCGGGGCCATACGATCGAGGACGGCCTCGACGTAGGCGTTGGAGAAGCGGCCGCTGGAATCGCTGGGGGTCGGCACGGTGATCAGCGTAATGTCACTGTTCTGCACGGCGTAACCACAGTCGGCGGTGAACTCCATACGCTGCCGACATCCGTCGAGGAGGGTCGTCAGCCCAGACTCGTCGATCGGGCACCGTCCACTCCGGAGTGCCTCAATATACTCGACGTTGGAGTCCACGCCGATGGCACGATGCCCTTTGGCGGCGAAACAAGCCGCCGAGCAGAGGCCCAGCTTCCCTATACCGACAAAGGACATGTTCATGGGGAACGCTCCTTGCTTCATGAACCTATCGTATACTCGCATCGCGGAACGCCGAACCGACGGCGGATCGCATTCCGGCTTTCCGTCCATAGGCGCCGAGCGCCTTCTTGACCTGTCTCAACTGCTTGAGCTTCGCCTGTATGTCATCTCGTTCGGCACGCAAGGCGAGAGTCAGCTCATCGTATAGGCGCTTCAGATGCGCTTTCTGCGACGAGGCCGGCACCGACCCCGATGAACGCTCTGACATGATCCCGGTCACAAGCGCCTCGGTCTGAGCGGCAATCTGCTCGACGCGATCGAGATTGCCCTCGCGCACGCACGCAATCTGCCGAACCAAGAGACGACCCAGTTCTTCGGTCATCGCCTGCACGGAATCGGCGGGAGCATTCGAATGGTCCGGGGGCAACGTCATAGGCTATCCGGCTCGGACGAGGCCGTGCTCCACTTCTTCGAGCAGGTTCCTCGCGTCTTTGTTGGCCGGCTCCAGCGCCAGGAGATCCTGGAGCATCCGCAGGGACTCCTCGGGGCGGCCGTCCTTGAAGTACAGCGCCGCCAGCGCAAACATCACGGACACGTCGCCCGGATGCATTTGCAGATACACTTGAAGGTAGTAGATCACCTTGGCAAACGAAGCCATCTCACAGGAGACCTGGAACAACCCGAGAAGCGCCGTAATGTTGTCGCTGTCCAGTTCAAGCGACTTCATGTAGAGATCAAACGAAGCGGAATACTCTTTGCGCTGCTGCGCGACCATGGCCAGGCCGGTGTAGGCCTTGGCGCAGTTGGGGTCCAGGCGGCAGGCCACACGGAAGGCAATCTCGGCGTCTTCGCATCGACCCGTCTGAAGCGCAGCGGCGCCCAGCCCCACATAGGGTCCGGGTTCGTCCGGGCCAATCGACGCGGCCTTCTCATAGCAGCGATGGGCTTGCGCGTAGTTGCCGACCGTCGTGTAGCAATCACCCAACTCCCGCAACACTTCATAGTGCTGCAATCGCTTACGCTTTTCAATCTCGTTCGTTCCCACCGTGTCCATATGTGCGTTTCCTCAGTTCTCGTACTGACCTTGCGATCCGGTTACAGGCACTCGTACAGGCGCCGGAAGACTGTCCCTCAGTCCCCGCTCCGCCTGCTGGAGCAGACGGATGGCGGCCTCGAAGTCCCGTCTTCGACGACGGACCTTGGCCTCCAGCAAGAGGGTCTCCACGGTCGGTCGCACCTGGTTGACCTGGCGACTGAGCCGACCGGCCTCGACGTGGTTTCCCGCATCGAAATGGGCGCCGGCCGCCAGCGATTTCATCCACAACTCATTGTGATGATGAGCAGCCATGTGCTCGAACACCCGGGCGGCAACGGCCCAATCGCCGTCCGCCTCGGCCATTCTGGCCTGATGCAGCAATGTGTCGAACTGAAACGGCAACTCCTCCTGGCGCGGTCGTCGGATCCGGACGCCGGAGGCCGTCAACGACGCCTCCACCGAAAGGTGAGGGCTGGCGCTCCGTGCTCGTTGAAGATCGACGCGTTTCAGTACCGCCCCCCAGCGATCGGGCCCGGCGTTCTCGAGCAAGAACCCCTCCCGATCGGGCACGGTATGGATCAGAGCGTGCAGAGGGTTTTCCACCCACATCTCTTCAATGGGCAGCGTACCGGGCAGGATCGCCACGTACGATCCCTCGACGCTTTGCAGCGCCACGTCGACTCGCTCAGCGGGTGAACTGCGCGGGTCCACCGCGATCGGTGCCACGTTCGGCATCTCACTGTTCAACCGGGAGATATCCGAGGGTACAAGGGGAAGATACAGTCGATACGGATAGAATGTGTGCCGCCAGAGGCACCCGCACGTTTGGGCAACACTCTGGTCCAACCGGTCCACAAGCAGAATCACCGACAATTCGTCGAGCTTGTCCCACGGCTTCGGCGGATGCGTCGTGCGAATGGCCAAAACGTTTCGAAGATATTCACGCGAATCCTTGCGGCGTTGGACCGAGATGCGATCCGACTCCTCGAGCGGACTGTAGAATTCACCGGTAATCACGTGTGTGTGATGAAAATCTGAGAAGAAGGCCAGACGACGCGTCATATCCCAATCGATCAGAATGCTCAGGTCCTCGTTGTAGAGACCGGTCCGGTCCAGCAGATCGCGCCGATGCATGAGCGATACGTGCAGTACATGGTTGAAATACAGCATCATGAATCGGTCGAAGTCCCGGCTGATCTCCACGTGTTTGCTCCGGATCTCACGCGTTCCATCGGACCGCACGTGGCAGTACGTCTTGTAGAGGTCGCTGTAGGCCACCTGACAATCCGTCGGACCCTCCAGAGCGTCGACCAGTACCTGCACGTGGTGGGGATAGTGGACGTCGTCGTCATCGAGGTACGCAATGTACTTGCCCCGCGCGCGGCCCAGTGCCTCGTTGAGTGAATGGGGTTTTCCACGGTTCTCGCGCCGGTCGATGAGGTGGATTCGAGGATCGTTGAACGAGTGGACGATGTCGCGAACGTCGTGGCCGCCGTCGTTGACCACAAAGATCTCGAGGTTGCGGTAGGTCTGGCCCGCGGCACTTGCCAGCGCATAGGGAAGGTAGCGGCACCGATTGTACGTGGGCAGCAGGATGCTCACCAGGGGGCCGCACCGACCGCGTCCATCAGGAGAGATCGGGGGCGGGTTCTGAAGCGAGCCTTCGCACATTGGATCTGCTTTCGATCTCACGTATGACGCGACCCCTCCAGATTGCTGGCGTTCACAGGGTCAGATCCATACGGTCGATGGTCTTGCGCCACCGCACAATCGGGTATGGCGACGGCAGGGCCACAGGCCACGGCTTCAGGGCGCTCCGCGTCAATCTCGAGTTCGAGCTGGCTCAGGATCCCGTCGATCTGGCGCAGTTGCTCGCGGATCGGGTAACGTTCCTCCACGAACCGACGGTACCCATTGGGATCGTATTCGTGGCCGAGCGCGCACTCACAGAACTCTTCAGCAATGTTGAACAGATGCTTCGAGGGGAACAGCCGTTGGGCCCCTGGGAAATTGTGCACGATGGGCTTGAGGCCGCAGGCCATGCCCGTCAGCAGCGACTCGATCTGACTCTCGCCGATCCCGCTGGAGACGACGAAATGCTTGTCGCCGAGCCAGGCGTTCAGATCGCTCGGATAGGGCTCGAATGACACGGCATCGGCCAGTCCGAGGGTCTGGACCATGTGTCGTGTGTATTGCTCGAGCATTGGGCTTTCAAAATCCCCCGAGAAGAACAATCGGTAGCCGGCGTCGAGGTAGTGCAACTTCTGCATGCATTGGAGGAGAAAGGCCGGGTTCGCCTCCATCGACATGCGGCCCATGCAAGCCAGGTTCTTTCCGCGTACGCGCGGCTGAAACTTGCATCGTTCGAGATTGACCCCGTTCGGTACGACCACCAGACGCGTCCGATTTCGAATGTCGGGGACCGACGTCAGCAGCACCTCCTCGATGGTCGGGCTGCCGATCTGAACGAGGATGTCCACATGCTCCCATCGAACCAGCCGCACCCAATCATCACGGGCATCCGAGCGACGCAAACTGACGACGGTCTTGCCCGACCGAGGCCGTTGCGACGCCTCGACCACTATCGAGCCACCACCGTCGAACCATGCGACATCGCACCATTGCATCAGTTCAGATCGTTCGTCTGGACGGCCCCCTGTGTAGAACTCTGTCTCAAAACGATCCTCAAGGAACGCCCACGCTTCGCCCAGGGCGCCATCGAGGGCATCGCCGGCGCGGAACAACGCGATCTTCGGCCGCTTCTTCCGGATCACCTTCAAGATCGAACTGAGCACCTCCTGTTCGGGCCACAGGCGACGGGACCGCAACAGCACCTCAACGGCCGGACCCTTCTTGCCCTGATTGAGCAGCATGGTGGCGAGCCGGTTGAGCACCTCGATGCTGAGAGTGTTCATCCGCTCCATGGCCTCGAGCAAAGAGCAGGCCTCGCCGGCCATCCCGGCAGCCAGATACGCCTCCATGAGGTTCCATACGATCTCGCCGCTATCAGGCTGAAATGCATATGCCTTGACCAGGTACTTGACGGCTTCCTCAGAGCGTCCCAGGCAGTGCAATATCGCACCGGCGTCGTTGAGAACCTGAGCATCCTGCGGCGTCCTCCGCAAATGCTCCTGAATGCATCCCAACGCGGCCTCGTACTTGCCGGCCTCGGCCAGGTCGAGCCCACGTTCGTAGGCATTCGCGCGTGTCTGCGTCGTCATCTTGTGCTACTCCCTTCTGACCACGAATATGGAACGAGACTCCCCCGGAAGGCTGCAAATTGCATGCCGCTGTCGCAAAACGCGGCAAATTCGGCGTGCGGGCCCCTTGCGAGAGCCGATTGGATAGAAATCAGACGCCGGTGTCCTCAAAAGCAAGCGCTCGATGACACGCCAGTTCCACGACACCGTCAAATGAAGTCCAATAATGTGATCTTCATTAGCTTGCCCGCCACCGACAGTGACATCTGGTAGAGAATCTCTCGCCGCGACAGGTCGATGGCGATTTGGGTAATATCCGCCTCTTGAAGCCGCGTCGTCTCATCTTCCGTATCAAACTGCATGTTCGCCAGGGTCTCTTCCATTGTGTTGAGGAACCCGATCTTGGATCCGGTGGTGACGTTGGCCTGAATGAGCAAGTTCCGCACTTCCTTCACACCCTTGACGCTCTCATCCAGAAGCCCCAGCAGTTCCCGTGTGGACATCCCTCGCTCGTTGTTGAGCATATCCCGCAGGCTGATCAAGGTTCCGAACACATCGTAGGTTCCGGGCACTCGCACCAGGTCGACACCGGTGCCCTGGATCGCCGTGGTGTCCACGTAGAGCACACGGCCGGTCCGAGAATCGGTGACCGCTTGATTGGGGTCGCCCCCAGGCGGTACGGTAATGAACGTAGCCCCATCGTCGATCGATATCCGGTAGTTCGTGCCGTCATGCTCAACGGTCAGCCAGACATCGCCTCGAACGTTCGACGTGCCGGTTCCGGCCTGTACCCCCGTGCTGCCGAGAAGAACCGGGACCTCCCTCCGGTTCAAACGAAAGATATCGTTGCCCACGTGGTAGGCCTCGATGTCCACCGCCGGCGCCACCTCGATACGCCGGGTATCGTTGCTGCCTTGATACGTTACGCCCACGATCCGACCCTGATCGTATTCCACGGCGTAGGACGGCGTACTGGTGCTGTCCCCGGAGAACAGGTACTGGCTGGCATGTTTGGTGTTGGCCAACGAGACCAGTTGCTCGAGCGTACTGTTGATCTTGTCGGCGATTCTCTTCTGGCCCTCCTCGTCGTGGACACCGCCGACAATCTGGGTCAGAAGCGTCTCGATGGACGACAATTCGGAGGCCATGCTTCCCATGATCGTCGAGGAAATCTCCAGTGTGCCGATCAGCTCCACGGCGTTCTCCCGGTAACCGTCCAGACCGCGATGCTGCGTGTTCAGACCCAGGATCCGATAGGCCTCCGAGGGACTGTCCGACGCACGGTTGACCCGATTTCCCGTGGAGGTCTGCTCCTGCAACTGAGTGATCGCCCTGGAATGCAACGAAAGGGCGTAACTGACATTCGAATAGATGCTCGCCAACGAACCGCTCATAGCCGCCTCATCATACAATGTTCATTAACGTTGTCATGGTGGTCTGGAGCGTGCCCAGGTACCTGGCAACCGCTTGAAACATCTGCTCAAAGAGAAGGAGTTGGGCTGCCTCATCATTGATATTCACGCCACTGATCTCGCCCTGTCGCTTTTCGAGGTTCATGATCAGCGCCTCGGTGTTGTCCTGGCGGGACTGCTTCAGAGCAACTTCCTGTCCGACGCGAGCCACGATGCGATGGTAGTATTCGTTGGCCGTCATGCCGCCGAGGCTTTCGATCCCCTCATCCTTGACGCGCGCCAACTGCAACGCGACGGTGTTGTCACTTCCATCGGCGCCGGCGGCGGTGGCAATTCGGCTTGGATTGTCCGCCAGGTCGGCGCACAGCCGCATCTCCGACGCGCTGGCGCCGGTGAAGAACGTGTTCAGGCCGGCGGCTGACAGGAAGCCCGACGTGTCCGTGCTGCCGAGGACGTCGATCGTGAAGCTGTCCGCCTCGTTAAGGTTGCCCGTGCCCACGGCGATTTTCACGCCATTTCTCATCTCCATGACCTCGCCGGCGGCGTAGCCTGACCCGATGTTCAGCGTCGCCACCATCTCGCCGGCCTCGTCTGTGACGTCCAGTCGCAGACTTCCGTTGCCCACGCTCCCCGTGCCAACGACGGTAAAGGTCAGCGTCTGGTTGGCCTCCTGGTTGTACACGCCGGAAACCGAGATCGCAGGCGGCCCACCCGCGGTCAGACTGCTTGTGTTCGGCTCCGGCAGAAGTACAGGAAGAAAATCGAAGGCATACCCCAGATCGGAGATAATATGGAGCCGATTGGATCCGACAGAGGCTTTCAGACCGTCGATGCCGTCGATCTTGGCCGCAATCGACGCCAAGGTGTCCGGCGACGTTCCCGAGACGTCCACGTCGATGGCGTGCCGTTCGATCTGGCCGGTCTCCTTGTCCGTCAGACGGATGTAGAACGTCCCATCCACAATCGCCGGCTCAACGTCGGACAGTTCGGCGGCCGACAAACCCTCTCCAACCAAGCGCGTGAAGGACCCGTCCAGGCCCAAGCCTTGCACGTGATACGCGTTGATCTGATTGATAATCCCCTTCGCCAGAAGATCCAATTCATCGCGAAGGCTCGGGAGCACATCATTCTTGAGCGCAAGCAGCCCTCCCAATCGCCCCCCCTGGATGTTCAAACTCGATCCGACCGTGCCCGCCGCGGAGATACTGAGCATTCGACCGTCGCGCAGGGTAGCGCTGATATCCAGAGAAACGGCGCCGGTGACAATGGGCAGGCCTCCAAGGGAGATGTCCACCACGCCATAGTCCCGGGGCACGACCTCGATCCCCACCAACTCGCTCAGTTTCGAGACCAAGCGATCCCGATGGTCGCGCAGGTTGTTGGCCTGCCCGCCGGCGATCTCGACACTCTGAATCTTCAGATTCAGTTCGGCGATCTGCTTGACCTGGGTATTGATCGACTCGGTGACATTGTGGGCCTCTGTGACGATCGCATCCTCCATCTGGGTTAGCGAGGTTCCCATGCGTCGAAACTCGCTGGCCAACACCTCGGCCGAGCTGATGGCCTCATTCCGCCATACGCTTTCCACAGGATGGGCCGCCAGGCCGCGCAGTGCATCGAAGAACGCATCGATCGTTGCGTTGAGTCCCCCTTCTTCAATGAACTCTCCGAAGATCGTCTCCACGCTGGTCAGCGTGGTCAGCTCCTGAGAGATCTGCCCGTGAGAGGACTGCTGGCGAAGCAACTCGCTCTCCAGCAACCTGTCGACCATCTGGACCACCGCGGACACCTGCACGCCCCCCCCTACCTGCACAGTGCCGCTCTGGACGGCCCCTGCGGCGACGAACTCCACCCGCTGGCGGTGGTAGCCTTCCGTCGACGCATTGGCTATGTTGTTGCCGATCACGTCCAGCGCTGCATACGCAGCATTCAAACCGCTCAGCCCGATCACGTAATTCTGCATAATCCGATCCCGATCCACAGTCGCGCGGCGCCTTCGGCGCTCCGGACTGCCGTTGGTCTCCGAAGCCTAATAGTGCAAGTTGACCAGGGCCGCATCCGCCTGGTGCTTTGCCGCGCCTCTGGCGCTGTAGGTGGTCTCCCCTCTGGCGTCGAGTCCGAAGAACACGCGCATCAACGACCGGTTGAAGCGAGCGCAGTCGGCCACAAGCGCGCTGGTGAGGGCGTATTCGCGCTTCAGTTGAGCGATGAGCGACTTGAGTCGCGTCTGACGGTCCGCCACGGCCTCTCGCCGGGGACCGGACAGCGCATCCTTCAGGACCGAAAGCGTCATGGCATCGAGAGCGCATCCCAGCTCATCGGCCAGCTCCTTTCGGATCGATTCCCTTCTCTGCACGTCGGCGACGCGAGACTCAGCCTCGTGCCGCAGATCGTGCAGAAGCTGTTCGAGAGCCGCATCGGACCGCTTGACGATCAGACTTCTGAGCGTGTCGAGATGTGACAACGTGCCCTGCGTACGCCGGATGTCCTCATCCAGTGCCGCCAGAAGGGCGTCCACCTTGGTGCCTGTCAGAGCTAATGTCATGTTCACAGTTCCTCGTTCACGAACCCGGCGCCCGCATCGTCACCTTCCAGGGCTTTGAAGTGCTGGTAGAGATCCTGCCACAGACCGAAGCCCCCTTTGTTCGCCACATCCCGAGCCAGGTAGGACCAGAACAGTCCGTGGACCTGGTCGGCAGCAACATCATCGTCGAAGCCGGAGTCCTCGATGGATTTCCTGACTTCGTCAAACAGCTTGGTCAGAAGGACCGATTCGAAGTCCTTCGCCAACTGCTTTTTCTTCTCGTCGGACGCGTTTCTGATCGCTTCAAGATCGGTCACGTCGATCTGCTCGGAGGCGCCCGACGCCATCCGTTGGAGGGCGGCCGGCGGCACCGCAAGAGGCATTGCGATCGATTCAATTCCATCCATTCCTGCTTCCTTACATGATGACCAGTTTCGCCTGTAGGGCACCGGCCTCTTTCAGCGCATTGAAGATCGCGATCAAGTCCCGGGGCGACGCTCCAATCGCATTGAGCGTCTTGGCCAGTTCGGATACGGTCACAGACCGCTCCACCGGAATCAGATAGGCGCTCTGCTCTTCCACCCCCACCATCGTCTCCGGGATGACCTCCGTAGACCCGGCGTCGGAGAACGGAGCCATCGGCTGCGAGACCTGGGCCGTCTCTTTGACCTTGACTACGAGGCTGCCCTGTGAGATCGCCACCGAGGAAATCCCGACGTTCTCACCGACCACGATCGTCCCGGTTCGCTCGTTGATCACCACCACAGCGGGCGTGTCCACGGTGACTTCCTTCTGCGTGATCTCATCGAGGAAGGCGATGACATTCCTCTGCGTGATCTCGGGCGGGATCATCACCTTGATGCTGGCGGCATCCATAACGAACGCACTGTCGGCGTACGATTGATTGATGATGTCACTGATTCGCCGGGCCGTCGAGAAATCGCTGTTTCGCAGGTTCAGGGTGATAAAACGGTGGCCCGCCACGTGCTCGACAAAGCTCGCCAGTTCCGCCCTCTCCACAATGGCGCCGTTGGCGATGCGACCCACCGTCTGATGGTTCTTCGAGAGCGATGCCTGACGGCCTCCGGCCGCCCAGCCGCCGAGCGAGACGCCCCCCTGGGCGACGGCGTAGACCTGGCCGTCGAGGCCCTTCAATGGGGTCGCCAGCAGCATGGCGCCTTGCAGACTCTTGGCATCGCCCAGCGCCGAGACATCCACATCGATACGCGTCCCCTCGCGGTGAAAGGGCCCGAGTTCGGCCGTCACCATCACCACGGCGATATTGCCGCCGCTCAGATCGGACGGGGACAGGACCAACCCGGACTCCCTGAGGATATTGGTCAGCATCTGACGCGACAGCAAACCCGAATCGCCCGTACCGGCCAAGCCGACCACAAGGCCCACGCCTGCCAGAGGGTTGCCTCGCACACCCTCGATCTCGACGATGTCCTTGATGCGCTCACCGGACACCGAGCCGCAGACGGCCAGCAGCAGCAACAAGAACGCCGCCGCCCGCCTCTTCCATGCCGCCTGACAGGACCACCTGGACCTCTCCGTCGGCGCCAATGGGCTCCATCCACTCATACAACTCATTGTCCTCGATCTCCAAAACGCAACGGTGCACGGGGGCCACGACGTGGGCGGTCGTCTCGTCCGAAAGGTCACCAGGGCCACACCACGTCGAAGATGCGGCCGAGCCACCCTGGTCGCATGTAAGGGGCGGAGATACCGCTGTTCTTGCTGACAATCCGGAAGTTCGCCACCTGTTCACTCCTGATTGTGTTGTCGAAGGCAATGTCACTGGGCCGAACAATTCCGCTGACCTCGATCGTCTGGATGTCGCCTGCAATGTTACGGTCGCGCGTCCCAAGGACCACCAGGTTGCGGTTGGGAAGGATGTCCACAACCACCACGCTGACCCGATCGGCGAAGCTGCGCTCATCTTTCGTATCCGCCTTGCTGCTCAGTTCGTTGGCCGACTCGGCGTTCATGGTGAAACCGGGCATGCTGGGCAGAATGTCATCGATATTCAGCCGGCCGTTGAAGGCGCTCGAACGTTCGGTCTCCTTCTGAAGGTCGCGCTTGGCTTTGTTGTCAACCTTACTGTCCTCGACGATTCTGATCGTCAATACGTCCCCGATATTACGGGCCACGTCATCGGCATACACCGTCTTCATATTCGCGTTGCGCCGGGCCCAGATCGATCCGGCATAGAGCGTGTCTCCGACCGCGAGCGCCAGACCGACCACCAACCATGTCATCGCCTTGTGCATCTGTCTTCCTTCCATACTTGGTTGGCCCCTACAGGAGGGGCCGCCACTTGTCTTCGGTCTCACATCGCCGGTTCCACCGAACCGTCGGGCATCACCCGGCACACGATGATCCGAGAGGAATCGGCGTTGCGCACTTTGACCAGTTCCCCCGTCCGGCCCTCCTGAAGCGAGGTGCCCATAGCGGTAATGAGGATGCCGGGCCTCTCGATGCGGATCAGGACCGTTTCGTTGCGGCGCACGAGCACCGATGCCCGCGTCGTGTTGAGCATGCTCTCGTGGATCTCGGTATCCGTCTCCACGGTACGGGTGACCACCCATCCGTAAGGAGGGACCCATCCGGGCGCTTCCGGCTGGTCCGAAACGACCGTCTCGATCCTTACATTCTCAGGGGTCAGAGCCGTCCCCTCCACGATCGGCTCGGTGGCGACGACGCGATGCCTCCGATACCGCAGGCGATAGGAAATATCACGCGTTCCCACCTCGTGACCATCGGCCACGACCCGCACCCGCACGGTGGCGTGGCCTCGAACCGCACCGCGCGCCAGCTCGGGCTTCAACTGAATGTCCTGCGGTTGTCCGGAAAGGACAAGATCCTTTGGCTGACCGACCGGAATAATCTCACACACCGAATGCGACGAAGCGAACTGGCGGAGAAACTCGCGTCCGATCCCCACGAAATCTTCCACTTCGACGATCTCCTGCTGCCTCCGCACGATCACGGCGTCGGCGCCGGTCAGGCGCACCTGATCGGCAGTAATCCCGGAGGAGGCCAGGCGGCCGAGAAGGGTAGGGCGGTCCAAAACCACACTCTGGCCCGGCACGGAGAATCGACCAAGCGGAATCTCCCCGGCCTTGGCGACGATCGGCGCCGCTCCTCGAATCACGCTGATCTGCCCGAGGCGCAACTGGTTGCCCTCCACCGTCACCTCGCGAGGCAAATGGACCTGCAACCGTGCGACGCCATCGGAATCGTTTCCGGCCAACGTCGTGCCTCCTGCCATGACGCAGAGCGAAAGGCAGATGCACATCACCGTGACATGAACTCGGATGCTATGATTCATCGCCGACTTGCCTTAGAAGATGTTGTTCGTATTGCGGAGCATCTCGTCACCGGCCTTGATGGCGCGCGAGTTGATTTCGTAGGCGCGTTGCGCCGTGATGAGATTCACCAGCTCGTTGACCATGTTCACGTTCGATTTCTCCAGAAACCCGGCCTGAATCGACCCGAACCCGTCTTGCGCCGGAATCCCGATGATGGGATCCCCGCTGGCGTCGGTGGGAGCATACAAGTTGTCGCCCTGGCTGTGCAGACCCGACGGATTCGGAAAGCGAACCAACTGAATCTGGCCGACGACCGATCGGACGCCCGCCTGGTCGGTCACATTGATGCCTCCGTCGGGACCGATGTCGAGCGAGGCCACCTCCGTCGGGATCGTGATGGCCGGATCGATCATATAGCCCGTCATGCTGACGATCTGACCGTTGGCGTTGACCTGAAGCGACCCATCGCGGGTGTAACGAATGTCGCCGTTGGGCATCACGACCTGAAGGAAACCGTCGCCGCGGATGGCGATGTCCAGGTTCCGTCCGGTGCTGCGGAACTCGCCCAGATTGAAGATCTTCAGCGTCGAAGCCACGCGGACCCCACTGCCGATCTCCAGCCCGGTCGGGGCGTTGATGCCGGGAGCGACCTCCGTGCCGGCGGCCTTCTGCCGCGCATACAAGAGGTCCTGAAACTCGATCTGGCTCTGCTTGAAGCCGGTGGTATTGACGTTGGCCAGGTTGTTCGCGATGACATCCACCAGCATCTGCTGCGCCATCATTCCCGTGGAAGCCGTGGAGAAGGCTCGTAGCATAAGGTCTCTCCTTGTCTCGACGCAGGATCGTGCGCGGGCCTCAACCCATCGCCACACCGATCACACTGCTCGTCGTATCCTTCCTTGCGTTCACGAATTTCATATTCGCTTCATACATCCTGGACACCATGATCATGCTGACCACTTCGTCGATCATCTGCACGTTGGATGCCTCCTGGTAGCCCTGCTTGACGACCACGTCCTCCGCATCCCGTGGCGGCGCCTCCTCCGGAGCTTGATAGGAGCCGAATCCAACGGGTTCAAGCAGGTCCTCGTTGTCTGCGAAGTCGACGATCCGAAACTGCCCGACCAGGGCGCCGGCCGCGATGAGCCGCCCATCCTGACTGACGGTGACCTGGGACACATCCACCGCGGCCGGAAGGATCAGAGGACCGGCCGTGCCGGCCAGCGCGCGCCCCTCGGAATCCACGATCTGTCCGTTTGCATTGGCCCGGAAGATGCCGTTCCGCGTGTACAAGGGGCCTTCCGGCGTCTCAACGACAAAGAACCCCTTTCCGTAGAGCGCCACGTCCAGCGTCCGCCCGGTCTGGACCAGATTGCCTTGGGAGAAGTCAATCGCGCTTGCTCCGGCACGGCTCTCATCGGCCCCGGCCTGCTGGGCCAGAACACTCGAGAACATACTGCAGCGGCGCTTGTACGCGGCCGTACTGACGTTGGCCAGATTGTGCGTGATGATATCAAACTCTCGAGTCAACGCCCTGAGGCTCGCTCGGACCTGGGCACCTGCGTCAGTCATGCTATACCCCCTGCACCAAACCGGCCGTCTCGACCGTCGCCAAGGTTGCCGCTTGCGCCGGTGCATCTCCAACGGTCTTTTCGGCGCTCGCCCTTGAAGCGATTGCGTTTGTCATCCGCACCAACTCATCGATCTCCGTCTCGGTCAATCCGGAAAGCTCTACCGCGATCGAAACGCCGGCGCCGGCGGCGCGACAATGCCTGACCAGACCCACGTCCTCGATCACATGCGCCTCATCGATGGCAGATTCGCCACCCGACCCTGCCCTGGCAACCCCCATCGGCCGGAACACAACCAGAACCCTCTCACCGGGCCCGACACGCATCGGCACCTCGATCCGAAGCCCCGGACCCGCCAGTTCCGTAACGGTTCCGTGAACGAACGCCGGCGCATGTAGCGCCGGCCGACCGCCATCGCCCTCTCGACAGGCGTCCGGCCCCATCGGTCTCGCGACGAACGAATCCTTCCGGGCGAAGGGGAATCGGGTCACCAGCGCCGGCATGGCCACCGCTACACGAGGAAAACGCCTGCGATTGACGAAGCGCACATCGTCGGCATGATTGAGCACCAATCGCCTCTCGTTGCAGGTGACCGCCGTCGTGTCGAACTCCCATACATATACGCCGAACGCATACCGCACGCGCCAGAGATCGCCGGCCCGCGTTTCGACCGGTTCGTGCAACTCGACCGCAAGCTCGAGATCGTCGTTGCGCACGACCTCGCCGCGGACGGGCACGCTGATATGGCGGCGGCGACGCGTCATCTCCACAACTCGGGCCACTGGAATGTCCCGGCTGCTCGGTCGGCGCGACGCGCCCATCCCGCCGCCGGTCCGCAGAGCCCGGAAACCCAGTTTTTCGCGAAGGCAGGCGACTTCCGTCTTCAGCCGCTCGTTCTCGTCGTCCGTTCTCGTCCGCGCGCACTCGGCGAGCAGCTTGGCCGCACCGCGATCGAAGGCATCGACCGTCGTGAAGATATCGTGACTGCGCCCCAGACCGCTCCGTATGACGATCGCCAGCAGGATTTGACGCTCCCGTCCGCTGAGCCCGCGGCGCACGGCGTTCTCCGCAAACAGCTCCCGCGTCAGACTCTGGCGTTCGGACCTGCGACGGTGGCTGATCCACCACAAAAGACCGATCAGAACCGCCAGCGCCGCGGTCGCCGCCAGAAGGAACCCGGGGTGTGACCCGTACGATGACGGACCGTCGCTCAACTGTCGTGCCGCCGACCACCGCTCGGTCGGCGACAGCGCCAGCATCGCGCCTCGGCTCGCATTCTGTAGCAGATCACTGATCATCATGTCACATCCGTCTCAAGCCATCACACCGGCCGGTGATTGTCCCTATCGAATCAGGTTGGTCAGCTCACGAAGGATATCGTTGGCCACCGAGATGGTTCTCGCGTTCGCCTGGAAGCCGTTCTGGGCGAGGATCAGATTGACGAACTCCGTCGCCACGTCGGCATTGGACTTCTCGAGCGCCCCGCCGCGAATGGCTCCGGCCCCCGCGGTTGTTGCCTGCGTGACAACGGCCGAGCCGGAGTTGGCCGACGCAACGGAGTAGCCATTGCCGGCGCTCTGCAGGCCGGCGGGATTGTTGAACAAGGCAATGGCCAGTGCCGCAATGTCCTTCTTGATCCCGTTGCTGAAGCTGCCGACAATCACCCCGTCGTTGTCGACCGACACGGAGGACAGGCTTCCGGCCTCGTAGCCGTCCTGCTCCCGGGCTACGGCCGTTGAATTCCCGGCGAACTGGGTCAGACCGTCGAACGACCCAACCGTCCCGAGGTTCAGGCGAATCACCTGTTCATGATTGGCGTCATGTCCAAAGGTCAGAGAGAACTCGGGCATCGTCCCCTCGGGCAGGCCGTTGTATGCGCCGGTCTGAGCATCGAAAGTGAGCCCCTCGATGCGCCGGCTGTCCAGGCCCACGGATTTGACGTCTCCCGTCACGGACGTGAGGACCAGATCCCAGGTGTTGACGGCATCGGCGCGAACGAAGGCCGCCGAAAGAACGTGCTTGCCGCCCTGAGAATCGTAGACGGCAATGTTGACGCCCTTGACTTCATCGCCGCCCACCGTAGTGACCTCAAAATAGCCCGGCAGGTCCAACTCTCCGGCACCGGCGTACGACATGACCAGGTCCGATCTGCTGTAACCGGTCTGGTGGTCCGAGATGCGGATCTGCCCGCTCACCATCGCCGCCGTGGCCCCGTCGAGCACGCTATCGTTCAGATAGTCGATCACGTCGCCCACCGTGGTGCCGGCGCCGATCGCCAGGTCCGCCCCAAACGCCGTCCCGTCGGAATGATACCCTTCGAAATGGATCGTGCCGCTGGGATTGGCGCTGCCGGAGAACTGGTCGAGCTGGCCGATCAGCGTGGTGCGGCTCGCGTCACCGCCTCCGTACGTGAGCTTCGACGAGGCCGTCAGTACCTGGGCCGTCGGCGTACCGGAGGCGTCGGAACTCAGGTTGCCGCTGAGGACGACCTCGGACGTCTGGTTGGCCGGCAGGGCCACATCGTAAGGCACGCGAATGGCGCTGCTGCCCGGGATCTGGAACCCGTCGGACTCTCCGATCAGTCCCAGACGCTGGACCCGGTATCCTGTGGCCGGATCGACCAGGTAGCCGGCCTCATCCACACCGAACGTCCCGGACCGCGTATAGAGCACCTGCTCCCCATTGTCGACGATGAAATAGCCCGCGCCGTCAATCGCCAGATCGAGAGCCTTTCCCGTATTCACAATATTGCCCGGGGTCGTATTGATGGAAATGCCTGAGACCCCGACGCCGCCGCCGATCTGTTGCGGGTTGGTTCCGCCGATCTGGGCGGTGGGCTGCGACGCCTGCCGAAGCGTCTCTCCGAGCACCTCGGAGAACGTGACCTGGCTGGTTTTGAATGCGGTCGTATTGACGTTGGCCAGGTTGTTGCCCGCCACGTCCAACATCGTCTGATGGGCCTGAAGCCCGGTCACCCCGCACGACAACGCATAACTCATTTCACTTCTCTCCTACTGCTGATAACGCCGATTTGTCCGCTATTCTCGAATGGCGAGCACATCCGCAAGGCCGACCCTGTGGTTCCCGACAACCAGTGTGACATCGCCGTCTTTCAACACCACTTCCTCGACCCGGCCCGTGTGCGTTTCCCGCGTCCCGTCGCTGGCCGTCGCGACGAATGAGATGTCCTTTCCGACCAGCGAACTGGCGTAGTCCTGTTGGACGGCCTTCAGCACCTGACCGAAGGAACCGTTCATGTTCTCCAACTGCTGAAGCTGTGAGAACTGTGCCAACTGAGCCGCCATGTCCTGGTTGTCCATCGGTTCCAACGGGTTCTGATTCTGAAGTTGGGTAACAAGCAGTTTCATGAAATCCAACTGAAGCTCGCTGGCCGACGCGGTGGCATCAATCACACTCATATTTCTTCACCTTACAAATGAGAATCTTCTTCGCCCCAGCGGATTGGCGGTTGCGCCACACGCGCGGCCGGATCCGCCGACGGTCAACCACGGAACGGAGCAATCCACGTGCCACGGAGCAGACGGCCCGGCGCAGGTGCAGATCGAGACTCATCTAACGTCGTGGATCTAGCGCGACTTACAGACCATGGATGTTTTTCTGCGCCTCCGTCGCCATCGCATCGAGACATCGGAAGACCGGACGGATCTTCCCTCCATCAGGAGAATTCTGCCCCCTCGGGTCGCCCAACGAAGAATCGCCAAGCGTTACGTCAATTTTCGCGCGATCCGACGGGTCATGCGTCCCATAAGAACCCTGGGATGAGTCCTGCGTACGCGCCCGTTCGAGCGGCGGCATCCGCTGCCGCGCAAATGTCCCATAAAACGGCGCGATCACTTCTGCCGGAGGACCTTCACCAATCGCGTGACAGTCCTACCCGTCCAATAAAAAATTCAAGTTGCCTTGCAGGCACGACCGATGGGTCGGGTATCGTACCTGGAAGCATGTGGCACGACACCAACAAACACAGCAAAGGGACATTGGATTGGCATGAGCGTACTTCGACGAATCGCAGTCGTCAGCAAAGACACACAGATACACGATCTCGCACAAGAGGTGGCCCAAGAGGTCTTTGTAGCGGACGACCTCAGCGAGGCAAGTGACATTGTCGAAACGGTGACTCCGGACATGGTGTTGTTTGACGGAGGCGCATCGCCGAGTCACATTCGCCGCTTCGTGGAGCGACCTCATCGACAGACCGATCCCGTGCCGACGGTCGTCGTGGTCTCACGAGAGCGACCGCCCTTCTCCGATCGCGAGTACGAGCGAGTCGGCGTGGCCCACTGTCTGATCGGGGCCGAAGAATGCGGGCGACTGCATGACGTTGCCATCGGACTTCGAGAGGCCGCACGCGACAGCGCCGCAGACACGGCCCGGCGCGACGACTACTTCCTCGATGACCGCGCCGCCGCGATCGGAATGGTCGGAAGGAGCAAGGCGGTCCGTGACACGCTCGCGATGATCAAGCTCGTCGCCGAGAGCCGGTGCAATCCCGTGCTCATCCTCGGCGAGACGGGAACGGGCAAAGAGGTCGCCGCCAGAGCGGTTCACGCACTGAGGCACCCACACGCACCCTTCGTCGCCGTCAACTGCGCGGCCCTGACGGCCACCCTGCTGGAAAGCGAACTGTTCGGGCACGTCAAGGGCGCGTTCACCAGCGCCGACCGGGACAAGACGGGCCTGCTCGAACAGGCGGGATCCGGGACGCTGTTTCTCGACGAGATCAGCGAGATGCCGCTCGAACTGCAAGCCAAACTGCTGCGTGTCCTCCAGGAACGAACGTTCCGCAAGGTCGGAGGGGCCAGGGACCTGACCTGCAAGGCCACGATCGTGGCGTCAAGCAACCGCCGTTTGAAGACGGAAGTCCGAGAAAAGCGATTTCGCCAGGACCTGTACTACCGCCTCAACATCTGCCCGATTGCGTTGGCGCCGCTGCGCTCGCCCGACCGTCGTGAAGACATTGGGCTGCTGGCCCGTTACTTCATGGCGCACTCGAGCATCCGCGGAACCCGGCCCGACAAGGTGACTGCCATTACCAAGCTTGCCCTCGAGTCGCTCAGCCGACACGACTGGCCCGGCAACGTGCGCGAGCTGCGCAACGTGATCGAACGGGCCATTCTTCTGGAGCGAACGGACAAAATCGGCCTTGACAGTGTTGTTATCGACCATGCGGAGAGCGAGGAAGCCAGTCCGAACCGCTGCGTCGACCGCACTCGTGATTTCTCCCTTGAGAAGGCCGAACGTGAATTGATCGCCCGCGCTCTGCATCAGACCGGCTGGCAGAAGACGCAAGCCGCCTCTCTTCTCGGCATCACGCGCGCGACGCTCTACGCCAAGGTCAAGCAGTACAACATCCAGAAGCAGACGGCCCCCCAGAGCGAGGTCCGTCGGCCCACCTCCGATCCCTCCGTGGCCGAGCCCATCGGCGTCGGCTAGCCGCGATCCCTGCAAACCCTTTGAGCCCGTGATGCTCGCGCGCCCTGCGGCGTCCGAGAAGCCGACGTTCGATCGAGATCCCCACGGCGGCATTGTCAGAAAACTTGTCTGGCCGTATAGAATCCTGACACCCTTCCCGTCGCAGGCGCCCCTACAGGAACGGCCGTCAACCGGCCTATCAGCCGTCGCAGGGCCCTCCCGCGACGACGAAGAGTTCCCAGCCTCTCCCTGGCACGCCTGTTGCTGTGGTATGCGCACGGTCCGGGTAGGGCTCTGTGAACGCCCAAGGCCATGTGCAGAACCGACCGGACCGACAGAGAACGAAACGCTATGGCAATGCAACGGCCACAACCAAGTCGCAGGAAGAAGATCGAGGCCCAGGCCCCGCTCGACGAAGAACTCTTCGCGACCCCGGTCCATCAGCCGGAATACGGTGACATCTTCGCTTCCCTGCTCGACCTCGCCTCCGAAGCCACCACGCCCGCGTTCGACGATCCCCTCGATGAACCCAGGCGGGCGCCGCTTCGCATGCCTCATCCGCGATTCTCTCACGTTCAGAAGGGCTTGTTGGCCGGAATTGTCTTCGTCGCCGCGCTCGTCGTCTATGGCGTGCTCCGATTCGTGCCGTCGCAGCCGCGTCCCGACGAGCTCTCGCAGAACCAGATGACCTCCTTTCAGCCGTCCTACACGGATTCGCCAGGGCAACCGCCCCTTCAGTCACCGCAGACTTCGGTGCCAATGCCGGAACCGGCCCCGGCATTCGAGAGAACCCAGGTCACTCTGCCCCCGGTCGAACCGCTCTCGCTGCAGATCGCCGACCGGCTCTATCTCGCAGCCGACTATGAAAACGCGCTGGCCGCCTACGACAGGCTGCATCGTCGGCTCCCTCCGACCGAGGCACAGCAACCCCTGCGCGACTTCCTGCTCCTTCGCATGGCCTTGTGCAACAGGAACGTGGGCGACATCCAACAGGCCGACAACATGCTCAGGACCGTGTCCCTCAGCCGTCTCCCGGTGCTCCGGGCCTTGGCGCGGTATCACCAGAGCACCACGTTGATGCAACGCGAGCGGTTTCTGGAGGCAGCCACACGGGCCTACCAGACCATCGCTCTGGTCGAAGTGGTGGACTACGACGAGGCATGGCTCGGCGCCGTTCGACGGCAGTGCTCCTTCGTGGCCGCTGAGGCGCTGACACGGAGCCTCCTGTCTCTACGGGATGCCGACGGTGACCTGCCGCCCGAACTCTGGACGCCGCATCCGGACATCGACCCCTTTACCAACCTGGGCGAGGCCCAGTTGAAGGTCTTTCTGACGTCGGGCGGCGACAAACTCGACGAGGCTCTGCTGGCCCCTCAGATCCGTCCGGCGAGCGAACCCGGACACTGGACGGTCATCTGCAACGGCGCCCCCATAGAGGAGTTGCTGTCGCGGTTCGCCACGAACACGGGTTACAACATTGAATGGCTCGAAGACGGCAGAGGCGGAATCGAGGAAGAGAGCCTGCGACGGCGGCCGGTGTATCTCTACCTGAGGTCGGCGAGCGCGCAACAGGTCATGACGATCGCGGCTGGAAGCGTCGGCCTGCTGGCCCGAATGGACACCGGTCAGAGCGTGGGTATCGTCGATCCATCGGTCTATGTCTCATTGGCCGATCATACCGAGCGGCTCGCCGAGGAGTCGGTGTCGCTCTGGCAGCGGTTCCTTCTGACGGCCGACGACGATAAGCGCATTCCGAGCAGCCATTTCGCCCTGGGACTTCTTCACGCGGTGCGCGAGCGAACCGACGAGGCGATCGCCGAGTACAGGCTGATCGCCAATCGTTTTCCCAAAGACGTGCTGGCCCCCCACGCCCTGCTTCATTCGGGACGGCTGAAGGTGACGCTGCGTGACTATGCAGGCGCCCAGGCCGACCTCCAGCAACTCGTGAACCTCTATCCGGAGACCGAACTGGCAGATCGCGCCTGCCTGTATCTGGCCGACGCCACCATGAAGGCGGGGCTGTATGAGGAGGCCACGAACCTGTATCGGAGGGTCTACAACCTGGGGCTGTCGCATGACTCTCAGATCGAATCGTCTCTGGGAGCCGGGCGCGGCTATTACGAAACCGGACAATACGAGGAAGCCGCCACCTGGCTGGGCCGATACATCGCACTGGCCCGAGACGGGAATCGGCGGGAGTTCCCCGCCGCCTGCCTGCTCCTGGGCAAGACCTATCTGGCGCTCGAGAGGCCGCAACAGGCCCACGCCGCACTCAACCTGGCGCTCCAGGGCGATCTGTCCCGACAGCAGCACGTCGAGACCATCACCACCCTGGTCAGGACCTACAGACAACAGGAACTCTACGTCGAGGCCTTGAATATCCTCGAGGGTGCGAACGCATGGCAACTGTCGCAGCAGGAGGCCGTTGAGCTGCTCCTGATTCGTGCGCAAATCCTTCGTTCGATCGGCCTCCAGGACAAGGCCGTCGCCATCCTTGAGGCGAAGAGCCAGTTTCTTCCCAATTCCAACCTCAAGGGCAAGGTGGCCCTCGAACTGGCCGCCTGCTATGTGGAGGGTAACGAACTCGAGCGCGCCCGCAAGACGCTCAGCGACGCACTGGCGCTGGTTGACCCCGGGGCATTGGCCCAGCAGATCGGCTGCGAACTGGCAAGGATCTGCCTTCGTCTCGGCCAGCCCGAGCAGGCGATTTCGGTTTGTTCGCAGTTGCTGCAACATGCCACACACCCGGCGGAAAGGCAAGCCGTCCGGAGCTTGCTGGCCTCGGCGTATCGCGAGAAAGGACAATACGAACGGGCCGTCTCGGTGCTGCTTGAGGACCGGGCGACCTCTACGCTGTCGGGCCCAACCGAGAGAAACTGAGAACGGGCCGTCAAGTGAATCAGGACAGGATCCCAATGACTCCACAGATCAATGAACTCGCGACGAAGACCACGCGGTCGCCTCGGGCGTCTGGGGCCTCGATGTCCGTCGGATCCGTGTCAATCCTCTGTTTGGGACTGATGTTGGCATCGGCGAGCACGACATTGGGACAAACCGGACCGGTCCCCTCGCCGAACCGGCGAGCCGCAAGGGCCCCGGCCGATCGCAACACAAACAACCCCCTTGCACCGGCAAGCGCGGCGATTCGGGAGTATTCGTCCCCCGAGTCAGACTACGCTGTAACAGGTCTTCGTAGCCAGATAACGACACCAGACGAGGATACGGATGTGGATCTGCCGTGGTGGAGGACGGACCTGACGCGCCGTCTCTGGCAGAACCGCATCCTGGCCCCCGATCCGGATGAGGACGCTGAAACGCGAGCGGCACTGAACGACCTGATCCATAAGGTTCGGTCGGTGCGATTCGAAGACGACGTCACGGAGCCCGCGTTTTCGGCCCCTGCCGAACCGGCGCCGGCCCCTGGGCCCGCGCGAGCGCCACAACCGGAGGCGCCGGCCCCGGCGCCGGGCACCGCACCCATCCCGGAGGCTGCGATGGGGAGGCTGGAAGACGCGATACAGAATTCCGATCACGTTGGCGATCCGCTGGAGATGGCAGAGTTGCTGTTCTTGAGCGGCCGCCGAGCCGAAGCCACAGTGTTCTATGAACGGGCGCTGGCCCAGACCGTGCCGAACGACCCCTCGGTGGAAAGCGACCGAGCCTGGATCTTGTTCCAGCTCGGCAACTGCTTGCGCCAGACCGACATGGCCCGCGCCAAAGATATGTACATGAGGCTCGTGTCGGAGTATCCGGCGTCGCCCTGGACGGAACTGGCCAAGGCCCACGGGCGCCTGATCACGTGGCACCAGAGCGCCAAGCCACAGCAGATCATGCCGCAACGACAGTCAGAGTAACCAGGTGTTTCCGCCCTCTTAAGGGAGATTCCGAGAGTGAGTAACACAGAAATCGATATCGACAGCAGGGTTCGGACGCAGTACGAGAACGTCAATGTGCTGATCGTCGAGAACGACCCGGAGACCGCCCGGCTCATGCTCGCAACACTGGCGGGTAAAGGCATCAGCGCACAGTTGGCCGGCGGCGCCAAGGCGGCCCTGACAGCGCTGGACAGAAGGCGTTGCGATTTGGTCTTCCTCAGCACGCCATTGGGCCACACTCCCGATCAACCGGACAGGTTCGAACTGCTGGAGACCATCCGGGCCACCGCTCCTGAGATGCCCATTGTCATGGTCGCCGGACCTCATGAGGCAGACCCCGCAACGTGCCGCGGAACCAGCGACCCGGACGATGAGAACCACCGGCTGCGCCTCGGAACCGAGACGGCCGTCCGGGCCATCCAGGCCGGCTGCCGCGACTTTCTGCTCAAACCCCTCAGCCGCCACACCATCGAAAATCTCCTCGAGACCGTGCTGCCGAACCACCGCGTGGCGACGACGGCCTCGGCCCACGAGGGGGATCGTTGCCTCTACCAGATCGTCGGCAGAAGCCCCAAACTCGTGCAGACCGTCGCGCTGGCCGAGAGGATCGCGCCGACGTCCGTCCCCGTCCTGATCAACGGCGAGAGCGGAACCGGCAAAGAATTGGTCTCCATGCTGATCCATCACAAGAGCCGACGGGCCATGGGCCCATTCGTACACGTCAACTGCGCGGCTCTCAGCGATACGCTGCTCGAAAGCGAACTCTTCGGACACGAGAAAGGCGCTTTCACCGGCGCCTACACCCAGCGCAAAGGCCGCTTCGAGAGAGCCCACGGCGGGACGCTGCTGCTCGACGAGATCACCGAGACACCGCCCCGGTTCCAGGCCAAGCTCCTGCGCATCCTCGAGCAGCAGGAATTCGAGCGGGTCGGCGGCAGCGAGAACATCCGGATCAACGTCCGGATCATCAGTACGACCAATCGCGATCTCCCGTACGAGGTGCAAATGGGCCGCTTCCGCCAGGACCTCTACTATCGGCTCAGCGCCGCCCGGATCGTGGTCCCGCCTCTGCGGGAGCGACGCGACGACCTGACCGAACTGGTCTGGCATTTCGTCAATCTCTACGCCCGCGAGGCCCAGCGACGCATCACCCGTCTGGATCCGGCGATGATGGAGATCTTCGCGGAATATCCCTGGCCCGGCAACATCCGCCAGCTTCGCAACGTGGTGCTCACCAGCCTGATCCTCGGGGCCGGATCGACGCTGTCGCTGGCCGACGTGTCCTGGTTGTTCGACGAGCTTCAGCCTCTGACGCAGCAAAGCCCAACGCACCGAGACGCCGAGCCGGCAATTGGCGCTGCGCCTATGCCCCCGGTCGAGCCGGCCGCCGGCGTCGGCGGCATCCCGCTGGCCGACCTGGAGCGCCGGGCAATCATCGAGACCCTGCGCCAAACCAGCGGCAACCGGACCAAGGCCGCCAAGGTGCTCGGCATCAGCGACCGGACGCTGCGCGAGAAGGTCCGGCGCTATCGCAAACGAGAATGCATCGAGCCTCCGCTCGTAAACGCCTCATGACACTCCTGGAACGCATAGAAGGACCCTGATCTCATGGCCGAACCGCAAGCGACACAAGACAACAAACAAGGCGCCGAGCAGGAATCGCAGACCCGCAAGGGCAAAGGCTCGAAGCTGATGGCCTGCCTGGTCCCCGTGCTGGCCATCATCCTGTGCGCGGCCGGCGGTTTCGCGGTCGGCCGGATCTTCGGAACGCGGGGCCAGGCCCAGAACCTCTCGGCGGCCGGGATCGCCGGCGAGACCCTCCCCGTGCTTGGGCCAATCAGAACGGGCGGTACCGGACCGAGTTGGTACTACGAACTCGAGCCCGTCGTGGCCAACCTCAACGAGCCCGGAGTAACGCGATACGTCCGGGTCACATTGACGCTCGAAATCGGCAGCAACCTGTCTGAGAGAGAGGGGATCCCCTTTCTGGAGCAAAGAAAACCTCTCATGAAGAACCTGCTGACGCTCTTCATCGCCAATCTGACGCTCGAAGACATCCGGGGCGAGAGGAACCTGCGCCAAGTACAAACCCAGATCGCCGACGCGCTCAATCAGGGGTTGTTTCCCAACGCCCAACCGTGCATCCAACGGATTCTGTTCAAGGAGTTGTCGATCCAATGACCGATCCTTCGGGCGCCAACCTGAATCGAGCAAAGCTGCACCGACTGCTTGCGGCGGTCGGCTCGACCCCGGATCCGATCGAGACGACGGGCGAAGCAGTGGTCTACGATTGGCGCGATCCGCACTACTTCAACGAGGACCAGCGCAACCGGCTGGCCGCCTTGATGAGTCAGGTGGCCGCGGTGCTCTCGGAGCGATGCGCCCACTTCTTCAACCGTGAATTCAACGTCGTTCCGGTCTCGATCACACAGCACTTCGCCAACGACCTGGACCGTCAGATGGACCTGAAACGCAGCTTCTCCCTGTCCTTCGGTCCCAATGCGAAGCCCCCTTGTGGATGCCTGACGATCCGTGCTGAAGTAGCAATGGGCTGGGTCACACGCCTGCTCGGCGATTCCGAATCCGAACAGAACCCGGATCGCACCCTGTCATCGTTGGAGCAATCGCTTCTGTCCAATCTCGTCGGCGCGATGGCCGAGGCGTTTCTCCGTTCGCTGAGACCTCATCAGGATCTCAAGCCGGCCGGTGAAGTGGCCAGGGGACCCATCGCGGCCGCGTTCGAGCCGACCGATCCGATTTGCCGAATCGTGTTCCAAATCGGCGGGCCGGAAGCCGAAGGAGCCTCCGACGAGGTGGCCTTCATCGTGAGCGGACCGGCGCTGGCCCCGATCGTCGAGAAGACAATTCCAGCGAAGGCAGCCGCGTCCCAAGAGGAGCTGGCCAGTCTGCTGATGGAGCACGTGCACGAAATGCCCGTGCCGATCACCGCACGACTGGGCTCGACCCGGCTGTCGTTCGAGGACGTTGTCGATCTGGCGCCGGGCGACGTCCTTCTGCTCGACAAGCCTATCGACGAGCCGGTCGATCTGGTCGTCCACAACCAAACCGTCTTCCGCGGCCGTCCGGCCCAAGCGGCTGGACAGTATGCCGTATTCGTCACCGAGTGTGCCGCCGATCCCAACGTTCATCGGGATCGCAACGCCAATTGAGTGCAAGAAAGGAAAACCCGGCTATGCCCGAAACCGCCGAAGCACCGACCCAGAACCATGAGAAGACACAGGCCCAGCCGGTGGAGCTCCCGCAGGTGCCGGAGGGCGAGGCAACAGCCTCCGGCGGCCAGTTCGATCTCCTCCTCGATATGGACGTACCCGTCACGGTCGCGTTGGGCTCCACGCAGGTTCCCGTGCGCCGTCTGCTCCAACTGGGACCGGGCGCTGTGCTCAAGCTCGAAAAACCCGTTGACGCACCGGTCGATCTGTATCTGAAAGACTCGAAGTTCGCCGAGGCCGAGGTCGTCGTGGTGGACAATCGGTTCGCTGTGCGAATCAAAACAATTACAGGCGCCGCTGTCGCCTCGGAAGGCTGACACGGCCGCAAAAGCAGCACTCGATAGGAGCCGAACCGTATTCTATGGCATCCGACCGCTCTAAGACGCCGCACCCTCTCACGGGCCTGGCCGCCCCTGCCGGTATCCCTCTGGCCGCCTACAGCGACATTATCATGGCTGTGGGATTGGTGGCCGTGCTCGCGACACTGATCATTCCACTGCCGACCACGCTGCTCGACATGCTCCTGGCGTGCAGCATTTCGCTTGCCATTGCCGTGCTCATCGTGACGCTCTCGTCCAGGGAGCCGCTGGAATTATCCACCTTTCCGTCCCTGCTGCTGTTCGTGACGCTGTTCCGACTCTCATTGAACGTGGCCTCGACCCGTCTGATCTTGCTCCAGGGCGACGCCGGCCGGATCATTCAGACGTTTGGCGGCTTCGTGGCCGGCGGGAGTTTTGTCGTCGGTCTGGTCATCTTCCTGATTCTCGTCATCATTCAGTTCATCGTCATCACCAAAGGCGCCGAGCGCATCAGCGAGGTGTCGGCGCGCTTCACCCTGGACGCCATGCCCGGCAAGCAGATGGCCATCGACGCCGATCTCAACGCCGGCGCCATCACCGAGAGCCAGGCCAACGAGCGCCGCGCCAAGATCGTCAAGGAAAGCGAATTCTACGGGGCCATGGACGGGGCCAGCAAGTTCATCCGCGGCGACGCCAAGGCCGGACTGATCATCACCGCCGTCAATATCATCGGCGGCATCGCGATGGGCTATTCCCACGGCATGACCATCACCAACGCCCTCAGGACCTACTCGATCCTCTCGATCGGTGACGGCCTGGTCAGCCAGATTCCATCGCTGATCATCTCCGTCAGCTCGGGCTTTCTCGTCACGAAGATCAGCTCGACCCACAGCGTGGGCCAGGACATTTCCAGACAATTCCTCAAGGCCGGTCAGCCCCTCCTGGCCGCCGCCTGCGTGATCGCATCGATGGCTTTCGTCCCCGGCATGCCCAAGATCCAGTTTCTGATCCTGGGCGCCGGCGTTGGATTGATCGGACGGATCGCTGCGCGAAGCGAGAAGACCCCCCCATCGGCCCCGGAGACACCCGCCGAGAAGAGCGATAAGGAGCCGGTCGAAGATCTGCTCGACATGGATCGGATCTCCGTCCACGTCGGCGTGCGTCTGATCACCCTGGTGGACCCGCGCAAGAGCAACACGATCTTCGAGCGGATCGGCGCGTTGCGTCGTCAGTTCGCCCAGCATCTGGGAATTGTCATTCCATTGGTCCGTCTGCGGGACGACCTGAATCTCGAGCCGAATGCATACGAAATCCGGCTTTCGGAGATTCCCGTGGCCAAGGGCCACCTCGAGCCGGAGATGTTCCTGGCGATGGATCCCGGCGTGATCCGGGAGAAGATCGACGGCATTCCGACGACCGAGCCGGTATACGGATTGCCCGCCCTGTGGGTTTCCTCGGCCAAGAAGGACGCCGCCGAACTGAGCGGCTACACCGTCATCGACCCGGAGAGCGTCTTCATCACCCACCTGTCTGAAACGGTCAAGCGCCATGCCGACGAGTTGCTCACGCGCGAGGACGTACAACTGCTCGTCGATCGCCTCCGCAAGAATCAGCCGTCGCTGGTTGGAGAGGTCGTCGGCACCGGTGGTGACGTCTCCATCGCGCTACTCCAGCGGGTCCTGAAGAACCTGCTCAGCAGCGGCATTCCCGTCCGTGAACTCACGGCCATTCTCGAATCGCTGGCCGAAAACGCCTCGAAGACCAAGAATCCCAACACATTGACAGAGATCGTCCGCAAGTCGCTGAGCCGAACGATCACCGAACTGTACAAAAACGAAACGGGCAGGGTGGCCGCCATCACGTTCGACCCGGCCTTCGAGCATCAGTTGACCGGCGGCCTGAGCCAGGAAGGCGGTGAGCTGATGTTGAATCTCTCAGCCGAAGTCGCCATGACCCTGAACCGAACGGCCGCCGACGCGTGGCGTTCTGCGATGGATCAGGGCCGCGAGAAGACCGTGTTGCTCTGCGATGCACGGCTGCGCGCGCCCCTGGCGCGCATGCTGGCGCGAACGCTCCCGATGTTGCCCGTCGTAGCCTATGACGAAATCGTTCTGGGGACTGAGATCGAATCGATCGAGACCATCACGTCGCAGGAAAACAGCCCCCCGGCCTATGCACAGACGTGATAGGAGAGCCACGGACCTATGGTACTGCAAGCACGACCAATCGCATTCACCGCAGCCGTCATTACGTTCTTCGTACTGGGCATCGTCGGAAGCATTGTGGGCCTTCCGCCCTGCACCTGCTCCAAACGGGCCCTGCTCGGAGCGCTCGCCGCCTACGCCGCCGCCGCCGTCGCAATCCGTGTGGTGAACGCGATCTTGACACAAGCGATGATTGCCAGCCAGACAAGCAAGGACCATGCCGGTGACAGCAAGAACTGAAGAACTCCTGGAAGTGACCGATGAGGCCGCAGTCGAGCAGACATCGGATAAGAGCGACGCGCTCAAGGCCGTCGCCCTGCGCGCCTACTCGGGGCACAGGCGGCGCTCCATCGGCGACGATGAGATCGTTGCGCTGCTGCCGATGGTCCGCACGATCGCGCACCGAGCGGCAAGCTACCTTCGGCCCCCTCTGTCCTTCGATGACCTCGTCTCAGCGGGAACGGTCGGCCTGCTCAAGGCGGCCCGCGACTTCGACGCCTCACATCAGGCTGAGTTCAAGACCTATGCCTACATCCGGATCAAGGGCGCCGTGCTCGACGAGCTGCGCCGGGTCTCACCTCTGCCCTCCAATATTAACCGACAGGTCCGCCTGGCGCTGCGAGCGAGCCAACAGATCGCCCAGCGGACCGGAAGCCCTCCAACCGACGAGCAACTGGCCCAGGAGCTCGGCATCTCCGTCGAGGAGGTGGGAACGCTTCTTGAGAACGCCAGGGCCCAGCATTTCGTCTCCATCGACGGGCTCAGTGAAGAACAGCCGGCCCTCGGACGGATCCTGGCCTCGGCCGACGCGGCCGGGCCCGACGCTCGGCTCGAGAAGGCCGAGATGCTCAAGAAACTCACGGCCGCCATGCAGGAGCTCGACGCTCGCCGACTTCAGATTGTCGTGCTCTATTACCACAAGCACCTGACCATGAAGCAGATCGCCGACCTGCTCGAGATCACCGAGTCCCGCGTCAGCCAGTTGCACGCCAGTGCGTTGGCCATTCTTTCGGGGAAACTAGAGGAATACCACGATGACGGACAGTGATTATAATGCGATTCGCCCGGTCGAGAGCCTGCAGACCATCCAAGGCCTGACCTCGATTCAGAGACGACAGGAACGTCGTCGTGGTCGGGACACGGGGGCCAAGAGGCAGGCAAAGCCAGAGACCCAGTCGGACGATGCCGAACCAACGCAGGCGAATCCGTCGGACGAAGACGATCGTCATACGATCGACTATTGTGCTTGACGGAAGACGCACACAATGGAATAACTGACAAGGAAGAGAAGCTCAGATGCTGAGAACGACCGGACGTGTGTTGAAAGCCCGCGAGGTGCAATGGCAGGGCGCGCTGCAACTCGATCTCGACCCGAAGGCGGCGCCGAGTCCCGGGGCAGTGCCGCATACCTCGGTCCCCGCGCGGATTCGCATCACTGAGAACCATCCGCAGTTCGCCCTCGTGGAGGTAACCTGCTCCTGCGGGAAGACCATGCTCGTTCGTTGCGAATACCCAGGGCTTGAAGGATCACCGACACCGGCCGAGACGGGGGCATCGTGAGACGTCGGGCCGCCAGGAGACATCAAATGAACAAGATCACACAAATCGTTTCGATACTGGCGCTATCGTGCCTCAGCACCGTCCTCTGCGGCTGTAACGCCCCACCGAGGCAGAACTACCCACCGGCCGTGACACATGCCGCGGCGCGCAGCGCCAGCGCATCGAGGGCGAGTCGGTTCCAGGACACGCCCCTCGAAGGCCGAACGGCGGTCGAGTCGGCGATTGAGTTGTCGGAGAAGTACGCCCGTCTTTCCGACCAGAGTGCCGCCCTGCGAGAAGAGAATCAGCGCCTCGCGGCCGACAATGAAGCCCTCTTGCAGCAGATCGCCACGCTGGAGGCGAAACTCAAGAAGACCCAGAGGGAGCTTGGCGAAGCCAATGAGCTTCTCATCGAAATGCTCACTGAGTTGAACAACTGGAAGGCCAACATCCTGGGTTTCCGAGGCGAGATGCGGGACGCCGCGAAGGCCCAGTTGGAGGCGCTGCTGAAGGTTCTGGAGATCCTGGGAGGTGAAGCGGATGCCGCCACGATCGAACGGCGTCACGCCACCACGCTGAACGCCGAATCGCACGGCGGGCCGAACCGAAACCAATCGAACGCATCAGTGACAGGTGAACCCAATGCACCGTAGCCCCATTCGACCCGATTGTCGAGGCCTCGCATCGCGCGGACCTGCTGCCCGACCCGGCCGTATCGCCCGGGTCCTGCTGCCGCTGGGCGCCCTGCTGCTGACCACTCTGCCGGGAGGTTGCGAATCCGCGCAGGAAGACGGAAGCATGGCCAGGTCATTCTACCTGAACCCGTACAAGAGCCTGAGCCACATCGGCCGGGTCGCACTGGTCGAGTTCGAGGACAGTTCCGGCCACCCCCAGATCTCGTCCGACCTGACCGAGGCTCTCTTCATCGCTCTTCAGAAGAGGCAATTCTTCGGCCTGACCATCGTCCGCCAGGACAATCCCGACTGGAGAAGCCTGCAGGAGAACCTCGACTCCCTGCAGGCCCTCAGGCAGCTTCTGACCATACGCGATACCGTGAAATGCAACGCAATCCTCGTCGGGACCATCACCGAGTACACCCCCTATCCGCATATGTCGATCGGCCTGCGGCTGAAACTGGTCGATCTTACCGATGGGCAACTCGTGTGGGGCCTCGAACAGGTATGGGATGGGTCCGATCGCCACGTCCAAAGGCGAATCCGACGCCATTTCCGGGGCGATCTGCGCCTGGGCCCGGCCCCCCTGGAGGAGGAGCTGGTGCTCGTCAGCCCGTTGAAGTTCGGCAGGTTCGTCGCCCACGAAGTGGCCGAGACCCTCGATCGCAATGACAGATAGATCGCAATGCTATTATCGGCCGGTTTTTTTTGCCCGAATGCCCTTAAGATTCCGCCGGCCCATACGAAAAAGAAGGTAGAAACGCAGCTACGAAAGGAATGTGGCAAGATGATACACAATATCAATACCAATAGCGTCGGACACCTGATGGGACAGGCGTCGCTCTCCGCCGCCGACCCTGTTGCCACACGCCCGGCAAACGATGCCGATGCCGCTCTGCACATTAGCTTCGACGACCTGATCGGCAAGGCGAAGGACTCCACCGAAGCCCAAGCCACCGCCGTCGAAGAGGCCCGTCAACTGCTGCTTTCAGGACAACTGATCAGCCCTGAGAACATCGCTTCGGCCGCACGAAACATCTTAACTTCTGGAATATAGAAATCTTAAAGACATTCTGGATCGAGTCGTGGGGCCCAGCCAAGGATGGCGTAGTGGCCCCCGTTTTTTTTGCGCCCGCCCAAGCCCCCGTATCAGCCTGCCGCTATGGCAAGCGGTCGGCGCACAGCCCATCCGAGAGGGAGATATAAAGGCTTATACAGAAGCAGGTTACAGTGTCAGGCGTAGCAATCCAGCAGTGTGCCGATGGGCAAACGTCCCGGCTGCGATCGAGGCACCGGTGCGGCCAGCGGAGCTGAATCGTCATACGATCGGATGTGGACATCGACGTGAACGGGGTCGGCCGCCTCGCTGTGACCGGAAAGCAATCGCCGGGCAGATGGCTCAGCGGCAACCGCCACGTCAAGGATGTCCAGCGTTTTTTGTCCGATCCAAACGTTCATGGCCTTGTTCCCCCGGATAATGTTGATGATACCATAATTATGGGGGCCAATCAAGGACCTTCTGCCGCACCACGGCGTGAGAATCTCCCGGAAATTTCCTGGTAACCAATCCGGCATTCGCAGCCTCTATATTACAGGACAGACGCCTTGGGGGCACCGCAGGAAAATTCCAATCGCCCTCACAATAAACGGCGTCGTTGGACGACTATATAGGGGCAGGAATACCCTAAGCTACAACTGAAGAAGAGGTTATCGGATGTACATCATCGCCCAGTGTCCTCGATGCGGGTACCGCTGGTGGCTGGACGCCGCCGCGGCCGACCGCCGATTGCGATGCCGCAAGTGCTTCCGCCTGCTCAAAGTCCCCGACCTTGCCGAGGTCCCCGAAGCAGCCGCCATCATAAGCGAGGCCAAGAGCGAACTCTACGTCGACGACGCGGGAAATACCTACGGATAGACCGTCTCCAGCGTGTCTGGCGACCATATTCCGGGCTGCGATCCGCCTGCCATGACGGCATTTCGATCGACTCCACCGTGGTCAGACAGATCGGCGTCTGATCCAAGGCACGTGTCGGTCAGTGCAGAAGCTGCGCTGCTTGGGAGGTGCGAACGCCGACGGTACGGGCCTGGACGCGGAGCAGCGCGAACCCGCCCTCGTCGCCACTGTCGGGTCGCCCGCGAATGCGGACACCGGTGAGCCTGACGCTGGAGGGTACCTGGGCCAGGTCGTAGGGGATCACGGTCACGCCGGCCGACCGTGCCACGGGCCGGCCCGGCGCGAGAATGAACAGATCGTTCGTATCACTGACGGCCGCCACCTCGGGAAGGCCCTTGACGTCGGACCCGGCCACGAGCACGTCGGCACCGGGCGCATCGCGAAGCACGTCTGGAAACTGAAGCTGGATCCAGTGGTCCTCCGGAACGAGCAGAGCCACGTTCTCGGTGTTCGGCTCGTCCACCAGGACGCTGGGCGGATCGATGCAAAGCGACGATCCCGGGTTCTTCAGGTCGATGCCCGTCCAGCCATCAGCGTCGCTGCGGTCGCTGACCCTTGACGGATCGGCGAATCCATCCGGAGCGCCCAGCGTCACCCCGACCGTCTGCCGAGCGGGGGCAGTTCGATTCAGCCCCGACGTCCAGTCTTCCATGGCGATGGCGAACGGAACGGCGAGAACGAAGGTGGCTGCGATCAGACCGGCCTTCGACGCGACCGCACCCAAGACGGTCCCGCCGAGGCCGATCCGCATCGCATCCTGACCGATCAGTACCCCCGCCGACGCCGATCGGCCCATTCCCGCCGTAACGGTCCCGAACACGGTCAGACCCGATACGAGGTGCATGCGGCCCAGTCCATTGCGTCCGAGTTGCTGACGAAGCGCCGTTTTGGCTCGAAAGAACAGCAGACGGGCCCTGAGCGGAGTCCCCCCCATCACCTCAGCGATCTGACCATACGAAAGATTGTGGAAACACCGCAGGAGCAGAACACTGCGATAGTTCAGCTTCAGCGCTGCCATGGCCCGGACGACCGCCTGCACCACCTCCTGTTGAATCAGCCTGTCGCAGGCAGAGACCCCGGCCTCGGCGAGCCGCTCGGCCAGTGCCGCATCATCGAGCGAATCGATGGACTGGCGTACACGGGTATGGCGCATCTGCCGAATGTGCTGGCGGATCTTGTTCAAGGCCGTCTTGTAGAGCCAGGCCCAGAAGGCCGACGCACGGGCGATTCTCAACTCGCCCAGATGCTCGACCATCTCCAGCAGCGTCTCCTGGCAGAGGTCCTGCGTCAGATGCACGTCGAGCGTCATGCGATAGATGTAGGCATAGAGGCGCTTCTCGGAGACCCTGCACAGGCGGGAGACGCTGTCCCGACAGCCGCTCTGGGCCCGGCGAATCAGGTTCAAATCGGGTTGTGCTCCGTTGCGTTTCATTCTGTCTTCTTCTGAGCCGGACGATCTCGGCGTCGCGCCGTCGGCAGTTATCACCCGTGGGGGGATCGCGTTGGGACCCTGCGCCGCGCGACGCATCCGGACCGGCCGCGATCCCCGTGGGTATGGACGGCGGCTTCGGGGGCCCGTTACAAATTCGCGAAAGATTTCCTTGAAATGCCCCGCCTCGCCAGCCTGCACAATACACGGACTTCCATCCCTGTACAGCCCGGGGCAGACGCTTCACGGGCCGGGGGAACGACTCGACAGGCTCTTCAGCCGGATGTTCTCGAAACGAATCCTCATCGGCCTGCCGGTGTGCAGTTGAAAGGCGATGATGCCGCTCTTCCGCGCCTCCGGCGCATCGTCGATGACCTCGTGCATGAGCCGGCCGTTGATCAGCGTGAGCAGGCGATTGCCCAAGACAATGACGTGGTAGTCATTCCAATCGTCGGGCCGTATGTGTGCCCCCAGATCGTCTTCCTGCGCGAAGCGATCTGTGCTACGTCCCCCGTCCCGGGTCAGATGCACGCGTTGCCCGCGACGGGCCAGAATGCCTCGTCCACCCTCTTCGTAACAGATCCCCGTGATCCAGTCGTCGGTCGCAATATCAGGTTGATAGCCACGCACGCGGTACCGGGCGAACTCTTCGGATCGAACCTGGACGCCGGAATTGGCCGACGCGGAGTCTATGCGGTAGCGGAATTTCAACTCGAAATCCGACGCGACTGCATTGTGTATCAGGAATGAGTTGTACTTCAACGGATTCTTCTCATCGGTCTCACCGATGATACGACCGTCCTTCACCTGCCACAATGCGGGATCGCCATGCCATCCGTCCAAGCTTTCGCCGTCGAAGATCGGCGCGAAGCCCGAGGCATCCGTTTCTCGGGCCTGCAGATCGCTCAATGTGTCCTCTTAGGACTCGTAAGGCAATAGATTCGGAAATAGCTCACGTTTGACTGCGGCC
>CAZSXM010000010.1:0-111711 GCA_964610435.1 uncultured Pirellulales bacterium | reverse complement strand
AAAAATGAACCCTGGAACCCAAATTATGCTTGATCCACAATACAGTCGCTACAACGCTCTGGGGTCGACTCTTGAGACACACATCGGCGTTCAGGACAGATGCATACGGGCGAAGCGGGTCAGGCGAGGCGGTGGGTGGTGATGTAGGTCCAGTCGAGTTCGAGGCCCAGGCCGGGGGTCTGGGGGATGGGGATGCGGCCGTCGGCGTCGAACCGGGGTTCGGGCGTGAGTCGGCCGGGCAGGGTGCGGCTGTCGTTGTCGGGCGAGGCCACTTCGAAGTACCGGATGAGTGATTCGTCGGTCGCCCCGATCAGTTGCAGGTGCGGATACGCGTCGGGCCCGGCGCCGAGCAGGTCCATCGCGATGCCCGCCTCCTCGCAGGCGCCGGCCAGTTGCAGGCAGGCGGTCAGCCCGCCGAGGGGCACGCCGATCCGGCAGACGTCGCACGCTCGCCTGTCGATCCACCGCAGTCGCGACTGGTACGAGTCCGAGTCGCTGCGCGGGGCGCAGATGGGCGTCCGCAGCTCGCTCGCCAGCGTCGCATAGCGGTCGAGCCAGTCGTCAGCCTCCGGCATCGGCGAGCCGTACCACGCATAGCCGAGGTCGTCCAGCAGGCGGCCCATCCGCAGGGCCTGGTCGAAGGTGTAGACGGCCCCGTGGTCGATCATGCACGCATAGTCGGGCCCGACCGCCTCGCGCACGGCGCGGCAGACGGCCATGTCCCTGTCGAGAGACGCCACAACGGCCCGCCCGCTCGGGTTGTCCCAGGTCACATAGGGCTGGACGCGAATCGCCGCGATGCCCTCGTCCCGGCACGCGACCGCGTACTCGGCATAGCGTTCCGGCTCGCCGAAGTTGTACCCCGTGCCAATGCGCGCCTTCACCGTCGCTCGGACCGTGCCGAGCAGGGCGTGGACGGGCTTGCCCTCGATGCGGCCGCGAAGGTCCCACAGGGCCGTATCGACGGCCCCCAGCGTCGCCAGCGGCAGGCCCTGCTCGTACAACCGCCGCCAGAGGTTGTCGTGCTCCGACGGCGCGCGGCCGAGCAGCGCATCGCGGATGCCGTGGGCGACGTCGTCATCGGCCGGGGCCGCCCAATCGCCGACGTCGGCCCAGCCCTGGGCCCCGTGCGTGGTGGTGATCCGCAGGGCGCAGCGGGCGGCGTCGGCGCCCTGCGGGCCGCGAAGGCCGGTGTCGTAGACGATCCACTCGATGCGGCCGATGCGTTCGGCGTCCGTCGCGTCGACCAGCAGCAGATGCCGGGCGGACGCACCGCGACCCGCCAGCCAGGCCCCGGCAACGCCGCCGGCCAGGCGGAGAAACGTTCTGCGACCCATCCTCCAATCGTTGTGGCGATTCATATCCCCCTCGATGACGTGATCCGAGCGGCCCGAATACGCCGGAGCCCTTCTTGCGCCTCCCATAGCATACCAAATTCGGCCGGCGAATTCAAGGCTTCCTCAACGATGCGATTGCCCCGTCCGGCTGCAACCTCCGCTGTTTGATGGACTTGCGTGGCCTGCGGCAAAAAAGATCAAAAAATATCAAACAAACTCCTTGTCGCGAGTGGTTGACCGCATACAATACGCAGTGATATGGTATTTTGACAATACAGGAGATGCGTCGATGACAACGCTGCGCAACCCGACCCAGGCCAACGGCCGCCGCGAGCTGCACCGCATTGAACAGCGGGTCCGCACCGCACCCGGCCGCGCCCGTCGTCCGGCCTGGGAGCGGCGTCCGGCCCGGTCGTATGAGACGGCCGCCGACGCGGCCGACGCGCTGAAGGGCCGTCTGGGCCCGTCGTCCGGTCGATGGATGTACTGCGACGCCGCCGGCGATCCGGTGGGCCTGATCGTGCGGTGGGACCGTCCCGAGGGCAAGGTGATTCGTCCGTTCCATCGCGGCCCGGACGGCCGCTGGCGGCTCGGCGGAATGCCTGTGCCGCGTCCGCTGTACGAGCTGCCGGCGCTGCTGGCCCGGCCCGATGAGACGGTCTACGTCGCCGAGGGCGAGAAGGCGGCGACGGCCGCCGAGTGGCTCGGTCTGCTGGGCACGACCAGCCCGCACGGCAGCCACAGCGCCGCCAAGGCCGACTGGCGGCCGCTGGCCGGACGCGATGTGGTGATCCTGCCCGACCACGACGAGGCCGGCCGACGTTACGCCGAGACGGTCGCGTCGATCCTTCTGTCGCTGGACCCGCCGGGGCGCGTGCGGATCATCGAGCTGCCCGGCCTGGCCGAAGGCGGCGATCTGTTCGACTGGTTCGGCGCCGGCGACAGCGTCGCCGAACGGCAGAGCACGCTGGCGACCCTCGTTCGTAGTGTGCCCGTTCGTAGTGTGCCCGTCAGGGCATACGCAACCACAGACGGGATAACGCCTCACGGCGTCACTACGAACGAGGTAACGCCTTACGGCGTCACTACGAACGAGGTAACGCCTTACGGCGTCACTACAAACGAGGTAACGCCTTACGGCGTCACTACGAACGAGGCAACGCCTCACGGCGTCAGTGTGCCCGCTGCCGATTGCGGATTCAACTCCACGCGTCAATCCGAAGTCCGAAATCCGACATCCGCAATCTCCGCTCGGGTCGAGCCGATCCTCCAATGCTTCGCCGACGTGCCGCCGTCGTCGGTCCGCTGGCTGTGGCCGGGCCGGATCGCACTGGGCCGCCTCACATTGCTGGTGGGCCGCCCGGGCGAGGGCAAGAGCTTCCTGACGACCGACCTGGCCGCGCGCGTCTCGACGGGCCGGCCCTGGCCCGACGGCAGCGAAGGCGCCAGCGGCTCGGTGATCTTCATCTGCGCCGAGGACGACCCGTCCGACACGCTGCGTCCGCGTCTCGATGCCCACGGCGCCGATGTGCGGCGCACGCACCTGCTGTCGATGGTCCGCAAGACCACCTCCGAAGGCCGCAGCTACGATTCGGCGTTCACCCTCAGCGACGTCGGGCCGCTGGAGCGGTCGTTGCAGATGCACCCCGACTGCCGGCTGGTGGTGGTCGATCCGATCGGCTCGTACCTCGGCAGCGGCACCGACGCGTACCGCGACAGCGACGTGCGTCTGCTGCTGGACCCGGTGGCCCGTCTGGCCGAGCAGTACGGTCCGGCGGTCCTGCTCGTGGCCCACCGACGCAAGAACGCCGCCGTCGCCCACGCCGACGACCTGGCCCTGGGCAGCAGGGCGTTCACCGGCGTGGCCCGCTCCGTCTGGCACCTGACGCGGGATGCGAAGAACCGCGACCGACGCCTGCTGCTGCCCGGCAAGAACAACCTCGCCGCCGAGGGACGCGGCCTGGCCTTCACCATCACCGGCGAGACGCCCGCCGTCTGCTGGCAGACCGAAGCGGTAGACATGACCGCCACCGAAGCGATCGCCGCCGAAGCCGCCAACACCGAGAACCCCCGCGACCGTCCCGCACGCGACGAGGCCAAGACCTGGCTGGCCGAGATGCTCGCCGACGGACCCGTCCCCACCGCCGAGATCCGCACCGAAGCCGACAACGCCGGCTTCGCCTGGCGAACCGTCCAGCGGGTCCGCAGTGGTTTGTCGATTCGCGCGATCCGAGGCAAAGGTCGAGGCATCTGGCTCTGGGAGCTGACCTGCGAAGACCCAGAGGACTGAGCGCCAAGCGCCACCACACACCCCTGTTGCTGGCGGTGGCACTGGCACTGACCCCGGTGACAGCGACGTTTCCCGCCGCTGGCGTTGCGGAAAGGGCTATGATATAATGCCACGATGCAGAACAACAAGACTTATGCGAACCTCGACACACGTACGCGCGAGTCGGTCGCTCACTATTGGCAGACCCGTTCTGCGCAGCGGAAACGGCAGCAGACCACCGGCAAGCTCGACCAGGGCTCGCGCGGCGCGGTTACAGGCGGCGCACAGATGGACGGTTTCATCCGCCTGTTTACCGACCTGATCTGCGACGCTGGTGTTGCTCGCGAGTGCCTGTTCTGCGAGCGAGGAATGGAACTGCCGGGGTTCTTTCGCCCCACGAAAGAGTGGGATCTGGTGGTCGTCAGAGATGGGACCCTTCTGGCGGCCATTGAGGCCAAGTCCCAGGTCGGACCGTCCTTCGGGAACAATTTCAACAACCGCACCGAAGAGGCCATGGGCAGCGCGTTGGACCTGTGGACGGCGTATCGGGAGAAGGCGTACCTGGCCAGCCCGCAGCCGTTTGTGGGGTACTTCTTCATGCTCGAGGACTGCCCGGCCTCGATACGGCCCGTACGGGTCCATGAACCTCACTTCAAGGTGTTTCCGGAATTCGTCGGTGCCTCGTATACAAGGCGTTACGAGCTCTTTTGCCGCAGGCTTGTTCTCGAACGGCACTATACGTCTGCCGCGTTCATTACGTCCGAGGTCTCCACCGGGGAGAAAGGGCAGTATGTGACGCCGGCGGACGATTTGTCCATGGAGCGATTCGCCCGGTCGCTGATCGGGCATTTGATTGCCTCGCTATGACAGACAACAACCCAACCACACACCGATTGATCCATGCCGACGCAAGGGATTTGTCGTTCCTGGCGGACGAAAGCGTCCACTTGGTCGTCACGTCTCCTCCCTACTGGAACCTCAAGCGGTACAACGAGCACAACGACCAGCTCGGCCATATCGACGACTACGAGACGTTTCTTGATGAGCTGGAGAAGGTCTGGCGGCACGCCTTCCGTGTGCTGGCGCCGGGCGGGCGGCTCGTCTGCGTGGTCGGCGACGTCTGCGTGTCGCGCCGTCAGTTCGGGCGGCACCTCGTGTTCCCGTTGCACGCGGACATCTGCGTGCGATGTCGGAAGATCGGCTTCGACAACCTCAATCCCATCCTCTGGCACAAGATCGCCAACGCGTCGTACGAGGTCGCCAACGGCTCGAAGTTTCTCGGCAAGCCGTATGAGCCCAACGCGATCATCAAGAACGACATCGAGTTCATCCTGATGCAGAGAAAGCCCGGCGGATATCGCCAGCCGACCGACGCGCAACGCCAGGAGAGCCGGATTGCGAAGGCTCAGTTTAATGAGTGGTTCCAGCAGATATGGACTATCCCCGGGGCGTCCACACGGCATCATCCTGCGCCGTTCCCTCTGGAACTGGCCACACGCTTGGTTCGCATGTTCTCCTTCACCGGCGACACGGTTCTCGATCCGTTCTGCGGATCGGGCACGACCATGATCGCAGCCCTTCAGAACGGACGGCACAGCATCGGCATTGAGATTGATCGGGACTACTGCCGCCGCGCCGCCCGGCGGTTGAAGGCGGAGAACGACGGGCTGTTTGCCTCGGCGGAACTGATCTTCGAGAGAGCCGAGCAGGAATCGGCCGGTCTATCGCTTTGCCTGGACACCGAACTGTCCCACCTGCGAGCGACCCGCCAGCGTATCGGCTGACCCGGATGCGCTGTGAGAGTGCCAGTGCCACCGCCACCAACAGGGGTGTGTGATGGCGGTGGCACTCACTCATTGGTCGGGGCGAGGGGAGCCTGGCCCAATTGACCTTGCGGGCCGGTTAGGTCGGCGGGCGGGCGGCGGCGAGGCAGACATCGACGAGCTCTTCGATGACGGCGGTGCCGGCGCACATCACTTTGTCGGCGCCGCCCCAGTAGAGTTTGAGCGTGCCGTCGGGTTCGGGCACGGCGGCGCAGGTGAAGACGACGTTGTGGACGTAGCCGACGATCTCCCACGGGTCTTCGGGCGCCAGGATCCAGCGGTCGCCGACGGCGAGGATGCGGGCGGGGTCGGCCAAATCGTGCAGGGCGACGCCGAGACGGTAGACGCAGCCGTCCATGGTGGGAAAGACGCCGTGATAGATGTTCAGCCAGCCCCGGCTGGTCTTGATCGGCGGGGCCCCGGGGCCGATCTTCATCTCGTCCCAGTGGTACGTCACCGGCTTCATCACGACCTGCGAATCGCCCCAATGGACGAGGTCCGGCGAGTAGCTGATCCAGATCGACCACGGGCTGATCTCCGAGTGCGGGCGGTCCAGCCGCACGTACCGGCCGCCGATCTTCTCAGGAAAGAGCACCGTGTTGCGGTAGTCCGCCTGGGTGATCAGGCTGATCCGCTCGACGGATTCGAAGTCGGTGGTGCGGGCCAGGGCGATGCGGACGCCGTGCTTCGAGTAGGCGCTGTAGGTGATGTAATAGGCGTCGTCGAGAAAGGTGATGCGCGGGTCCTCGACGCCGAAGGCCTCGTACTCGGCAAACGGCGGCTCGGTGCCCGGCGTCAGGAACGGCTCGGGCCGGACGCGGAAGGCAAAGCCGTCATCGCTCTCGGCAATGCCGAGGATCGAGCGGCCCGTGTCGAGGTGCGAGCGGAACAGCATGACGTAGCGGCCGTCGTGCCTGGCGACGCCGGCGTTGTGAACCGTCTCGACCGGATACGGAACGTCGTCTTTGGTCAGAATCGGATTGCCCGGGTAGCGCGTGACGATCGGCTTGTGTTTCATGGCTTCATCCTTGTTGGCGTGCGGCTTCGCGGCGGAAGATTTCGGCGTAGACGTCTTCGTAGCGGGCGGCCATGCGGTCGATGGTAAAATTCTCTTCGACGCGTCGGCGGCACTGGCGGCGGTCGATGCGGTCGATGCGGCCGACGGCCTCGACGGCCTCCTCGACGCTGCGGACGAGATAGCCGGTCCGCCCGTCTTCGATCACCTCGCGGCAGGAGCCCAGGTCCATCGCGACGACGGGCACGCCGGCGGCCATCGCCTCGGCCATCACCAGGCCGAACCGCTCGCCAATCGTGTTCAGGTGCAGCAGGGCACGGGCCTCTTTGAGCAGCTCGTCCCGCTGGACGGGATCGACCGGGCCGATGTAGCGGATGCGCGTGCCGTCGAAGTGCCGGGCGCAGGCGTCGAAGTAGGCCCGGTCCTGCACGATGCCGGCGACGAGCAGGGGCATGTCGGCCTTCTGTGCCGTCTCGATCGCCAGGTGCAGGCCCTTGTCGGGGTGGATCCGGCCGAGGAAGACGAGCGCTTCGCCCGGCTGCTCGCGGAACGTCAGGTTCGTCAGGTCGATGCCGTTGTAGACGGTCGCGACGTAGGGCAGCTCCGGGTCGCGGTCGGCGTCGCTGATCGAGACGTAGTAACTGTCCTTGTGCTCGCGGTAGATGCGGAGGATGTCCGGCTCGCTGAAGCCGTGGATCGTCGTGAGCATCGGCGTTCGGATGAACCGGGCGTAGGTCAGCGGCAGGTAGTCGAAGTGGCTGTGGATCAGGTCGAACTCATCGGCCCTCTCGAGCGCCTTGGAGATGTGCAGGCACGTCGAGACGGGCGGCACCTGGGTCTTGTCCTCTTCGTAGCCGCGTTCGACGAAGCCGACCAGCCGGGCCCTGGTCACCGAGTCCTTCGTCGCGAACAGCGTGACGTTGCGAAAGCCCCGTGCGATGAGACCCTCGGTGACGTTGCTCGCCACCGTCTCCCACGCCCCGTAGCCCCGAGGCGGCGTCCGCCAAGCCACGGGCGCCAGAATCGCAATGCGTCTGTCACGCAACTCCATTCGCAAATCCTCAGAACCACATAGGACCTATGGGACGAATGGGACCTATTGGGAGGCTCTGACCTCCTTCTTGATTCGCTGGATGTGGCCTCGACCGAGGGCTTTGACTTCGCAGCCGAGCTCGAAGTAGCGGCGGATCTTCTCGTCGGGCAGGATGCCGAAGCAATCGATCACCGCCAGCGGCCCGCCCGCCCAGGCGACCACGTCGTCGGGTTCGAGCGCGAGATAGGGCTCGTGCGGCACGGCCAGGATCAGCGCCTCGGCGCCGGCGATGGCTTTGGATACGTCTTTCTGCACGACGGTGTCCGGCAGGTGGCTTTGGTTGCGAAAGAAGCGGGCCCACGAATGGCCCGGGGCGGGGTAGGTGTCCTGGGATTCGAGCTCGTACCAGTGGTCGACGTAGGGATCGTGGACGCGGATCTCGGCGCCCATCTCGGCGAGCTTGCGGGCGACCATCTCGCTGCCGCTGTAGCGGGTGTCGCCGACGTCCTGGCGGTAGCTGGCGCCGCAGATGAGGACCTCGGCGCCGGCGATGTAGCGGCCCATGTTGCGCAGGGCGTCGCGGGTCAGTTGGGCCACGTGCAGGCCGCGCGTGTCGTTGATGTCGATGGCCGTGGGGGTGAGCTTGAAGATCTCGTCGCCGTCCTCGAAGCCGAGGATGTGCTTGTAGGCCCAGTAGCCCAGGCCGCCGTCCTTGGGCAGGCAGTAGCCGCCGATGCCGGGGCCGGGGAAGATCATGTTGTTGTGCGTCGGGCGCATCTTGATGGCGTTGATGACCTTGATGAGGTCCACGCCGTTGCGCTCGGCGAACAGGCTCCACTCGTTGAGGAACGCCAGGGTCGTGGCGCGGTAGGAGTTCTCGACGATCTTGGTGGTCTCCGATTCGATGGGCCGGTCCATGACGGTCAGCGGAAACTCTTCGGTGTTGAGGACCTCGCGGAGGAACTTCTCGACGCGGCTTCGCGCCTCGGCGTTGCAGCCGGAGCAGACCCGCCAGAAGTCGCGGATCGATGAGACATAGTGCCTTCCCGGCATGACGCGCTCGAAGCTGTGCGCCAGCAGCGGCTCGGCGTCGATCCCGCGCGTGGCGAAGGCCTTCTTCATGATCGGCCAGGCGACGAACTCCGTGGTGCCCGGCGCGACGGTGGTCTCGATGAGCACAAGACACTCGGGGCCGATCTTCTCGCCGATGGTCCGCATGGTCGCTTCGAGGGCGCTCATCTCGGCCTGTCCGTTGCGCATGTTGCCCAGGTCGTGCTTGGTGTAGTCGCACTGGACGTCCACGACGACGCAGTCGGCCAGCTTGAGGCAGTCGGGGTTGTAGGTGGCGACGAGAGTCTTCTTTTCGAGCACGCAGCGGGCGATCATCGGATCGACCTCGGGGTCCTCGGCCTTGACGGGCGACTGGCCGCGATTGAGCAGGGGGATCTTCCAATAGCTTCGCGGGCTGGGCCGCTGGCAGCCGATGACGAACTTGCTCGGCCGGCCGGTCTGCTTGTCGGTCGTGTCGGCGATGATGGCCGCCATGACCGCGCCGACGAAGCCGACGCCCATCACCACGACGATCTCCTTGCCCTCGGCGCGGGCGGCATCGGCCAGGGCCTCGATCCGCTGGTGTTCTTCGGCGTACCGATCGGGTGTGGGCAGCGCGAACCTCTCGCCGCTCGGACTGGCGGAATGCTGGCTCATGCTCGTTTCCTCTCATTGTCGCGATCTGTTTCGGGGCCGGGATCGTTCGTACGGTACGGCCGCACGCACGCTCGTCACATGCCGGACGAGTCTAACGCGGAACCGACGCACGGCAAGCCTTTTTCCCACACACACGCGACGGCCGGTCTACGGCATCCGTTTTGCAGTCACGGGATCGAAATGCTATAATGCAAGGGAAACGGTTCTTCGCGCGATCCGGTCGCCCGGCGCGGCGACGGTGACGGCGGAGTTTGGAGGTTCGGTCATGTTGACGGTAGGACGGTGCACTGTGGGTCTTGTGCTGCTGCTCCGGGTTTCTGCGCTGGGGGCGTTTTCCGTTTCCTTCGAGTACCCGTCGGGCCTGCGCGACGCTTTTGATGCCGACGGGAATTGCTGGACCGGCATCGGGCCGGCGGGCAACTACCCCGTGGCGGTTCGTCCGGAGATGTGGCTGGTCGGGCCTCCGCCCTCGGATCTCTCGGCCGTCACGATGCCGACCGACCATTGGGTGGAGCTTGTGTTCGCCGGTACGATCGTGCCGGCCGACGGCAACGACATCGAGATCGTCGAGTGGGGTCAGGCCGGCGAAGAGGCGCTCGTGTTCCTCACCGACGGGGTCGATCGGGAATACCCCATCGGCATCGCCAAGGCCAAGCTCACCCACATGCAGGCGGTCACGTACATCGGGTTGTCGCTGGGCGATGTAGAGACCCCTTTCGCCCCTCGCGGCGTGCGCCTTGTGGCCCTGGACCGTGGCGGCGGGGCGCCGGGGTTCGACGTCGGATCTGTGCGGGCCCGCGTGTCGCGGGCGTGCGGGCCCAGGGCCGACCATCCGAACCCGATCGATGGCAGTGACGGGGTCGGCCTGACGGCGTCGTTGATCTGGACACCCGCCTGTGGTGCGGTTGAGCAGAGCGTGTTTCTCAGCGACGTGCGGTCCGAGGTCGCGGCGGGCGACCTTGCGGCTCGGGTTGCCGTTGTAAGCGGTGAGGTCAACGGCTTTGAGCCGGACGCGCTGGCGTTGAACACGACCTATTACTGGCGTGTGAACGCTGAGGGACTCGAACCCGGCGAGATCTGGTCGTTTACCACCAGCGATCACATCGTGCTCGACGATTTCGACGACTATGGCCCCACGCACGGATTTCTCTATCAGACCTGGCGCACGAGCGGCATGGCGCGGGTCGTGGAAGAGCAGTCGTATGCCCGCCACAGTTGTCCGCAGTCGATGCGGTTCGCCTATTACTACGACAGCATCCGTTTCTCCGAGGTCTATCGCGGGTTCGCTCGGCCGCAGGACTGGACGCGGGCGGCGGCTCGGGCGCTGGTCTTCTGGATCTATGGCATGCCGGGCAATGACGTCCAGGGCCAGATGTATGCCGTCGTCGGCGATGGAGAGGCCGAACAGCGGGTGGTCTACGACGGCGACAAGGAACTCCTCACCCGCCCGGAGTGGACGCCGTGGTGGGTCTCTCTGGCCGATTTCAACAACATCGATCTGCAGGCCGTCGAACACGTGGGCCTGGGGTTCGTCTGGCCGTCGGCGGCGCCGGGCCGGTCCGGGGATGGGACGATCTTTGTCGACGATGTGAGTCTGTACGCCGCAACGTGCTGGGAAGACCGGCGACCGGCCGGCGACCTGACCGGCGATTGCCGGGTCGACCATCGGGACCTCGTGCAGATGGCCGCAGACTGGCTAAAGACGCGCGGCCCCGTGGCCGACGTCATCGCACCTAGCGACCCGGTGTTGTGGTACCGCTTCGACGGCAACGCCAACGACAGCGCCGGAACCGCGCACGGACAGCTCCAGGGCCGTCCGACGTTTGAGCCGGGTGTGCGCGGGCAGGCGATTCGCTTGGCCCATCCGGGCGATGCGGTGCTGGTCTCCAACGTCGCGCCTGTCTTTGACGGGGTTCGAGAGGCCATCACGATCGCGTTCTGGCAGCGCGGCGACGATTCGTCTCACCGGACCGACACCCTCTTCTGCTCGAACTACGAGTACGGTCGATGGCATCCTTCGATCGCGATCCATCTGGGCTGCTGGCGAGACCCCGGTCACTATCGATGGGATTGTGGAACGCCGTGGTCGTTTGCGAATCGCCTGGCCGGCCGTCATCAGTCCAAGCGCGAGTGGACCGGGCGGTGGAACCATTGGGCGTTCACGAAAGACATCCGCGTCGGACCGGAAGACGGGCGAGGTGTGATGCAGATCTATCTCAACGGCGTTCTGTACGACAGCCGGACGGGGACGGATTCGCCCATCGAGGGCGTCGAGTCCTTCCAGATTGGTTCCGGCTGGTACGGGCACTACGACGGTCTGATCGACGATTTCCGGGTCTACGACTACGCCCTGCCCGAGGCGGAGATTGCCTACCTGGCCAGCGATCAGACGGGTGTGCTTCCGTGGGATCTGGGTCTTGCGGCCGACCTGGACGGCAGCGGGGCGGTGGACTTCGGCGATTTTGCGATCCTGGCCGACCAATGGCTGGAGAAGCATCGCTGGCCGTAGCTGTCCGGGGCCTGTTTGTTCGGCCCTTTGCCACGCAAGAACCCATTTGACGTGTCGAAAACGGCGATTCCGACGCCCAAATCCCCCACAATCCCACAAGGGTGCAACTTCCTCTAAAGCTTTCGCTCCTGCGACACCGATAGTGTCAGAAGCATTCAGATCGAATGAAGGCGCTGTATGGGGGCATTTTGGGATGGCCAGTCCAGAGCGTGAGTTGGTTCTAAACAAAGGTTCGCAACGGTACGTCTTTCGGTACCGCCAGGGCCAGGAACAAGGCGCGCTGGCGATGCTCGCCGAGCACGCGCAGGACGCGACGACCGATTTCGACTGGTTTGACGCCGAAATCCTGGGGCTCAAGGTCCGAGAAAACCAGGCCCATCGCGAGCCGATCCGATCCTCTCGCGTCTTGGGCAACCGTCGTCGATCGACGCATCTCGACAGATCTCAGTAACCCGGTTTCACCCCAGTGTGCTGTGTCGCCCGGCACTGCCGCAGTGGCGCACGTCTATCAGCAACGGCCGAACCTCGGTCGTCAGTGCATCCCTCGACGTGTGTAAATAACCTTCTGTTAATGGCTTACGTTGACTCCGCGGGTGCGCCGAGCCGCAGGGCGGCAGCCCGCTGTGGAAACGTGGTTAGCAAATGCCGGGCCAGAATGGCCGCCGTGGGCAAGGGGTTGTTCCGTGGCCTGCGGATTGATGGCTGGATGCCGGGCCTCAAGGGCCGTCGCTGCCGGGGTCTTATGGACCGATAAACGATTTCGTGAAAGGAAGTTGCAGTCGTGAAAATTCCGCGTGCCCCAGCAAAAATACGTAGATCTACCTATTGGAAATCGACAGGCAATATGTTACAATACGACCTCATGTGGGGGCCGGCATGATTTGTCGGCTTCTGAGAGCTTTAGGGAGAAAGATGGGATAACCGTCCGGCACACGCTTCAGGAGGGCAAGTGAAGGGCAAGGGGGGCAGGAATAGGGATGTTCTTTCTTAGCAGACTCTCGGTGGTTGCGCGAGCGTGCCCACCCGAGGCAAGGCCTTCAGCGGCTTTGTCCGGGGCCAGGAGACAGTTGCGTGCCACTTCGCGGAGTCCCTCGATGCCCTTTCGTTTTTCCTGCGAAGAGTGAACTTGTCACAGAGGCGGATGGTACGCAGGTAAGGACGTGCCAGGCAGGCTTGTCCGGCATGTGTTGCTGCTCGCTGTCGCGACGTACCGACGAGAGGTGGATGAAAAGGGACACGAGGTAAGCATGGATAGTACCTTCAACGGGCCGAATGCCAGTCAAGCCGCTGCCGGTCAGATGGTCCCTTACGCCGGACCGATGATGGGCGGACCAGGAACTGGATCTGATGGCCTGTTTCAAATCCTCGTCAAGAGTTGGTGGCTCATTCTTCTGTTGGCAGCCGTGGGGGTCGGTGGCGCCTTCTTCTATCTGAAGGAGCTGGCGCCCGAGCCGCTGTACACAAGCACGTCGAGGCTTCTCATTGAGAGGGTCGCTTCGAACCGAGGTGGTCGTGGTGTGGAGGTTCACGATGTGGGTGTCGCGTCAAACAGCTTCCATCAGACGCAGGCGGCCATGATCATGAGCCGGCAGATCCTCAACCTGGCGTTGAGCGACCCGAATCTGCTGACGCTGGCCGGTGCGTCCGATCCCAACTATCTCGGCGATCTGGTGGGGACCTTCTCGGCGCGTGTGGCAAGGGAAGCCGATATCATCAACATCTCGGCCTCGGCTCCCTATCCTGCCGATGCCGCCCGATTCGTCAACACGGTCGTCCGGGCGTATAGACGCTGGCATGAGAGGAACCGGGTGGTGGGTGTCGCCGATACGCTACGGGAGTTGGACCGGCAGTTGTCGCAATATCAAACGGAGCTCGGACGCAAGCGCAACGCCCTTCGACAATTGGAGGAGAGGCGCGATGCGGCCACCGGCAGTGTGGACGTCGCCGCCGAGAAGCTGGACCTTCTGAGGCAGCAGGTGGCCGTCGCCCGCGCCGCCGCCGAAGAGCATCGCCTCTATTACGAACGGCTGCAACGTTACGAGGACGACCCGGAAACCTTCCGCCAGTACGCCCTGGCCTTTCGACCTTCTCAGGGCTTCGCGGTAGACGATCGCAAGCGAACCCGGCTGGAGGAGGAACTGCGGACGACGCAATCGCAGCTCGATGCAATCAGAGCCGGCGCCGTGGCAAGACACGCCCAGATTGCGCGGCTGGAGGAACGCAAAGTCGAGCTGGAGCAGGAAATCGAGCAGTCTGGCAAGGAATTCGTCGCCAGTCACCTGGCGCTCGTGAAGATCTCCATGGACGACAAGATCAGCCGGGCAGACCAACTTGCCAGTGCCTACAGCGAAGAGAGGGGCAAGCTCCGCATGACCAGCAATGTGGAGGGCGAGTACGAAGACCTTCTCTCTCAGTGCAGGATTCTCGAAACCCTCCGCGACAACCACGTTCAGAAGATCCAGGAACTGCAGATGCAGGTGCCGGAGGGCCTCAGGATCCACGTCCTGGAAGAGGCCGTCGCCGCCGCCGAGGCCGACTCCGTGCAGACGGCTCGCGTGCTGGGCATTGGGCTGGTTGCCGGGCTGATGTTGGGCGGCGGTCTGGCCTTCGTCCGGGACTGGCGCGATCAGACGGTGCGCTCGGCCGATGAGATCATGGCGATTCTCGGTGTGCCCATGCTCGGCGCCATCCCGAAGGTCCCTCGTCGACGGGCGCTTGTCCGGGGCAAGAACGTAGGGTTCACCCCCAACTCCCGCGAGTCGGAGGCCTGCCGCGCCATTCGCACGGCCCTGTTCTTCGGCGCTTCGCAACAGCAGACCGCCACGGTCCTGGTGACGTCTCCCGGCGCCCAGGAGGGCAAGACGACGCTCGTGAGCAATCTGGCCATCGCCATGGCGCGCGCCGGGCAGAAGACGCTGGTGGTCGATGCCGATCTGCGCAAGCCGATGCAGAAGCGGATCTTCGCCATGACGGGCGCGGACGTGGGGCTGACGGATCTGCTTTCCGGCACGGCCCAGTTGGATGAGGCGATCCGGCCGACCCAGGTCGAAGGGCTGGATGTTCTGGCCAGTGGGCGGCGCGTGCCCAATCCATCGGAGATGCTCAATAGCTCGGCCTTGCAGGACGTGCTCGGGCAACTCAAGGAACGGTACGACCGGATCATCATCGATTCTCCGCCGGTGGGTGTGGTGACGGACGGACAGATTCTCGCCACCATGTGCGATCTGACGCTGATTGTCTTGCGAGCCAGGCACTCGACCCGACAAGTCACTCAGCGGGCGCGCGATGCGTTGCAGACGGTCGGCGCCCACGTTGCCGGTGCGGTTGTGAACGACGTTTCGAGACGGGATCGGCGGTACAGTCACTACAGCGGGTATGGCTATTACTACGGCGGCCGCCGCACGAACGCGAAGCCGGCAGGCAAGCAGCTTCCGGCCGAGGTTGCTTCGGATGCAAAGGACGACATTATCGTCGCCGGCCCCGACTACTGGGAGAAGATGTTTCGTCAGAGTTGAGGGCCGCAGGCACGCCGGCGTCGATAGGGGGCCGGGATGTGACATAACGGAGGGCAGAATGAGTGGGATGCAGAAATCTTGGTATTCACAAGGATTGCGTCGCAGCCGAGCGGCTCGGCGTACGCCGACGGGGACGGAGTCCGGGGGGTTCAAGAGGCTGATCTCGGCGCTCGGCGATTCCGTGCGTCTTATCGTGACGTAGCGCTTGTCGCGATCCGGTCGGGGGATAGGCATGAATACATACATGGCCGTATATTTCGGGGCGGCGTTCCTGGCCCTGTTCGCGACGCCGCCGGTCGTCTGGCTGGCCAAGCGAATCAAGGCGGTCGACTATCCCGGCATCCGAAGCGTCCACACCCAGCCGATCCCCAGAATCGGCGGCGTGGCGATTTTCGTCGCCACAATGGTCGTGATCGTCTCGCTGCTGCTTCTCAACGGTCGGATCGGTGCACGATTTCAAGACATGAAGCTGCAAGTGATCGCCTTGCTCGCGGCGGCGACGGCGATCTTCACGATCGGGCTGATCGACGACCTCCGTGGACTGCCGGCCCGCTTCAAGTTCGCCGTCGAGGTTCTCGGCGCGATCGCCCTGTGCCTCGTCGGTGTGAAGATCAATCAGATCGGCGTTGCCGACGGCTTCGTCCTGCGGCTGGGCTGGCTGGCGGTCCCGGTAACCATCTTGTGGATCGTCGGCATCACCAACGCCGTCAATATGAGCGACGGGCTCGACGGCCTGGCCGCCGGCGTCTCGGCGATCACCTGCGGAGTGATTGCGATCTTCGCAATCTACAGCAGCACAATCCGCACCGGCGCCCTCCAGAGCAGTGATATTGTGCTGGCCATCTTCGCCCTGGCGCTGCTGGGCAGTCTGTCTGGCTTTCTGTTCTTCAACTTCAATCCCGCTCGCGTCTTCATGGGCGATTGCGGCAGTCTGTTCATCGGCTTCATGATCGCGGCGGCGAGCGTGCTGTGCGCCTCGAAGACCACGGCCCTGGTCGCCCTGGCGCTGCCGGCCCTTGCGTTGGGGATCCCGATCTTCGATACGCTGTTCTCCATGCTGCGGCGGTGGCTGGAGCGCCGGTCGATCTTCGCGGCCGATCGAAGCCATTTTCACCATCGGCTGATCGACCTGGGCCTGACGCAGCGACACGCCGTGCTGGTCATCTATGGCACGACGTCCCTGGCCGCGGGCGTGGGGCTGCTGATGATGGTCCAGAACGATGCCTTCCAGCTCGCTCTCTTCGCGGGCGTCCTGCTGCTGCTGATCGTCCTGTTCCGCGTGGTGGGGGCCGTGGGGCTGCGGACCACCCTCGAGCGGCTCCAGGAAAAATACACGACCGCGCAGTGCAAGAGGCAGGAGGTCAAGACGTTCGAGCATCTGCAACTGCAATTCCGCCGTATCGAGAATCGACAGCAGTGGTGGCAGGCCCTCTGCGAGGCGGCCGAGCGGATGGACTTTGCGTGGCTGTCGCTCACAACGACCCATAAAGACGGCCGAATCGAGACCAGCATCTGGCGCGGCTGCGAGAGCAAGCCGGACATGTCGCGGATCGTCCGCATGACCGCACCCGTGCTCGACAACAGAGACGGGGCCCGGCGGGAGTTCGAGATCGCCATCTGGGCCAACGGTTCGCTCGAAGCGGCCAGCCGGCGCGCCTCGCTCTTCGGCCGCCTGCTCGACGAAGACATCTTCGACGTCAAAGCCCGCTGAACGGCCCGCGTCACATCGTCGCGCGTTCGCCGATCGGAGAGCTGATTCACCCGGCGAGGCCATCGGCCCATCCGGCCCGGAGGGGGCGTTGGGGGGTTCAGGAATATTTCGCACTCAGAGCCCGATTCAGAGCCCAAGGCGTTAATGACCAGCCGCCCAAAAGACGATAAGAAGGTTGTATCGGATGGCTGTAGTCGCTGCCCTGAGTGGGTCCCGCCGCCGCGTGTATCTCTCGCCGGCCTCCGTCCGATAACGCGATCCAATAGAACATTGTCTGGCCCCATACGGCCAAGCCACGCGGCGCAGCCGACCAGGACGGAGTCCGCCCGCAACCGCCGTGCTGATGCCCGCCAGCCGTAACCACAGGCGAACACCCGCAATGCCAGAACCCGCCGCAACCACCGCCAAAACCAGCCCGGTCGCTGGGGGTGAAACCGCTGCGCCCGATGGGCCCGGCATGGACCGAAGCGATACGACCGCGCAGTTCAAGCAGCAACTGCCGCGCAACCTCATCCTGCAGGTCCTGTCCTTTGTGACGCATATCGCCGTCGGCATTGTGCTGACGCCGTACCTGGTCCGCCACCTCGGCCGGGCCGCCTACGGCCTGATCCCGATCGCGGGCGTCATGACGCAGTATGTCAGCATCATCACGCACAGCGTCTCCAGCGCCACCGGCCGGTTCCTGACGATCGCCTTGCAGCGAAACGACATCCAGGACGCCAATCGCGTCCTCAATACGGCGTTCTTCTCCTATATGGCCCTCGGGCTCATCCAGGTCCCCGTTTTCGGTCTGGTTATCTACTATGCCAACAGCCTCTTCACGATCCCGCCGGAGCTCTACCACGACGCCATCATCCTGCTGGTCTGCAGTGCCATCACCTTTCTGATCGGCCTGATCGCCGGCGTCTTCGGCGTGCCGATCTATGCCAACAACCGGCTCGACATCTCTCGCACGATCGACGTCGCCGCCCAGATCGGCCGCATCGCGGGGATCGTCGTGCTCTTCGTGCTCTTCGGCCCGGCCCTGCGCTACGTCGGCTACGTGAGCCTGGTCATCGGCGTCTCGACGACCACGGTGACCGTCCTGATCGGCAAGCGACTCGCTCCGACGCTCAAGCTCAATATCCACTCCTACGACTGGAGCCAGTTGCGTCAGATCATGGGCATGGGCGGCTGGCTGCTGGTCAACTACATCGGCTTTCTGTTCTTCCTGAAAATGGACGTCTGGGTCTGCAACCGATTCATCAGTGCCGAAGCGGCCGGTGAATACGCGGCCGTCCTGCAATGGTCCGGCCTGATCCGCCAGGCTGGGATGCTCCTGTCCGGCGTGATCGGCCCGATGATTATCATCTATTACGCCCGCGGTGAGGTGCACCGCCTGATCCGTTTGGCTCAGGTCTCGGTCCGCGTCCTCTGCCTGCTCCTGGCTATCCCGATCAGCATCCTCTGCGTGTTCAGTTCCTCGATCCTGACCCTCTGGCTCGGCGAATCCTTCGCGCCCCTGGCGCCGCTGATGGTCATCATGCTTTGCCATCTGACCATCAATGTCGGCATCCTGCCTGTGTTCAGCATCCAGACCACCTTGAACAAGGTGAAGGTGCCGGCGCTGGTGTCGTGTGCGATGGGCGTACTCAATCTCGCGATGGCGATCTCTCTTGTGAAGCTCTTGGGGTTGGGCCTTTATGGCGTGGCGGTCGCCAGTGCCATCGTCCTGACGGCCAAGAACGCCCTCTTCACACCCATCTATGCGGCGATAGTACTCAAGCAGCCCTGGCACACCTTCATGAAATCTTCGCTGTCCGGGATTGCATTTCTGGTGGGCTTGGCAGGGTCCGGCTACCTCGTCAATCGTTACTTCCACCCCCAGTCCTGGGGTCATCTGATCCTGCTGGCCGCACTGCTTGGAATGGTGGGACTTGTTGCGGTGTGGTTCGTCCTGCCGAATGAAGACCGTCGCCTGGTGATTGACCTTGTACCCGGTCGCTTCCGCCCGTTGGCGATAAGGCTTCTGCCCGTTTGATAATGTCCGGCTGGAAGGAAATATCCGGTTTCGTCCTGAAGCATGATTACTGCTGTGGCTGCGGTGTTTGTGCTGGGGTATGCCCACAGAATGCTCTGCAAATGCGTTTCGATCTATACGGCGAATACAAACCCTGCCTGACGGGCAACTGCACAGATTGCGGCCTTTGCTCCAAGGTCTGCCCCTTCGTCAACGGCAATCCGAACGAAGATGACATCGGCAAGGCGAGGTTTGCCGGTGTTCCAGGCATCAGGCACACGCCAGAAACAGGCTACTACCTTGACAGTTACGTCGGCTATGCGACCGATCCAAAGCTGCGCTGGAGCGGAGCATCGGGAGGATTACTCACTTCCACACTGACCGGACTGCTCGAACAAGGCCTCATTGACCGCGCCATTTGCGTCAGACCTGCAATGGGACCGGGCAGGCTATTCGAATTCACGGTATGCAGGACCACCAAGGAGATTCGGAACTGTGCCAAGTCGTGTTACTATCCGGTCGAATTGAGCGAAGTCACATCGGAGATGCTGAAGACTGACGCCCGATACGCTGTTGTGGGTCTGCCTTGTGCCCTCAAGGCCCTGCGCCTGGCAGAGGAGGTCAACAGTAAACTCAAAGAGAGAATCGCCTATCACCTGGGCTTGGTATGTGGTCAGCAGAAGAGCGCCTTCTTTGCCGAGTATATATGCTCTATTGGTGGGGGCAATCCGCGGCATCTTAAGGCTGTCTCGTTTCGCGTCAAGGATCACAGCAGGCCGGCCAGTGATTATGGTCTGGGGTTCACTTGCAGTCCCAACAGAAGCAAAGAGAGCGGGAGGGTAGTGTATTGGACAGAGGGTATGAGCCAAGCATGGTGCAAGGGGTGGTTCAAGCTAAACGCATGCAACTACTGTGACGACTTGTTTGCAGAAGTGGCTGATGCTGCTTACATGGACGCATGGCTGCCGCAATATGCGAAAGATCCGCTTGGCACCAATCTTGTGCTCGTGCGCAACCAGCAAGTCCTTGAACTGCTGAAGGCCCAGCGGGACGCGAATCACATGGCCATCGATCCTATTGGTGTCGACGATGTCATCCGGAGCCAACGCGGTGCTCTCTCTGCCAAGCGGGAGACCCTAGCAACACGATTGGCTCTCGCCCAAGGCCGGAAACAACCAGCGCCCCAAAAGCGTGTGACTCCTGTTTCCAGAGTCTCTTTCAGGCAGAATCTCAACCTTCGTATCCAAGAGGGACCTGAGAGGGCCAGTAAGGCGGGATTCAGGGCGCAGAAGGTGCTCGGTGGGGGCCTGTTGATATTTCGGTTGTGGATGTGTATGCACCTCTTGCCTTTGATGATTGTCCATTCAGCGGTTCGTTACGGCTCGGCTGCGACACGAAGGCTGATTCCTCTGGAGGGCAGGTAGTGCCGTTGAAGACACGATTTCTCTTGGTGGGTCATGGTGGCTTCTACAATCGCGGCTGCGAAGCGATTGTGAGGTGTACGGTGGACATCATACGGAGGGCCTTTCCGGATAGTTCTATTGTACTTAGCTCGTACGACGCCGAGGCGGACGATGTCAAGATCAGAGAGGGCGGAATACCCATCGATGGTGTTCTTCCGGCGCACCTGCACGCGGCCCCCAAACCCTCAGTGCGTTGGGCGTGGCAGGCAGCACACCGAAGACTGTTGTGGCCCAATCTTACAAAGAACGACTACCTGTACCGCAGGCATTACAAACAAGCCGACGTAGTCGTCAGTATCGGTGGTGACAATTTCAGCGACGACTACGGCAGCCCTGAAGGATTCTTCCGAACACTGGATGCTGCGAAAAGGTGCGGCGCACGAACCGTCATCTGGGGCGCATCGATAGGGCCTTTCAGCCCTCCCGAGGCCGAAAGGAAGTGGGGAAAATATCTTGCACAAGTCGATCTGATCACCGCAAGAGAAGACAAGACAGTCGAGTACTTGGCGGGCCTTGGTATTACCGAAAATGTCCAGCGTGTCTGCGATCCCGCGTTTCTCTTGCCGGCAATTGAACCGAGAATAGCTGTTTCTCTCGGCGGTACCAAAGGCATGACGGTGGGGGTCGGCATGAGCGCTCTGATGGATCGGTATGGCGCCATGCAGCAATATCTGGATGCCCATGTCGGGCTGATCAACCACATAACCTCCAAGTACGATGCGGATATTGTGCTGGTCCCTCACGTGATTCAGGATGCAAAGACGCGGAACGACTCGGCGATTTGCGAGGAAATGGCCCACCGTGTCGGCACGCCGTCTCGGTTATATGTGCTCCCCAAGACGCTGAACGCTTGTGAGTTGAAATACTGCATAGCGAAATGCGATTACTTCGTCGGAGCGCGAACGCACTCGACCATCGCGAGTCTGTCCTCGCTCGTTCCCACAATATCCATCGGATACAGCGTCAAGGCATGGGGGATCAACCAGGATCTTCTTGGGTCCACTGACTACGTAGTGGATAGTCAGGACATGGGTGCCGATTCGCTAATTGCCAAATTCGAGCAGTTGCATGCACAGCGAGAGGAGATCGTGCACAGGCTCCAGACATCGGTGCCACAGGCAAAGGAGAGCGCACAGCGAGCGGGTGAGCATCTCTTGTCGTTGACCCAGGGAGCCAATAGATGCCACAGGTAAGCGTCATCATTCCGTTATATAACAAGGGCCCCTACATCCGGCGGGCGCTGGATTCGGTCTTGGCGCAGACGTTTGCCGACTTCGAGTGCGTGGTGGTGGACGACGGCTCGACGGACGATGGGCCGGAGGTTGTCAAGGGCTGCGCCGATCCGCGCATCCGGCTGATCCAACAAGCCAACGCCGGCCCCGGCGCCGCCCGCAATCGCGGCGTGCGAGAGACCACGGCGCCATGGTTGGCCTTCCTGGATGCCGACGACGAATGGCTGCCCGACTTCCTCCGTGCGTCCGTAAAGGCACTTGAGGAGCATGCCGAATGCACGGTAAGCGTCACCAGTCATTACGGCGGCCCGTCCCGAAAGGACCTGACCCTGTATCTTGCCAAGTCAGGGCTTCGTACCGGGCCGTGGGCTTTGTCGGCGGATGCCGACGTGGCGGCCCTGGAGTGCGGACGTGCACCGTTCATGATGGGGGCTGTGGTGTGCCGTCGCGATGTCTTTGAGAGGTTTGGCGGCTTCTACGATCGCGCAAGGGTCACCTGTGGTGAGGACACCTACCTGTGGCTTCAGTTGCTCGTCAACTGCAAGATCTTCATGATCCTCGAACCCCTCGCCTGGTACCACCATGAGGCCTCAGAACTCGGTCATCGATGGACCAAGGCGGGGGTGCTCCAGCCTTACTATGCAGATTGTGAACCGATTCGACAGAACTGTCCACCCGAGCATAGATGTGTCTTGGAGGCGTGTCTGATGAAGAACGCTGTCCGGCGCGTGTCCGAGTTGTGTCGCGATCGAGATGCCAAGACAGCGAAAGAGGTGCTCGCTGCCTTCCCGGCCTTGAAGCGCGCTCCCTGGGCCTACGCCAAACTCAGGATGAAAGTGCTGTTTCCGGCGATCTATCGCCTTTTATGGAACACTCGTGCTCTTGTAGCCGCTGGCAAACGGAGGCTCCTCCGTGTACGAGCCGTCTTCTGTGCTCCTGAACGCCCGGCTGGTTGAGATTGATGAGGAGTTGCCTGATGGCTGATGGTAAGACGAATTCGAATGCTCCGGCGGCCGGTCCGGGGCCCTCGCCGGACCCGCAGCCCCAACCGCACCCGACCGACTACAACCCCGGCCTCGTCTCCGTCATCATCCCCGCGTACAATCGCGAGCGGCTGATTGTGGAGGCCCTGGACTCCGTCCGCGCCCAGACCTACCGCCCCATCGAGACGCTGGTCGTCGACGACGGTTCCACGGACAATACCGTTGCCGTCTGCCGGCAGATCGCCGAGCAGTGGAAAACGGAGCCCGGCTTGGAGCTGCGCGTCTTCGAACAGCCCCACAAAGGCGCCTGCGCCGCAAGAAACCTCGGCCTGCGGGAATCGAAAGGCGAGTTCATCCAGTTCCTCGATTCCGACGACCTGCTGGTCGCCGACAGCATCGAAAAACGCCTCGCCCACATGGCCCCCGGCATCGACGCCGTCTTTGGGGACGTTCTCCACTGCGATGCAACAGGAATCGCGTGCGGGGGCTGGTCCTATGAGGATACCCCTACAGAAGGGGCTGGTGTCTTGTACCATCTGCGAAAGAATATCCATACAGCTAGTCCAATTCACCGGAAGAGTGGTTTGCACAAGACTGGTGGGTTCAAAGAATCACTCACCCGTGGACAGGAGACGGAATTGCATGCGCGCCTGCTGCTATCAGGTCGCGTATTTGCGTATACGCACACACCGGCTGTTGTTTTTCGACGAGATGGTAATGACAGAATATCAAATCGGAACTGGATGTATACAGATCCATTCGGCTACTTAAGAGCATTTCGGGCGGTACAGTTGTCATTGGTCCAAGTCCAAGCAAATGACATGTCAGGCGAAATTCGCGATCAGATTTCTGCCCGTATGCTGTACATAGGTATCGAACTCGTTCGACACTGGAGATTCTTCACAGCAGTGCCATATTTCTGGGAAGCTCGTAGAGCCGGAAATGGACGTAAGCACATTTTGGCAAATTACAATCGTATGGGCCGTATAGTCTGCTCATGTGTCGGTGTGTACTTTGGTGAAATCCTTCGGGCAACGATGGTAACTCCGTTTTACGGGATTGTCCGGCGATGGTGCATATCTGATCTGGCCAAGCGTTTCCGACGTGCATGACGGCCGTTCGTGTGGAGAGCTCTACATACGGCCAGTCTCTGAAGAGAGATAGCCTCCCATTCAGGTGAAGCCACCGCTGTTCTGAGGGAACCATCAAATGCCATCAAGCCATTGCTTTCAGATCAATGAGATCATGCGACTTATCATCGCCACGGATCCGCGCACACTTCTCGATGTTGGAGTAGGCTTTGGAAAGTACGGTTTCTTGTCACGGGAGTACTTGGAATTGTGGGATGGGAGGGAGAAGTACACTGACTGGAAGCGTCAGATAGACGGCATTGAAGCGCATCGGGATTATATCACACCGGTGCATCGACATATCTATAATAACATTTTCCTGGGCGACGCAGTAGACGTATTGTCCAATAGAACGGAGGTCTATGACCTCATATTGCTAATCGATGTCCTGGAGCATTTTGACCGCCAAGAGGGCGAGAGACTGCTTCGAGAGTGTGAGAGGCGTGCCAGGAATGTGCTGATCTCCATACCGAAGGAGATCGGGTCTCAGGAGAACGCTTTTGGGAATCCATATGAGACCCACAGAGCACAATGGCGGCGAAGCGATTTCTCAAGGTCTGCGCACAGATTCTTCGTCCGTAATCAGTTCTCCGTGATTGTTTACAGCGGACAGGATGCCCGTGTAGTGCAGGACCGCATAAAGCGGCACACTGTGCGGAAGTTGATGATCCCCTTGCTCGAACGTGCTCATCTGAAGGGGCTAGCCAAACGTATACTTGGAATGAGAACTCGCTAGTCTACATATGTGAAGGGCTGAGAAAGTCGGCTATGAAGCCTGTGGTAGTAGTTTCTGACACCTTCCCTCCATATGCTGGGCAGCGCATGGGGATCTTCTGCCGCTATCTACCGGAATATGGCTGGGAGCCCTATGTGGTATCCTGCGACCTCTTTGGTAACCCATCGAGGTTGTTAGAGGGTGTTAGGTACGTGGAGCGGGAAGTAGCGTGGGCGACGCTTAGCAGGGACGAGATGGAGTCGGCGACCCACAATCATTCCCTATATCACATGGCCAAGCGTTTTGTGTATCCTGAGTACAGCTTTCAACCCGGACTGCATGATAAGACCTTGCAGGTGGCAGCCGGAGTCATCAGCAACGTACAGCCAAAGCTCCTGATTGGTAGTACGAGCACACTCTACCCAATCCCTGTGGTGGCCAAGTTGTCAGCCCAATTTCATTTGCCTTGGATTGCTGACTTGGCTGATATAGATGAACAGTGGGCTCCGGCGGACAAAAGGCTGCCATGGCGGCTCAGCCTCCGGCGCCATCGGTTTCGGCTGCGCCGAGACACTTTGATCCGTCGGGCCGATGCGGTAACCACGGTCGCCAAGTGGCACAAGGAATTCCTGACCAGATTTAACCCAAGCAGCCACGTGGTCTATAATGGGTATGATCCCCAAGTATTTCAGCCGACAGACAGTGTCGATAGTAGGAAATTTCGGATTGTGTATACGGGGACGCTATTTGACCAGAAAGATGAGGATCCCTCCCTATTGTTTTCGGCTTGTCAAAGACTCTTGAACAACGGCGATGTGGAGGCGGATAGTCTCGTCATAGAGTTCTACACGCAGCCAGCTATACGGGATGCCATAATGCGATTGGCGCGGCAATGTGGTGTCGATACCGTAGTCGAATGTCATGGATTCATGCCGGTTGCGGAAGTCCCACGCATCCTGAATCGCAGTGCGCTCCTACTGCTACTATGTAACAAGGGAGTGAAAGGACATACGAGACTTACCAAATTCTATGACTACTTAGCGGTGAAGCGGCCGATTTTGTGTGTTCGTAGCGATGAGGCAGAATTGGAGGAGGCCATCCGGTCTCTTGGAGCAGGTTGTTGTGCCAGAAACCTCGATGAAGCGATATCCTATTTACGAGAGGCCTACTGTGAGTGGGAAGCGACAGGTACGGTGAAGTGGCGAGGGTCGGCGGAGAGAATCGGTGAATTTTCTGGGCGCGAACAATCGCGACGATTAGCAGAGTTATTCGATGAAGTACTCGAACGATGGTCTATGTGTCGTCATAGGCAGTTGTTGGGCCAGTGAACGGGCATGTCTTGCGTGAGAGTCTACTGCAAGTCTTAGCTGGGGTGTACCGCTCTTCGTATGGCGGGGGGCAGGTGTATGTCCGGGATCTGGTGGGTGGACTCGTTGAGCGGCAGGTGGCTCCGGTGGTGTGCAGTCTCTGCTTCGATGAGGCCGGCGAAAGCCGAGTTGACAGGCAGGATGCGGATGGCATAACTGTTTATGAGCTGCGCGTACCTCGCCGCTGGGCGGCTCGCTCCGTGCAGCCTGTGTGGCGAGACGCTCGATTGCGGGAGATGTGTGCGGCGGTGGTGCGGGAGGTGGGCCCGACGGTCGTCCACGCGCACGGCTGGAAGCCGCTGGCGGCGTCGGTATGTCATGAATTGCAGATCCCGTGCGTTGTGACCGCGCACCACGGCGGGATCGTCTGTCCGGCGGGCGCCCTGCTCGATAGCCGGGATCGGATCTGCGAATTACCGACATCTCTGGAGTATTGCCCAGGCTGCTGTTTGCAGGGCCTGCCGGGCGGCCGGGTGCTGAGCCGGCTGCCGATGCGCCGGCTCGCAAGACCCTGGATTCGTATGGGCGAGTATATCAGGCCGAAGCGATTCGTCCCATTTGTCACCCCGATCTGCACGAGCGCCCTGCAGGTGCGAAACAAAATGCAGGATATCGTGGTCCTGCGAGACTGTGTCGACAGGCACATCGCCCCGTCCCATGCGATCGCCGATGCGTTGGTTCGCAACGGCATCCCAAAGGCCAGAGTCGCCGTGATCCCGCACGGCATCCCGCTTCCCGCGCGCCGGCCGCCGGCCGGCGATCTGGGCCGTCGCCCCGTGCGGTTCATCTGTGTCGGCAGGATCAATCGCGTCAAGGGTCTGCACGTGATGTTGGAAGCGTTTGCAGGACTGCCGCCGGATCGCTACGAGTTGCACATCGTGGGTGCGGCAGCGACGCGTCCCGAGCAGAGATACGAAGAAGCGCTGCGTGCGAGGTACCCGCAGGCAAACGTTACGTGGCATGGCAAGCAGGCCCACGACAAGGCGCTGGACCTGATAAGCCATTGCGATGCTATGATCCATCCTGCGATCTGCCTGGAGGTGTTTGGCCTGACCATTGCCGAGGCGTTGGCGGTGGGGCGGCCCGTGATCGCGACGCGGTGTGGCGGGGCAGAAGCCCAGATCAAAGACGGCATCAACGGCCTTCTGGTGCCGCCGAACGACACGGCAGCCCTGCGGAATGCCATCGCTGCTGTGTTGGCTGAGCCGAGCCGCATCCGGGAAATGGCCGATAGGACAGACGGCGTGGTTTCCCTGCAGGACCACGTCCATCAAGTGATCCAAGTCTATGAAGAGGTCGCCTCCCGTGCGAAAACCCCGAGTCGTCATTGACGCCTCCTCGCTGATGTTCGACAAGCCGCTCTGCGGCATCTCGCGTACGACGCTGGAGTTGATTCGCGCCCTGGAAGCCCTGGACGGCTTGCCTGTCGAACTGCATCTGTTCGGGCAGAGGTTGCGCGGGGACCGATTGCAGCGATACGACTTCGAATCACCCGCTCATTATCTGCCTCTGCCGAGGTGGCATGCTTTCGACTGGATCCGGTCGGCGTTGCCGAGTGTGGAAGTCCTGACGCGATATGACCTGCTGCACATTCCGCACAATTGCAGCCCCGTTCATCGTCCCGAGCGAGCGGTTGTCACGCTGCATGATGCCATGTTTGCCGTATATGCCGAGCAGCACTTGCACAAGAAGTCCGATGTGGAAGACTTCCTGCATCTCGCGCGGCATTGTTGTCGTATCATTACCTGTTCGCACAACTCCAAGAACGATCTGATCACTGCCGGCCAAATCGATCCTGGCAAGATTCACGTAATCCCCTGGGGATATGACGAGAATGTCTTCTATCCAATGGATGACCTGGATCGCACGAGGTCCGAGCTTCGCCGGCGATTTCAGCTCGACCGACCGTACTTTCTATCCGTATCCTGTGACGTTGGACGCAAGAACAGCCCCGCACTACTGACGCAATTCCTCAAGCTGGCGGAGCGCGGCTGTACACATGATCTGGTCATGGTGTGGCGCCATCCTCCGGAATACGTGACCGCCATGGTCGAGGCGAACCCCGAAGGACAGAAGGTCCATCTTTTGCCGTTCGTTTCAGATAGCGATCTGCGCCTTCTCTATTGCGGCGCGACGGCGATGCTGTTTCCCTCGAAGTATGAGGGGTTTGGTCTGCCGGTGCTGGAGGCCATGGCGTGTGGAACGCCTGTGGTCACGTGCAATGCCGCTTCCTTGCCTGAGGTTGGCGGCGATGCAGCGATCTACGTCCAACCAGGAGCCGATGCGGCCCTGTACGATGTGATGGAGGCATTTCTGAACAACGGCCATGATCGGCAGAGTCTGCGGCAAAAAAGCCTTGTCCAAGCCGCCGAGTTCTCTTGGGAAAGGACCGCACGAGAAACCCTGCAAGTGTATGCAGGTGCGCTTGGAATCTCATGAGCTGGGTTCGTGACATCGTACGACAATTCCGGCGCTGCTGCCTCCACGGGCTATCCCGGGTTGGCGGCACACAAAAGACTGGCTTTAGGTCGATTGTCATCGTGGCTCCGCATCCGGATGATGAGGTTTTTGGGTGCGGGGGGCTGATCGCCCGAACCGTTGCCGCCGGGGGTGAGGTGGCCGTGGTTGTGCTCAGCAGGGGCGAACGGTCCCATGCCTCCTGCTGCGATCTGTCCGGCGAGGCCATCGGGCAGAGGCGCGTGGCCCTGGCTACCGAGGCGGCCGGGCACCTATCGTTGCGGCAGGAGCGGTTGATCTTTCTGGATTGGCCGGATGGGCAGATCGGCGGTTCTGAGCCGCAAGAACAAGATCGCAGGACGAAAGAGCTGGCCGGCTGGATTGCCCGACTGCGGCCGGAGGCGGTCTTCGCGCCGCACCCGTTTGAGGGCTGGGCCGATCATGAGGCCGCCGAACGGATGACCAGGACGGCCATCGAGCGCTCTGGTGTAGCGTGTCGGCTGTTTCACTACTGTGTCTGGTTCTGGTTCAGCATGCCGCTGCGAAGGGCCCTTCGGATTGACTGGCGCAAGGCGCGCGTACTCGATATCGCCGATGTCTATAATCGCAAGCGCGCCGCCATGGATGCGTATCTGGAGCCCTGCGCTCCGTGCGGCAACCCGTGGTCCGGCGTGCTGCCGCGTGAGCTGCTGCGCGCCTTCCGCTGGAAGAAAGAGCTGTTCTTCGAGGCCGACGGCACAGGCAGCGAGCATCTTGCGGACGACGTTGAGATAGAGGAGAAGGTTGCGACGTCATGACGTGGCGGTTTGACTGGATCACAACTTGGGGCGAGATCTGGGCGCCAGAGTTCGTCAGCCAATGGCAACGCTGGTTCGACGCACGACCTTCTGCACATGGAGGTTGTAATCCTCGCGCCATTCGTACCTGTTGTGAGACGTATCCCGCACGGCGGATTGTCAGCCCAGAATTGCTTATCGTCCTGTCAAAGAACGGTGTTCATTCGACAACACATTTCGATCGATTGTGTGCGCGACGCTTTTTGAAAGGCTTTGAACGTGAAACGCAACATTGTCAGGATTATTAAAAATCTCGCAAGAATGGGCCGCTCCGATCCGCGTCGACTTCGTCGCTTTGTGACATCGCGAGTCCTGATAGCGACGGGTCTATCGAAGCACATGGTTTTTCAACTAGGAGACATTAGACTCCGTTTCTTTCCCACGCGTTACTGTGCGGATCTCTGGTTTCCCGACATCGATATCTATGCACACTGTCGACTTCCATTCTTGCGTGAGGGTGGCACGGTCGTTGACGTTGGCGCAAACATGGGTGTGCTGTCTCTTGTCTTTCGGAAATACGTCGGCGCGCAGGGGCGCGTGTACGCCTATGAGCCACACCCGGTTACTTTTACCTACCTGAAAGAGAACATTTTACTCAATGGCGCCGACAATATTCGAGCGTTCAATGCTGCAATCGGCGAGAGTAAACGTACAGTGCCGCTGACGAGAAACCGGAATGATACCCAGAATTTTATCACTAACGACCGGCAGAAAGGCATCGAAGTAAGCCAGGAGACTCTTGACAGTGTGATGAACGATCAGGGAATCGATCGCATCGACTTGCTTAAAGTTGATACGGAAGGCTACGAACTGCGGGTGTTTCAAGGCGCATCTAACGTGCTGCGTCGAACGCATGTGGTGATCTTTGAAGCAATTGAAGATATGTGCAGACGTAATAATTACGGCGTGGCAGACGTTGTGCAACTACTACAGGAATCCGAGTTCTTGATTTATACTCAACGACGTGCCGACGGCAAGTTTCAGCCCATTGATATCGACTGTTTTGTTGAGCGACCCCATTTGTTTGCGCCTGATCTCTTGGCATCCAAAAAGCCGCTAAAGCTGGACGAAATTGCCTGGATTTGATTGCCGGACCACGCAGCCATCGCGGAAATCACACGCGGGGCGATTCAGGCCACCAGACGTTCGCTCACGGTCTTCCAATATTTCATTTGGGCCTGGAACGCATGTTGGTCTATGCGCCGCCAATTCGATTTCTCCACCACCTGGTGCGTCGATATCTGCCGTGTGCTCGACAAAAAGAGGTTGGCCGTCTCACGCTATATGTCCGAACAACCACCTGGATGCAAGGTACCGTATTGCGGGCGTCTCGCAAGGTGCCTCGTCCGAGCTGCCTCTGACCGCTACGAAATCTTCTTCGAGGGTAAACAGGTTGACTAGTGCCCGATGGACATTCGAGTGGCTCACCTCCTGGGACGAGATCTGGAGCGAGCCGTTCCTTGCCCAATGGCACGAATGGATGGAAACGAGTCCCACGGCGCACGTCTTCTTCCATCCGGCCCTTGTCCGCGCCTGGGTAGAGACCTATCTACCGCTGCACCGCATGGAACCCCGCTTCCTGGTTGCCACCCGGGACGATTGCACCGTCTTCCTGCCGATGGTACTCTGGCGAAGGAACTGGAAGAACGCCTTTCAGCGCCTGCTGATCCCCGTAGGCTACTCCGATTACGATTACCACGATCCGATCGTTGTCGGTGATAAGGATAATCGCGTTCTGGAAAGCTTCTGGCGGCAACTGCTGGTGATGGTCAGCAAAGACCTAGGCAGCGAATATGATGCAATGCAACTGGGCGGTATCCGAGAGGCCGCCGCGTGTTCCGGCAGGTTTTTTGAGGAACGCGACCTGTGCCCGTGGTGTGATTTGAGCGGTCTTGTAGATGGCGAATCCTTCCTGAGATCGCTGAACAAGAGCCTGCGAGGAGACATCCGGCGTCAGGAGCGCCGGATGAACGAAACAGGCTCGATTGGCTACCATGTGTTCGGCAATGAGGATGTCCTCGCGGCCACGGAATCACTCGATGGTCTTCTCCACGCTCATTCTCAACGATGGCCGCAAGCATACAAGGCTTCTGGATTTCACGCCAATCTGATCAGGCTTGGCCTGAAGGCCGGCGTTACACATTTCTCGATGCTACGAGTGGGAGAGCGCATTGTGGCCTGGCATCTCGGCTTCGTCTATGGTTCGCGATTCTACTACTATATGCCTGCCCATGAGGCCGAATATGCGAGGCTGTCACCGGGCAAGATACTCCTTTACTACTGTATAAGAGACGCGATTGAAAAGGGATTGATGCTATTTGACCACCTTCGCGGCGAAGAGAGTTACAAGGCAGGCTGGACGAATCATGCAAATCGCCTTTACCGGTTGCAGGTCGCAGGCAGTTCCATCGGGGCCACCTTACGCAATCTGGCCGTAGATCGTCTCAAGCCGGCTGTGTGCCAGGCGGCGCGGTCCTGGCGTGGCGGATGAAAAAGACACGCATAGTCATCGGTATTCCCTGTCTCATGCTCGGCGGCAGTGAGTTGGCGACGCTCTCGCTTGCCAGGGCGCTGGTAGAGCGCGGTTACGACGTCACGGTCTGCTGCTATTTCGAGCATGATGCGGCGATGGTCAAACGCTTTGAGAAGGCTGGCGCGCGTGTGGAGTTACTCGGTCTGTCGCGGGGCAGTCTGCGGCATCTGTATTCGACCCTGGTCACGTACTTCCGGTCTCAACGGCCGGATGTGGTCCACGTGCAGTACTTTGCCCCGGGCATGGTCCCGATTCTGGCGGCACGGCGCGCGGGCGTCCAGCGCATTTTCGCCACCGTCCATGCGGCGGGGCAGAAGGGCTATGGCTGGAAGGCCAGGGCCATGCTTCGCTTCGCCGCACGGTTCACAGACCATTTCTTCTGCGTATCGCGAAATGCAGAGCAGTTCTGGTTTGGGTCCGTCTGCACCCCGCAGAGTCCGTCCGACTGGCGAAAGGCCCGCCACAGCACCATTTACAATGGCGTCGATGTGCAGGCCATCCAGGCGGCCGGCTGTGGTGTCGAACGGCGCCGTTTGTGTCCGGAGATTCCGCGTGACTCCAGGGTGGTCGGGATCGTCGGCCGGATCGTTCGACTCAAAGGCCATCTTACGCTCCTGCAGGCCATGCGGACCATCGTCCGGCAAGCGCCGGATACGTTTTTGCTTGTGATCGGTACGGGTCCTGATGAAGCCCTGTTCCGGCAGGAGGTCAGGACCCTCGGGATCGAACGCAATGTGATCTGGAAGGGCCGCATCGAGCCGGAAGCCCTACCGCAGTACTACCACATCATGGATGTACTGGCCATGCCCTCGCACTGGGAAGGTTTTGGCCTGACGGCGGCAGAGGCCATGGCTGCCGGCATACCCGTCGTGGGAACCGATGTACCCGGCCTGCGCGAGGTTGTCGAAGAGGGTGTGACGGGCTTTCTCATCCCCGGTGGCGAGGCCGAGATGCTGGCCGATAAACTTCTTGTGCTGCTCCGCGATCCCGAGCGGGCGGCGGAGATGGGTCGCAAAGGCTGCGCCCGTGCGCGCGAACGCTTCGATGCCGCTCGGTGCAGCGAAAAGTGGCTCGAAGCCTATCAATCCCTGTTGGCTGTGGGGTCGGCGTAGATAGGAATGTATCCGGCTGAATCGATAGTCCATCCTTATCCGTGGCAGCGAACGGGTCGTCTGCGGCAATTGTGGCTGGAGCTGCGGTCTGTTCCGGGGTTCGTTCTGCTCGTGCTGGCCAGTACGCTGTACGCCGGCGCCGGCGGCCCCGGCATCGGCGGCTTCGCCGGCACGGGAGTCGCGTGGATCGTTCCATTTCTGGTTGCGATGCTGTGCCTTCTCCGATCCCGGCCGGCGATGGTCGTGCCCCTGCTGATCTGGGCGCCCTGGTTGATGGTGGTCGTCGGCAATGCTGTGGCCGCCCGCGAGCGCGCCGAGATCCAGCGCAGTGTGATGTTCATCTGCCCGATGATTATTGCGCTGGCGGTGGCCGGGTGCCGAGCCGGTCCAAGACAACTGGCGGCCTTCTTGCTGGCCTGCAAGATCCTGGCCGTTCTGATCTGGCTGGCCGTTCTGCTGCGGTCCAGCCTTCTGTTTGGAACGGCCCTTCTCGGCTGGGGTCTTGGCGGACCGGGCCTGGTAATGACGACGGCCCTGCTGGGGGCGCTGTTCGTTGTCGAGGGTGTCGTCAAGCGGGCGCGGTCCTTCCTGTGGTGGCTGGCTATGGTCGCGATACCGACCTTGATGGTCACGCGGACCGGCACCGCCGTCTCGATGCTCGTGCTGCCTTTGACGGCGGCGCCGATGAAATGGCGCTGGCGGATCGGCGCGATCGGCTGCGGCGCTGTGCTGCTGCTGGGCGCCTTCATGCTGCCGAAGGTGCAGGAGAAGATGTTCTTCTCGGGCCACGGCGAGCTGTCGGACCTGCGATGGGACAATCCGGACCTCCGCACCAACGCCCGTAGCGTGATGTGGGATGCCATGCTGGTCGATATCGCCGAGCGGCCGTGGTTCGGCTACGGCCCGGGAGCTGTCTATGCCTGGATGCAGACGATGGATTTCGGAGGGTTGGAGCATCCCCACAACGACTGGCTGCGCTTGCTCTACAACTATGGAATCGTCGGTGTCGCGGCGTTTCTGATAGGCTCCGGCATTCAGATGGTTCACCTGTTCCAAGTCGCTCGCCGTACGGCCTGCGTGGAGCTGCGGATCCTGGCCTATGCGGGTGTTACGTCGTTTGTGGCGCTGTTTCTGTTCATGATGACCGACAACATCATCAACTATCCCAATTTCTTCGGCAACCTGCAATTCACGATCATCGGCCTGGTCTATGCCGCCGGTGCGGCCGGCGGGGTATGGCCCCAGGCCTTGCCTGTGAGCCCCTATGGCCGTCGCCCGCCGGCGGCGTGGCCGGGGGGATCGCTATGACGTGTTTCTCCGTGGTCATCCCGCTCTACAACAAGCAGGATACGGTCGAACGGGCCGTCCGCTCAGTCCTCGCGCAGACTGTCCAGGACTTCGAGATCGTCGTCGTCGACGACGGTTCCACCGACGAAGGTCCGCATGCGGTCCGGCGGATCGAAGACGAACGAATTCGAATCGTCCATCAGGCCAACCAGGGCGTCTCGGCCGCCCGCAATCGCGGGATCGCCGAGGCCCGGCATGACCTGATCGCCTTCCTCGACGCCGATGACGAATGGCTGCCGACATTTCTCGATACGATTCGGCGATTGGTCGAGACCTTCCCGCAGGCGGCCGTCTTCGCCACGGCCTATCTGTTCTGTGAAGGCGAAGATGCAACACGCCCCGCCCGGTTTCGCGGCATCCCCGCTGCCCCGTGGCAGGGCGTTCTGGACGACTATTTCGCCGTCGCCGCCCGGTCCGACCCGCCTGTCTGTTCGTCGGCCGTGGCAGTCCGCAAAGAGGCCCTGCACGCCGTCGGCGGCTTTCCCGTCGGCGTTACTTCCGGCGAGGACCTGCTCACCTGGGCGCGCCTGGCCGTCTGCCACAGGATCGCATTCTCTGCCGAACCGCTCAGCGTCTTTCACCTTGGTGCCGAGCACAGCCCCGCGCGTCTGCGGCGACAGCCCGAAGACGTGGACGTCGTCGGAGCCGAACTCCATCTGCTCCTGCGAACAACCACAGGCGGCCAGAAGCGCTCGCTTCGACACTACGTAGCACTCTGGAACAAGATGCGAGCCTCCATTCTGCTCCGAGCTGGGAGAAGACAAGACGCCCTGCGAAGCGCGCTTATTGCGATTTCACTTAATCCGCTGACTTGGAAACACTATATCTTATTCTTCTTTTGCCTCCTCCCGGCAAATAGCGCCAAGCATTGTTTTGGGTATATTCTTGCCATTAGGTGTGCATTGCGGAAGAGATATCATTCAACCCATAACAGCACATGAGGATTCATCTGCCCACATTGTGTATGAAGAGGATAGCCTTCTTTACGAACATTGTATCTCCTTACCGGATTCCTTTTTTCAACTATCTTGCGGAATTTCCTGGCATAGAACTCAAGGTGTACTACCTTGCTCAACAGGAGCAGAATAGACAATGGCGCACCTATCTTGAGGAAATCCGATACACCTACGAAATTCTTAAGGGCATCAGCGTCACCTTTAGAAATCGGACGATTCATTTGAATACTGGTGTGGCGCGCAGCTTTGTCACATTTCAGCCGGATATTGCTGTTGTTGGTACGGACATTCTAAGTAGTCCCGCCTCATGGATGGTTCTCCATCACGCAAGAGCGCGCCATATACCTATTATCAGGTATGAAGCAAATCACCGATACAATCCATCATTGACATCTATAAAACAATTATTGTACAGAATATATTGCAGAGCTGTAACAGGGTTTTTTGTCTATAGCCCTTTGACAGAAGAATACCTTAGGGCTATTGGTGTGTCTGGCAAGCCCATTGTGGTTGGATACAATGTGGGAGACACTCAATACCTTCAACAGAAGACGCAGGCCTATAGGGCAACGACAGAGTATGCCCATGAACGGGAAAGTCTGCCCAGTGTTCTCTTTCTGTTTTCTGGCCAGTTGGATAAGCGGAAGAACATCATGGGCCTTCTGCGGATTCTGACGAGGCTTGACTTGTCGGATGCAGGGTTGTTCATCCTGGGTGACGGTGCTCTACGTGAAGAGGTTGCGCGTTCTTGCACTAGCCTCAAAAACATGAAGGTATGGCCTCTTGGCTTCAAGCAGAGGGCCGACTGCATCAAGTATTACGCCCTTGCAGATATCTTTGCGTTACCTACGTTGTATGACCCGGCTTCCATAGTCTTGAGCGAAGCACTTGCGTGTGGCCTGTTCACTATCGGGTCGATCTGTGATGGAAGTGCTCACAGCTTTCTTAAGTCGCAGACAAATGGAATCCTTGTTAACCCAAGCGATGAGGGGGCGCTTGGGCAGGCAATTCTCAGGGCATACCATTTGAAACGCGATGGCGCCCTCAACAAAAGCAGGATTGCTCGCAGCATGACTCACTACAGCACCAGAGCATATGCAGCCCGCCTCGCCAACTTGATAGAGAAACTTGCAAGTGGAGTGAAATGCTCTTCATAAGCAGATATACAAGTCATTGCTCTCTCTGTAAGCGACGGGCTTTAGTGCGTAAGCAGTGAGCCGTGCTACCAATTCAAGTGCACTGTCGAGTCCTGACATACGTGCACCCAACATGCACATTCTGATGGTCCACAACGAATACGGCAAGTTCAGCGGCGAGGAGGCCGTTGTCCAGGACTTGTGCGTTCTGCTGCGGAATAAGGGGCACGACGTGATTGGGCTTGCACGCAGCAGCGCCGAGATCGAGACCATGCGCCTGGGCCGGCTGCGTGCCTTCTTCAGCGGGATTTACAGCTTCTCATCCCGCAAGGCGATCCGCCGGCTCCTGGCCGAGCATCGACCGGGCGTTGTCCACGTGCACAACGTTTTTCCTTTGATCTCGCCGTCTGTCCTGCCGGAATGTCGCCGTGCCGGCGTGCCCGTCGTGATGACCGTGCACAACTATCGTCTCGTCTGTCCCAACGGGCTGCACATGCCCAAGGGCCGCTACACGATCTGCGAGAAGTGCTGCGGTGGCCGGGAGTACTGGTGCTTCCTGAAAAACTGCGAACAAAACTGGCTCAAGAGCGCCGGCTATGCCCTGCGCGGCTATATCGCCCGGCGCTTGGGCTTCTTCCGAAAGAACGTGACGCTGTTCGCCTGTTTGACCGATTTCCAGCGCCGCCGGCTCATGGCCGAGGGCTATTCCGAAGATCGCCTGCGCGTGCTTGCGAACATGGCCCCGGCTGTCGCCGATTCCCGCGCCGAGCCGGACCAGGGGGGCGGCTTCGTTGCCTGTGTCGGCCGGATCAGCCCGGAGAAGGGGATCGATCTGCTCCTGGCCGCCGCAAAGAGCCTGCCGGATATCCCGTTCCGACTGGCGGGCAGTTGCGACGCCATGCCGCAGATTGCCGGCAAGGCGCCCTCGAATGTGTCCTTTCTCGGCGTCCTCGATGAGACGGCGCTGGGCCGACTGTACGATCAAAGCCGCCTTCTGCTGTTGTGCAGTACCTGTTTTGAGGGCTTTCCCATGACGATTCTTGAGGCGATGGCCCACGGCAGGGCCGTCGTCGCGCCGCGGATCGGCGGCATCCCGGAGATCGTCGACGACGGCGCCACCGGCCTGCTGTTTGAGCCCGGCAACGCCGAAGACCTGGCCGAGAAGGTCCGATTCCTCTGGGATCGGCCGGACCTGTCTCGCCAAATGGGCCGGGCCGGACGCCAGAAGGCCCTGAAAAAGTATTCGTCCGAGAAATACTACGAGCGTCTGATGGCCCTGTACGAGGAGGCGATGGCCCGTCGCCCCGACCCTTCTGGCGGCCGGGCACAGCATTCTGCATGGCCCGCTGCCGCGCCGGCAGCGCGCTGAACGCCGGATTGGGATTTCTCTTGCGACGCTCTTTGTGCGTTGTCCGCTCGATTCCTACATTTTATGTGTGAACGTTTATCTGCAGAGCCATTCGTTAATGCCGGTGGCCCGTTGTGCCGCCTGGGGGGTTCATAGCGTGAACGCACCGAATACAACCAGCCGTTCCGAACGGCGCTCACTCTGCCGGTCGCTCCATCCGACGATGGTCGGCATCCTTCTGCTTTTTCTGGTCCTTTCGACCGGCAGCGCATCGGCGGCGATCTATTATGTCGCGCCCGACGGCGACGACGGCAATCCAGGCACGATCGATCGACCGTTCGCTACGATCCAGAGGGCCCGCGATACGATCCGGGGCACGACCGGCAATACGGTCTACTTGCGGGACGGGACGTACTGGCTCGACAGTGCGCTGGCCTTCACCTCCGCCGATTCCGGTGGCGACGGTGTACCCAACGTCTACCGGGCCTATCCCGACGAGACGGTCGTTCTCAACGGCGGCGAGTTGCTGGAAACGACCTGGGAGCCGGTCGAGCACCTGGGCAACACCATCTACAAGACCAACGTCGGCGACCGGTTTTTCCGGTCGATGTGGGTCGATGACGCCAAGGCACAACGCGCCAGGACACCGAACGGCGCAGAGAGCATGGCCGACTATGAATACTTCACATCGCAATCGACGCCGGATGCTACGCAGGCGATTGGATTCTCCGAGGGCGATATCGATCCAACGTGGACCAACCTCCAAGAGGTTGAGATTCAGTTCGTCCGCGACTTCACGTCCAGGAGGCAACGGATCGACTGGGTCGATGACGTGAACAACGTCGTGTGGATGGCGGGCAATGCGTATAGCGGTGGCTTCGTTCTGTATTACTCCGGCAACCGCTATTGGGTCGAGAACGTCTTTCAGGGGCTCGACGTCCCCGGCGAGTGGTATCTGAACTCTGTCACGAAAGACCTGTACTATTACCCCATCGACGGGAAGGACCCGGACACCTCGGAGATCATCGTCGGTCGCCTCGGCGTGGCCAGCACGCAGAATCGGGGTATCCTGATCGACAACAACGGAGCGGACTACCTGGAGTTCTACGACTTGACGTTCGCCCATACCGACTGGTACATCCCGTTCGAGACGACCGGATGGGACGGATTCTACATCGAGTTCCAATGGACCGGGCCGATGGTCTATCTGCGGGGCGGCGTGGACGGTACGCGCTTTGAGCGCTGCACCTTCAAGTTCTGTGGCGGCCACGGTCTGTATCTGTACCAGGGCAGTCACAACACGATCTCGTACTGTACGTTCACAGACATCGGGGGCGTGCCCGTCCGCATCGGTCGAGAGAACACTCTGAACGGTACTATCACGTCCTACAACGTCGTGGCGGACAATACGATCACTCGGTTTGGTGCGGACTTGCCTTCTATCGGGAAAGGTCTCGTTGTGGGTGTGACCACTTATTGCCACGTGCTCCATAACCGGATCAGTAATGGGGCGAAAGATGGTATTATGATTGGTCGAAATGTTTCGTCAGGATTGACTGCCGGCAATAATGTCCTGGAATACAACCATATCTTTGACGTCTGTCAAATCCATAATGATGCCGGAATCCTATATGCTACAGGGCTTCAAACCGACTCGGTATATCGTTACAACAAGGTCCATAACTTGGGACAAGCCGTCGCACTCTACCCCGACGACTATGCGAAAGGGATTACCTATGAGAAGAATCTCATCTATGATTGCCATTGGGGTGTGTTAACAAGGGGTGTCTCGGCTACGATCCAAAATAACATCTTTGCGTCCATGCGAGAGGAGGGGCATGCGTACATCCAATGGGTCCTAAATCGGTCAGGTTTCCCAATCAAGAACAACATCTTCTATCATACCCCACTTCAGTTCTATTTCTGGGGCGTATCGTTAACCGCAGACTCCATTCTTGATGAGAACCTATACTTTGATGCAACGGGCGGCGAGACGGTCTTCACTCGATACGGGGATGGCTGGAGTTGGGCCCAGATGATGTTTGACATCACAGGGAAGGACCTTGAACAGAACGGTGTTTTCGATCAAGACCCTTTGTTCGTCGATCCAGAGAATCACGATTACCGGCTGCAATCCAATTCCCCGGCCCTGCTGCCGGTCGGCTCGGGCGGGATCGGGTTTGTCTGCTTCGCCGACGAGATCGACAAGGTCGGGCCTCGTGCGGTTTCTTCGGATGCGGTCAATCGGGCTCCGGTCTTTGCGCCGATTGGCGATAAGTCCGTGGACGAGGGGGCGCTTTTGAGTTTTTCGGTCTCGGCGACGGACGCCGACGGCGATACGCTGAGCTATTCGGCCCGCGCGCTGCCGGCGGGAGCGACGTTTTCGGGGCAGACCTTCAGTTGGACGCCGGGCTACGATCAGGCGGGCACGTATGAAGTGACCTTTGTCGTCAGCGACGGTCAGGTCGAGACGGCGGCGACGATCTCGATCCAGGTCGCCGATGTGCCTACCGGCAGCGACCCCGTCCTCCAGTCGATCGGCGATAAGGGGGTCGATGAGGGCCAGTTGCTCTCATTCAGCATCCACGCGACCGACCCCGACGGCGACGAGATCACCTATGCGGCCGCCGGCCTTCCGAGCGGGGCGTCGTTTGTAGGAAATACCTTCTCCTGGACGCCGGACTATGGCCAGGCCGGGACCTATCCGGTGACCTTCACCGCCAGCGACTGGCAGGGCAGCGACTCCGAACAGATCACCATCACCGTCCGGCACGTCAATCGCCCGCCGACCCTGGCCACCGTCGGCGATCGCTCGGTGGACGAAGGCTCGCTTCTGACCTTCAGCATCCAGGCCAGCGACCCGGACGGCGATGTCGTATCGCTGTCGGCCCAGGGCTTGCCCAGTGGCGCCACGTTTGCGAATCCGTCATTCCATTGGACGCCGAGTGAGTCCCAGGTGGGCACCCATCAGGTGACGTTCGTTGCCAGTGACGGTCAACTGACCGACACGGAGACGATCGCAATCACCGTGGTTGCCAGCGAGGGCGATCCGGATGGCCCCGTTGTGGTCAATTGCTCGCCGAGGGCGGGGGCGATTCAGGTGCCGGTCAACTCGTTGATCAAGCTGCATGTGACCGATGCCGATCCGGGTGTGGATGCGGCCACGGTGACGATTGCGGTCAACGGGGCGACGGTGTACTCCGGCAACGTGGCCAGCTACAGCAGCGCCTACGGCGTCTGCCGGCGGACGGGGACCAAGCACGACTACGCCTATGCCTTTCAGCCCAACAGCTTTCTCGGTTACGACCGGCAGATCGACGTGCTCGTGACCGCCAGCGACCTGGCGGGCAACGCGATGGGCCCGCACTCCTATTCGTTCCGTACCGAGATGCGCTTGTTCGGCGACAACCACATCGCCAGTTGGGGCGCCGAGGGTCTCGACAAGAGCCGGGCCGCCACCGCCAGCGACAGCAGCGGCAACCTGTGGGTCGTCTACCACGCCGGATCGGCCGGGGCCAGGGACGTCTTCGTGGGCAAGCTGACGCACGGCACCGACTACTTCGTCTGCGACCCGCTGACGGCGCACGGGGCCGATCAGGCCTATCCCGCGATCGCCGTCGGGGCCGACGACCGGCTCACGGTCGTCTGGCAGGACAACCGGCGGGGCACGTGGGATATCTACATGCGGACCTCGACCGACGGCGTCACGTGGTCGGCCGAACGTCGGATCAGCGACAGCGACGACAACCAGACTCGTCCGGCCATCGCCGCCGACCCGCAGTCGGCCGCCGGCGCGTGGATCGCCTGGCAGGACGATGGGGCCGGCCATCAGGACATCTATGTGGCCCTCTCTACCGACGGGTTCGCGACCAAGACCGTCTCGCGGGTCACCAGCCACGCATCGAATCAGGTCGAGCCGAAGATCGCCGCGACGGCCTCCGGCACGGCCTATCTCGTCTGGACCGACCGGCGCAACGGCTCCGACGACGTCTACGGCGCGGCCTCGAATGTGGGCCCCTGGACCAACGTGGCCGTGGCGACGGGTCCGGGCAGCCAGTCGGCTCCGGCCCTGGCGGCCGAAGCGATCGGTTCCCGGCTGCATCTGGTCTGGGTCGACGATGTCTCCGGCACCCGCAACGTCCTCTACGCCACCTCGGACGGCCTGCCTGCCGGCCCGCTGACGGGTGTGAACGTTGCCGATGAGTCGGGGGCCGACCAGGTCGCCCCGACGATCGCGACGGTGGGCAGCACGGGCGACGGGCTGAAGGTCTTCATCGCCTGGCAGGACTACCGCAACTACACCAACGGCAAGGACACCGACCTGTACTTCGTCGAGTTTCGCACGGGGACTGAGACGAACATCCTCGTCGGTGACGCCGGGTCCAACGCCGACCAGACCGAGCCGGTATTGGGGACCGATTTCTACGGCTATCCGTATCTTCTCTGGACGGACCACCGGAATCCTAACACCTTCGTGTTTTACGCCGGCAGCACGTACCTGGCGCCGACGCCGCTGTACGCGCAGTCGATCACTGCGGCCGGGGGCGGGTCGATCGGTGTTCCGCCGCCGACTGACCCGGACGACGTCGCGGTCGTGGTCCCGCCCGGGGCCTGCCCGCAGGATGTAACGCTGGAGGTTCGCGAGATCCGGAATCTGCCGTGGTGGGGCGTCGTGGCGTTCGATTTCGGGCCCAGCGGGCTTCAGTTCAACGTTCCGGTGACGCTGTGGATTCCGTATCGGCCGTCTGATTACGGCGATCTGCCGCCGGTTCCCTATTGGTATGATTCGCAGACCGGCATGATGAGCCAGCAGGGGATCAGCGACGTCGAGAGCCTGCATCTGAGTTCCGATTTGCGTGCGTTGCGGTTCCGGGTGACCCATTTCACGCCGTACTATCTTCTCAAAACGACCGAATCGTATCCGGGCGCGCCCGGTGGCGGCGATGGCGGCGGCGGTTGGACGGGCGGCGGCAGCAGCGGTGGTGGTGGCGGGGGCGGCGGCTGTTCGCTCTCATCGTCGGCCGACGGCGCCGATCCGGCTGCGTTCCTGGCGCCGTATCTTCTGCTGGCGGTCGTGATGGCCGCCCTGCGCCTGCGGGATCGCAAACGCTATTCGAAGCCATCGTAAGCGCAGGTGCTGTCGGCAGCGCGAGTGGTTGTCTCGCTCCAATTCCGGCCATCGCCGCGTTTTGAGGCCGATGGCGCACCCAGGTTCCGGCCGCAGAAAGAACCGTAATGGAGGTCTTTGCCGTGAAAAGAGCGTTCATCACCGGCATCACCGGTCAGGATGGGTCGTACTTGGCCGAGTTGCTGCTGGCCAAAGACTATGAAGTCTGGGGCCTGATCCGTCGCAGCGCATCGTTCAACACCGAGCGGATCGAGCACTTGTACCAGGACCCGCACGAGAACCCGCGTCTGCGCCTGGTCTACGGCGACCTGACCGACGGCAGCAATCTGTCGTCGTTGATCAACGAGATCCAGCCGGATGAAGTGTACAACCTGGCGGCCCAGAGCCACGTTCGCGTCAGTTTCGACATGCCCATCTACACCGTCAACTCCGACGCCCTGGGCACACTGCGTCTGCTCGAAGCCGTCCGCACCTGCAAGTGCCGGCCGAGGTTTTATCAGGCGTCGAGCAGCGAGATGTACGGCAAGGTGCTCGAGACGCCGCAGACGGAGGCCACACCGTTCTATCCGAGGAGCCCCTACGCCTGCGCCAAGGTCTACAGTTACTGGCAGACAATCAATCACCGCGAGGCGTACGGTCTTTTCGCGTGCAACGGCGTGCTGTTCAATCACGAGTCGCCGCGGCGGGGCGAGACGTTTGTGACGCGGAAGATCACGCGGGCGGCCACGCGGATCAAACTCGGACTCCAGGAGAAGCTCTACCTGGGCAATCTCGACGCCAAGCGCGACTGGGGCTTTGCCGGCGACTACGTCGAGGCCATGTGGCGGATGCTCCAGCAGGATGAGCCGGACGACTACGTCGTAGCTACGGGCGAGACGCATTCGGTCCGGGAGTTCCTCGACGAGGTGTTCGGCTACTTGGATCTGGACTGGCACGAGCATGTCGAGATCGATCCGAACTACTTCCGGCCGAGCGAAGTAGACCTATTGCTGGGCGATGCGAGCAAGGCGCGTCGCGTGCTCGGCTGGGAGCCGAAGGTCACGTTTCGGCAGTTGGCCGGCATGATGACCGATTCCGATATGAAGCTCGCGCAACGGGAACGGCTGGCCAAACAGAGTGAATCCGTGGGCGCTTGATGGGCAGGGAGCCGAATCGATGAGCGACTTCTTCGAAGAACGCCGAATCGTGGTGACCGGCGGGGCGGGCTTTCTTGGCGGCTACGTCATAGAGGGCCTTCGGCGGCGGGGCTGCGGGCAGATCTTCGTCCCGACGATCGAGGAGTATGACCTGGTCGACCCGGCCGATGTCGTGCGAATGTACGAGGACATGCGGCCGGATGTCGTGATTCACCTGGCCGCTGTGGTGGGGGGCATCGGGGCCAATCGCGAGCATCCGGGCGAGTTCTTCTACAAGAATCTGATGATGGGCGTGCAGTTGATCGAGCAGGCCCGGCTGCGCGGCATTGAGAAGTTCGTGGCGATCGGCACGATCTGCGCCTATCCCAAACATGGCCCGGTCCCGTTCCGCGAGGATGACCTGTGGGACGGCTATCCCGAAGAGACGAACGCGCCCTACGGCCTGGCCAAGAAGATGCTGCTGGTCCAGTCGCAGGCATACCGTCAGGAGTACGGGTTCAACTCGATCTACCTGCTGCCGGTCAACCTGTACGGCCCCGGCGACAATTTCGACCCCGCCACCAGCCACGTGATCCCCGCCCTGATCAAGAAGTGCGTCGATGCGATCGACAGCGGCGCCGACACGATCGAATGCTGGGGCACGGGGCAGGTCAGTCGGGAGTTCGTCTACGCCGCCGACGCCGCCGAGGCGATCCTGCTGGCCACCGAGCGCTACGACGGTCCCGAGCCGGTCAATATCGGCACCGGCGTCGAGATCCGCATCAAGGACCTGGCCGAGCAGATCGCCGAGCTGACCGGCTTCGCCGGGCAGATCCAGTGGGACCCATCCAAACCCGACGGCCAACCCCGCCGTTGCCTCGACGTCGGCAAGGCCAAGTCCCACTTCGGCTTCCAGGCCGCCACCGATTTCCAAACCGGCCTCCGCAATACCATTGACTGGTACAGGGCCGCGCGCCTATCACAGGCGTACTGAGTATTCCCTTTGCTGCGACAATCCATATGAAGACATATGACATTCTCGGAACGAATTTCACACTGCTGTCGTACAGCGATGTGATGAGCGTGATTCGGCAGTGGAGGCGCGATCGTGAGCGCCATTACGTCACGCTGACGCCTCCGCACAGCGTCCTGATGGGTTGCCGGGACGTGGATCTGCGGCGTGCCACAGAGCGAGCCGGCTTGACGCTGCCTGATGGCGTGGGCATCATTCTGGCGGCCAGACTGTTCCGCTACCCGCACCGCGGCCGGGTTACCGGTCCGACGCTGATGCTGCGGCTATCCGACTGGGGCCGAGCGGAGGGATTGAGACATTTCTATTATGGTGGCGCCCCGGGGGTTGCTGAGGCGCTGGCTGAGCGGCTGACGGAGCGCTATCGTGGCTTGGATGTCGTTGGGACCTACAGCCCGCCGTTTCGAGAGTTGACGGCGGCCGAGGACGTCGAGGTGACTCGACAGATCTGCGAAGCCAAGCCGGACATCGTCTGGGTCGGTCTGGGATCGCCCAAGCAGGAGAAATGGATGGCCGAGCACGCCGACAGGATCGACGCTGCGCTGATCGGTGTCGGTGCGGCCTTTGACTTCCACTCGGGCCGAGTCAAATGGGCGCCACGATGGATGAGGAATGCGGGGTTCGAGTGGGCCTACCGTCTCGCCACCGAACCCCGACGCATGTGGCGACGCAACGTCAACAGCATCGTCTTCCTCGCCAAGGTCCTGCGACAGAGGTCTTCCCGCACAGGCAACGGGCGGTCGAGCGGGCAGGGCGTCGAATCACCTGTCGCCGGAGCGACGGAAAAGACCGCGTGGGCCCTGTCGCCGAGCGGCTCGCGTCCATTGCCTTTCGGCAGAGATTGGGCCCCAGGGACATCGGGGCCAAGCTCCGTCCGCAAAGAGCAGATGCTGGTTCGGGACGTTCTGTCGGTGGATGTGGAGGAATGGTTTCACGTCTTGAACGCCCCGGCGGCGCCCCGTCGCGAGGCTTGGCCTTCTCTGGAGGGACGGATCGAACGAAACATGGACGAGATCCTGAGCCTGTTGGAGAGCCACGACGTCCGTGCGACCTTCTTCTGGCTGGGCTGGGTGGCAGATCGATACAAAGCGTTGCTGAGACGGTGTTCCGAGGCTGGACATGAGATTGCCAGTCACGGATACGATCATGTGCTGCCGGAGGAGGTCGGACCTCAGTTGTTCCGAGAGGACATCACACGCGCGAAGAGTACGCTTGAAGACATCGTCGGTCGTCCGGTGGAGGGGTTCCGGTCGGCGGGCTTCGCGATCGACGGCGCGACCCCGTGGTTCTTTGACGTGGTTGGAGCGGCGGGCTACCAATACGATTCGAGTGTGTTTCCGTCTCGACATGGTCGCGACAGCGAGCACCGTTTTCATACGGACCCGTATTTGGTTCAGACCGAGACGGGACTTCTGGTGGAGGTTCCGGTCTCCACCGTCACGATTCTTGGGCGCAAGGTCTTCTTGTTTGGCGGCGGATATCTCCGGCTTGCGCCTCTGAGATTGATCCGGTGGGGTGTTGGCCGGCTGCGACGCTCTGGCTCTTCCCTTGTGGTCTACATCCATCCGCGCGAGGTGGATGTTGACCAGCCCCGGATGTCCTTGGGCTGTGTCAGTGGTTTCCGATACTACGTCAACCTCAAGACAACGATGCCCAAGCTGCAATGGTTGTGCCGTCACCATGATTTCACTACGATGAAAGAGTTGATTCAGCAAGCTGGACTGGAACTGCCATCTGCTGTGTGTGTATCCGATGACGGTGCCACCGGGCACGGACACGGTGACAGGTGACGCACAAACCGCGAACAGATGCTTCGTTGCAGGGCGCTCCGTCTGGTTCTCTGTCACGGAGACCGAAGAGGCGGGCGGATATGCAGGTCCGGGTGATCGGGCAAAGTGACTTCGCGGCCTGGGACCGGATGGTGGAGGATCATCCTTGTGGATGCGTCTTTCAGACCTCGGCGTTCCGTCGCGTCATCGCGGAGACCTTTGCTCATTGCCGGCCGATCTATCTCGCTCTCGTCGACGACGACGGCGCCTTCAAGGCGGGGCTGCCGCTGTTCCTGGTCAAGAGCTGGCTGACGGGAACGCGCCTGGTCTCGCTGCCCTTCGTCAACTACTCCGACCCTCTCGTGCGATCGACCGAGGAACTGGAGCTGTTGTTCGATCGAGCCCTGGCGATCTATAACGAAGAACGTGCTTCATACATCGAGATCAAGGCACGAAACAGCACCGAAGTGCTCAATGGCTTTGAAAGCGTCACACCTGTTGTTCACCATAAGGCTCATTGGATCGATCTGACGGTTGGGCTCGATCGTGTGTGGCGCGGTCTCCACAAGACAGCGGTCCGTCAGAGGATCCGGCGGTCGGAACGCGAGGGGATCGCAATTCGCAGTGCTGTTTCCGAGCATGAAGTCCGAACCTTTTATCAGATTCTTGTGATGACCCGCAAGAGGTTGGGACTCCCTCCGCAGAACTATGGCTTCTTCCAACGAACGTGGGATTATCTCGAACCGACGGGCCAGGCCGATGTCCTGATTGCTGAGCGGGCTGACCAGATCATAGGAGGCGCCGTTGTGTTCCTCGACAAGAATACGCTTCATGTGAGCTATGTGGCCAGCAAGACCGAATATTGGCCGCTGGGAGTGGATCAGGCGCTTTTCTGGAATACGATTCAAATGGCGGTGCATAAGGGGTGCAGCGTATACGATATCGGCATGACATCGCTCTTTGATGAAGGGCTACTAACCTATAAGAGACGCTGGGGTGCTGTGGAAGTCAATGCCCCGTGTTTTTACTATCCAGAACCCAGAGGTGTATCCTCTCTTAATGATAAACGAAGATTGAGCCACAGGATCATGACCATGATGTGGCAGAAGCTGCCGGGTCCAGTGCTGCAAATGGGAGGCAAGGTGGCCTATCGCCACCTTGGATGAGCTGGACCCGTCTCGGGTAGATGACTGATATGGATGTTCAAATATGGAATATCGAGGAGGCCGAGTCCAATGGCTGGAACGAGATGGTGGCAAGTCATTCCCTTGGCTCTGTGTACCACCATACGGCATTTGGGCGAACGGTCGTGGCAACGGTTGGTCATGTCCGGCCTTACTACATTGCTTTGATAGATGCACGCGGTGAGTGCACTGGCGGGCTCGCGGTTTTTCTGGTTAAGAGTTGGTTGACCGGCAACCGACTGGTATCGGTTCCGTGGGCGTGTTATGGCGACCCATTGGTCGACTCGCCAGAGGAATTCAACGAGGTACTCGATAGGGCAGTAGGCATTGCCAGAGAGTGTAAGGCACGATATCTGGAGATCAGAGCTGGCAATGCGGCTTCTGTGTTGCATAGCGCGAACATGACTCCTGTGTATTCTGAGAAGAGACACTTCCTTAACCTGGCACAAGGGATAGATGCTATATGGGATGGATTAAATACGAAATCCATCAAACAACGTATTGCTAGAGCAAACAGGTGTGGAATCAAGGTGCGTTCGGATGTATCGGAAGGCACAATATCTTCGTTCTATGCAGTGTTTGTCGAGCATCGGCGAAGACTCGGTTTACCACCACAGAAGCCTGAGTATTTCCACAATATATTGCGGCATATGGTACCTCGTAACCTGGCACAATACTGGGTGGCTGATTTGCAGGGGCAGTGCGTAGGCGGCGTATGCTGTCTCTTGTTCAATGGCACCATGGTCATAACTTACACTGCGGTACACGAAGATTATCGCCGTTGCGGAGTTGGCCAGTACCTCTATTGGAGTGTTATCTGTGCAGCGTCACAGGGCGGTGTAAAAGTCATTGATCTCGGTAAGACAGCATCCAGCTCGAAGGGCTTGTTATCATTCAAGAGAGCTTGGGGGGGTGTGGAGGTGGATACACCAGTGTTCTACTATCCAGAGCTTAAAGGTGTGTCATTGTACAATGATGAGAAACGGTTATCGTACAGAGCCATGCGGGGATTTTGGCGTCTGGCACCTCGGAGAGTATCACAGATTGCCAGTAGGTTCTTCTATCGACATTTCTGAGGGTCGTTGATGCCGGGTGTCGCAGATCTCTGTTGCTCCTGTGCTCAGGAGTAGATGTCTGTCACAGAAACGAAATGGTCCAGCCGCGTTCTCAGAGCAGCCGTGCCGCACGTGACCACAGTGATATCGGTGGCCGTTTGCAGAGATATTCCATCGGTAAGATGGCTGTGTCACCGGTGACGATGGCTGATGCCATTGAGATACTTGCCAAGCAGATTCGCAGCCGGACGGCCGCATACGTATGTGTGGCCAACCTGTATGCAACTCTTCTGGCGCGGAAAGATGACGAGTTCTGCAGGATTCAGAACCAATCGCTCCTGACGGTACCCGATGGGATGCCCTTGGTCTGGTACGCATGGCTTGCAGGCGTCCCTGGTGTTGAGCGGGTCACGGGCCCGGACCTTCTCATGGAGGTCCTCAAAGTATCCGCTCGAGAAGGTTTTACACATTACTTCTACGGAGACACACAGGAAACCTTGTCCGGTATGGCGCAAGTGATTGAAAGCCGCTTCCCCGGAGTTGTTATCGAAGGGATGCATTCTCCTCCGTTTCGCGAGTTGACAAACGCAGAACTCCATACCACGATCGATGAGATCAATCGATTGAAGCCGTCGTTTGTGTGGGTCGCTTTGACATGTCCCAAGCAGGAAAGGTGGATGGCTCGGGTTTTACCTGAGATCGAATCTTCGGTACTGGTCGGTGTTGGTGCGGCGTTTCGATTCCTCACAGGGTTCTATCGCCATCCCCCGAAGCTGCTGCAACTGTGTGGACTGGAGGGTGCTTTCTGGCGAGCGCGGCACCATCCGCTGTACAACCTCTGGTGGTACGCATATCACACCCCGGTATGTGGGTTGCTGTTGGCGAAGGCATTGGCCCATAGGTTCCGGTATAGGAGGGGCGGCCCACCGCAGTCTCAATGAAGGCCCAGAATCGTGTTCAAATACTGACCTGTGAAGAGGCCCGGTCGAGCGGCTGGGATGAAATGGTAGCCGATCATCCGCTTGGCTCTGTGTATCATCACACGGCATTTGGAGAGACTATTGCTGCAACCTTCGGACACGCGCACCCCTGTTACTTCGCTCTTTCGGATCAGAGCGGACGCTGTCACGGCGGGATCGTTCTTTTCCTGATACGAAGCTGGCTGACCGGGACCCGTCTGGTCTCGATCCCCTGGGCGTGTTATGGTGACCCGCTGGTCCGTTCGCCCGAGGAATTTGGCGTGCTGTTCCGAGAGATCAAAGCGTTTGCCGATCGAGAGAGGGCTTCGTATGTCGAGATCAGAACGTGCGAGGCGGCTGCTCTTCTTCGTGCCGCCGACTTCATGGTTCCTGTCGACCATGATCGGGTCCACCTCATCGATTTGTCGGGAGGATTGGATGCTGCTTGGTCTCGGTTTCACAAGACGCGTGTCAGGGAACGCATTCATAGAGCGGAGCGAAGTGGTATCTCAGTTCGCCGGGCCGGGTGCGTGGAGGACGTTGTGTCATTCCACCGACTCTTCGCGCAGCACCGACGCCGACTGGGCTTGCCGCCGCAAAAACCAGAGTATTTTCAGAACCTATGGCGGTATATGACACCGTCCGGGATGGCGCACTTCTGGCTGGCGTCGGCGCGGGAGCAACTTGTTGGGGGACTCTGCTGTCTTCAATTCAAGCAGCGAATCACTTTGAGCTACATCGGGGTCGATGAGGCGTATCGACCGTATGGTGTCGGGCAGTGCCTGTTCTGGGCCTCATTTCGTGATGCGATGCAGCGAGGCATCAAGACTGCGGATCTGGGCAAGACGCCCGCCGGTTCCGACGGGTTGCTCTGCTACAAGAGGGCCTGGGGCGCACAAGAGATTGAGGCACCGGTCTTCTATTATCCCCGTCCCATGGGGGTATCATCACACCAGGATGAAAGCAAGTTCTCTCACAAGGCGGTGCGTCTCTTCTGGTGGGCTGCGCCTTCGGTGGTGTCCAAGGTCGCCGCGAAGTTCTTCTATCGGCACACCGGGTAATCGAAGACGCGGATATGCAGATCGAGATCGCCACAACGCCAACGCCGGATATCGCCGAGTATGTTTGCAGCAAGGACCACGGCCGGCTGTGCCATCTTCCCGAGTGGGGCCAACGGCTCGCCGAGGTTTTTGGCCACGAGCCCTTCTACTGTGTGGCCCGAGACGGCGGGCGCCTCTGCGGCGTGTTGCCTTTGACTCTCGTCCGAAGCAGACTGTTTGGCAACCGTATGGTCTCTCAGGCCTTCAGCAACTATGGTGGGCCGCTGACCGATGGACCCGATAGTCTGCATCCGCTTCTGGCCCGTGCGGTCGAGCTGGCCCAAGAGAACCGATGTCCGGTGGTCGAGCTTCGCAACAGTGAGCGTCTCGACGGTCCTTTCTCCGTGCGGGAGGACAAAGCCTGCATGGTTCTGCCGCTGGCGGGCGATCCCGATACCATGTGGGCGGGCCTGAAGGCCGAAGTCCGCAACCGAGTCCGCAAGGCCCGGAAGGCCGGCTTGAATGTACTCCATGGTGGCCGCGAGCTGCTGGACGATTTCTACGAGGTCTGGACCGTTCGAATGCGGCAACTGGGCACTCCCTGCTATTCGCGCCGCCTCTTTGAGGCGCTGCTGCGGGCTTGGCCCGACCGCGTCCGGATCTTTCTCGTTCGCCACGGGCACCAGGCACTTGCCGCTGGTTTTTTTCACCATTTCAATGGGCTGGTCGAGTGCCGCTGGGCGGCCTCCCGCCTCGAAGCCAATCGGCTCGCCCCGAACATGCTGTTGTACTGGTCGGCCATCGAGTATTATGGCCGAGCAGGACAAAAATCGTTCGACTTCGGACGAAGCACCATCGGCAGCAGCCAGTATGAGTTCAAGCGCCGCTGGGGAGCACGGCATGTCCAACTGCATTATGCATATTGGACATCGTCGTCAGGCCGTATGCCCTCTTTGCCCAGGTCCGACAGTCCTCGCTATGAGAAAATGGTTGAAATATGGAAACATCTGCCACTGTCTGTCACGCGTCTGTTGGGTCCACACGTCAGCCGCAGTCTTTCTTGACAGGCGATGAATCGTGTTGTGAAGTGTCGCAGGCCGCACGCCCTTGTTGTGGGCCTGACAGGTAGGGTCTTTTCGATGAGAAGTGATCAATCCAGTGACAAGTCCATTGTGGTCGCCGCGATCGTTGCCGGCGGCTTGATGCTGATTATGGGCCTGACGTATCGCGTCCTCGCCGGGCATATGTGGTCGCCCGCGAGGAAGCCCCCCCTTGCCCCTGAGGCATTGGATCGATTGCCCCTTCAGATCGCCGATTGGATCGGTCAGGACATCCCGGTGGACCCGCGCGTCATGCGCGCCGCGGGGACCGATGCCCAGGTCAGCCGTCAGTATGTCAGGCGGGGTGGTGCCGAAGCCGTCTCCCTCTACATTGGCGCCGGCACGAGAGTGGCGGATGTGCTGGTCCACAATCCACCGGCCTGCTATGTTGCGGCGGGTTGGTCGGTGGTCGACCGTCGTTCCGGGGAACTGTCGCTGGGTGAGGAGGGGAGACTGCCTTGCACGGTCCTCGAGTTTTCACGGGGGCGCGCGGACAAGGGCAAACTCATCATACTGCATTACATTGTGTTGGACGACCAGGTCTTTCGTGATATGCACGCGGTTCGCCAAGCGGTCAGGCCCGGCTTCCGCACGGTCGATTTCACGGCAACGGTACAGATCTTGGCATCCGGCGCGGGACTCTCGACTGATTTCGGAACGCAATGGGTCACAGACTTTGCGACGGATTCGGCCGCCACGATCGGTCAGCTCTTTGCCGAACTGGAACATGAGCGGCAAGACGCTCAAAGCGATCAGTCAATCGCTACGGAGTAGGCAGCATGAAACAAATCGCCATCACGCGTTCTGCTTTGCACCCCAAGACACCACCATCCGATACGCGCCCCATAGGGAACAATCACGTGGGACTGATCGCAGCGATATCGGTGCTGGCGGCAATCACGCTGTGGTCGTACTGGCCGGTTGTGGCGGATCTCTGGAAGGTGTGGCGGCACGACGACGACTACTCTGTGGGCCAGTTGGTTCCCTTGGTGGCGCTCTTTCTCGTCTGGCGAGAGAGATCGGCATTACGGCAGTGTCGACCAGTCCCGTGCTGGTGGGCCGGGGGGCTCATACTTGTCCTTGCCGAGGCCGCTCGGATTTATGGTGACGGGTTCTCCTGGCGTCCGGCACTGAGCCGATACGCCCTGGTGCTGACCATCTACGGTCTGGTCCTGATGGTCGGGGGCCGACAGGTCTTTCGTCGCGTGCTGTGGATTCTGCTGTTTCTGTTTCTGATGTTCCCGCTGCCGGGACGCATTCACAACATGGTCAGCGACCCGTTGCAGCGGCTGGCGACGACGGGGTCGGTGTTCTTTCTCGAGGCGTTCGGCGTGCCCGTGAGCCAGCAGGGCAACATCGTCATGCTCAACGACAGCATCCCCATGGCGGTGGCCGAGGCGTGCAGCGGCCTGCGGATGCTCACCGCCTTCATCATCGTCTCGGCCTTTGTCGCCTACATGGTCAAGCGGCCCCGCTGGCAGAAGGCCGTCCTGCTCGCCTCCAGCATCCCGGTCGCCGTCGTCAGCAATATGATCCGCATCTTCGCCACCGGCATCATCATGCTCTACGTCAGTGTGGAGATCGGCGAGAAGTTCTTCCACGACTTCGCCGGCGTGGTCATGATGCCGGCCGCGGTCGCCCTGATCTTCGCCCTGATCGGCCTGATGGACCTGCTGACAGTCCCCGAAACAGCCCCCTCCCGCGAAAACGTCATCGTCAAGGCCAGTCGCAGCGCGTCACGGCGAAAAAAATCTTCCCCCGGAGTCCGTCCGGATCGCGAGTTCTCCGCCTGATCCGCGACGTCGCCCCTCGATCACTCCTCTCTTAACTCCATTCCTCATAGCCACTTGTGGCTCCTCCCTCCCGGGCGCTTCCGCCTCCTTGCGCAAACCTAAAAGAATTTCTCCCCCATCGCACCGTTTTCCCCGACCCGACCGCCGCTTCAGGAGCTATAATAGCAGATGTAGGTACCGTTGAATGATTGCACTCGCCGGGCCACTCGGCTGCGGCGAGGTTCAGAGGCAGGTGATACCGATGCAGGGGCGGCGAAAGAGCCTTGTTGTCGGCCGCAACATCGACGGGGTGCCGGGTCTCGGGATGAGGGCCGGAATCCATGATGTGCGGCGTCTCGCAAGCGTCAATGCCACCCTTGCCAGTCGTTCAAGCGAATCTGCCATCGCTTCTGATGGATTTCAACGGCCGACCACGTCAGTTCGTTAGGACGTGTGCAAGCGTGTTTTTTTCGCGATGAGTGCAGATTGTGCTTGACAGGACGCTCGGCAGCGGTGACAGTACAAGCGATAGGTGACTGGACAGGGATTTGAAGCCGATGGTCACGTTCGGGAGATTCATTCTGTTGGCGTTGGCAACCGTTGGGTTGTCCGTCTCGGCCTATGCCGACATGACGCCGACCGCCGAGCGCGACACCGCCCTTGCGGCCGTCTGGTCGTGCGAGCAGACGGGCGTGTCCCTGGCCGATCTGGTCGGCGAGTTTGCCCTGCCTTCGGCGATCGACTTCGATTGGCAGGCGGCCGGTCTGGCGCCGGTGCCTCAGCCCGAGCCGGTCGCAGAAGGTCCGGCCGTGGTCGTCCTGTCCGATCGTCAGGACAGCCTGACGCTCTGCCTCTACGCCCTGATGGGCCTGGGCTTGTGCAAGTCGGCCCCGTGGGTTCGCAAGTTCTCCTTCGGCGTGGTCCCGCAGTGGTACCACGACGGCGGTCCGTGGCAGATCGGCCACAGCTTCGCCGCCTCGCCCGATGGCTGCTGTCCGGCGCCGGTCTGCTTCGTCCAGCCCGAAGCGCCCCATAAGAATCTCTCGCCACAATACGCCTGGGGGGCTGTGACGTCCCTCTGGCGGCATTCCCAAGCCACACCCATCACACTCGCCGGCCGAGCCCCTCCGGCCGTGTCATAGATCTCGTCTCCCGCTCGACATGCGGCCTTGCTGTCGCGATGCCGCAGGCAGGAACCGACCATGCCGTTGCGAGCGAGAAGGAGACATCGCAGGTGTTTTGCTGAATGAGATGTGTGACGTGAGAGAAAGGGATATGATCATGAGAAGAATCGTACTTATGGCCGTTGCGTGTGCGTTTATGGCCGCGCCGGCACTTGCCAGTTTTACAGGTGGCACCTTCTACTGGGGCGACGTCGAGCTCAATGCCGTTGCCGAGGTGAAACTTACCAAGGCTACTGACGGAACGGACGGTGGAGCGTTTAACGTCGAGTTGGTTAGTGGAGACTTGACAGGGTCCATCTACGAAGGCGCTGGACCGCAAGCAAACCTCTTCCAGACCTTCTGTATCGAGAAGGAAATCACGTTCTCCGTAGGCAGCACGTACTGGGTGAGCATCGACAAGGTCGCGTATTCCGGTGGCGTCGGGGGCACCGACGGCAATCCGGTGACGAATGTCAGCGAGTGGATTTACGACCAATGGCTGGCCGGCAACCCCGAGGGTTGGTCGCAGGGTGCGATCAGCAGCGCGATCTACTATGCCGAGGAGCAGCCCACCGGGACGGCAAACAGTGTTTATCAAGCTGCGATTGTCGCTCTCTACGGTGACATCTTGAGTGACCCTGGGCAGGGGAACCATGCCGACGCCGCCGACACCTGGGCGATGAACCTGTGGACCATCTCGCCAGGCGATCAAGAACGCCAGTGGATCGCAACGGATGTCCAGAGCCAGTTGATCAAGGTCCCCGTTCCGGGTGCGGCTTTGCTGGGGTTCCTGGGTCTGGGCGCTGCCGGGCTGAAGCTGCGCAAACGCGTCTGATGCAACGATTCGGACCGGCGGTTCGTCGGTTCGACGTGGGATTCGAAGATGCGGCGCCGAGGCCCTGGCGACAGGGCCTCGGTCCCCGTTTATCGCCGATCGTAGGATGTGAAGTTCGATGAAGACGGTACTGGCCATAGCGATGGTTCTCGGCGTGCTGGCCGCACCGGCCCCGGCCGATATCATCTACAGCAACGCCGAATACGCCACGGGCGACGGTCCAGGCCTTTCCAGTCTTATCTGGAGCACGACAAGCGAGCCGTATCCGTCGGTCGACACGGTGACCGTAATGGTTCCGTTTCAAACCGCCGGTGAAACGACAGACCCCGGCTGGCTTTTGAGAACCATCACGGTGTGGGGAACGCTGGCTGAAAATGCCACCGCTACCTTCACGATTTGGGAAGATGCTCCAGACGACCGGCCAGCAACAGTACAAATCGATATCGAAGGGTTTCCTACGTGGAATGCCTATGATATCACCAGGGACCATGGTCTGCAGTCCATCGAAGCTTGGTCAGTCAGCGCGGCGAATACTGACGTCACGACGACAGGGACATCAGGGCCTTACAGCCTCGCGAACTACACCTATACGTTGGATGAGCCGCTGGAACTGGATGCCGATACGATCTACTGGTTCAGTGTCGAGGCGACGTCGGCTGCTAATATTTCCTGGCGGTTTGCTCAGGACAGTTACGACCCCGCTGGTCTTGGCTCTGGCGTTACGGGGCATATGCTGGAGTTGCGGAGTTCGGTCGTTCCCGTCCCTGGTGCGGCGCTGTTGGGGTTTCTGGGCCTGGCGGTGGCCGGGCTGAAGCTTCGCAAGCGCGTGTGAGTTTTATTGACCGTTGGAAGCGGTGGTATTGGGGTCTCGCCGAGCGAAGAGGGCCCCGATCATGTTTGACCTGCCGGCAGCGTAGCTGACCCGGCCGCGCGGTCTCCAGAGTCCAGGGGACTCGCAAGGAGGTAATGATGATTGCGTTCAAAGAAGCAACGCGTTGGTTGTGTTTGGTGGGTGTGTTGCTGTTCGTGATCGGCGTCGTCCTGCCCACAACGGCCACGGCGGACTTCAGTGGGAATACGCTTTACGCAGGCACACTGACGGGTGCCGGCATTGTGGCTGCGGGTGGAGCGGGTCCGGATAGTAAGCACTGGGCCGACGACGTGACGATCACATGGGACGTCCAGCCCGGTGAGACGGATTGGGCAGGCGTTGGGGCTATGCCGTGGACATATTCATACACGTTTGCCACCAGCGGTCACGACCTGAGCCATTTCATCATCGAGGTCTCGGCGGGTGATTCAGACGACCCCGACGGACTGCCGGCCTTTTCGTTGGCCAGGCTCATGGATTTCATCAATACTCAGAGCTACGTGTTGGATGGTGACGAGCCAGAGGTCGTTCTCGAAACGTACACCAGTACTAGTCACGGCGACAGCAACCCTGGAATGCCCGATGACGTTGAGCTATATGGCGTGAAATTCGACAGCGCGCTCTTTGAGGAGGACGCCGGCGAATGGACGGTGACGTTCGACAGTTATCGCAATCCGATGTGGGGCGATTTCTATGCGATGGGCGGACAATCCTACGCCTATAACGCCGATTTCGGCGATCCTGACGGAATCTACAAGATCGCTGTGCCGGACACATCGTACGTTCCCGTCCCCGGTGCGGCGTTGCTGGGGTTTCTGGGTCTTGGTGCTGCCGGGCTGAAGCTTCGCAAGCGCGTGTAATGCAACGATTCGAGCCGGGTGGTTGTTCAGTTTTTGCCAGGCGATATTGTCAGTGGCCGGGCCCCCACAAAGGGGCCTCGGCCGTTGCTGAATGGCATTCGGCATGGTGGCCAGAGCATGTCGCCTCTCGCGTCAGAGGCTTGCGAGAGGGGTCGGTCGCCGAATGGGATTCGGATGGGCGCGTGGACTTCGTTCGTCACATCCGGAAAGCTGTTGACAGCGGGGTTGAAAGGCCCCATGAGATCGATCAACTGGAACCATCTTAAGAGCACGCAGGCAGGGACTGGATGTTGCGGAGGAAGAGCATAATTGTCATGGTTGTTGCGTCGCTGGTTGCGCCGGGGTCGGGATATGCCCGGATCTCGCCGCCCGCCGGGCGGGTCGGAACGGCCGGGATGCGGCCGGCCAGCAATACGGTGGCGCCGGCTCTGAACCCCCACGAATTGCAGCGGGTGCTGGGTTTGCCTTCGGCGATCGACTTCGACTGGCAGGCGGCCGGTCTGGCGCCGCTGCTGCAGCCCGAGCCGGCCGCAGAAGGGTCGGCTGTGGTCGTCCTGTCCGATCATCATGACAGCCTGACGCTCTGCCTCTACGCCCTGATGGGCCTGGGCCTGTGCAAATCGGCCCCGTGGGTCCGACGTTTTTCCTTGGGCGTCATAGCCGGATGGTATCACGGCGACGCTCCGCAGCAGATCGGCCACAGCCATGCTGTGGGGCCCGATGCCTACTGCCATGCGCGGGTCTGCTTCGTCCAGCCGGATGTGATGCCGCAGCGCCTCATGCCGATCTACGACCACGGCACGATACCGTCCCTGGCGCGCACCTCACAACTCATTTCCGGCGTACTTGCCTGCCGGGCCCCTCCGAACCTGTCATGAGCCCTGACGGCCTCGCCCGTTGTGCCGGGCGCGCCGTCGCCGATGTGAACCTTCCGATCTGGCGACCGGGAGGCACAGGAATCTTGATAGACTTTTCTGAGCGAGGGTACACTATGAAAGCAACGAAAGCGGTATTGGTTGTGTTCTTTGTCATTGGCACGATTTCAGGTAGTGCCGTTGCCGACATCGTTATCGGCCATGTCATTGCGTTGGATGGTACTCTGACGACGCCGTGGGCGGATCATTCGAGCGTGATTATCGACAACTTCGATGGTCCGACGCCAGATGGGTGGGGTTATGACGGCAACTACCATATCGTATCCGGCAGCAGTTCAGGCTGGTACGCGGCTCCCAACCCGAATGAAACCCAGTATTTTTCGGTGCCCCAGGACGATACGGACGATCCCGCGGACCAATCGGCCACGGCCTCTTTCGGCAGTGGCGAATACAATTATCTCGGTCTCTTCTGGGGCTCGGTTGATGCCTACAACACAATCGAGTTCTTGAAGGAGAATATCGTGGTTGCCTCGTACACTGGGCTGGACGTTGCGCCGCCAGCGGACGGGGACCAGACTAGCCCAGATACAAACCTCTATGTGAACTTCTTGAACATGCCTCTGTTTGACACGGTTCAGTTTACAAGCACCAGCTTTGCATTCGAGCTGGACAACTTGGCCGTCGGGTACGTTGTTCCGGTTCCCGTTCCCGGTGCGGCGTTGCTGGGGTTTTTGGGTCTTGGTGCTGCGGGGCTGAAGCTTCGCAAGCGCGTGTAATCTCTTGAGTGAATCGGCGGCCGGCCGCCGATGGATATGAAACACTGCGGCGGTGAGGTCCTGTGAAGGGCCTCGCCGCCGTTGTTCTTGCGCTGTGGCGGGGGCGGTTTGTCAAAGTGCGGCTAATGGCTTGTTTGCGGCTGGCCGATGATATAGGATAGGCCCCGGTTGCGGGCAGGCCCTGCGGGTCGCGGGCGCCGCGACCGAAGGGCCGAGCCGCAGACGGAGAGGCCTGGCTGCCGGCTCGATCGACGCGACGTCGCGTCGCCGACGGGGCTGCGAACGATGTTTGTGATGAGGGAATGCCGTATGTCTGGTCGAAGTGTCAGTGGAAAGGTCAACGTCAAGGTCCTGGTCGTTCTGATTGTGGTCGTCGCGGCGATTGGTGTGTCGCTCGTGATGGCCCGGCAGATTCGGCGAGGGATGCGCACCGAGCAGGCCCGGGTGGCGGGCCACGCGGCTTTCGAGCAGCAGGACTGGCCGGCGGCGGCGCGGAACCTTGGCCGGTATCTGGAGCGTCATCCGGACGATATCGAGGCGCTTCGGAAATACGCCGAGGCTTTGGTGTCGATCCGGCCGATGGATACGCAGGTGGTCGGTGCGGCGATTTCGGCGCATCGCAGGCTGTTCGAGATGGACCCGGCCGATGAGACGCCGGCCCAGGAGCTGGTGACGCTCTATACGGTGATCGGAAACTTCGATGAGCTGGCTCAATTGGCGCGGACGCGGCTGGAGCGCGCCCCGGACGACCTGGAGGCGCCGCTGTGGCTGGCCGAGGCCCTGATGCGAACCGACAAGCGGGCAGAGGCGGCCGAGGCATTGGAGGCGTTTATCGAGCGGCTCGAAACCCTGCCTGATCGGCACGGCCAATACGTTCAAGCGTGCGTCATGATGAGCCAACTGGCCGGCGAACTCGCCGAGCCGCAGGAACAGCAGGGCCAGCCGGATCAGGACGCCCCGGGACCGCCCACTTGTCTGGACTGGCTCGACAGAGCGGTGGCGTACGACCCGGACTCGGCCGAGGCGCTCGTCCATCGGGCGCGGTACCGACGGCAACAGGCGGGGGCCGAAGAGACGAGCGACGAGGATCGGCCGGGACTCATGGCGCTGGCCCGAAAGGACCTGGAGGCGGCTTCGGCGCTCGATACGGACGATCCGCGCGTGCTCTACTCGCTCGGCGCCGAGTGGCTGGCCCACGGCGACCCCGTCTGGGCGAGCGGGGCGCTGGAGGCGATCGACGCGCTTCCGGAAGAGGCACTGACCGAGCACTTTTTCGATTTGGGCGACTGGCACGTGGCGCGGTTCCTTCTGGCGTCGGAGCTGGCGACGCGTCAGGGCGATGCTGCCCAGGCGGCGTCGCTGGCCGACGAGACGTTGGAGGCTGTGACCGACCCGCGCCGTCGGGCGCAGGTCCTTCCGTCGGCGATCGTGCTGTACGTGGCCGCTGGCCGGGCGTCTGCGGCCGAGGGGCGGCTGGCCGAGTATGAGGAAGCGGTCCGGACGCTGGAGATGGCGGTCGACGCTCGGCGACTGGCGAGTCTTCAGGCGCTGGTGGCGAGCGTTTTGAACCGGCCGCACGCCGTGATCAGTGCATTGGGGCCGGTCGTCCGGGAGGATCCGGCCGATGCGAGATTCTGGCGGCTGCTGGCCGACGCCTACAGCCGGAGCGGCCAGACCCAGCGGGCGGCCGAGGCATGGAGACAGTACAGCCGTCTCAATCCACACGACGCCGAGGCGATGCAACAACTGGCCAGGCAATACTCCCGGCTGGGCGAGTGGGACATGGCCTTCGAGACGGCGACCAAGGCCGAATCGATGGGGGCAACCGACCTGGCGGCGGTCCTGCTTCGGATCGGTTCGGGTATGAGCGTGGCCGTCGAACAGGGCCACGGGGCCGACTCGACCGCTTTGGCGGGATTTGCAGGCGAACTGGCTCACTTGCGGCAACAGCATCCCGACAACGTGAACGTTCGCATCTTCCAGGCGATCCTCGCCGGCCATCTGGGCCGGCCGGAGGAGACGGAGAAGGAATTGAAGCTGGCCATTGAAGAGTGCAGCGAGCCGCTGCGCGCGCGGATGCAGCTCGTCCGCCATTACATGGCCACCGATCGCAGAGATGAGGCGATCGCTGTTTGCGAGGCCGCCTGCGCGCAGCACCCCGAAGCTGCCGAGCCGTGGCTGGCGTTGGCGGACCTTCTGGTGGCCGCCGGCGATTATGGGGCTGCTCGCGATCGTCTTGAAGAGGGGTTGGCGGCTGTTGAGGCCGGCCAGAATCGGTCGGTATCGATCAAGTTGGCCCTTCTGGAGTTGATGCACGGCGAGCGTGCGGCGGGGCTCGAGATCCTGAGAACCTTGGCGGCTGAGGACGAACACGAGGTCCAGGCCCGTCTTCTGCTTCTGTCGGCGCGTGAGATTCAGCAGACCCCGGCGGCCGCTGTGCTGATCGACGAGTTGCGGGCGGCCGAGGGCGAGGGCGGCCTCTGGTGGCGTCTGCACCAGGCGGCGCTGTGGCTGGGCTCGGAGGACTGGCGTGACAGGCAGCAGGGGATCACCGATTTGCTGGAGCATTGCCTCGCTGGCAATCCGACGTGGTCGGCGCCCGCGTCGCTGCTGGCCCAACTGTACGAGCGATTGGGGGATTGGCAGCGGCTCGAGCAGACCTGCCGTCGGGGGCTTGCGGCCAACCCGGCGGCGACGGAACTTGCCGAGCGGTTACTGGCGATGCTCCAGAGACAGGGTCGTTTCGCCGAGGCCCAGCAGGTGCTCCAGCAGGTTCGGATGGACCCCGCCGCCACGAGCGCCTGGCAGGTTCGCGTTGCGGTCGGCACGGGGGACGTGTCCCGGGCGATGGATGAGTTGAGGCTCAGGATATCGAACGACGACCAGGATGCCAGCGGTCGAGTGGAGTTGGCGCGATTGTTGTATGAGGAGACGCAGGACGCCGCACAGGCGCTGCGCTATCTCGATGAGGCCCGTGCCGTCGCGCCGCAGTTGCGGACGCTGGCGGCTGTGACGGCCTCGATCTTGCGGTCTGAGGGCCGGGATGCCGAGGCCCTGAAGGTGATCAACGACTACGTAGCCGATCAGGAGAATTTTGAGGCCTATTGGATGCGGGCGGTGTTCCTGGCCGAGCAGGGCGATTTCGAGCGTGCCGAGCAGGACTACAAGAGACTGACCACGTTCGACGAGAATCGTGCGGCCGGATACGAGCTGCTGGGCAACTTCTACGCCGGTTCGCAGAGGGTCGGCGAGGCTGTCGCGGTGCTGGACGAGGGCCTGGCGGCGTATCCTGAGAGCGTGCGTCTGCAACGGGCGCTGATGCGGCTGCTGTTTGCGCGGGCCGAGCCGGGTGATCGAGCCAGGGCGACCGAACTGCTGACCTTGCTCGAAGCGCAACTGCCAACCGATGCCGAACTGGCGACCATTCGCGCCCAGCAGATGCTGGCCGACCCGACGCCGGAGGCGATCCAAGACGCCATCAAGAGGCTTGAGGCCGCCGTTCGACAGGACCCGACCGCTGTCCATTCGCATCTGACGCTGATCGGCCTGGCCATGCAACAGGGCAGGTATCGGGCGGCTTGTGATTATGCCGTCGAGGCGCTCGAGGCCAATCCGAACAACCCCGCACTGCTGGTGGCCCGCGCGCGAGCCGAATTGGCGGCCGGATACGCCCCGATGGCGATTCAGTTGTCGCGTTCGGTGTTGCAGGCGGATCCGAACCACGTCGAGGCCCGAAACGTGTTCGTCGATGCGGCGATGAGCAGCGGGGAGGCGCGTCTGCTGGAAGAGGCGCGAACGCGACTCGAATCGGCCCTGGGTCGCGAGCCGGCCAATGAGGCGCTGCTGCTTTCGCGGTCGCGTCTGCTGGTCGCCATGGAGCAGCCGAGAGCGGCGATCCCTGAACTGGAGGTCTATTGCCGAAGCGAGGCAGGCAGCGGCCGCCTGTCGGCGGTATTGATGCTTGCCGATTTGTATCGCCTCGCCGGCGATGCCGAGCAGGCCGAACGGTGGATCGAGCGGGCTGAGCGGATCGCTCCAAGGAATCAGGCGGTGGTCCATGCCCGTCTTCTCTGGCGGGTCTCGCAGGAGCGATGGGACGAACTCAAAGGCGTCAGCGCCGCCTATGTGGCTGCTGAGGAGCAGAATCCGATGATGGTGCTGCGAGGGGCGGAGGTCTTGCTCTCGCGTGAATCGATGGAACTGAAGGAAGAGGGCGTCAAGCTCTGCGAGCACGCGGTGACCCTGCTGCCGACCTCGATGCAGGTGCGTTTGATGCTGGCCTCCAACCTGTATCAGGTGGGCGATGCCGAGCGAGCCGAGCAGGTCTATCGGGCGTTGCTCAGAGAGCATCCGGACGAGGTGCGGATCCTCAACGACCTGGCCTGGATCATCCAGGAGCGCCATCAAGCGTTTGCGGAGGCGTTGGAGCTGGCGAACCGTGGTTTGCGGCTGTCACCGGACGATTTGCACCTTCTCGATACGAGGGCGACGATTCTCTCCCAAATGGAGGGCCGGCGTGCCGATGCACGGCGCGACCTCGAGCGATTGCTGAAGCTGTCGGTCTCCGATACGCCGCGCCGCCAGGCGGTGACGCTGGTGAAGCTTGGTCGCGTGTGTGCAGATCTCGGCGACGCGGAGCAGGCCCGGCAACACGCCGAGCGTGCCCTGGAGATCGATCGAAGCGCCCAGGTTCTGACGCCGGCCGAACGCGCGGTCATCTCGGAAATCCTGGAGACCCAGGGCGCTCATTGAGCGCCGTGCCGATTCGGTCTGATGGTCCGAAAACAGGAGCCTGCCCTCGGTGGCGGGCTCTTTTCGTTTTCGCACCGTTCAACTCCCATGACTGGTTGGACGATAAGATGGTAGCAGGATTCTCGAAATGGGCAGATGCCCCCCGGTATGCGGTCCAGCGCGTGGTGGATCGGTCGGGAAGGGGCCTGCCGGACTGGGAGGTGAAGGCGAATGCGAGTGGGCGTGGTTGGCGTGGGGTATGTCGGGCTGGTGACGGCGGCGTGTCTGGCCGATTCGGGTACGGATGTGATCTGTGTGGACAGCGACGAAGAGAAGGTTGCCCGTCTCCGCGAGGGCGTCATTCCGATCTACGAGCCGGGCCTGACGGAGATCGTCGATCGGACGCGTGCCACCGGCCGTTTGCGGTTCACCACCTCGCTGGCCGAGGCAGTGGCCGACTCGCTGCTGCTGTTCATCGCTGTTGGAACGCCGAGCGGAGAAGACGGCTCGGCGGATCTATCGGCCGTGTTCCGCGTCGCCGGAGACATCGCCGACTGCATGGACGGCTACCGCATCCTCGTTGCCAAGAGCACGGTTCCGGTCGGTACGCACGAACGCATCGCCGAGATTGTGGCCGCCAGAACGAGGCAGCCGTTCGACTACGTCAGCAATCCGGAGTTCCTCAAGGAGGGCTCGGCCGTCGATGACTTCATGAAGCCCGAGCGCGTGATCATCGGATCGACCGATCCAAAGGTGCAGGAGATCATGCGGCATCTGTATGCCCCGTTCATGCGCCGTGGCAATCGGATGATCTTCATGGACCCGGCCAGCGCTGAACTGGCCAAGTACGCGGCCAACTGCATGCTGGCGACGCGGATCTCGTTCATGAACGAATTGAGCGTGCTCTGTGAGAAAGTCGGGGCCGATATCGAGTCGGTCCGTGCAGGCATTGGCAGCGACGGGAGGATTGGCAGCGCCTTTCTGTTTGCCGGCGTGGGCTTTGGTGGCAGTTGTTTCCCCAAGGATGTTCGCGCGCTGATCCACACCGGCGACAGCCACGCTTGTCCGATGGACATCGTCAAGGCGGCCAAGGAAGCGAATCAGCGGCAGCAGGAACGCTTCGCCCGGCACGTGATCGATTACTACCGGCCGCAGAGCCGGGAAACGACTCTCGCGGTCTGGGGACTGGCGTTCAAGGCGCGGACCGACGATATTCGTGAGTCGCCCGCCGTCTTTTGTGTCGAGCAATTCCTCGAGGCCGGCATTGCCGTCAAGGCGCATGACCCCGAAGCGATGAAGACGGCCCAGGCGTATTTCCGAGACCGGATCGCGTTCTGCGCCGACTACTACGACGCGCTGGTCGGCGCCGATGGACTGGTGGTCCTGACGGACTGGCAGCAGTTCCGCAATCCCGACTTCGAGCGGATTGCCCGAAGTCTGAATCGGCCGGTCCTCTTCGACGGCCGCAACCTGTACGAACCGTCCTACCTCAGGGACATGGGTCTCGAATATCACTGCGTTGGCCGCCGAGCACGTGCGGAGTCGTCCGGAGCCGATCTCGGTGTCGCAACAGCCCTTGCAGAAGGATAGAAACCGTGTTTCTGATCAAGTCGTTTGCCACGCCGCTTGTCTGGGTCCTCGTCTTGTTGTTTGTGGGCTCGGTCCTGATGAAACTCCCGCGTCGCAAGACGGCGCCCAAGGTCGGCTGGGTTCTGGTGCTCGTCGGGACGCTGCTGCTATTGGTGTTCAGTCTTCCTCCGTTCGCCAATGCCCTGATCTACTCCGTCGAGTCCCGCGTTCCCATACCCGATGCCGAGGTTCTTTCGAATCTCGATGTCCTCGTGGTATTGGGCGGAGGCGGGTTCCCGTCCGGCGGTTTCCGCACCGAGGCGGAGTTGTCCGCTCGGTCTTATCCGCGTCTCTATCATGGCGTGCGGCTCTTTCAGCAGGGCTATGCCGACGTGATCGCCTTCTGCGGCGGTGAGGTCCGAGAGGGCAAGGAGGCCGAGGCCGAGATCATGAAGGCCATGGCCGTGCAGATGGGTGTCTCGCCTGAAAAGATCATCGTGGAGGCGGCGTCCAGCACCACGCATGAGAACGCCAGCGGCCTGGCCGAGCTACTGCCGGCCGGATCGAACCGGCGCATCGGCGTCGTGACGTCGGCGACACACGCCCTGCGTTCGGCGCAGACCTTTGCCCGGCACTTCCCCGACGATACGATCGTACCGGTCCCCGTCCACCATCAGTACGATGCGGACCCCTGGCGCATCAAGAATCTCCGACCCAGCATCGAGGCGTTTGCCCAGTCCACGGGCGCCCTGTACGAATGGATCGGCCTGCTCTGGTACGGCATCCGGCATTGATGTCGGCGATGCGCCTCAGACGCGATCAGCCGTCCCGAATCCTTCCGCAGGATTGAGTGGGGGCCGCGGTGTGTGCCAGGGGGCATATACCACGGCTGTGGCTCTGGGGTGGGGCTTGCGTTTGTCGAGAAATGTGATGACAATAGGATGGCCCGTCGGGTCGCGGTGGGTAACAATGGACTCTGTGTGGATCGGGACCGAGTGACCTGCGATGTGACGACGGCCAAAGCTGCGAATTGTGATGGGAACGATGGTGACCCCCATGCCGTACCGCCATATGACAGTCAAGGAGCTGGCCCGGATGATGGGCGCCGACGCCCGCCGGCTCGAACGCATGGCCCAGCGGGGGGAGATTCCCTGCCGGAAGGTCGGTGGCGAGCTGCGCTTCAACCGGGCTGAGATCACCGAATGGCTCCAGAAGAACATGGGTACGATGACGGACGATCATCTGGCGGAGGTCGATGCGGGCATGACCGCCCAGCGGCAACAACTGCAGAGCGAAGCGATCGTTCGACCCTTGTTGCGGCCGGAGGCGGTGACGGCCCAACTGAAATCGAGAGGCAAGAACAGCCTGCTGCGCGAGCTGGTGGCCCTGGCGCAGCGGACCGGCTTGGTCTACGATGAGCAGGCCCTGCTGGAGGCGGTGATGGCCCGTGAGGAAATGCACAGCACGGCCATCGACGGCGGCATCGCGATCCCGCACCCGCGCCGACCTCTGCCGTATGAGATCGCCGACTCCGTGCTTGTGGTGGCCAAGGCCAGCGGGGGCATCGTTTTCGAGGCGCCCGACGGCAAGCTGACCGACCTGTTCCTCCTGACGGCTTCGCAGGACGATGTACAGCACGTGCACATCCTGGCGCGGCTGTGCCGCATGCTCTGTGACAGCGGCTGGGTCGAACGACTGCGCGCATGTGAGACGAGCGACGAAATGATCGAGTTGCTGACCGAGCGCGAGGCGCACGTCATCGCGCAGTCGGTGTGAGTACGTCCGAAAAAGGCCGCCGCCGGGCCCGGCAAACGGAGATGGCGACATCCACGAGCGACGGAGGCGGTCTCGCGGAAGGCCGGGAACGATGCGATGCCGACGCGGGATTGCAAACTTCGCGGAGGGGCAATAGAATGAACAGATACGGAAACCGGTTCGATCGGGACCCGTTGGACAGGACTGCCTCTGCTGTGTTCGTTTGTTGGGGATGACCATGACGATTCGTCGCGCACGCCATTGTTTTGCTGCTGCACTGGGCGCTCTCGCTCTGCTCGGCATGGTTGCCGGGTGCATGATCGACTTGACCAGGGGCCGGGACTTCGGCGAGCCCCCGGTCTGCCAGGTCCACGCTCGCGTGATGCGCAAAGAGAAGGTCCCGCTGATCTCCGGCTACGATCTCTACGGGCCCGACTGGGCCCAAGCCGAGCGAGGGCACTTTCCACATTCCGACAGCCCTCGCCGCTGGGACGGCGACCTGACCGTCCACGGAGAATACGGCATTGCCTACGTTTGCCCGGGCTGCAACGAGGCGCGCAACCTCTGGCTGATCCAGAACCGCCCCGGCGTCGCCCGCGCCAAGGGCCTGATGGATTGACATCCGCGTGTCGGATGGATTGATGTGACGGCCTGCGAATCGACGCGGTGAAAGGGCAAGGGCTATGGTGCGTATGCATGTTGGGTGAGGGCGTAATCATGAAGATGGTGCGATATGGTGTTGGCGTGCTGGCCGTCGTCGTATTCACTGGCGTTGCGGCAGGGCGGTGGCTCCGACCTGACTACATTCCGTCCGAACGCTTGATCGCCAACGCCGAGGCCTATATCGCTGAGAAGCCGAACGACCCCAGCGGCTATTACACGCTCGGACGGATTCACTATCTGGCGTTTGCCAACAAGGCCTTTCTCGTCGGCGCCTTCGACGAGAAGACTCCGCCATCCGTCATTCAGCACTGGTGGTGGGAGGATTATCTCGATGGTGCCCGGCGCGCCGAGGCGATGCACATCACGTTCGAGGAATTCGGCATCAAGTCCACGGCCGACCTGACTGATGCAAATCGCGCAGCCTTCTACGAACGCGCCGGGGCAATCGAGGCCGAGCTGATCGCCACGGAGTGGCGACCGAAACCACCGACGACGGACAGGCTCATCGAGCACGCGGGCGCTGCGCAATGGAGCTTCTATCGGGCCGCCTCGCTCGATCCGAATAATGCGCTGTACGTTCTGGGTCAGGCCAGCCTGAGTGAGCAGTATCTGGAGTTCTTCGTCGAGATTGGTCCGGCTCCTATGCCGTCGGGCTTGAAGACGATCGTCCTCAACGCAGTCAAGCAGACCTACCTTCTGGCCTATGAACTGTCGGTCCGAGACGACCTCGCGCTGGAGTGGCTGCCTGTCGAGGGCCTTCGCTGCATTATCAGCTACGAGGCCGGCCGTGCATTCGTCCGCCTGTGGAAGGCCGAGCAGACGATCCCCTCAGAGGTGCAGGAGAAGATCGACGAGATCGAGACCAATCTGGCGACGTTCGAGTCGCTGCCAGTCGGGGCGATTACGCCGATCGTGCTGAGCCTGGAAGGGGCGGCGTCGCTGGCGGATCTGCTGGCCCCGGCGACGACCGTCTCGTTCGATCTGGACGGCGACGGCCGCACCGAGCCGCGCCCATGGGTCAAGCCGACCACGGGTTTCCTGGTCTGGGACCCAGGCCGCAGGGGCCACATCACTTCCGGCCGACAGATGTTCGGCTCGGTGACGTGGTGGATGTTCTTCCGAGACGGCTACCGAGCGATGGACGTGCTGGACGACGACCGCAACGGCTGGCTCGATGGGGAGGAACTGACCGGACTTTCGGTCTGGTTCGACCGCAACGGGAACGGCCGGTCCGATCCCGGTGAGGTGGTTCCCGTTGCCGATCTGGGCATCGTCGGCATCGCGACGCGACCGGACGGCTGGGACGGCGAGTCACCCATGTGTACGGCGGGACTGAGGCTTAAGGATGGGCGAATCCTGCCGACCTATGACTGGATTGTCCCGAGCGTCCGGCCCGATTCGCTTCAGACCGAATCGCTGCGGTAGATTCTCCGGGGCTCAGGCGGGCTTCTTCTCGGCCTTTGGGGCAGGGGACTCGGTCGAGGGGGTCTTGGTCTCTTTCTTGTCTCCGCTCTTGGCGGAGGTCGAGCCATTGTCCTTCTCGGCGGCCTTCTTGTAGCTTTCGGTGCGGTAGTCGGTCTGATAGAAGCCGGAGCCTTTGAATAGGATGCCTGCACCGGTGCCGATCAGCCGTCTCAGGGCCGACTTGCCGCATTCGGGACACTTGCGAAGCGGCTTGGCCGTGATCGGCTGGAACTCCTCGAACTTGTGTCCGCAACGTTCGCACGCATATTCATACGTCGGCATCGTGGTTACTCCGTCTCTGTGCTCTGACCGTCGTCCGCGGAGGGTGTTTCGTCCGTTGCCTCGTCCGATGGTTTGTCCTGTGGCGGCGCCTCCGTGCATGCCAGCTTATTGACAATGACCTTGCTGGGCCGAACGACGCGCCCGTTGAGCGTGTAGCCTTTTTGGAACTCTTCCAGGATCGTGTTGTCCTCGCGGTCGGGGTCCTCCCGTCGCATCATCGCCTCGTGACAGCTCGGGTCGAACGGCTCGCCCAGCGCCTCGATGGTCTGGACCCCATGCGATCGGAGCGTGTCGAGCATCTGATCGTAGACGATTCGAACGCCGGTCAGGACGGCCTCGACGCTCTCGGCAGCCTGTGACTTTTCGAACGTGTGCTCGAAGTTGTCCAGCATTGGAAGGAGCGTCTTGATGAGCATTTCCTTCTCATAGGCGATTGACTCGGCGACCTGCCGGGCCGCCCGCTTCTGGAAGTTGGCGTAGTCGGCGCTGACGCGCTGGAGCTTGCCGAGCAAATCGTCTCGTTCCTTCTGCATCTCGTCCAGTTGCGTGCGAAGCGATTCGATCTCTTCGTGTGTCGGTTCGTGTTTGGGCTTGCTCTTCTTGTCTTTCATCCGTGGTTCCCGAAATGTCGCTTGAGTTTATCGAAGAAACCCTGTGACTTGGGGGACACGTCTACGTTTTCGGTTTTGGCGAACTCGCGAAGCAACTCCTCCTGGCGAGCGTTCAGCCGGGCCGGCGTCTCCACGGTGACCTGCACCAACTGGTCGCCTCTTCGCCCCGAGCGCATATCCGGCAGGCCCTGGCTGCGGATGCGAAAGAGACTGCCGTACTGCGTCCCGGGCGGGATCTTGAGCTGCTTGGTGCCGTCGAGACTGGGTACGTCGATCGTCGCGCCCAGTGCGGCCTGGGTCATGCTGATCGGGACCACCGCAATCAGATTGTTGCCGTCGCGTTCGAGGAACTCGTGATTCTTGATGCGGACGTAGCAGTACAGATCGCCGTTGGGGCCGCCGCTTTGTCCCGGCTCGCCCTCGCCGGCCACGCGAATGCCCTGGCCCTCGTGGACCCCGGGGGGGATCTTGATGGTGACGGACCGCTTGCGGGGCACGCGCCCGCTGCCGCTGCACTGCGAGCAGGGACGGGTGATGACCTGGCCGGAGCCGTGGCATTGCGGGCAGGTCGATACCATCTGGAAGAACCCACCGCCCTTGGCGACCTGGCCGGAGCCCCCGCAGACGGTGCACCGACTCGGTTGGCTGCCACGAGCGGCACCCGTTCCGTTGCAGTCGGCGCAGCGATCCTGTCGAGTGAACTCGATCGTCTTCTCGGCGCCCTGAGCGATCTCGTTGAGCGTCAGTTCGACGCCGGTCTCAAGATCGTATCCGCGCGTCGGGCCGGATCGCCGACCGCCTCGGCGTCGTCCGCCTCCTCCGCCAAACATGCTGCCGAAAAAGTCGTCGAAGCCGAACATGCTGAAGATGTCCTCGACGTTCATACGCGAGAAGTCGTGCATGCCCGAGCCGCGCAGTCCTTCGTGACCGAACTGGTCGTATTGCTTTCGCTTCTCGGCGTCGCTGAGAACCTCATAGGCCTCGGCGCACTCCTTGAACTTCGCCTCGGCCTCTTTGTCGCCCGGGTTCTTGTCGGGGTGATACTTGATCGCCAGACGGCGATAGGCCCGCTTGATCTCATCGGCCGAGGCGTTCTTCTCGACGCCCAGGACTTGATAGTAGTCGCGTTTGGCCATAAGCAATCCGTCCGGCGTCGCGGCTCATCGGTTGTACAGGCATTCCCGCTTGCCGTGTCGTCCGGGGACGCACGACCTGCGGGGATGAGCCGCGCGCCGGCGCTGTAACTATCGAACCGAACCGGCGATCGGTTCGGCGTCCTCATCCTTCAACTCGGTGACCAGGACGTTGGTCGTCAGCATCAGGCCGGCGACGGAGGCGGCCATCTCGAGCGCCGTCCGTGCGACTTTTGCCGGGTCGATAATACCGGCCTTGACCATGTCTACGAATTCGCCGGTGTTGGCGTCGTAGCCGACGTTCTTGTCTTTCTCCAGCTTCTCGAGCAACTGGGCCACGACCACGTCGCCTTCGGCGCCGGCGTTGTCCACGATTTGAGCCGTCGGGCCCTTGAGGGCATGGGCGACGATGTCGAACCCGATCTTCTCATCGCCTCTGGCCTTGGTGCGGGCCTTCTCGACCTCTTTGATGGCCTTGAGGAACGTGACGCCGCCGCCGGCGACGACGCCCTCGGCCGTGGCCGCACGCGTGGCGTGCAGCGCATCGTCGAGCAGGTCCTTGCGCTCCTTCATCTCGGTCTCGGTGGCGGCGCCCGCCTTGATAACCGCGACGCCACCGGTCAGCTTGGCCAGCCGCTCTTGGAGCTTCTCGCGGTCGTAGTCGCTGGTGGTCTTCTCGATCTGGGCGCGAATCTGGTCGCAGCGGGCCTGGATGTCCTTCTTCTTGCCGGCGCCCTCGATGATCGTCGTGTTGTCTTTGTTGACGACGATCTTCTTGGCCTGGCCGAGCTGCGCCAGTTCGATGCTTTCCAGCTTGAGGCCGAGGTCTTCGCTGATGACCTGTCCGCCGGTCAGGATGCCGATGTCCTGGAGCATGGCCTTGCGGCGGTCGCCGAAGCCCGGCGCCTTGACCGCACAGACCTTCAGGACCCCTTGCAGCCGGTTGATCACCAGCGCCGCCAGCGCTTCGCCCTCGACCTCTTCGCTGATGACCATCAGCGGACGGCCCGTATGGACGATCTTCTCCAGCAGCGGAATCAACTCGCGCACGTTGGAGATCTTCTTCTCGTGCAGCAGGATATAGGCGTCTTCCAGCACGGCTTCGAGCGTGTCGGCGTTGGTCATGAAGTACGGCGAGATGTACCCGCGGTCGAACTGCATGCCCTCGACCACGGTCAGCTCGTTCTCCATGCCCTTGCCTTCCTCGACCTCGATCACGCCTTCTTTGCCGACGGCATCGATCGCCTTGGCGAGGATCTCACCGACGGTCGCATCGTTGTTGGCGCTGATCGTCGCGACCTTGGCGATGTCGGCGTGGCCCTTGACGGGAACGCTGGCGTCCGAGATGAACTTGCTGGCGACTGCGGTGGCCTTGCCGATGCCGCGGTTCAGGGCCATCGGATTGGCCCCGGCGGCCACGTGCTTGAGCCCATCGAGGTAGATCGCCTCGGCCAACACGATCGATGTGGTGGTCCCGTCGCCGACGACGTCGCTCGTCTTGCTGGCGACCTCATTGACCATTTTGGCGCCCATGTTCTTGAACGGCTGCGGCAGTTCGATTTCCTTGCTGACCGAGACGCCGTCCTTGGTCACCTTGGGCGAGCCCCAGCTCTTGTGCAGTACGACGTTTCGGCCGGTCGGTCCGAGCGTGACCTTGACGGCGGCAGACAGCTCTTTCAAGCCGTCGCGCAGCTCGGCCCGTGCGGCGTCGTCAAACATCAATTGCTTTGCCATTGTTCTTCTTCCTCACTTAGTCCGTTCTTCCCGGCGGACCGGGATGTCATGCCGTTGTGGGTTGCGTCCTACTTCTCGAGGATGCCCAGCACATCGCTTTCGCGCAGGATCACGTATTTCTGGCCGTCGATCTCGATGTCGTTGCCCATGTACTTGCCGTAGATGACCTCGTCGTTCTTCTTGACGGACATGGGGGCGCGCTTGCCGTCGTCCTGAACCTTGCCCGGGCCCATCCATACGACCTTGCCGATCTGGGGCTTCTCCTTGGCGGTATCGGGCAGGAAGATCCCTCCAGCGGTCTTGTCCTGGGCCTCCAACGGCTTGATCACCACTCTATCGTCCAATGGTTTGAGCTTCATATCCTGTTACTCCTTCACCAACAAGTTTTCAATGCGGTTGCTGTGGTTTCATTCGTCGCTCATAGCATGCACGGCGATGCCGGCCGGGGGCTACATCATGCCGCCCATGCCGCCCATGCCGCCCATGCCGCCCATGCCACCCATGCCACCCATGCCGTCCATGCCGGGGCCGCCGGGGGGCATATCATCTTCGTCCTTGGGCTTTTCGGTCACGAGGCAGTCGGTCGTCAGCAGCAACCCGGCGATGCTCGCGGCGTTTTGCAGTACGATGCGCGTGACCTTGGCCGGGTCGATGACGCCTGCCTTGACCAGGTCCTCATAGGCGTCGGTGTCGGCGTTGTAGCCGAAGCCGTTCTTGCCTTCTGCGACCTTGCTAACCACGAGGTTGGGCGTCGCACCGGCATTGTCGGCGATGTAGTAGCAGGGCATCCGCATGGCCTTGGCCAGAATCTCAGCCCCGGTCTTCTCGTCTCCCTTGAGCTTCAGGCTCGTCACTGCTTCGATGCAGCGAATCAAAGCGACGCCTCCGCCCGGAACAATCCCCTCTTCGATGGCCGCGCGCGTGGCGTGCAGGGCGTCCTCGATGCGGGCCTTGCGTTCTTTCATCTCGGCTTCGGTGGCGGCGCCGACGTTGATCTGCGCGACGCCCCCGGTCAGCTTGGCGAGACGCTCCTGGAGCTTTTCGCGGTCGTAGTCGCTGGTGGTAATCTCGATCTCGTCGCGAATCTGCTTGATCCGTCCGTGGATGGCCTCCTGGGTCCCGGCGCCCTCGACGATGACCGTGTTGTCGTTGTCGATCGTCACCTTCTTGGCCTGGCCGAGCTGCGAGACGCTGATGTTGTCCAGTTCGATTCCCAGGTCCTTGAAGATGGCCTCGGCGCCCGTCAGCACGGCGATGTCCTGGAGCATGGCCTTGCGTCGGTCCCCGTACCCGGGTGCCTTCACTGCCGCGACCTTCAGCACGCCCTTAAGCTTGTTGACGACCAGCGTCGCCAGCACTTCGCTCTCGACGTCCTCGGCGATCACCACCAGCGGACGCTTGGTCTGTGCGATCTTCTCCAGCAGTGGAACCAGCTTGGCGATCGTGCCGATCTTCTCCTCGTGGATCAGAATGTAGGGCTTCTCCAACTCGCAGACCATCTTGTCCTGGTCGGTCACGAAGTGCGGGGACATGAACCCGCGATCGAATTGCATCCCCTCGACGAATTCCACGTTCGTCTCGAAGCTCTTGCCGCTCTCGACCGTGATGACCCCGTCGCGTCCGACACGTTGGAAGGCCTCGGCCATGATCTTGCCAATCTCGCGGTCGTTGTTGGCCGAGACGGAGGCGATGTTGACGATGTCGTCGGTCTTGCCGATGTCCACCGGCTTGGCCAGCGTCTGCAGCTTGGCGACGGCGGCCTTGGCCCCCTCTTCCATGCCGCGCTTCAGTGCCATCGCGTCGGCTCCGGCCGCCAGGTTCTTGTAGGCCTCTCTGAACATCGCCTCGGTCAGGACCGTTGCCGTGGTCGTCCCGTCGCCGGCGATTTTCGACGTTTTGCTGGCCGCCTCTTTGACGAGTCTGGCCCCGAGGTTCTCGCCCTTGTCGCTCAGTTCGATCTCTTCGGCAACGGTCACGCCGTCTTTGGTCACGTTTGGGCCGCCCCAACTCTTGTCCAGCACGGCGTTGCGGCCTCGTGGGCCCAGCGTCGCCTTGACCGCCTTGGCCAGTTTCTCGACCCCGGCCAACAGGCTGGCTCGTGCCTCAGCTTCGAACGCCAGTTCTTTTACTGCCATAATTGCGTGCCTCCTTAATTTGCATGCGTCATAAACATACTCAGGCCATACCTACTGCGTAGATGCACCTGACCGTGCAAAAGATATACCAGCAGCTTCAGTGGTCTGGCCTCAAATTGTCATGTGGCTGATAAGTTCTTTTCTTTCTTTCGGTTACGGCCGATCGCAATCGCCGCGTCCCCTGACGAAGCGCCACAGCCGCCTGTTGCCGGTGCCAATTCCGGCAGATGCCCACCTCCGGCACACGCCAACTTGACAGCCGCTGCGGCAACCGATCGCCCGCCAGGCTGACCGCCGTGCCGGGTCTGCATGTCTTGTGGATCACAGGGGGTGATCGGTTCGAGGGCCGATGAGGCTTGAACGGGATTCGTGGGCTGCTACAATCGGGCCGTGAAACGGCTTTGGCCGACGAGATCCCAACGATTTTCAGGGGCTTACTGGGTTTGTGGGAGGTCCAACCGACATGGATCAAGAGACCGAGATGGGTAGCTGGAGACCTCTTCCATTGCGTGCCGTCCTGCTCTTCTGCCTCGTCCTCGCCGGTCCGGTTCCATCGGCCTGGTCGGCCGAGGCGATGACGATCGCCGAGGTGGAGGGGGCGTATCGCGTCGTTCTGGCCGGGCGGGAGTGCGTTCGGTTTTCGGCGCCGCAATTGGCGACGTGTGAACCGCCATGCGTGGACATCCGCGAGGCCGCCGACGGTTGGAGGCGCGTTCGCATGACGTGGGACGTGGCCGAGCCGGTGGCCCAGGACGAGCTCTCGATTCCCTTCGATCTGGCAATCGAGCCCGACTTCTGGTGGGCGCCGCATCTGGCGCCTGAGGAGGGGTACGTGGTCGCTCAGCATGTTTTTCGCGCGCCGGCGATGATCGTGCAGCGTGGATCTCTGACGCTGGTCGTTGTCCCCGACCTCGATGCCGTCGGTCGGCGGTCCGAGAACCCCTGGTTCATGGACTACGACGCGACGCGGAACAAGATGTGGCTGGGCATGACTCGCACGGTGATCCCCGAGCACGTGTTGTTCAAGAAGACGCCGGGGATGACGTTCACGCCGGGGCCGGTGGAGTTGAGCTTCTTCATCACCGCCTATCACGACGGGGGCGAGGTGCGGAATCCCTGGTCGAAGGTCGCCCGCTTTCAGTGGAAGCGGTGGGGCGGTCCGCTGCTGGCCAAGGGTGAGCCGCTGCCGGCACCGCTGGGAAACTACGTGCGTCATACGTACGACTGGGCGTTCGACGGCTGGGGCGATTTCGTCTGGCAGGAGTTCGAACTTGATGGCGTCCGGGTTGGGGCACCTCAGTTCATCGTCAACATCTCGCAGTCGCCCAACTATCCCGGCCCGTGGTATCAGCGGGAGTTTCTGTCGATCTGGAATCAGGCGTGGTTCTCGTCACTGCGGAGCGCCTCGGGCCTGTTTCGCTACGCCCGGCAAACCGGAGACGATGTGCTTCTGCGCAAGGCCCGCTTGACCAAGGCGCTGGCGTTGGCGGCGCCGATGAAGGATGGGCTTTTTCCGGCGGTTATCGGCACGGCCAACGAGACCGTCGAGATCGAGGGCCGCAGACTCCCGCGGTCGCGAGGGTGGGAGCATGCGTTCTGGAGCAATTCGAACCGCTGCCCGCACGACCACGGCATCTCCACGCAATGGTACCACGTGTTGGACGCCAGTTGGACGGCGCTGCTGATGTTGCGCTGGCACGAGCAGTTGGAGCCGGATGCGCGCCTGCTCGACTACGCGCGCACGTACGGCGACCGATTGGTCACGTTGCAGGACGACGAAGGTTTCTTCCCCGGCTGGCTGCACCCGGAAACGCAGAAGCCCGGTCCGGTGATGAACCGCACGCCGGAGAGCAGCATGAGCGTGACATTTCTGCTCAAGCTCGCTGACGTGACGGGCGAAGCGAAATACCGCGAGGCCGCCGTTCGCGCAATGGATGTTGTGGTGCAGGAAGTCGTTCCCGAGGGCCGCTGGGAGGACTTTGAGACCTATTGGTCCTGTTGCGGGTGGGGGCGCGATAGGTACCTGGGCAAGAAGATCGCGCGCAATGCGATGCACAAACAGAACAGTCTGTCGATCTTCTGGACCGCCGAGGCATTGCTGGCGACACATCGGGCGACAGGCCAGTTGCGATACCTCCAGTGGGGCCGGCGCACGCTGGATGAGCTGGCGATGTGTCAACAGGTCTGGCAGCCGCCGTTCATCTACGTGCCGGCGTTGGGCGGTTTCGGCGTGATGAACTGCGACGGCGAATGGAACGACTCGCGTCAGACGCTGTTCGCCGAGTTGTTCCTCGACTACTACCGCGAGACGGGGGAGCCGACCTATTTCGAGCGAGGCGTCGCGGCGCTGAAGTCCGGCTTCATCATGATGTACTGTCCGGAGAACCCCGCCGTGCAAGAGATGTGGGAGAAGGTGTATCCCTGGTTTGGCCCCGAAGACTACGGCTTCACGATGGAAAATTACGGGCACGGGGGGCGTACCAGCCCCGAAGGCGAGGGGATGGGCGTCTTCACGATCTACGATTGGGGCAACGGCGCGGCGGCCGAGGCGGCGACGCGGATCCTCGACCGCTACGGCCACGTCTATATCGACCGCTCGCGCGGGCGGGCGTTCGGGATCGACAAGGTGCAGGTTCGCCGTTCAGGCGAAGGATGGGAACTGGTCAACGAGACGGCCAAGCCGAGATCGCTTCGCGTGGTCTTCGACGACGGCGCCGTGCAGACCGTGCCGATCGAAGGCAGGGCGGTCATTGATCTGTCGGCCGTGCGGCAGGGGGCTCCGGCTCAACCGTAGAGCGGCCGGCTCACATCTGGGCATTGGCCCAGCGGATGGCGGCCCGCAGCAGTTCGTTGGCGTCCTGGAGGTTGAGCTTCTCCTTGATGTGGGCGCGGTAGGTCTCGATGGTCTTGACGCTCAGGTACAGCTTCTCGGCCATTTCCCGCGTTCCATAGCCCTCGCCGATCAGGCGGAAGACCTCGAGCTCTCGGTCGCTGAGCCGATCGACCGGCGAGGTGCCTTTCTCGCCTGGCCCGGCGGTGATCCTGCCAACCATCTTGGCGGCCATGCCCGGGCTGACGTAGACCGTCCCGGCCAGGACCCGGCGGATCGCGCTGACCACCTCTTCGGGCGCCTCCTGTTTCATAATATAGCCTCTGGCCCCGGCGCGCAGGGCCCGTTCAGCGTAAAGGGCCTCGTCGTGCATGGACAGGGTCAGGACGGGCAGGCTGGGAAACTGGGTCTTGATGTCCTTGATTAGGTCGATCCCACTGCCCGTCTTCAGGGAAACGTCGACGATGACCAGGTTCGGTTTCAGCGCGTGGATGGCCTGCATGGCCTGTTGGGCATCCTCGGCCTGCCCACAGATGTGCAGATCGTCTTCCTGGTCGATCAGTTGCACCAGACCCTGTCTTACGATGGGATGGTCGTCCACGATGACGATGCGATGCTGTTTCGGCCGGTTCGTCTTGCCTTGCGTCCTTAAGGCCATGCCTGAACTCCCCTTCGTTTGCTCCTGATCCCCAGAGCGGACCCATTATAGGTGCAGACGCGGCTCAATCAACAGAAATCGACGTCGGATTCGCCATCGGATATTGCGATGACCTTGTGGGATTGCGATGCGGCTCCATTGCACCCAAAAGCCTATCTGGGCATTGGGGTATCGGGGATTTCCCGATAGGTCAAGCAAGGCGAAACCGTATGGAGGAACCAGCGAATGCCCGATTTCCACAGATTCGCCATGTGCTACGATGACATGCAGATTTATTGACAACTAATAGAAGGGGTTTACTATGGATGATGTAAGGCTCTTGAGAAGCTATGCGGCCGGTGACGAAGGGGCGTTTCAGGAACTGATGAGTCGCTATCGCGACAGCGTCTATGCCTTTCTGCGTCGGTTTCTCAGCCGCTCCGATCTGATTGAGGACGTGTTCCAGGAGACATTCCTTCAGTTGTTTGTCAGTCGGGATACGTTCGATGTGTCCAGGCCGCTGCGGCCATGGTTGTTCACCATCGCGGCCAACAAGGCCAAGGACGCTCTGCGACGTATGCAGCGGAGCCAGATGACGCAACTCGGCAACATGTTCGACAGCGATGAGTCCACAATCGACGACGTGCTCAACACATTGGACCACGACGAGCGAATGCCGTACGACGATCTGCTCCGCGATGAGCGGGCCGCCTCGGTCAAGCGTGTCATCTCTCGAATGCCGGCCAAGCTGCGTGAAATCATCGTGCTGGCCTACTTTCACAAGTTCGCCTATGCGGAGATCGCACAGATTCTGAACATCCCCATCGGGACAGTCAAGAGCCGACTCCACACGGCCGTGGGGCGCTTTGCCGAAGATTGGGAGGCCGTGGCCCTGTGTGAGATGGCGACTTGATGGACCGTCTCGTCTGACCCGATGATGCCTGAGGAGAGTCGATGGAAGGATGCAAGGGGTCGTCCACGCTGTGGGGCTGAGGGATTGGGGGGGGTGTGAGCGAAAGGTGCTGGACCGCCGCTCATACCTCCAGCGGTCTCAATTTGGGTGGGCTGACAGCCGCCTGAGGATCTCGGACTTGTTGTCCCAGCGGTGCGTGTCGATCTCGGTCGCAGCGAAGAAATCGTCGGTCCACAGCCCGCACCACCATGTCCACAGCCTTTTCAGCGCTTTCATCGCTCGTTCCTTCCTTCCTCAGGTCCTCGGGTTCCAGATTTCCCCGTTCCGGCCCACGCCGGGAACTTCGGAGTGCTCTCTACCCCTTAGAGGCGCAAGCAGAAAGGGCGGTCACGCGGCATTTGGGGGATTCTGCATGCGCAAGTCCCCGACGGCATAGGGTGTCGGCTGTGCGTCCGTGAATGGACAGCGTGAATCCAGCCTACAACTGGCGCTTGATCGCCTGGGCGTGGATCGTCTCGAAGATGTCCTTGATGAACTCGGCGTCGAGGCCCACCTTCTCGGCCTTGGTGATGTGGTCCTCCAGCAGGTTCTCCCACCGCCCGAGCTGCAGGACCGGGACGTTGTGCTGCTGCTTGAGCCGGCCGATCTCCTCGACCCACTTCATCCGCTCGGCCAGGTCCTCGATGATCTTCGCGTCGATGTGGCTGATCTCCGACCGCAGCCGGGCCATGTGCCGTTTCAGGTCGCGGTCGGTCACGGTGGCGTCGCGGGCCCGAAGCCTCTCGAGCATGTGGCAGAGGTCTTTGGGCGTCAATTGCTGCTTGGCGTCGCTGAGCGCCTCGTCCGGGTGAACGTGCGATTCGATCATCAGCCCGGTGATGCCCAGATCCAGCGCCATCTGCGCCACCGGCTCGACGAGGTGGCGCACGCCCGCGATGTGGCTCGGGTCGCAGATCAGCGGCAGGTCGGGCAGCCGCCGCTTCAGCTCGATCGGGATCTGCCAGTTGGGCTGGTTGCGGAACTCGGTCTCGACGTACGCCGAGAACCCCCGATGCAGGGCCGCCAGCTTGCGGATGCCCACGTCGAAGAGCCGCTCGACGGCCCCCAGCCAGAGCCCTAGATCGGCGTTGACCGGGTTCTTCACGAGCACCGGGATATCCACGCCCCGAAGGGCATTGGCGATCTCCTGCACGCTGAACGGGCTGACCGTGGTGCGGGCCCCGATCCAGAGGATGTCCACGCCGGCCTTGAGGCACAGCTCGATGTGCTCGGTGTTGGCGACCTCGGTGGCGGTCGGCAGGCCCGTCTCGTCCTTGACCGCCTTGAGCCAGTCGAGCCCGACGGCGCCGATGCCCTCGAAGGCGTTCGGCCGGGTGCGGGGCTTCCACACGCCCGCCCGGAACGCCTTGACGTGCGAGGACTTGACCAGGCCTTTGGCCGTGACCAGCATCTGCTTGAGCGACTCGGCGCTGCACGGCCCGGCGATCACCCACGGGACCTGGTCCTGCGGTAGCCACGACTCGACCGGCGCAATCGCCCGGCTGAGCTTCTTCAAAGGTTCCATGCCGTCTTTCAAAACCGTCCTGACCTCACCAGAGGTTGTCCATTTCCAGCCCAAACTCCCACGATCGCCCCATTATACCCGCCCGGCCCCCCATGTGCCATACGAAACGTCGCGCCGGATGCGTAGAAGCGTCGTTCATCGTGGGCTCGTAAGAGCCTTGTCCCTTCAATCCGGTTCAGGGCGGGCTCTGAGCGCCGCTGAAGGGGTCGGCCTGGCTCGTCAGGTCTGCGCACGCCCCTGTGCGTCTTGGGCTCATCCGGTTTTTGGGTACATCTGAGTTGAACGATATGGACAGGCCGACTTATCCAGAGGTTCTTCAAGGGATTTAAGGATAGCAGTCAAGCATGTCCACGAGCTTATGGTATCATGGGTTTGGGATTCGCGGCTACCCGATGCCCGATCTTCCGATAGGTGTGTTGCATCGAACGATGGAGAAACAAGTGAAGACCAAAGGACAACTGGAGGCCGAGATCAGTGAGGCCATCATCAGGTTCGAGAAGGAGTACATGGGCCGCGGTCCTGATGAGACCAAGACCTACATCCTCGATGATATGGTCTTGGTGCGATTGCGCGGTGTGTTGACACCGGCGGAGAAGAACCTGGCCCGGATCGACGGCGGCAGCCAGGGACGTGCCCTGATCAAGCAGGTGCGCATCGAACTACTGGAGAAGGCCCGAGCCATGCTGGAGGCCCTCATTCAGGATATTACCGGGTGCAGGATGCGGAGCCTGCATACCGACATCAGCACCACGACCGGTGAGCGAGTTATCATCTTCACACTCGACGGTCCTGTGCAGTTCGAGGATCGCGAGGGCGGGCCGCAAAAAAACGGGAAAGATGCTTGACAGCAGGTATCTTGCCGAATAGTATACGGTTCTGTGCTTTTCGACAGTACAGGCAGATTGACAGGGGGCCGCGCTGACGCGGCCTGCTGAAGAATAGGCCGTCAGGGAGTCCAGGATCGGGCTGCTAGCGGTTTTTTTTGTTTGCCTGCCGAGGCCTCAAGCACGTTGACGGCGGCCCGCACGGGTGGCCGGTCGAATCGCTGGTCCGCGAGTGCCCTTGTCGGGGTACATTCGCCTTCCTATGGACCATTCCCTTTGGAACGCATAAGCACTGGATGCCCGGGCTTTCTCCATAGCATCGTCTGGAGGTGTGCGTCGGACTCCGGATGAAGGAAAGGTAATCTCGTGCGCAAGGGCTTGGAAGAACAGCAGCAGATCGAAGAGGTGGTGACGCGGTTCGCTGGCGACTATATGTCGGCACGGCCGGAGTCGGTCCTGGTGGACCTGCATGACAGCCACGTGCTCGTCACCTTGCGGCAAGTCGTCTGCCCGGCCGAGCGGGAGTATGCCCGGGAACGCAGCTCGCGAGAGCGCCTGGAAAGGCTGTTCTCGGAAACGTTTGACACGGTCAAGGCCGAACTGGAGACGGCGGTGGCCCGGATTGTGGGAGGCACGGTTCGGCAGTCGCGCCTCAGTGTGGATGCGTTAACGGGTGACGCAGTCGTGGTGTTCTTCATGGAGCAACCGACTTCACCAAGACCTGAGAATCAAAGCAATGGATACGGGGAGTGATCCGAGATATGGACAAACAAATACTTGAGAGGTTAACGCTTCCGGCTTCAACGCGGGAGGTTCTTGAGAAGGCTCGGTCCGTCAGCCTTGCGTCGAGCATACAGGAACTCGAGGATATGGCCTGTGGCGGCCGCGACAACCGTGAATGGACGGTTTCGTACACGCTGGCGGACGGCCGGAAGGTGGATGAGGCCACCGTTGTGCGTGTCAAGAACGGCATCTCCGCCAACTACACGGAGCCGTACATGCGGCGTCGGGATCCGGACTGCATGGTCGTGGCCGACGCCAATCCATCCGATAAGCCCCGTTTCCACGAGCGGTACGGCTACTCGTTTGAGAGAATACGGCTGGAGACCTTCGCCTGGCTGGTGGAGCAGGATCTGGCGGTGTTCGCCTTTGAAATGGGATCGCCCGGTCTGGGCGGCGACGCGCTGGCCATCTGCCCGGCCAACGCGGGCTTCTTCGCCTTCGGCTTGGGGCTCTTGCAGCGGGTCGCCAACATCGCGAAGATCACCCGGCCCTTCAAGCCCTCGTTCATCATCTACGTGGCGCCGCCGTTTCGCCATACCCACTTCGACGGACGCCAGGTTGTGGTGCACAACCGCACGGAGGTGCACGAGATGTTCTCATACAACCTCTATCCCGGCCCGAGTGCCAAGAAGGGGGTCTACGGGGCCCTGATCGAGATGGGCGTCCGGCAGAACTGGGTCACCGCCCACTGTTCGGCCGTCCAGGTCGTGACGCCCTACGACAACATCGTGACCTTTATGCACGAAGGCGCCAGCGGCGGGGGCAAGAGCGAGATGCTGCAGCAGCCGCACCGTCTGTCGGATGGACGGATTCTGATCGGCCGCAATGTGGTGACCGGCGAGGAGCGATTCCTGGAGATTCGCAGGACCTGCGACCTGCATCCGGTCTGCGATGACATGGGGCTGTGTCATTCGGCCCTGCAGGAAAACGACGGGAAGCTACGGATACTGGATGCCGAGAGCGCCTGGTTCGTTCGTGTCAATCACATCGCCGGCTACGGTACGGACCACGATCTGGAACGCCTGACTGTGGCCCCGCCTCGCCCGTTGTTGTTTCTGAACGTCGATGCCGTGGCGGGCAGCACCGCATTGATCTGGGAGCATGTGCAGGATGAACCGGGCGTGGCCTGCCCGAACCCCAGGGTCATCGTGCCAAGGGAAATCGTGCCGGGCGTTACAGGAGAAAAGGCGGCCGTTGACATTCGTTCCTTTGGCGTGCGCACGCCCGCGTGCACGAGGGAACGGCCCACATACGGCATCCTCGGACTGTTCCATGTTCTGCCGCCTGCGCTGGCCTGGTTGTGGCGTCTGGTGGCGCCGCGCGGCCACTCCAATCCGAGCATCGTTGACGAAGGTGCGATGAGCAGCGAGGGCGTGGGCAGTTACTGGCCCTTCACCACGGGGCGAAAGGTGGATCAGGCCAACCTGTTGCTACAGCAGTTCGTCGATGCCCGCCACACTCGCTATATCCTGACCCCCAATCAGCATATCGGGGCGTGGGAAACCGGCTTCATGCCTCAGTGGATGGCGAGGGATTATCTGGCGCGACGGGGACACGCCCGGTTTCTTTCGGACCAACTCGTGCCCTCCCGATGTCCGCTCCTGGGCTATGCTCTGGAGAGCATCCGCATCGAGGGCATCATGGTTCCACGCCCGTTCTTCCAGGTCGACAGCCAGCCCGAAGTCGGTGTCGATGCCTATGACGCAGGCGGCCGGATCCTGACCGCGTTCTTCCTGGAGCAGATCCGCAAGTTCCTCCAGCCGGATCTGCATCCTCTGGGCCGAGAGATCATCGAATGCTGCCTGTCCGACGGCACGGTGCAGGACTATGAACCGTTCATTGCCGCCGACCATTTGTGAATCCGTATGAACGAAGCGTGTGAGATTATCTGTCCCACTGTTGCGAGCGAAACGTGAGATGACGGAATCAGGCACAATCCCGGCAGTCTTCCTGGACCGCGATGGCACCCTCATCGAGGACCGTGGGCACTTGCGCAGCCCGTCGGAGGTCGTGTTCTTCCCGGACACGATCCGCGCGCTGCGGCTGCTCCAGAAGACCTTCAAGCTGTTCATCGTGACCCATCAGCCGGGCATTGCGGAAGGGACCGTCCAGGCGGCCGAGGTGGCCCGGGTGAACGACCATGTCGTGAGGCGCCTGGCTCGGGCCGGCATCCGCATCGAGCGGGTGTACTGCTGCCCGCATCGGCGTTCGGACAACTGCGGGTGCATCAAGCCGAACGTGTATCACTTGGGCATCGCTGCCCGTGAATTCGGCATCGATCTGGGCAAATCGTTTGTGATCGGCGATCATCCACACGACGTGGAACTGGCCCGCAACGCCGGAGGGACCGGGATCTATGTCCTGACCGGTCATGGGACCAAGCATCGCCAGGAGTTGCCGGCGGGGGCCTTGGTGACCTCGGGGATTCGGGAGGCTGCAACACTGATTCTGGAGACGTCCGGCTGTGCGAAACGCCCGTATAGGCCGCCCAGCCAGACGAAGAGGGCCGCCGTCATTCTTCGGAAGGGAGGCGTGGTTGCCTTTCCGACCGAGACGGTCTATGGCCTGGGCGCCCATGCCTTCAATGCAAGGGCCGTGGCCAGGGTGTTCGAGATCAAGGGCCGCCCGCGCTTCGACCCACTGATCGTCCACGTCTCCAGCTTCGAAGAGACGGAGGCGGTTGTTGCCGATTTCCCGCCTGTGGCGCGGGAACTGGCCGAACGGTTCTGGCCGGGCCCTCTGACTCTGGTCCTGCCCAAGTGTGCTCAGATCCCAGACATCGTCACTGCCGGACTGCCCAACGTGGCCCTTCGCATGCCGGATCACCCGTTGGCGCTGGCCCTGATTCGCCAGGCCGGCAGGCCGCTGGCTGCGCCCAGCGCCAATCCGTTCGGACGGATCAGTCCCACGACGGCCGAGCATGTGCGGAAGCAACTGGGCCAGGAGGTTGACATCGTGCTCGACGGCGGGCCCTGCCGCGTGGGCATCGAGTCCACCATCCTGTCGCTCGTCGACGGCAGGCCTGTGCTTCTGCGAGCCGGAGGCGTCGCTGTGGGGGATATCGAGATCGTTGTGGGCTCGGTGCTTCGGCCGCATTCGGACCCTGATCGTCCCGCGGCGCCGGGGCAACTCGCCCGGCATTACGCTCCGCGAACGCCGCTGGTCTTTCGTGGCGAGGCTGACCCGTCGGCCGGCACACTTCGGAGTGGGCTGTTGTCCTTCCGGGAGCCTTCCAGGACAGAGGGATTCGCAACCGTCGAAGTCCTCTCGCCCGGCGGCGACCTGAGGGAGGCGGCCGCCAACTTGTTTGCCGCGCTTCATCGGCTGGACAGCCTAGGGCTCGACCTCATCGTGGCCGAGGCCGTTCCCGATACAGGTCTCGGCCCGGCCATCAATGATCGTCTCCGCCGGGCTTCCCTTGGTTCCGGCCCCACGGAGAAGGTGACGACGGGGTGCGGGACGGACCGCAGACTATAGGCAATGTGACTTGGAAAGGAAACAACAGAAATGGCAGCTCTCGTATCGATCGTCATGGGAAGCAAGTCCGACCTGGAAGTCATGTCCGAGGCCGCAAAGGTGCTGCGGGAATTCAACGTGCCGTGCGAGTTGCGCGTGATCTCGGCACACCGCACGCCGGATCGAGCGCATCAGTTCGGTCGCTCGGCGAAAGCGCGAGGCGCAAAGGTGATCATCGCCGGCGCCGGCAAGGCCGCTCACCTGGCCGGGGTCATGGCGTCGCTGACCACGTTGCCTGTGATCGGCGTGCCCATGACGACCTCGGATCTGGGAGGGTTGGATTCATTGCTCTCCACCGTGCAAATGCCGGGCGGTATTCCTGTCGCCACCACCGCCATCGGCAAGGCTGGCGCCCAGAATGCCGGCTTGCTGGCCGTCTCCATCCTGGCCCTGACGGATGACAGGCTGGCCTCTCAGCTCGATGCCTATCGGGAGAAGATGAGCCGGCAGGTTGAGCAGGCGGATGCCGACGTGCAGGGGACGAGCAATGAGGCATGACAGACGTCCTTCGGTTCGGATGGCGGGTATGCTCCGAAGCGTCCGCATAGCCAATCGCGGCGAGATTGCGGTGCGGGTCATTCCGTTTCATCAGAAGATCCGGGAGCACGAGTGCTCTGCCAAAGGACAGTACTCGACGAAGCTCGTGGAAAGCCGGCTTCTGTGTCAGGACAAGAAAGGATGAGCACATGCACATGCTCTTGAAGGATCGTGTCGGCGAGCAGGTCCTCCTGCTGGGCAACGAGGCCATTGCCCGGGGGGCCCTGGAGGCCGGGGTTGCCCTGGCCGCGGCCTATCCGGGGACTCCCTCTTCGGAGATCGCGCTGCAGTTCTTCCAGATCTCTCAGGAGAGCGACCTCTATTTCGAGTACAGCGCCAACGAGAAGGTTGCCCTGGAAGTCGCGGCCGGCGCCGCCATGTGCGGCCTCAAGACCATGGTCACCATGAAGCACGTCGGGCTCAACGTCGCCTCGGATGCCTTGATGACCCTGGCCTATACGGGAATTGTGGGCTCGCTGGTGCTCGTTGTGGCCGACGATCCGTTCATGTTCTCCAGCCAGAACGAACAGGACTCCCGCTGGTATGGCAAGCTCAGCGGCCTGCCGATCCTGGAGCCCTCCACGGTGGCCGAGGCCAAGGACATGGCCGCCTACGCCTTCGAGCTGTCAGAGGAACTCAAGCTGCCGGTGATTCTGCGCACCACCACGCGCATCAACCATTCCAGCGGCATGGTGACTCTGGGCCGCCTGCTCCCGAGGGTCACCCGGGGCCAATTCGAGAAGAACCCCTTTGCGTACGTGTGCATCCCGGCCGTATCACGCAACCTGCACCCCAGGCTGCTGGACAAGATGGCACGGGCGACGGATGTCGCCGACAACAGCCCATGGAACCGGATCGAAGGCGACGGCGCCTGGGGCATCGTCTGCAACGGGGTCAGCTACGGCTACGTCAGCGACGCCCTTGATAAGTTGGGCATTGGCGATCGGTTCCGGGTTCTGCGCGTGGGCTTTTCGCATCCTTTCCCGGAGCAACTGACGCGGCGATTCTTGGAAGGGTGTGAGAAGGCGCTGGTCGTCGAGGAGGGCGAACCCTACCTGCAGGAGGCCGTGCGAAACTGCGCCCAGCGGTCCGGCCTGATGCTGCCGATCCAGGGCAAGGGGGAAGGGCTCTTCTCCAGGCTCTACGAATTGGACCCGGCGATCGTGACGAAGGTCGTCGCTGCGTTCTTCCAGCAGCCGTACACGCCCGCGGTGCCAATCCGGATCGATGACCTGCCAGAAGCCCCGGCCCGACCGCCCAACCTGTGCCCTGGATGTCCGCACCGGGCCACCTATGTCGCGGTCCGCGAAGTCTTCGGGGATGAGGCGATCTACCCCACGGATATCGGGTGCTACACGTTGGGGCTTCTGCCTCCGCTGAACATGGGCGACTTCCTGATCGCCATGGGCGCCGGCGTCGGTACGGCGGGCGGGTTCGCACGGGCCACGGGACGCAGAGTGGTGGCCTTCATCGGCGACTCCACCTTCTTCCACAGCGGTCTTTCGCCCCTCGCCAGCGCGGTCTACAACCAGCACGATTTTCTCGTCGTCGTGCTGGACAATGGCACCACGGGCATGACCGGTCACCAGCCGCACCCGGGTGTGGATCTGGGCCATCTGAACCTCCCCAGGAAGCCGATCTCCATTGAGGCTGTGGTGAAGGGACTGGGGGTGGAAAATGTCCTGACGGTCAACCCATTCCACTATCGCAAGACCGTCGAGGCCGTGCGACAGCTCGCCGACTGCCGTGGCGTATCGGTTCTCATCGCCCAGGCGGGCTGCCCCCTCTATGACCGGACTCTTCCCGGATTCCGCAAGAGGCGACCATTTCACGTGAAGCCCTACAAATGCCGCAACCACCAGGTCTGCACCACGAAACTGGCCTGTCCGGCGTTCTTCGTGCACGACGGGCGGGTCGAGATCGATCCCGACCGCTGTACGGGCTGTGCGTTGTGCGCCCAGATCTGCCCGGAAAAAGCGATTGCCGCGATCTCTGGAAAGGAGGTGGACCGATGAAGACAGCTCGTATCATGATCGTGGCGGTGGGAGGACAGGGCAACATCCTGGCCGCCCGTGTGTTGGGCGAGGCCGCGGCCGCCGCCGGTGTCACGCCCCGCATGTCCGAATTCCACGGCATGGCCCAGCGAGGCGGCGTGGTCGAGTCCATGGTGCTGCTGGGGGAGGGTAAGGGCTACTGCATCGCCGATGGGACGGCCGACGTGCTGCTGGGTTTCGAGCCTGCGGAGACGATCCGGGCCGCGAAGAAATGCGGCCCCCAGACCGTGGTCGTCAGCAACACGGCGCCCCAGCCGCCTTTCACCGTGGCCATGGGAAAGGCCCGCTACCCCCGGATCGATTCCGCCCTGGCGGCGCTGGCAAGCAGAGTCAAGCGCCTTGTGGCCTTTGATGCGACCGCCCTGGCGTTGACGGCCGGATCGCCCCTGTCGATGAACATGGTCATGCTTGGCGGGCTGGTTCAAACCGGGGTTCTGCCGATACCTGCCGACGTATTCCGCCGCGTGATCGCAGAGAAGACCAAGCCAGCCTTTGTCGCGATGAATCTCCAGGCTTTCGATCTCGGCATGTGCGCAGCGGAACAAGGCGTCGTACCGAAGGGTGGAGGCGTTGATGCGTAGAAGCGTCGTTCGTCGCGCCGGATGCGTCGCTCGTATCTCGCCTCCAGCCTCCGGCCTGCGTTGCGTGGAAGCGTAGATGGGTAGATGCGCAGATGGGTACAAGCGGGGAACCGAAAACTGGCAACGAACAACCGTCAACTGCGAACCGTCCTCATAAGACCTTCCACCGATACCAGATCTGCTCCGAAACGCCATGTTGCTTGCACATTCCCGCCCCCGGCACCTGTCTCGACCCGCGCCAGGGGGCGATTCTCCCCCTTGTCACGCCGGTGATGCGCGAATATGATAGACAATATGGCAAAGCGAGAGACCATCTCGTTGTATGCCGACACCTCCGTATTCGGCGGGATGTTCGACGACAAGAATCCGCATGGGCCCAAGCCCATCCTACCAGGTTGGACTGTATGAGCACGTGTGTTTTGCTGGAATGGCAGTTCTCGCCTCCTGATTATTTTGACGAGGCAATCGAGATTTCTCGCCAGGATTACACAATGACCGTCGCAGGTGGACGAGTGCAGGCGAAAATCGATTCCGCAATCTTTGAAGCAGATCCAGAGATGAGACAGCGACTGCACGATGGTCTAAATGACAGGTTTATAGGCGTTCAGCTTCTCACTCATCTTCCGTACACACTCTCACGATCGACGAAGACCCTGATCCACCCAGACGGACACAGAGACATCTTTGTCGAGCCTGAACCGCTGCGGCTGAAGCTCTCTGTTGGGGCCGCGGATATTCAAATTACAGACAAAGAGGGTAAAATAGTCGCCGACTCAAAGCGAGATCGTATCGAGAGAAAGAAGAGTCTTGCGGAGCGAATCAGCTTGCACCGACCTAATGATTCGTTATTGGCTTCATTGCTTAAGAGCCAAACAGCGGCGGTACGAGATCCGAATAACGAACTCGTGCATCTTTATGAGATCCGGGACGCTCTCTCTGCGAACTTCGGTGGTGGGAACTCTGCGCGGGCAGCCCTTGACATCGGCAGCGCCGCGTGGTCTCGCCTGGGACAACTCTGTAATGACGAGCCGCTACGACAAGGACGTCACCGGGGAAGAACTCGTGGCGTTCTGCGAGACGCCACTGAAGCCGAACTGACTGAGGCAAGAGGTATCGCTCGGGCCATGATCGAGGCTTATCTTCGGTACTTGGAAGCCAAGGTCAACCCATGATTATCGCTAACCTCGCTGCCCCAGAGGGACGGCGTAAAGCGCGTCACCCCTGAGCAGTCTGCTCGACAGGCATGACCGCGTTCTTGACAGCGCCGGGGCCGCTCTGCGCCGCAAATGGCCCGTTTGCGGTCGGTGAGGTCGCGCGGGCGGGCGTCGGGCGAAAGCGTTTGGGCTTCTGACCATTGGGTCTGTTTTGGGTTTTTGGGATTCCGCCTTCGCGGTTCTTCGGTTTATCCTTCGATGGGGATGTTCAGTTCGGCGAGGGTTTGGCGCATCCAGGCGAGGGATTTTTCGATCATGGGGCCGAATCCGAGGCGGTCATATCTTACCGGCCGCCACGAGGTGAGCTGTCACTGCTCGTACAAACCGATCCGCCTGATCCAGGACCTGTGTCGCTTGGTCCTGAGCCGGCTCCATCTGTTCGCGGTAATCCCCCCGCTGCCGTAGCTCGAAGGCCTTGCCCAGCCAAAGGCCGAGAGATTTGTCAAAGACTCCGCCTTTGACGAAACGGCGGTTGAAATAACTCAGGACACCGCTGTGCTTGGAAGATGAGAATTCCTCGTAGACAAGCAAGGCCAGGACGGCGTAGAACATAGCGTAGTACGCTCGGTTGATGACCGAGCGGGGACTCTTGCCACCGGCCAGGAGAAAACGGGCCTCATCGAGGCTCTCCTCGGCCTGTTGCATTCGATACCGCGCCAGCTCCTTCTGCTTCTCCCAGCCCGTCACACCGGCACCCCCTCCGCCAGGATTCGCTTGTAGAGCGGCGATTCTCCGAGTGGCCCTTCCTCCAGTTCCTGCCGGCCGAAGATCACTACCGAGATCAAACAGTCGTGGGCCAGGTTGATCCCATAGACTGCTTCGTCCAGGGCCGATTCGATCTGGGGCGTGTAGTCTTCCAGCACGACCATGACATCGATATCCGAGTCCGGGGAATCGTCTCCTCGGGCCTTGGAGCCGTACACGACCACGGACGTCGCACCGCACCGCTCCTGCAAAACCCGCTTCAACTCGTCCAGAGCCGTCTTCTCTTCCAACGTCATAGGTCCACCCGTTTTCGCCCAGGACATCGCGTAGCCCGCATCGCGTTCGGCCATGCGAGGGTTCTTTCGTCTTCCTCCTCAAGATACAGGTCAGACATCCGTTCGTCAATGATCTGGCCGGACGCACGAGGGATGCAGCCCTTGTGGCAAGCATTGCGAAGCACGAGGTTCAGCACGGAACCCCTATTGCTCAATGGGGATGCTCAACTCGGCGAGGGTTTGGCGCATCCAGGCGAGGGATTTTTCGATCATGGGGCCGGCTTGGCCTTCGCATTCCATGCTGAGGACGCCGTTGTAGCCGTGGTCGCGGAGGAGGGCCAGGCACTGGCGGATGTTGTCGGCGTTGACGCCGTCGCCGATGGCGCACTGGCTGACGGCGATGCCCGTCTGGTTGCCGCGCACGGCGGCGGCCAGCGACTCGGAGACGTCCTTGATGTGGACGTGCCGAACGCGGCCGATGAACCGCTCCAGGAAGGCGACCGGGTCCTGGCCGGCGATGTACGTATTGCCCGTGTCCATATTGAGGCCGAGATACGGGCTGTTGCAGAAATCGAGCATGCGGGCCATCATGTCGGGCTTGGTGGTGAAGTAGCCGTGCGGCTCGATGTTCACGACGATCTTGTGCGCTTCGGCGACCTCGACGATCTGCTCGTAGCTGCCTTTCATCGCGTCCATCGCCTCGGCATCGGTCAGACCCTCCGGCGGCTGCATCCCGTCGGTGGTGTCCACGCAGGGACAATCGATCAGGTGGGCCCACTGGATGGACTTCATCACGTACGGCACGCCGCGCAGGGGGCCGTCCTTGCCGGAGAGCGGATAGGCGGCATCGACCTGTGAGAACCGCACGCCGTACGAGTCCATCTTCTTTTGCAGCAGCAGCGGGTCTTCGTAGAGCGCCACGTGCGGCTGATAGCCCAGGCCGTGAATCCAACTGACCCCGTCGATCAGCCCGCACTCGATGTAGTGAACGCCGTTGGCCTGCGCCCAGCCCAGACACTTTTCGAAGCTGAAGTACGCGGTGTTGAACGCATCCGTGTGAAATCCGATCTTCATAGCTGCCCGTCCCTTCCTGCCCCCATGTTCGCAAAGACGCCCTGCCCCATCCTCCGTCCGAGTGCCAGCCTACCACAAGCCTCCACCGCCCGCAACAGGGCGATCACCCGATGCAGAGCGCGGCCGGGAATTCGGCTTTCCGGCTCAACCGACGCATGTTTTTGGCCGATATGGCAGCAGAGCCGTTCGGCGGACGGATCCGTTCCGAGGGCCGTCCTGTAATGCGGGGCGGCGCCTCGGGTGGAGGAGGATACTCTCAGAGGTGCAAGCGGTTCTGCCGCATGGAGTCGCTGCGGCTGTCTTGGCGAAGAGATGCCATGTTTTCGGACGCAAGGAAGAATTATGCGAATTGCCTGCGGGCGTTGGCGTCACGGAGGATGCCCGAGAAGAACGTCCGAGGATGGAAGTGATGAATCGACCGTTGATCAGCACCTGTATCGTGACACAGAACAACGCGGCGTATCTGCGCAGGGCGATCGCCAGCGTGGAAGGTTTCAGTGACGAGATCGTCGTCGTCGACGGCGGCAGCGCCGACGAAACCGAGGCGTTCGTGCGTTCGCATCCGAAGTGCCTCTATCTGCGTCGTCCGTTCGACGGCAACTTCGCGGTCCAGAAGAATTTCGGCTTCGATCGTGCCTCGGGGACGTGGATCCTCGAACTGGATCAGGATGAGGTCGTTTGCGGGGCGTTCGCCGAGGCGATTCGCCCGCTGCTGGTGCGCTCGCGCGAGTTGGGGTACGCCATCCGTCGGTGGTGGATCTGCTCGACCGATCCACTACGCTACGTCAGCACGTATCTGTTCGAGACGGCGTGGATTCCGCGTCTGTTTCGCAACGAGCCGCAACTGCGCTACGCCTTTCCCCTGCCCGGTCCCAACAGCGGCGTGATCCACCACGAGTTCAGCCCGGCCCTTCAGGCGCGGTTCGTACGCATCGACAGCTGGCGGCTTCTGCACTTCCATTATCTGATCCACGACCGGACCGATCGCGAGCGCCGTTTCGCCTGGTTCAACCGGGTCGATCCCCGCTGCACCGAGATGAACGCCCGCTGCTATCTGTACGAGAACTTCTCGCATCGCGTCCAGCCGTGCCCCGCCCGGTGGCGTGACGGCGTGTCCGTCGAGGCCCTGCCGGTGCCGGTGTGAGATCGCACCCGCGAACGAAATAGGAGCCTGCCGGAGCAGGTTGCCCCCGGCAGGCCCGACAGGTAAGGTGTTTCTATGGGTTTCGCCTGCGCAACGGGCGAACGACTCGGGTCCCGGTGATCGTCTGGCTGCCCATGCCGGTGGTCATTTCGCCGGTGAGCTTGCCGTCCTGAATCTTGCCCCGGAAGTCCATCTCGAAATCCCTGTCGCCAAACGACATGACGATCTTGAAACGTACATTGTCGCCGTCGAGGGTGACATTCTTGACGGGCGTAGCGTTGTAGAGGGCGGTCATATCGGGATAGACGACGAGCCGCTGTCTGCGGGTGCCCCAGTCGGCCGTCGCATCAAGGTTCCACGTGCCGATCAGAGAAGTGCCGCGCCGCGTGCCCTGGGCGGCCATCTCGCCTCGCTCGGACCGAATCGTTCCGGCCAGACCGTCCTGCCGGAGCTGCCCCTCGAAGGTCGCCTCCCACGGCCGGTCCGGATTGTCGCTCTTGAGCGCCATGGTCAGGGTGTTGCGTTCGAGTTCGACACGGTTGACCCTCATCTCGCCTCGTTCGCTCCTCCACGTCGCGGACAACCGGCCTTCGTTGTCGGCCTTGATTTCGAGCGTGACGGGGAACTCACGGTCTTCGCTCCTGAGGGTCATTTCCCAGGTCCCGGCCACTCGCGGCGCGCGCGGAGCCCGGCGGCCTTCGAGGGCATATTCGCCCCGGTTGCTGGACACCGTTCCACTGAGCCGCCCGTCTTCGACCGTGCCGGCAAAAGTCGACGTCATGGTCTGGCCTTCGCGGCCGCGCATCTCACGGGTGAAGCGGACCTGGCCGTCCTCAATCCGGACGTCCTTTAGCTCGGTCACACCCCCGAAACCGATCCACTGACCAATCTGGTTGCCGTCCTGGTCGCGCGAAAACGACAGGATCGACTCCATCGTCTGTCCGCGGAATTCGCTCTTGACGATCCAATCGCCGAAGAGCCCCCCTCGGCCTCGGCCGGCCGGCTGGGCCAGGGCCGGAACCGACAGGGCCACAATGGCGAAAAACACGACGGCCTTGAACAGTCTTTGATCTCTCATGCGATGTGCCTCCAAAAGAAAGATTGCCGTTGCATCTGTTCGATATCTCCGCAAACGCACATGGCAGGCTGAGTGCTCCGCCCACGCATGATCTGAGGGTGGGAAGACCCGCCCGGCATCAGACGGATAAGACGCCGCGGCAGCCGGGCCGATTTCAACAATCTGGCGATTTTCATCGCGATGGGACAATTCTGTGACTGGGCGACGGTCCGCACGAAGACGGCGATTGAAAACCGTCGAAGACGCCCGTAGAATGCCGACGGCAACGACTTCCATCCGGGAGGCGCCGGGTGGCCGCTTCCAATGCCGCAAGCGGACTGTTCTGTACTGCGCCGGCCCCGTTTGTCCGGAGTGTCTTGATGAAACGCCTGTCGCCTGAAGAGCGCAAGTATATACTGCACCAGACGCTGGCGCGTCTGCGAAAGGACTGGACCTGCCGCTACGGGCAGTGGAACACCGCCAAGATGATGCGGGAGATGCGTCGCCTGCTGCGGACGGCCCACGAGCCGAGTGGCCTGGATGTCCTGGAAGTTGCCGAGCCGGTCGCCTCAGTCGGTGAAGAGGATCTACCCCTGTTCAGTGAGCGATAAGGGTCGGCGGGCAACTCTCAGGGTTGTGATTGGCGGATTGTATGAGAGATTTCGGCAAGACAAAACGGGTGGTCATCAAGATCGGCACGCACACGCTGACCAAGGACGCCGGCATCGACGCCGCCTACTTCCGTCGGATCGCCTCGCAGGTGGCCTCGCTGCTGGAGACGGGCCGACAGGTCGTTGTCATCACCTCCGGCGCTATCGGCATGGGGGCCGGACAACTGGACTTGGCCGGCAAGCCCAAGGGCATGAAGATGCGCCAGGCCTGCGCCGCCATCGGCCAACCCTTGCTGATGCAGGAGTATCGCAAGGCCTTTCTCCGCCACGATGTCACGGTGGCCCAGGTGCTGCTGACGGCCGAGGTGCTCAGCCAGCGCAAGACGTACCTGAACCTGCGCAACGCAATCGAGACGCTGCTGGGTCTGCGGATCGTCCCGATCCTCAACGAGAACGACAGCGTCAGCACCGCGGAGATCGGCACGGCGTTCGGCGACAACGACCGGCTCAGCGCCCTGGTGGCCAGCAAGATCGACGCGGACCTGCTAATCATGCTGACGGATATCGACGCGCTCTACGACAAGGACCCGCACCGCCACGCGGACGCCAGGCCGATTCCGACGGTCGTCGAGATCACCGACGAGATCGTGCGCAACGCCGGCGGGGCCGTCAGCCGGCACGCCACCGGCGGGATGAAGACCAAGATCGAGGCGGCGCGGATCGCCTCGCAGGCGGGCTGCCGCATGGTCCTGGCTAACGGCCGGGCCAGGAATGTGGTCGCGCGGATCATGGCGGGCGAGGAGATCGGCACGATCTTTCTGCCCAAACGCAAGCTCAGCAACCGCGCTCGGTGGATCCTCAACAGCCGAGCCGCCGGAACGGTGCGAATCGACGACGGCGCGATGCGGGCCCTGCGCAATCACAAGAGCCTGCTGCCGTCGGGCGTCGTGGCGGTCGACGGCGATTTCCAGGCCGGTGACGTCGTCCTGCTCAACGGCGCCGCCAAGGCCGTCACCAGCCTGTCCGCCGCCCAGCTCAAGACCCTGGCGGGCAAACACAGCACCGAGATCAAGACCCTGCTCGGCCCCGGGCACCGCGACGTCGTCGCCATCCCCGAAGACATCGTCTTCATTGATTGTTGATGATTGGGATGAAGGGGCGGCAGCCTCAACTCCGCAGGAGTTGGGGATGGCTCCATGGGGCTCACCATCCCCAAGCCCTCTGGGCTTGAGGCTGCCACCCAGCGTATCCAGCGATCACGCGCTGAGGGCTTCGTTCATTCGTGCGATGGTGTCGTCGACCTCTTCGGTGCTCAGCATGCCGATCGTGACGGCGTCGACCAGGTTGTTCTCGAAGACGAACTTCAAGGATGCGTCTTTCTGCTCGGCACTGGTGAGCTTGCCGGCGCCGAAGAGCTTCATACCGAGGATCACCTTGCCGTCGGCGCGCGCCTGCTTGAGGACGGGCACCACCTCTTCGACCGACGCATCCATCCCGGCCTCAGGACCCACGTTGTTGATCCGTGCCAGAATCACATCCACCCACGGATGGGCCGCCGCGACTTTCAGGGCGCCGAAGTTGTGGCAGGAGACGCCCACGGCGCGGACCGCTCCCTTGCTCTTGAGTTCGTCGAGCTCATCCCGGATGCGCTCGTGCTGCTGGGGCCAGTTTGCATTGGTCATGCAATGAATCAGACAGATGTCGATGACGTCGGTATTGAGCTCTCTGCGGAAGCGATCCACCTCGGCCTGGGCGCCGCCGGAGGCGGAGTTCCAGTACTCGGTCCGGGGCCAGATCTTGCTCAGGTAGACGATGTTGTCCCGTGAAGCGCCGGCCAGGGCATGACGAACGTAGGCATGGGAGCCATAGAGGTCGGCCATATCCATCAGGGTGATTCCGCGTTCGAGGCCATGGCGGATCAGCCGGTCGAACTCCTTCTCCCCCAGCCGGGTATGGGCCGACGAGCGGCCGCTGCCGTTCCAGCCGGTCCCCTGGGCCAGGCGAGACGCCTTGATGCCTGTCTTGCCCAGCGTCACGATGTCGCAGGCGGCGCGTTTGCCACCGGCTGCCATCGCCGGGGCCGACGAGAGCCACTGCGATCCGGCCGCCAAGGCTCCAGCCCCGGCCAACGCAGCACCGAGGAATCGCCTGCGGCTGCAATCGTGATCGATATCTGGTGCATGTGACGGTTGCTGCTTCATCGTCTTGTTCCTTTCACGAAGTTTGCCTCGAACCGGCCCTGAGCGAAATAGAATGGCCGGACGTCGTTATGCGCTCCGCAGGACGATTCGGGTCGCGCCTCGGGCGTCACTTAGAGCGTTTGGTGGCAAGGATATAGTCGAGCCCGAACATGTGGCTCTTGACCGCCTCCGGGTTCGAGCCCAGGATGGTCACTTCCAGCCGATTCGTGCCCTTGCGGAGCCGGCACACCGGCAACTTCACGTCTACGGCGATCACCGAGCGGTTGAAGCCATCGAAGGAATCCATCTTCGTCTCGCCGTTGATGGCGATGCGGACAATCCCGTAGTCGATCGCCTTCGTCAGGCCGAGCGTCACGTCGTAATCCCCCGCCTCGTCGATGGGGAATTCCACCACGAGCCGGTCGTTCTCCCCGGCGTGTCGCCACCAGAGTTGGCGGTTGCCGCTCCAATTGTGCTGCGGGATGTCCTGGATCTCGGTGACGCCCCCGGTGCGTTCGGCGACCTTCAGCGTCTCGCCTTCGAGCGCGCCCTCGACGCGTCGCGGCTTGATGATGTCCTCGACGATCAGCGCGATCGACCGGCGGGCCTCTTCGACGTTCGGCTCGACGTCCCACGTCGCACCGGGCCGGGCGTACCAGAACGTAGCCGGGGCGTAATCCATCTTCGTCCGCGCCCAGTGCCAGAGTTCCATATCGAACTGGATGGATTCACGGAACGGAATGGCATCCAGGGCGCGGTAGCGGCAATTGACCGAGAAACCGGCGACGATGTTGCCGTCGCCGCTGGGCTGAGCGTGAAACGCCGACTCGAAGAATTCGGGCCGGCACCAAGCGTAGCCATAGTAGTCCTCCGTGCCCGTGCCGATATGCGACGGGAACGACTCGCCATCGACGTAGATCTTCTCATCACCTTCGCCCCACCAGGCGTTGGCGGTGTTGAATAGCGTCAGGACATCGCCGACGTACGTGCCCCGCCCCTGGACGGTGATCCAGTTCAGATCGAAGGCCCCATGGTCGCGGGCCTTTTCGTTGGATTGCGTCTCGATGCCCGACCACTGCTTCCACGCGGCGTGGAAATAGCACGAGCGCTCGTCCCACTCCCACGGCCCGCTCTGGACGCGTCCGTACGTCAGCTCGACGCGCTGCGAGCCGAGGTTGCGGATCGCGATCTTCGCCTGTTTCTGGAACGGCATCACCCACCGGCACGATAGAATCCGGTTGACCGACACGTCGGTGTACCAGGTCGTGTGCGGCCGGATGTGGTAGCCGGTGCCGAAGAAATCGCCGATCGGGCACCAGACGGTCCGCGTCCCGTCGAAGGTGATCTCGATAATTGTCGAGCGCAGCGCCTGAGACAGATCGTCGGCCTTCAACTGGAACTGAAGGCCGCGAATGGCCTTGGCGCCCTTGATCGTGATGGAGCGCTCTCGGCCCGGCAAAAGGCGCCCTTCGAGCGTGCCCTCGTCCAGGTCGTCGAGGCCGAACGGTCGGGGCTGACTCAGCATCGCCTGCGTGCGCCCGATGGCCCCACGGGCCCGCCGCAAGATGTCGGACGAAAAAGACTCGACCTTCGTCCCTTGCTCGTAGGTGCGGTAGTTGATCTGGTAGTAGAGCGCCTCGCCCTTGTGCGCGCCCTCGTCGATGAGCACGTCGGTTTCGTAGGTGATCTTGCAGCGTTCGGCGTAGGGAATCGGCAGGTACAGATTGTGCCCGCGATTGCGGTACGGGGTCTGCGGCGAGACGCCCCGCGACAGCGGCTCAGTGACCAGCAGGCCGCCGCTGATCAGGTCCGCGATCGGTCCGGTGATGGCCGGCTCGGCCTTGCCGTCGAGATAGACGCGCATCGTGCCGTTGCTGAACTCACCGCCGCCGGGCCCGTGCCAGGTCGCCCAGAACCGCACCACCGCGCCGGGCCCCTCGGCATTCATCAGCACGTGCTCGGTGCGGCCGTCGTTCTGTTCGACGCGAACGAAGTAGCTGCGGTCCATGTTGGCCCACCACGTCGGCGAGCCGGGCTCGGTCGAGTGGCGGTCGTAGCTGCTGGCCTGCTTGCAGGTGTACGCCGGGCTGGGCAGCCGGGCAATCGTGTCGCGATCGACCATCTCTTCCAGAAGGGATTCCAGTGTGATCGCTCCCGACGCAGTGCTCAGGACGATGAAGGAGATGGATAGTCCGATGAAAGCTGTCTTCCAGTTCACGCTTGTCGCCTCTCCAAATGAGTCCTGCCGTCAGTTCCCTGGGCAAAGCCCAGCCATCCATATGAACGTGAGAATCATAGCAGATCGGCAGTGGATTCGCCAACGACAATATTGTATGATGGAATTGTATGCTTGGCCGGTATCGCCGAGTATCCGAAAGGAGGCCGTGGCACCATGGCAGACAGAGACGCGCGATCGTGTTGCCCCCGAAGCGGCAGACCTCTGCGACCGAGGCGAAGCGGCCATTGGGTCCGATGGATCGCTCCGGCCACGGGACTGGCCGCCCTGGTCTGGTTCCTGATTCGCGTCGTGCCCAAACCCTCTCGCGCCGCCTATCCATGTCAGCGCACGGCCATGCCGCTGGCGTCGGGTTTCGTCGTCTGGCTGCTGGGACTCGTCGGCTCGGTGACAGTGTTCAAGAAGGCCAGGCAGTCGTTAAGGGAATCGCGTCTGGTGTGGGCGTGCGTGTGCCTGATGGTCGCGGCGGTGATGGGCGTGGTCTCGCTGGCCCATCTGCCGGAGCGTCTGGCGCGAGCCGGTCAGCCCTGGGGGCCCCACGAACCCCTCGGCCAAGCAAAGGGGATTCATCCCGGACGGGTCGTCTGGGTCCACGATCCCGACGCCACCAATTGGGACGGCTACACGTCGCCCGAGCACTGGTGGCAGAGCCACTGCACCAACCTGGCCGTCGTGGAGAAGATGGTCTCGCAGGCCGTGCGCGGCGTGGCCGGCAGGAACAGCGATGCCGCCGCGTGGGACGCGATCTTCCGGCACTTCAACGGCGAACGCGGTCGCGGCGACGTGGGGTACCAGGCCGGAGAGAAGATCGCCGTCAAGATCAACCTCACCACCTGCAACGCCGGCGGCGAGCAGGTTGATCCGGTCACCTACAACAAGAAGCCGGGCATTATGAACCGGATCGACAACTCGCCGCAGATCACGCTGGCGCTGCTGCGTCAACTGGTGCACACCGTCGGCGTCGCCCCTGAGGACATCACAGTCGGCGATCCGACGGGACTGTTTGCGAACTACTACCGGGACATGCTGTATCCGGAATTCCCGACCGTGCGCTATCTCGACAACTACGGCGGTTCGGGCCGGACGCGCGCGGAGTTCTCCGACGTGCCCCTCTATTGGAGCACCCCCGAGGCGCGGCGCACCGTGCAGGACTACGTGCCCGTCTCCTTTGCGGAGGCGCACTATCTGATCAACTTCGCCATTCTCAAAGGCCATTCCTCCGGCGTGACCCTGTGCGCGAAGAACCACTATGGCTCGCTCATCCGACTGCCCAGCCAGTACCTGCGGCCCCCGTGGCCCGGCCGGCCCGGCAGTGGAAGCTACCTCAATTACTACAACATGCACTACAGCCTGCCCAACGCCGGACAGAGCCCGCCGTGGAGTCCGGGGATCGCCCGATACCGATCCCTGGTGGACCTGATGGGACATTCCGAGCTGGGCGGCAAGACCCTCCTCTATCTGATCGACGGGCTCTACGGCGGCTACTACTGGGAGGCCCGGCCGTACAAGTGGAACATGCCGCCCTTCAACGGCGACTGGCCTTCCAGCATCCTCGCCTCGCAGGACCCGGTGGCCATCGATTCGGTCGGGTACGATTTCGTCAACGGCGAATGGCCCGATGTGGTTCGCTATGGTCGTGCCCCCGCCGCCCACTACGACATGGGTGGCGGCGCCGAAGACTACCTGCACGAGGCCGCCCTCGCCAATGACCCACCCTCGGCGACCTTTTACGATCCGGACCACAAGGACGACGTGATCCGCCTGGAGAGCCTGGGCGTGCACGAGCACTGGAACAACGCGATCGACAAACAGTATTCAAGGAACCTCGGCGCCGGCGAAGGCATCGAGCTTGTGCTGCTGCGCAGCGACGCCATCGCCGGCGACATCGACAGTGACGGGGCCGTGGGTTTAATCGATATGGCTCGTCTGTGCGAAGTCTGGCTCCGGTCCGGCGACCCGGAGAACCTGGAGGCCGACCTGAACGCCGACGGCATCGTCGACGCGCGCGACCTCGCCCAACTGGCCGCAAACTGGGGTACCGTCACCACTCAGTAATACACCTGTCTCCAAGATCCTGTAGTGCGGTGTGCCTATCGAAGCCATCGCGCCGTCAGCCCCCTTCACCTTCCGGGCACGACAACGAGTTCGGCCAGCGCGCGAATAGGACTCGATATCCCGGCCCGAGAGAGTATATTCTATGGCTGTCCGGTGCGTGAGTTCGGCAAGCTCGACGGGTTGATCCGGCGAATGGACTGTTCTGTCTATGGCATTACCGATTGACGAAGAAATCTCACTGGCGTCGGAAGAGAGGCGGAGTCGATGGATGCACCGTCGCCTTCTGATCTTCTGCGTCGTTTCGATGGCGGCCGCCGGCGTCGAGGTGGTGGTGCAACTGGTCATGCTGCTATGGAAAGCCGGCTCCTTCTTCGATCACCTCGTCGCCGATTACCATCTGTTGCCCGGCTCGGTCACCGTTCTCGTGTTCTTCTTCGGCTACCGACGCGCCAAAGACCGGCGTCTGGATCGCGCCGCCGTGATTCGATACAGCTTCTGGCTGATCCTGGCCAGCGGCGTCCTGGCCTTTCTGGTCCGCCCGCTGTTCGTCGCCTTTCCCATCCGAACCCTTGTGACGGACCTGCCGCCCGAGCAGGCGCACGCCCAACCCTCGCTCGTCGGCCGCGTCCTGATGATCCACATGGTCGGGGCGCTGTTCATCCCCTGGACCGTTCGCGAGGCGGCTCGCGTACTGGCAGCCCTGTGCGGCCTTGCGCTGCTTTCCAATATCCTCTTCGTCCAGGGTTCGCTCGGATATCGCATCGTCGAGGCGGTCTTCCTGCCCACAGCCGGCGTTCCCGGCCTGTTGTACTGCTGGTTCCGGTACAGCCGGTTCCGCAGCCGGTTCACGCTCGAACACGTGCTCGGCCGCTACGGGCAACTCCAGCAGGAGTTGCAGCAGGCCCGATCCGTCCACGAAATGCTGTTTCCAGGTGAGATCACTGAGGGCTCCTGCCAATTCCGGTACGGCTACGAGCCGATGCAACAACTCGGCGGCGACTACGTTTACGTCCGCCGCGATGAGGCCGACCGGCTCAGCGTGGTCGTGATCGATGTCACAGGCCACGGCATCACGGCGGCCCTGACGGTCAACCGGATTCACGGCGAGCTGGACCGCCTCTTCGGCGAGCGGGCCGACCGGCCGCCCGGCGAGGTGCTGACGGCGCTCAACCGTTACTTCTGCGTCTCGATCGCCAGGCACGGCATCTACGCCACCGCCGTGGCGGTCCGTCACGATCCTAAGTCGGGCCGACTGGAATGGGCCAACGCCGGACACCCGCCGCCGTTCGCACTGGACGGCAGGGGCCAGTGCGTCGCTTTGGACTCCAACGCCGTCATGCTGGGCGTGATCGATGAGCCGCTCTACGAATGCCAGACACAGAGGCGAACCTTCGCCGACGGCGATTGCGTTGTCATCTACACCGACGGCGCGATCGAGGCCCGCGACCGCCGTGGCGAACAGCTTTGCATCGAGGGATTCCAGCAGGTCGTGATCGAGAAGGCAGCCGCCACAGATGGCGCGCCCCTCTCGAGCGACCTGCTGACCGAGGTGCAGCGCTTCCGCAGCGGGCCGCCCGACGACGATACTCTCATCGTCGAACTGACCTGCGAGACAGCCAGCGGCACATAGGTCCGCCGCGGCGGCGCAGGGAAGCGGAAGATCTTGCCTGATAGGGGATCGATTCCTCGAAGGGGTTGCGGTATGCTATGGGCTGAAGGACATTCGACCGGTCAAGCCGGGCCGACACGAAAGTACAGACCGGATGGCGAAAGGAGAGGTGGCATGCGGATGAACCGTCGTGCGTTTCTGAAGGCGGCCGGGGTGGGCCTGTGCCTGGCGGGTGCGAAGAGCCGAGCGGCGCTGGCCGACGTGGCCCCGAAGAAACCCAACATCGTGCTCGTCATGGCCGACGACCAGGGCTGGGGCGACATGGCCTACAATGGGCACCCGACGCTCAAGACGCCGAACTTCGACGAGATGGCACGCGCGGGCCTGCGATTCGACCGCTTCTACGCAGCGGCCCCGGTCTGCTCGCCGACGCGCGGCAGCGTGATGACGGGCCGGCACCCGAACCGGTTCGGCTGCTTCAAGTGGGGCCATTCACTGCGGCCGCAGGAAGTGACGATCGGCGAGGCGCTCCAGGTCGGCGGCTATACCACCGGCCATTTCGGCAAGTGGCACCTCGGCTCGGTGGTCAAGGGCAGCCCCGTGAATCCGGGGGCCAGCGGGTTCGACGAGTGGCTGTCGGCGCCGAACTTCTTCGACAACGACCCGATCCTCAGCCGGGAAGGGGCCGCGGTTCAGATGCATGGCGAAAGCTCGATGGTCACGGTCGATGCCGCCATCGAATTCATCCGCAAACACGCCGATTCGCCCTGGCCGTTTCTGGCGGTGGTGTGGTTCGGCTCGCCCCACCTGCCGCACGAGGCCGTCGAGCAAGACCGAGCGATCTACGACGATCTGGACGAGAAGCTCCAGCATTTCTACGGCGAGATCACCGGCATGGACCGCGCCTTCGGCAAGCTGCGCGCCGAACTGCGGACGCTCGGCATCGAGCACAACACGATCCTGTGGTATTGCAGCGACAATGGCGGCCTGCCCGGGATCGGGGCCACCGGCGGGCGGGGCAAGAAAGGCGATATCTATGAAGGCGGCTTGCGCGTCCCGGCCCTGCTCGAATGGCCCGCCGCCATCCCGGAGCCTCGCACGACCGATGTCCCCTGCAACACGTCGGACATCTATCCAACCGTGCTCGAGATCACCGGCATCACGGTGGACAACCAGCCGCCGCTGGATGGGATCAGCCTGGTCCCGCTGATCGAGGGCACGATGGCTTCGCGGCCCAAACCGATGGGTTTCTGGAACCACCCCACACCCGGCGTGCGGACCCCGAGCAAAGAATGGATGACCAGCCTGCTCGGGGCACAGAAGGAAGGCAAGGCCGTCGACGATCCATCTCGCTTGCGACTGGACGCCGGCGAGATCACCCGGAAGCATCCTGAAGACCGTTTCCCCGGCCACGCCGCCTGGCTCGACTGGCCCTGGAAGCTGCATCGAATCGAGAAGGACGACCACGTGATGTTCGAATTGTACAACCTCGCCGACGACCCGCAGGAACGCGAGAACCTGATCGAGCAGGCGCCCGAGCGGGCGGAGGCCATGAGGCTCCCGCTCGAAGTATGGCTCGTATCGGTCGTGCGGAGCCTCAACGGCGCCGACTACAAATAGCAGTAGAATAGCCAAGGGCAGGAAAGCAGGTAGATCCCAATAGAGGTATCCGCAGACCCTTGGCCTTACGTGGAGCGTTCATGGAAACTGGAATGTGGATCAGAAGAGGCCCAGGGGAAACGAACTTCTTTCATGCCGAAAGCCTTTCTGCGTCCAAAAGGCCGAAGGACGATACCCGCCGCCCGACACAAAAGAGGAAACTGCGGCGTTTTCTGCATCCAAACACGGTTTTCGACGCGTTGAGGAGCCCGAGCGGCTCGGGCAGGCAACGGATACAACAAACGAAAGAATTCGCCAATCCAAGCATTTTCCTGGTAGCACCGGCAAGGAGCGGGTGTTATCATAGTGGCAAGGTGAATTTGCCTCTAAGCCCCCGCATAGTCTCGCTTCCTCTCCCTCATCAAATTGCGGGGGCTCTTTTCTTCCCGGCCGGGATCAAGAAACGTACAAGTGGAGACTCATTATGACAGCTCAAAAGACCGATCCACACCGCATGCGAGAACCCATCACCCGTCGGAACCTCTTGGGCGCGGCCGCAACGGCAGCGGCGTTCACGGTGGTCCCCCGCCACGTTCTGGGCGGGCCGGGTCATACGCCGCCCAGCGAGAAGGTCAGTGTTGCCATCATCGGGACCGGCGGCCAGGGCGTCGTCAACATGAAGCAGTTGTTCAACGAGCCGGCCGCCCGTGTCACGACCCTGTGTGACATCAATGAAGAGAGCGACTACAGCATGTTCTACTACGGCGGCACCGCCGGGCTCAAGCCCGCCGCCGATCTCGTCCGCCAGCGGTATGGCGAGCCCTGCCCAACCTACCACGACTACAACGAGATGCTCGACAAGGAGGACATCGACGCGGTCCTGCTCGCGACGCCCGACCACTCGCACGCCGTTATCTCGCTGGCGGTGATCGCCAAGGGCAAGCACCTCTACTGCGAGAAGCCGCTCTGCCGCACCGTGTATGAGACGCGCGTCGTCACCGAGGCCGCCCGCAAGGCCGGCGTCGCCACCCAGCTCGGCAACTTCGGACACTCCAGCGAAGACATTCGCCTGACCTGCGAGTGGATCTGGGATGGCGCGATCGGCGAAGTCCACGACGTCTACTCGTGGACAACCACCGGGGCCAACCGCTGGACCCCGCTGACGGAACGTCCCAAGGAAACGCCGCCGGTGCCGGCCGGTTTTGACTGGGACCGATGGCTCGAACCGGTGCCGCCACGGCCATACCATCCCGACTATGCCCCCGTCCGCTGGCGGGCCTGGTGGCAGTTCGGCTCCGGCACGATCGGCGATTTCGCCTGTCACCATCTCGATCCGGCCTTCTGGGCGCTGAGGCTGGACGAGTGCGAGCGGTTCAGTGTCGAAGCCAGTTCGTCCGGTGCGACGGAAGAGACATGCCCGGCCGCCTCGCTGATCTACTTTGACGTCCCCGCCCGTGCGGGCATGGGCCCGGTGCGGATCACGTGGTACGAAGGCGGCGTGATGCCTCCGCGCCCGATCGAATTGGAAGCAGGACGCAGCCTGGGCGAACACGGTGTCCTCTTTGTCGGCACCAAGGGCTCCATTCTCGGCGAAGGCTGGGGCCGGTCGCCCCGGATCATCCCCGAATCGAAGATGCGCGCGTACAAGCGGCCGCCCAGAACGCTGCCGCGCGTCACGGGCCACCACAGCAACTGGCTCGACGCCTGCCGGGGCAAGGCCAGGACGACCACGCACTTCGACTACGCCGGTCCGCTGACGGAATTCGTGCTGATGGGCAACGTCGCGCTGCGAGCGGGCAAGAAGCTCGACTTCGACTGGAAGGCCATGAACGTTACGAACGCCCCTGAGGCCAACGCATTCATTCAGCCCGGCTATCGCGAGGGACGCACTTTGTAGGAGGCACACGATGGGGATCGTGCGCGTCGGCATGTGTCAGACCGTCTGTCTGGACGGCGATCGCAAAGGCAACCTCGCTCGCGCCGAGCGGGCGGTGGCGGAGGCCGCGGCGGGCAAGGCTGAGATTGTCTGCCTGCCCGAGATGGCGATCTACGGCTGGGTCAACCCCGACGCCCACGAGAGGGCGCATCCGATCCCCGGGGCTGATTCGGACCGGCTCTGCGAGCTGGCGGCCAGGTACGGCGTCTTCCTCTGCGCGGGACTGGCACAGAAGAACGGCAAGCATCTGCACGACAGCGCCGTTCTCATCGACCCCAAGGGGCAGATCCTGGCCGGACACCGCAAGATCAATATCCTGGTAGGATTGATGACGCCCGCCTATACGCCGGGCCGTGACATCACCGTGGCGGAGACGAAGTTCGGCAGGGTCGGTCTGCTGATCTGCGCCGATACGCACAGCGCCGACATCCTGGCGAGCATGATGGAGCTGCGTCCGTCGCTCGTCATCGTCCCCTACGGCTACGCCGCCGTCGAGGACGCATGGCCCGAGCATGGCAAGGCCCTCGAAGAGGTCGTCGCGACCGCCGCAAAGACCATCGGCGCACCGGTGGTCGGGACCAACCTGATCGGACAGATCACCCACGGTCCCTGGACCGGCCAGACCTACGCCGGCCACAGCGTCGCCGCCGACAGGACCGGCAAGATCGTCGCCACCGCCAAAGACTTCGCCCCCGAGACCCTGATCGTCCCTCTGACCATCGACTGATCGCGCCCTGCGTCGTAAGCGCCGGCCCTCTTACCTGCCAGGATGGCAGATAGAAACCGGCCAATCGCGAGGCCAGAAACCAAACCTATCTTCTTGTTCTGGCTTGAATTAGGGACAGTGAGGCCGGATTGGCACATCCTTTGCATCCCTTGTGTGTGACGACGGCCCAAACCACTTGGGCCGGCGTTCGTAGAGTACAACAGAACGGTGCACATATGAGCCGCGTTGGCTGAGGACGATCGATATGTATAAGCTGATGAACAACTTCAAGACGACATTGCTGCTGTCTGGGCTGATGGGCTTGTGCCTGGCGGTGGGCTATCTGCTCGGCGGCCAGGCGGCGCTGCTGCCGGCGCTGGTGATCGGGGCGGGCATGAACCTCCTGGCCTATTTCTTCAGCGACAGGATCGCATTGGCGACGATGCGGGCGGTCCAGATCGGCCCGAACGACGATCCGGCGCTCTGGCAGATCGTTCAAACGCTGGCCGGCCGCGCGGGTCTGCCCATGCCCAGGGTCTATATCTCTCCGACGCCGGCGCCCAACGCCTTCGCCACCGGGCGCAATCCACGCCACAGCGCCGTCTGCGTCACCCAGGGCCTACGGCGAATGCTCTCGCGCGACGAGCTGGAAGGGGTTATCGCGCATGAGCTTTCGCACATCAAGCACCGGGACATTCTCATCAGCACGATTGCCGCCGTGATCGCCGGCGCGGTGACGTGGCTGACGTACCTGGTCTTCTGGGGCGGCAGTGGACGTCGGTCGAACCCGCTGGTCGCCCTGATCCTGCTGATCTTGGCCCCTCTGGCGGCCGGTCTGCTCCAGATGGCGATCAGCCGCAGCCGTGAATTCGAGGCCGACCGCCTCGGCGCCGAACTGACCGGCAACGGACGGGGCCTCGCCCAGGCGCTTCAGAAGCTCGACGCCATGAGTCGTCGCATCCCGCTGCCCGTGCCCGACGCCCAGAGCAACATGTTCATCGTCGCACCCCTGACCGGCAGCGATATGGCCAAGCTGTTCAGGACACACCCGCCGACGAACGAGCGCATCGAACGCCTCCTCCGCATGGGCCGCTGACCCGGCTCATCGGTCTCATTCGTCCTCTCCGTCCAATGGAGCACAGGTGTGCTCACTACTTGAGGACCGGCCTCAGAACGATGTTGCGGTACTGAACGGCCGTGTGGTCGCCCTGGAGGTAGATCGGGCCGGGACGGGACTCGTCAGACCACATCGCGCCGCCCGTGCAGCCCAGCAGCGGCTCATTGTCGATGATCGTCGTGCCGTTGAGCTTGACGGTGACGTGACGATCCACGAGCGTGATGTCCATCGTCTGCCACTGGCCGGCGGGCTTCTCGGCGCTGACGCGCGGCGCAATCCGGCTGTAGATGCCGCCCATGTGATGCGCATCGAGCCCTCGGCCGTAGGTGTCGGCGACCTGGACCTCGTAGATGCCCCGCAGGTAGATGCCGCTGTTGCCGTTCTTCGGGACGTTGACTTCCAGCGTCAGGTTGAAATCTTCGAATTCGGCCTTGGTGCGCAGGTTGCCGTAGGAGATGCGGCGTTCGCCTCGGCGCTGAGCCGGATCGTTGACGAGCAGCCCGTCGGCGACCGACCAGCCGTTGGTCTGGCGCGGGTTGGTCAGCTCCCATCCGTCGAGGTCCTTGCCATTGAACAGCGTGATCGGATCGCCGAACTTCACCTTCGACAGGTCGGGCCTGGGCGGCAGCGGTGCGATTCGCTTGCCCGTAAACTCGCGCTGATCGATGCCCGTGCCGTCACGTCGCGGCTGGATCTGTGTCAATTGCATCGTGTCGCCGTAGACGTTGGCCACGATGGCCTCCGGGAAGGTCTGCGTGCGGACCACGTTGCCCGCTGAGTCCTTGCGCTCGACTCTGTGCAGACGAACCACGTACAGGCTGCCGTCGGCCAGGAAGACGCTGTCGACCGGGACCACGCTGCCGCCGCCCCAGAGGATACTGGCGTCGAGATACCCGTCCTCCTGCGTAACACCGAGCCACCCGGCGCCCCCGCCGGGGATGGTCAGGGCCCAGCGCCCGATGTAGGGAGCGACCTCACCCGCCCCCAGAATCGAACTGCACCCCGCCAATACTGCCAGGAAGACCAATCGGGAGAGGATACTTCTACCCATAAAAACCACCTTTCATCCTGTATGAGAGTTGCCGAAACCGGGCCTCACGCCCATGCAATCCACTATGGCGACCATTCTAACACCCGGCAAAGCCATCGGCAACCGCCAAACCAGGCCGGTGACATGGAGCCGAGCGCTCCGTCGCAGGCAGGGAAACGGTCGGTCTTTTTCGACTCTTGGCTTGAGTTCCGGTCACCTTGCCCCGATACTATCGTTGGTAGGCTCACGGAGGAAATCACTTTGGACTGACACCGTCTTCACCGTCCCAATCTACGGAGTCTACAGATGACAGAGTGCCTGGTGAAGCAAACTGAAGACTGTGACAACATAGACGCTCGGTATGAATGCGACCTTCCGGCGACGTCGGCGCGTCCGCGCCCCCGAGTCGGTCTTCGGCTGGCCGGCGCAGTGGCGAGTGTAGCGATGGTCTGCCTCTGTCTTCGCTATTGGGTGCTCGGCATTGTGACACTTTCGATTGCGGTCGGGCTGTTCCTGCTGTTCTATGCCGTAGACGACTACGCGCCTCAGGAAACCCGGCCCGGCGAGCAATAGCCCCCGAACGAACGGAACCCGTCACCGCTTCAATCGGCTGACCGCCTGGTGGGCCAGACGGGTCGGCTCGGGCAGGCGGTATCTGGTCGTGCACGCGAGTGTCACACGGATGGCGTCCTCCAATCGACAGCGATGCCCTGTGGAGACGAACAGAGGCTTGACGTTCGCGCGCGTGCGAACGACGGCCCCGATCACCTCGTCGCCGTCACACAGCGGGCTGTGCGCCCCCTTCTTCGCTGTGGGTTCGGCAAACGTGCCGATCAGGCGGCTCTTGGCGCAACCGATGGTCGGCCTGTCGAGGAACAGACCCAGGTGCGACGCCAGTCCCAACCGACGCGGATGGGCAATGCCCTGCCCATCGACCAGAAACACGTCGGGCTCGGTTCCAAGCTTCTCGACGGCCGCCAGACACGCCGGGGCCTCACGAAACGACAGCAGCCCTGGAATGTAGGGAAACGTGACATCCATCGAGGCGTCGGCTGCCTCGATCAGTTCGAATGACGCCATCCCCAACGCCTTCGGCGTTGAGGCTGCCACCCACCGAAGGACCACCACAGCCGCAAGAACGCGCTTGCCGTTGTCGCCGAACGCACAGTCGAGCCCCGCGACGATCTCCGGCTCCTTCTCCAGCCGCTCGAACCGCACCTGCCCGGCCAACCGCAACTGAATCTCACGCGCCTCGGTGTACGTCAAACCCCAGTCGTGCAGACTGCGAATCCGCATTGCCTTCGTCGGTCTCCTCTCGCCTCTTCTCAATATAGCTGTCAATCCGCCACAGGTCGCGCGCATCCTGCGGAACAGAGACCGCGCGCGTGGCTGACACATCAAGATCGGATCGTCCACAAGATCGCAGGCCATTGTACCGACCACATCCGAGAACGTCGATGGGAAGAAGCGAGATACGCGTTCAGGCCGGAGGGACCCCGCCTCTATGCATCTACGCTCCTGTCTTCCCAAGAGTGAGTCCCGCATCGCCACGCCGGCCCAGCGCCTATCGCATCGTCCGCCGACAGCGGCCCGACGGCCCAGCAATACCGTCGTCGTGGTGCTCTGACGCCGAACGCGGAAGACGTCGCTTCCCTCAATTTCGCTCGCGGACGGGAAACCGGGAACGGACAACTGAGAACTGACAACTGAGAACCGGCAACTGAGCCTGGTAGCGACTGTATTGTGGATCAAGCATAATTTGGGTTCCAGGGTTCATTTTTT